>JAFZPH010000011.1 GCA_017550405.1 Bacteroidales bacterium
CAGGTACTTGTCTAACCACCCGTACAGCACTACCGCGCTGCTGATGTGGTACTTGGCAACTATCTCCGATGCCGGGCATTTGCGCTCATAGTATTCCCGTGCTATCGCAATCTTGTCTGTCTCGTCGAAAACATACCTGTACGTCTCGACCTCTTTCCACTCGTAACATCCGAGCTCTTCATTGTACACTTGTCGTGTCTGTGTCTTTTGTCTCATTTTTACTTTTGGTATTGTTCCCAAAAGTGTCAACTTTTTTCAGGTTAAGACACGCACTTTGTTCGTGGGTTGGAGCAAGAAATAGAATGGAATGCCCCCCTTATCGGGATTCGGGGTGCACGTGGTGTTGGGAAAACCACTCTTTTGTTGCAGCATATCAAGTTGCGCCACAAGCTCAATCAAACGGTGCTTTATGCCAGTGTGGACAATATCTGGTTCAATGCCCACAGCATTTATGAGTTGGCTACTGAGTTTGCCAAGCGTGGCGGACGTTGGCTTTATCTCGACGAGGTGCATAAATACCCCAATTGGAGTCAGGAACTGAAGAACATCTATGACGATCTCCCCGACCTCCATGTTGTCTTCACCGGCTCTTCATTACTACAGATACTCAATTCCCGTTCTGACCTCAGTCGTCGTGCCGTGGTATATGAGATGCAAGGATTCTCGTTCCGCGAGTATCTTAATTGGAATCTCAACCTTGATCTACCTATAGTATCCCTTCAGCAGTTGTTGACAGAACATACTGAGATAGCCATGCAGACCCTGCAGAAAGTAAAGGTATTGCAGTATTTCGACGACTATCTTCAGCATGGCTATTACCCGTTCTATAAAGAACTGCCTTCCCTCTTCTATAGTCGGCTTGCAGAGGTGGTAAACATGGTTCTTGAAGTGGAAATCCCCCAGCTCCGCGATGTTGAAACAGCATACATTCCCAAGATAAAGCAGTTACTATATATAATCGCAGAATCCGTACCGTTTGTTCCGAACATATCGAAGTTGTGCGAACGTATCGGTATATCAAGGGCTGCCATGCTATCATACCTTAATGCCTTGCACGACAGCCGCATCACTTTCAGCCTGCACAAGCATGGCAACGGTATCAACAGGTTGCAGAAACCGGACAAACTCTATCTCGACAACACCAACCTCTCATACGCCTTAGTGGGTCAAGCATCCAATCGTGGCACTGCGAGGGAAACCTTTTTTGCCAACCAATTACGATATACTCATACTGTTGAGGCTGCCGACTCAGGCGATTTCCTGATAGACGGCAAATACACCTTTGAAGTAGGCGGTCAAAACAAAGGCACACAACAAATCGAAGGTGTGAGCGATGCCTATATTGCAGCCGACGACATAGAATATGGCATCGGACAGCGAATCCCCCTCTGGATGTTCGGGTTCCTGTACTGACGATTTCATGCTTGGGGATTATAATGGCATAGAATAAACTCCATTTTCAATCAACAACCGAGCGAACTTCAGACCTGCAATAAGTCGTACCCCTGATGCTTCAGCATCACGTTTGGCCTTTTCACTAAAATCGTCACAAGTGGAGATTACCCACATTTGGGAAGATGAATATTGCCGATGTTTCTCCATTGTCATCTTGTATGTGGTTATTTGTTTGACTGCCCAATCATTAGTGAAATCTCTATGCGCTTTCACTTGAACCAAAATAGTGAATCCATTGAGTTTGTCAAAAGTCGCTATCACATCAGCATCACCCTCGTCGCAACTGGTGGCATTCTTTGGTGGTATTTCAGCTTCAGCTCCTAATTGTTCCATATACCATCTTACCAATTGCTCAAGCTTGCTATCGTTGAGTTTGTCCCTCATTTGAGACAAAAGCCCCTTTGCAGCTTCGTCCAAAAACTCGTTATGAAGATTGATCGGAATATTTCTTTTTTTACGGTTGATGGCATCTTCAACCTCGTCCTGCAGATCATTGATGTTGGCGTTGGTCTGCTGAATCTTCATACGGGAGAAAAGCCGTTGTTGAGCATAATCATTATGAGGAATATCCGTGGCAATTGGTTCTACTTTGCGGTAAAATCCCATGTCAATTTGTCTTCCATCATCATAGGCGGGGTAGCCATCCTTGTCTAAAGAAGCTGATTCACAATTCCAATCAACCCACAACTTTTGATCGATAGTCTCATTATTGTACACCACATCGTCTGCAACACGGTATATGTCAAAGACTCCAGGCAATGGAACCACTACAATGTCACCTTTCTTCATCTCATTCAAGAAGCGCCACAAATTGTAACGGTTACGTGGGTAACCCCAACTTTCGAATACTTGTTCAAAAGATTCCCAACTAGAAATTAATTGTTTGTATATTTCCTTATTGGATAGATCGCTCCACCCGATTGTAATAATATTGTGTTTTTTCAATAACTCATGAGTAAATTGCCATGCGTTTTCTCCACATTTACATCGATGAATCCAGTAATTAACCATTGTTTGCTGTTTTTTCTGCCTCAAGTCCCCAACAGGCGGTTCATATAATAAAGAAAGGCATGAGACTTATGTACTCATGTCCGTTGATATCGAGGCTTCGGCAAACCTATGAAGGAACGGTTTATAAGGAACATATCTCACGCCTGAGGATATGCCGAGGCGTGAGCCTATAGCATACACAACAAGCGAAAGCATAATTGCTCCGTCCTCCTTCATTGAAATTTTGCCGAATTTCGATATCGGGACAGTATTGCAATGCTTTTCTTGCAACGGCTTACTTTACTTGTGTAAGCGACTGCAAAAATACAGAAAAAAATTGATATGAGAGAAAAAAAGATAATGGGATGTGCAATTTTGTAGTTTGCTATCCCGGTGGGAAACCTCGCACCCCACAGCATAAGGCTGTGTGTGTCGTCTTGTTCTATGCTGTGTGACAACTGCTTCTGGAAGTGTATTGGCAAATCTCGGTGACGGTTGTTGGATTTGTCATTACCATAAACAAAGGTAACTTACATGTCAGAACGGGCAGTATGTCTTCTGTGGACGATTAGTGGCTTTTCAGCACTTTGGCTTGGGTGCCGGAGGTTTTGTCTTTTATGAGGTATAGACCTTTGGGCAGGTGGGTGAGGTCGAGTTGGTGTGTGCCGGGCTGCAGCTGGTAGGTGGCCACGATGCGGCCAAGCATATCCATTATTTCGAGGTCGCTTTTTTCAGGCAGCTCGACTGTGATTTTGCCCAATGTGGGATTGGGCCAAAGCCTGAGAGCGTTTTGCGTGGGTTGGGTTATGCTAGCATTCCCCGAGTTGTTGGAGGTGAAGAACTTGTGTATTTCGGTCATGTAGCCGATGTCGTACTGTTCTTCGCTGTGGTACCAGGTGTGATTTCCACCAATGACCTTGATGTGCTGGAGGGGTCCATCGCCTTGGTAGGTGTAGCGTATAAAGCGCAACCGGTCGTTGCGCAGGTCGGGAAAAGTGTCGATAACGGGTTCTTCGGTGCAGTTGTTAGCGGTTTCCCAATAATCAAGTATAGCCTCAACGCCGAGGCCGAGGTTTCCACCAAAATACTGTGAGTTCCCGTCATATCCCACCACTGGGTCGGCGGTGCCGTGGATATGCAGCATCTTGACAGGTGCGACAGCCTGGCGATTGGACAGTGAATGGGTTATCAGACCGCTGACGGGAGCGCAGGCCGTGATGCGGTCGCCATGCTCGATGGCCATGCGGTGCGTCATAAATCCGCCCATTGAAAAACCCGTGAAGAAGACGCTGTCGAGGTTTACCGAACCCCTTGCGGCCAAAGTGTCGAGGAGGGCCAGCAGGAAGCCAACATCATCGGTGTTGCTGTTCATCAGTCCGGCATTCCACATGGTCCCGTAGCCTTCGTTCAGCGCCTGGGGCACAACGACTATCCAACCGAACCTGTCGGCTATCTGTTGGAAGTGAAATTCGTTGTCCAGCCGTGTGATATTGTCGCCTAAGCCGTGCAGGAAGTACAGGACGGGGACGCTCCCAGTCTGCCCGTCAGGCGATTTGACAAGATATTGTCGCTGTTTCCCCTGCCATTCGAAGGTCTGCACCTGTGCCATTAGTGGCATGGCGAACAGTAATAAGGATAATAAAATACTGATTTTCCGCATGTTTTCTTGATTATTGAAAGTGATTTTGTAATATTATCTTTTGCAAAGATACACTTTTTCTTTCAATAATCATAACTGAAGGTGCCATAATTACTGACAAGAGCACAATTCATGCGCAAGCCAAATTTAAATCGAAATGTCTTATCGCCAGTTATAGGGCGGAATCTTTGTGGGTCGGCTCTACGTGGATGGTGACGTGTGTGGTGGGGCCGAAACGTTGCCTCAGGGCTTGCTCTATCTCGTAGGTGCGGGTGTGGGCGATGCTGAGGGGTGTGTCGCCGTCCATGCGGATGTGCAGTTCGATGGCGTAGCGGCTGCCGATGCGGCGTGTGCGCAGGTGGTGAGGGTCTTGCACATCGGGGAAAGTGTTGACGATGGCAAGGATTTCGCTCTCTACCTCTTCGGGCAGGGAGGCTTCCATCAGTTCGTCAAAACCCTGGCGCAGCAGTTTCCATGCCACGCGCAGGATAAAGAATGTCACAACCAGCGAGGCCAGTGGGTCGAGAACGGTCCAACGGTTGCCCAGCCAACAATTTTGTACGTGTAGAGGTCGGTTACAAGGGAGAGGGGAAAGACCCCATCCTCGGTCTCGATGTATGTTATATCGCTCACCCAAACATGGTTGGGGATGTGACGGCCAAGCCCTGGATGAGGTTTGGGTATTTTCGGTAATTGTGATTGGAGTCTGTGGTGACCCAGAGATGCCGCCTGCGTATCTTCATCATCAGCCCGTGGCGGTGCAGTAGTTCTATGAATGTGTCCCTGCCCGGAAAACATCCCGTATTCTCAAACTGCCGCTTCAACATCAGCCACAGTTTCACGCTGCCAAGATGCGGGTTGTCATTACGGTATTCCTTAGCCCCTCCACAATCATTGGCTTGAGTGCCAGTGGGCGGAACTCCTCGTCATAGCCGCGCTTGTAATATCGTGTCGTAGCCCCTAGAGAGCAGCTTCTCGAGTTCAATTGTCTCCTTTAGCCGTTTGTTCTTTGCTATCGTCACCTTGAGCTCCTCTTCCAGCTGCTGTTTGCTTTTCTTTGACATGTCGGTCTCGTTGTTTGATTCTGCCTACAAAGATACGCAAACTTTTTCATTCAGGTAATTGTCGAACAACCCGTACTGCACTACTGCACTGATGACATGGTACTTGGACACTGTCTCTGATGCTAGGCATCCTCGCTCGTGGTACTCCCGCGCTATCTTGATTTTGGCCGTTTCGTCGAAAACATACTTCTCTATCTCGAATTCTTTTCACTCGATTCTACCGATTTCTTCATTGTACACTTGTCGTGTCTGTGTCTTTTCCTTCATTTTCACTTTCGGTATTGCTCCCAAAAGTGTCATTTTTTTCAGATTAAGACACTTACCAACATAAGAAATAGGTTGTCCCTACTCTAAAATCTTTTATTTTTGCTGTTTTATTGAAGTCGGGAGACATTAATTTGATACTCAATTCATTCAAGTTGTTGAGGAACCTAGGATATGTTGATTTCCCTTCTCGGTCAATACTCTTATATTTATTTCTGCCCGTTGGAGATAAATCCTTCTCCTCTACATATGTATATATATTATTTTCTCCTACAAGATTCAATGTAATCAGTGTTTCTTCAAACGCATCATCCCATGTACATTCAGAAAACATATCATTTCTTTTCATGAACGCTTCAACTATCGGCGTATTAACAAATATACCCCCTTCAATACATACCGACGGATATGAGATGACCATACTTATAAGACTCCCATCATGGACAAATGCGGTTCCGATAGACTCTCCGTGTCTTAACAAGTTATATGCAAGTCCACCATTATCTCCTCTTGAGGTTAGTTTAACAGCATCGTATATTGACCCTTTCGGAGGTTTTGTCGTAAACGGTTTTCCTATTTGAAGAATATCCACACCAGCTTCGGTAAGTATGTACGGAGGTGTTTCAACAATGACTTTTGCATATTCTCCATGAGTGCCGTCATTGCATTCGGATCTGATCCAGATTTCATACTTTCGATACGGTAATAAATCGTCTAACCAGAAACTACGAGTTTGGCTTGCGTTAGGGTCGGGGAACGTTCCTGCACCGTTATTATATATACGCTCCTCCCAAATGGGGTCAATAAGAGGGTCGGTGATGTCAGCGAGCATAACATCATAATTATTAGTCCGACCTTCCCACTCAAGCCATACAGCAGTTTCTCTCACACTTCCGATACGGAGGTTTTCCACATCGGGGCAGCATTGCGACTTGAAGGCGATGGGCTGGCTGTATTCCCAATTCTCATATGGGATGTATTCCCACCCCATATCACAAATCGGGTGGACGGCGGCCATGTATTCCTTGCATCTGTGTAGGTCGTCGGACTCACGCATTATGTCGCTTCGGGCATCTGTGCCAAAGGTAAAGGGATGATAGTCGGCTGTTTTGGTCCAACTACCGTCCTTGTTCCACACCTTTACCTCCCACGATGTCTCATTCCCTACGGGCGTCCAATCGAATGTGGCATTGTACATCCCTACATCCACCAAATGGAAGTTGACCGGCACGGGACAGGTCTTGGGTTCTTCGGGTTTACCCTCTTCTGGAAGGGTTTTAAAATTGACTGATGCCCACTCTGATCGGAGGGAATCGTTGCAAATCGCTCTGACCCAGACATGATAAGAGGTGCCGGGCTCCAGTTCGCTGATGCCAAAACTTTGTTCTTTCACAATGGCAGGATCAGACCAAACAAAGTCTCTCAGTTTTTTCCATTTCACTTCATATTGTCCAGCTTTGCCCTCCCATGTGATAGTAGCCGAATTGCTGGTCGGCTTTATATTTCTATGGATGTACGGATATGGGCAGTAGGGAGACGGGGACATGAGAGAGACATTGTCGATAATCGCAGTGTCGAGACTGCCGATGGGCATATTCTCTGGTCCGAGATTGAGGAAAAGGATGTACCGATTATTCAGTCGCTTTTTATCTAAGAGAATCTCATAGTTTTCTTTTGCCACATTGAATGACAGCGTGTCCAAGGGTACGAATGAAGAAGCTGTTTTTGGTGAATCTGTCAAGGCGACTAGTATTCTCGTACCGTTGATGTTTGTACTGCGCCCGTCGAAATAGAGCATATAATGATCGGATGAACCTGAGAATAAAGGCATGACAGCATAACCGCATCTACGCACGGAGTTCCCTTCCTCGAGAATTTCTGTAGTCACGGCAAGGCTCTTTTTGCCTTGGATGACGGGACTAGTAATAGGGAATACATGACCTATATCGGGTTGGGCTGTGTCAACGCCGACCTCTATACAGTATGCGAACCAGCATGGCGGCAGAGAGGCTTCGCTGCCTACCCCGCAGGACTCGAAATTTTGGGAGTAGGGCAGAGAGGTCTCAGAACTGCATGTCTTAAAAGAGATGGCTTGAGACCATGATGAGACAGACTGTCCGCAACGGCTGCGTACATAAAAGGAGTATTCGGAATCGGAACGAAGGTCTGTAAGTGTAATTACAGTGTCATCGACAGTGATTCCCTCAGAGACGAGGTTCATGGCGGAGCTGTGTTCGCTTCGTATGTATACATACTCGTATTGGTTGACTGGCCCATGCCAGACCAGTGTGGCGGAGTTGTGCGTGACAGCTACCATCCTGACCAGGTTCGGCGGCAGACTCCCCAGGGGATGTCCAAAATCAATATTAGGGCACGACACCCTTGCACTGGCACATAGACAAAGCGCCATCATTGCTAGAAACATGATCTTTTTTTTCATTGCGGCATTTTGTTGTTGAGGTGAAAATGGGAAAAATGTATGAAATGTGAGAATGTATAAGTATCGCTAACACATCTTCACATTGACACATTCTATGTTTTCATTTTTGTATCATTGGTGAATAATTCCGTAGGCCTTTAGTTGTCGAATTAGGAACTCGATATTGACCCGCACAAGTACTGTAGCTTGATAGTCTCCAACTGGGGATTTTAAGGGTTCGCCTTCTGTTTGGTATCCTTTGACGTAGGCCATGTAAGGCGGGTTTTTATCTTTGAAGAAGTTTTCGCGCCATTTTGGATTTTGGGTTTCCATCATTTTGCGCCCCCCATAAATGCCCTCCACACCATAGTCAAGAAGGTTGATAAAAAGAGTGCGGATGGCTTCTGAGGCAACCTCGCCTTTTTTGGCGGCCTTTGTCTCAACACAAAAGACAGCAATTTTGCCATTGCTCTCAAGCAGGGATACTTGGGACACTTGTGCCATCAAGTCTGTCATTCTTCCCCATAGACCTGTCAGTAATAATAAGAAGAGAATATATTTGTTCATGGTAGTATTGTTAGAATAATCTTTCCAGTAGAGATTTGGGCTTGGTTACAACTCTGTTGACAAGACCGTCTTCAAAAGCCTTTTTGATTTCTGCACCCCCGTCACTGACTTTGCAAGAGGAGTGTGTTTCATTAATAATCTCCTTTACTTTTAATTCCCCAATCTCCACCCAATCATTACTGGTGTTTTTGGTATATACTTTCAGTTTCATTCCTTTGTATACTGAAGAGGTGCTGCCGACCTTGATGGTGACTTCTTTGGCTTTTTTGGCGTTGGCCTCATCCATTGTTACGATGGTGGAGTAAATAGGATATGCTACATCTATTAAGTTGTCTACATTAATAGTGTTGTGTTTGGATGCTTTGAAAATAGCATCTGCTTCTGAAGATGTGCTGGAACCGGAGCTGATGTAGTTGTCGGCGAAAAGTATTTCGCCAGTGTGAATATCGGAGAGAATTAGCATGAAGTCAATCTTTGTCGAGTAGTAAATGTATTTGTCGCGCTTTTCAGTTGTTGTCATTTTGTCGCCAGTAACGGAAATGAGCAAACCGTCAATAGACATTGAGGCTTTTTCTTCATCGCTCAGTGAGTTCCATTGGCTGGCGGTGATTAGTGTCAGTCTTTCAGTGCCAGATATTTTATAGATAACGTCATTGTCAATGACACCGTTGAGTTCGTTGTTGCCAACAGAACCTAAGTATAGGACTATATGTCGTTTGTTACAATCGGGTTTGGGTTCATTGATGATTGGAGAGGTTTTCTTCTCAAATGTGATGATGTCTGTAACTACGTCTAATGTATGAGAAACAGCAGTGAGCGTTTTGCCTTCTTCTATGGCTTTCAAGATAGCGTCTCCACCACTCTTTACCTCGCAAGTTGTTTTGTCGCTGCTATTAATCTCTTTCACTTTAAGGCTTCCTATTTTGTCTTTCGACCCTTTGGGATAGACGTAAAACTGCATGTTGCCGTAGATGGATGATGCGCTGCCCACATTGATGGTAACGGTCTGAGCCTTGTTATTCTTCACTTCATTGACGGTGATGATTTCCGAATGGATAAGGTAATAGCTGTCGATAAACCTACTGAGGTCTACGGAAAGAGTTGTGATTGCAGCAGCTTCTGCTTCTTTGCTGTTGGTCAAATCGCTTCCGTAGCCAGAAATTCGGTGTCTGATGCGCTCGATGTTGGTAGCAGGGTCGCGTACCAAGAGTGTCACATAGCTTTTAGATGTCCATTCGGTATAATGATTGCCGTTTTTGTCTTTGGCTCGCTTAGTGACTTTTTTTGTGATAATACTGTCCACTTGGGCGGTAATAACTGCATCGACTTCGATACTCTCGCGTATTTTTTTTGGAAGACGGTAAAAATGTCTGCTGTCGAAGATGTTGAGCCTCTTCGTTTCGGTGAGACCTTTAAGCATGGCATATTTTACGCTTTCGGCTTTTTTGCCAGCGACCTCGCCAAGAATCACTGTACGTTTGGAATTGTCTTGAAAGGTTTGGGCGCTAACCATTAGGCTCACAGCCATTAGCGTAACAAGTATAAGTATTCTTTTCATTGGTATAAAATATTTTTATTTCCATCATGTAATATCAGTTCTGTATGTGTTAATTAGCGAATTTATTAGTTTATTCAAATAGTTACATATTCATATACTGATTAGTCAGTCGTCCATAGCTAACCTTAAACCTGTATGTATAGACGGTTCATTTGGATTTTGATGGCTGCGGGAACTGACGAACATCCTCCATTCGGGGCCGTTGGCATAACCACCGCGCACTACACGCTGTGTGCCTTTGTCTGGCCCTTGAGGATTGTAGGCTTTGTTAGACTCATATCCACTAATCCAGTCCTGACACCACTCTGCCACATTGCCACTCATGTCGTAGATGCCGAGTGCATTGGGTTCTTTTTTCCCTACAGGACTTATTATGTTTGTTTGTGCCACTTTTGATGTGGGTCCGCCTGAACACTCGTCAGGTTTTTGTTTGCCCCGGCTGCTTGCGGCGAATTCCCATTCGGCTTCGGTGGGTAAGCGGAAATTTTGGCCAGTATGTTCGTTAAGACGACGAATAAATTCAAGACAGTCATCGTAAGTGACGTTGCTTACAGGCATGTTATCGTCAATATTAAGCGACGGGTTGCTTCCCATCACTTTCACCCAAAGGGCTTGTGTAACTTCTGTTTTACCGATACTATAACTACGAACCACTACCTCGTGTTGGGGTTGGGCATAATTCAGTGGATAATTTTTGTCTTCGGGTTTGGATGCGGAACCCATAAGGAATGTGCCTGCTGGAACCTTAACCATCTCGTAGCTAATACCATCAATCTGAAAAGTTCCCTTTGGCTTCAATGTTACTTCATGTGTGAGCCGCTTGTTCAATTGAACAGTAATGGTGGTGCGTTCACGATTGTAGCCAGAGGCTCGTATTTCCACCTCGTGTTGCCCCTCAGATCCTGTGTAGTCGTAGGGAGTTACGCTGCTCATCTTTTCACCGTCAATGTATACATCCGCATCCTTTAAATTGCAGTCAATACGAACCGTACCAGTAGGGCCGTCGTATGCAACTAAAGGTCTTTCAATACTCATTATGTAAGTAATATTGCTTTGAATTGGATCAAACTCATACCGTAATGGAAGATATCGTTTAGTTTTAACGGTTATCCAATTGGAGCCCTTCATCATATAAATCCACCATTCACCATCCTTGAATTCCTGCGATATAATGTCACCTTCAAACTGAGCATCGGGGATAACCAGCCCCACACGGATGAGACCACACCTAACGCCATTAGCATCTTCTTTGGGATATTTAACAGCGTCTGTCATAGTCTTATCTGCTTGAAACTCGATAACCCTCAGCTCCTGCGCTTTGACTTGTATACAGGAATACACACATAGTAGTACCACGAGTATCTTTCGCATATTTAATTTAATTTGAAGTTCTGAAGTGTAAATATACTATTCTCATCAACCAGCATTGGTTGCCAAGTACGAACCATAATCTTTGGATTTAACTCGTCAGCGAAATCCCAGACCAAGAATACTATACCTTCATCGCTATAGTTCTCACTAAACCAACCTTGCTTCAGTGTGACACCATAATAGTTAGGTTTGGCGCCATGTCTTACTATGGTAATATCGTCAAACTTCACATTGATATAGCTGTTATTACGGAACACGCGTCGCAAACCTGAAAGATATTGCTGCTTTCCTTGAGTAGTGTATTCCACATTGATAGGCTTCATGTCAGTGTGTTCACGCCTAACCACCTTCCCCGTAATAATCAGGGCATCATCACTGAAAACATTCTCCATGAAGTTTATATCCTTTTGTACATAGGCATTACGGAATTGCTCTACCCAATGGAGTATTTGCATGCGTCGGTCCAGATCGTTCAGTTTCTCACCCTCTTTCATGAGACGCATATATTGCTGCAATCCCATGGTGATATTGAAATCGCTAATCTTTCCATTTCTGTCGAAATTGATACATACCTCTTGATTGAGTTCGCCGACATACGAATCGTCCAAGGGTTTCATTTCAATGGCAATGTTGCGAACCTGATAGTTGATAACAGCTCCGTTGCTACTCTTCACACGGAGGCAGTGCTCAACAATGTCGTCATCTATTATGCGAAAATGGACATTATTCCACATCGCTCCGATGCTTTGTGAAGCCATGTTGTCAATATTAATTCCACTGTAGTTAATATCGCTGCCAGTGCGCTCGGCGCGGTTGATGGCTGTCAGCAGAAGAGATGCATTGCGCTCCATGTTGTTCTTCACCTTGCCGACCTCTATGCCGTCGGAAAATTCTAAATTCACCTCATCCTGCCCCAGCATCGTCGCTGGCAGCATGACCAAAATGGTCAATAGTGTAGTCAAATATTTTTTCATTTGTTTGTTAATTTGAAAGTTGAAACCATATTGCATTCTTATTATTATAATGACTAAGGGAAACGTATTGTCTCATCTTATAGTCAATAAGCTGTTCATCTCCTGGACAGAGCACAGTAATCACGCAACCCTTATCATCGAAGATGACCCAGAAAACCTTATCCAATGAGGGGCATTTGTCTGGAGACCCGTATCGCTTGACCTTGTACTCGGCTTTCATGCGATTAAGTTTAGCTCGCGCTGCAGCCATATCGTTACATGTCAGCAATGATTCAATGGCGCTTTTTTTCCATCCTGCAAGTTGTGGCACAGCAGAATTGTCACTAGCATCCTGTGGGACGGATATCTCCTTATGCTGAACCTGCTCCATCGTTTCGTTCTGAATAGGAATATTAGGAGTTACACTATCTGCCAAAATAGTTTGTGTTTTTTCCGAAAGGATTGATTGTGGAAAAGAGGGAGTATTCTCAGTTGTAGGAGTTGTTTGCTGAATATCGACTATTGTTGCAGGAGAATCTGACACTTTGATAGTGACACCACTATCCGAGTTGATTACTGTGGTATTTACAACCCCTTCAATGTCACTCTTTTTAACGTATACGAATACCCTGTGCATGGTGCCACGCATCATACTCATTGACTCACTCTTTGTCTTGATATCTTTGATAAGAATATTTTCGGACGAATTGAGTTTCTTCTTGGACGCTACGTATTCTTGAACCTGCTTTATGAGCAATTCGTATGCCATCTCCATTGCATCAGACTCATTCTCCATTGTGGCTTCGGAATAGACGTATTGCGTGTTGCGTTTTATTTGGTTAATCTGCTTTGAAACCGATGCTTCCTGAGCCGACAACAATGATACAAACGCAATAGACATCAACGTCGTAAGGATTTTTTTCAATAAACTATAGTTCACCATAAAAAAGAGCTTTTACATTCGATAATGGAACATAACTATTCAATCTCGCATTGACTTCTCCCCTGCAATTTTCAATGACTGAAGGGTTAAATGAGAATTTCATCACATGGGCATAGCCCAAAGCCTCATTTTGCATCACTAACTCACTCTTAATTGTATCCGACTGGATGTCTATGACACCATAATAGGGCGTGCACCCCTCATTCAGGCAAAAGCCAACCCACTGCCGTAACGGTACAGCAAAGTTCTCAGTTCTATAGCCATATTTTACTTGCAGTATATTGAGGGATACATCGCAAACAAGCTCGGTTCCGGTAACAAGATTGGCCATAGTCTCAACGGGATAATCTGAGCTCAGTAGCAGATCGAAAGACCTGTCGGCATCTCGCACATAATATCGGTTGGTATTGAGCTGCGGTATCTCAAAATAGCCTCCATTTAGTACATAATACGCATGCAAGGCATCTTGCTTCAACAAACAGGAGTCTACTTTTACTGCTGAAACAGAAGGCAAAGCAGCACTCATGACTGCTGATGGCAGATTATCTTCTGCCTCCATCATTCCCACCCCCAGTATTAGTTGGTAGTCGGCAGGATATGATATAGTCACTGCACGTTCTTTGCCAGAATATAAACTCACAGCGTATCGTTTGCCATCTGACAGCACAATATCCATTCGGGTGGAAGTGTCTTGACAAAGACTATCCATTATGTCAAAATCCCCTTCCAACATGGCTATCTTCTCTTCCTGCATAAAGGTACGCATAGGTTTTCCTGCCATCTCGCCCTGCTTTGCCGCAAGGCAGAGACGGCCAAGGAACTGACGATGGATATGGTCAATCCGACCTTGGGCAAATGCCCCTGTGCCCCATCCCAACAGGATAAGGCACAAGGCAATTTGTCTATAATAGCGAGATTTCATTAAAAGGTTTATATATTAAACCATTTTCGCGTACCGTCGTTACGGTGCAGCTCGCCAGCTCGTAGTTGACCATTGTCGAACTTTGTGTTTTCAATGGTCTCACCAGGATAGACTTCCAGTCTACTGCCACGGCCGTCTTTGAGGTCGATGCTGTATCTGCTCGACACCCTAATGGTTCCACCCACGCCGTGGGCCTTGCCACCTTTCATAGGACCAGAATAACTTCCGTAACCGACATTCACCGAACTGCCGTTCCCAACTTCTTTCTTTTTCACTGTGACAGATGCACTCAAGGTGTCAGAGTGGTTTTTAGAGAACTGCACAATTGCTGTAACAGTTGTTTTGCCAGCTCCGACAGCGTGCAAAACACCCGCATTGGTCACGACAGCCACATTCTCATTATCCGAGAAGTATGAAACATTAACCTCCGCATCAGCTGGTTGACATATCACCTTTACGGTGTCGGTCTCACCCACTTTCATGTTGAAATCATCCTTTTCTATAATAGTAGAAAAAGACTGTTTGTCGCCTAAACCAAAGAGGTTTGTCAGTTTGCCACTCTTAATGCCGAACACTGCACCAACAGCAACACCGACAACTGCCAATGCTAAAGCGATGAGAATAATCATTCTCTTCTTTGTTCCGCCGCCACCCCCACCATCGAGAGGGTACAGTGTTTTTCCACATTCCCGACATACAAATTCGGTTGACTCAACATCTTGGATTTCATGTTTATCTGCAAGACTGCAGTTGTCGAAATTCTTACAAACGCCTTTCTTAATTGCCATAATGTATTCTATTTGATTGATTTGTTTACTTTCTATTTATTAACTATTTTACAACTCTTTGAGTTCGTTATCAAGAATGGCGACAGCCACTTTCTCATACCCTGCATAGTCAGGGTGGAACTGGTTGCCCTCACACAGAGAACCTTTGACCTGATTTTGCAACACGTTGCCAAGAGCCTGCTTTACAACAGCCTTTTGATCATTGCTGCGGACTTGTGTGGAGAGAGTCTCGTCAACCTTGTCCTTAAGGTCCATAGCCTTGCCATAGTCTTGTCCCAGAGCGTCCCAAATCTGGCCGAAGTCCTTGCCCAAGGGCAGCCACTTGTCGTTGCCGAAGGCATCCTTACCTTTCATTGCCGAAAATCTTTCACCCGTGACGGGATCTTGCTGTTCTTCGATAAGTCTGAGAGCATAAGCCAACATTAATTTGGGTAAGATGACCTTCTTGATTGCTAGGCTGTCCATCTCGTAGAGGGAAGGAATCACCTTGTCGAAGTCGGAAAAACTCTCTGTGTGAAGTACCATCCGGTTGAAATCACCGCCGGGGGCATTCACCAGCTTGTCGTATTTGTCTTTGAGTACGGTCATATTCGACAAATAGCGTAGTGGGAAACCCGAATTGGCACTAATAGCCACAATTTCATTACTCTTATAGTGTTCAGCAACATCTTCTGAAGGACTGAATCCAGGCACAGCGGCCTGAAAAGCCGTGATTAGTTGATTGTAAAAGGCCTGTTGGCTCTCGTCAGGCTTGGGTATGCTCAGTTGTAGCATTGACATCATGGCTCCGGTACTGCCGACTGAATCCTTGCTCTTCTCCTGCGAGTTGAATTGCACATATGATGCCGAGTTATTTAAAATCTGCTTCACAAAAGCCTCCATACGGTCATCGTTGGTAAGTTCCTGCTTCAGGTTGTCTAGGATGTTCACACCCACCATCTTACTCAGCGGGTCGCTTTTGGCCGTTTCCTCCATTGCATTGATGGCTTCCTCGGTGCAAATGTTGAGAATGGTATCGGTAACCAAGTTCAGGTCGGTCTTATCGTAAAGGTTAGCAAACGAACGTTCGCCATCTTCGCCAAGGGATGCCAGGAGAGTTTCGCGCACTTTCTGCGATGCCTTCTCCTGATACTCTTTGTTGGAAGTATACTGGCGGACAATAGCGCGTACTTTCTCGGGGCTGTATTTCTTAACGTATGCATCGTTCTGCTCCTCATGGGTCTTGCACTTAGTTTCCGCCTGCTTGGTAACCTCGATATTGATATCAGTCACACGACGCTTAAAGGCATTCACACCATCCAGCATTTTGGAAAGTTGGAGGACTATCTCCTGCATGAGCATCTTGGCATATTCGTAAGCCTCTATACGGGTGGCGGTGATATAGTAGTTGCAGATGGCAGTCTGGTACTTGCCCAGCACACGGCCTGTAGCACCCGTTATGGCATCGCGAAGCCAGTTGATGTTGTCATACTCTCGCTTGACATTTTGCATTTCGGCAGTAATCCTGGGAAGTTCATCGTTTATAAGAATAGATTTCTGCGGGTTGAACTTTGCAACACGCTCGGTGCAGTCTTGCATCAGTATGGCAATGTATTTCTCTATTTCAAACATGCTCTTTAGTCCGGTACTCCATTCGGTGAAGAGCTTGTTTTCGATGTGACGGCGAATGAACTTGGCGTAGGCTTTAATCTCCTTCTGTTGGTTAGTATAGAACGTCTTAACACCCTGATTGCGGAAGTCACTATCATAAAAAACCTTGCAGCGGTCGGTGAGGGTATTGACCCAAAGCTTTTTGTCGGATACGGTCTTCATCACGTCCTCCACCTCTCGAGCAATGCGCGAAGTCCAAGTCCCATCAATATCATGCCATTTGCTGGTCGATTCGTTGTCGATGATGGCTGTGGAGAGCATTAGACGTGCATTGTCGAGCATAAGATTTCCTCTGTTCTTGGGACTCTTTATTTCTTCTGTGTAGCCCGAACCTACCTCATCAAGGGTACGTTCACCGTAGCCTTGGCCTTCAATCCAATAGTTATATGTAAGCTGCAAGGCAACCTGTATAGCAAAGTTGTAAGTGACGAACTCTCGGATTTCAGTCTCAGGATAGGAGACACGGGTGATGCCGAAGCTGAGGAATTTGCGGCTGCGTGTTGGCTTTCCATTTCGGTCCATTTCTGGACCGGCTCCATCATTCTCGCAACCCACCAGGCGACCCAACTGGCCTTTATTGCTCGACACATGAGCTGCCACGGTGGTCTGGAACAGGAAATCGGCAACCACCTTGGGTAGTCCTTGGCTGAGGTCGAGTACTTTGCCTCGTTCATTGACATTGCTATAGACATAGCAAGCCTCAAAAGGCTCTTGGCCATCGAGCAAACGCTGCACCTGACCACTGAAAGGGTTTTTCTCTCCTTTGATATCCACAGGTTTGTAGCTGCCCACGCTGAGGGCATTGAGTTCGCTCAAGGCGGCATAGCCGTTGGCCTGGTAAAAGCCTGCATCGTGTTTCTGCTGCACCATGGTTTGTTCTGGCATATATACCATGAGGCGTATCTTGAATGCTTTTGTATCGGGGTTGTAGGGGAACCACGTGCGAATCAGGCTCACAGCATCGATAATTGAACCCGAGCCAGTACCACCAGCCATGCCGGCACAAATATGGAAAGTGACATCGGTGTCGCCACTAGCGTTCTGTAGCCGTCCCACAGCACCACGTACCACGGCCTCGAAATTGCGGAGATTATTCTTGTCAGCCATGTTGTTAGCCAACAGTGTGCGACCAAGACGTCGGCGTTGACCACCGATACCGGCACTAATCAGAGGCCCCATTTTCTCTTTCATCATCCTTACATCAGTTGGTGTAAGGAAAGCCTCAAGACCAGGGTACATCTTTATGTTGTCGAGAACTGAGGTGCCGATGCCATTGATGTCCACCTTTTGGCTATCGCCTAAATGCACACTTTTGCCTAGAACTTTCCATCCGCTGCGATCATTCAAATCCTCAAGTGAGGAGTCGACGTACACATAGTCGACAAATACGCCGTTGCCTGGATCAATACTGCGAAATTCTTCGTATACACGCTTGCGAAATTCGCGAATCACTTTGCCACCAGTGCCGCCCAAACCAATAATAAGATGATTTGCCATGATTGTTATATTTGCTGTTTAAAAAAAGTATTGAATTCTTTTTATTGTTCTATAGCTTGGTTAATCGGTGCATTCTTGACTTTTGCCCATCCTACGATAATCATCACAAACACAATGATATTCATAATGGCTCCAACGATACCGATGAGGGGTATGATACAGAGTATGGCTGCAATAATTTGAAGAATAGTGGCCGTGTAAAGCGTTTTTGCACCAGCAGTGCCGGGAAAATCCCCTGCATTGCGAAGATAGCCGTATGCCTGAATACACAGTATGGCTGCAATGATAGCCAACACGCCGTTGATGATGTTACCTGCTACAGGGATCATAGTGCAAATGGTACCAACAATAGACAATATAGCTGCAGTGCGTACTTTCTTTAGGTTGTCATAAGTAGGACCTGAGAATTCCTTGTACAGGTCGCCAAGTCCAATGAAGTAGTAAACATAGCAGAGAACGTTGAGGATGGGTACCACAAATGCATACCATGCAGACTCACCGGCAATGCTAGCTGCTAAAGCTGCCACAGAAACAAATCCTCCAATAACACTGAAGATTGATAGTCCGAGGACCCCATAAAAAATTTTTGTAGTCGCTGTTTTGTAATTGTTTGTGTTCATTGTATTTGTTCCTCAGTTGTCACATCGAGGCCGTCGGTTTTATTATGTTGATAATTAGGATACTTACTCCATTTTTGGAATATTTGAGACAATGCTATACTACTTGGATAAAGTTCTGGTGTTTTGTTCCCACATGGTTGTAGCCGCATTCCGAACACATGATGGCAGACGTTCTCTTGTCCATGAATACGATTGTATCTGAACCTATCTGAAAACCGTTGATAATAAAGAACGCGGTAAGAGAAAGAAATAATACTGCATTCCAGAAACCAGAGAATGTCCATATTGCAGCCATTGTTATGATTCCAATGACGGCAAAGAAAGTGTTGTTGTGTCTCCACAATCCTCGAATTAACCGTAACAAGGGACATGCTACTATTAATCCTACAATGGGCCATACCATCTTCTTCGTTTTTTTCTGCCCGAACCTCCAACAGAGCGTTAATTCAAAAATATAGAAAGGCATGAGGTTATGTACTCATGTCCGTCTTGATAGAGGTATCGCCAAACACCTTTGAGGAAACGGGGGCTATAGAACATATCTCACGCCTGAAGATATGCTATAGAAATAGCATACACATCCAAGCGAAAGCATAAATGCTCTGTCCCTCCTCGTGAAATTTGGCGAATTTCTATCAAAGGACAATATTGCAATGCTTTTCTTGCTACAAAGCTTACTTGCCTCTTGTAAGCGATTGCAAAGATACGAATATTTCGTAATATAGAAATAAAAAAAATGTATTTATTTACAAGATGCTGAGTTTCATTGAAAATTGGCGCACTATTCTTTTATCCTTCAGATAATATTTGGTGTTTCCAGTAGTTGTCGTTGAGGATATTCCATAAGTTGTGGACACTCTCTTTTTTATTACTAGTAGCCTAAAGTTGAATCTAAATACGTAATTCTCCCTGAGGAACAACATACTAACTTAATGAGGCTCCCTATTCGTTGTGCTTATGTATCTGTAGGAGTGTCGTAGGAAGTGAAAGGAGTTGGGCTATAAGGGCGTTGTGTACTGTACGTAAGTGCTTCGATAAATCTAATCGGCGTTGTGTGCATTTTTTCAAGTCAACGTAGTTGGGCGGAGTCTTTGTGGGTCGGCTCTACGTGGATGGTGACGTGTGTGTCGGTGCCGAAGCGTTGTCTCAGGGCTTGCTCTATCTCGTAGGTGCGGGAGTGGGCGATGCTGAGGGGGGTGCTGCCGTCCATTCGGATGTGCAGCTCGATGGCGTAGCGGCTGCCGATGCGGCGTGTGCGCAGGTGGTGAGGGTCTTGCACATCGGGGAAGGTGTTGACGATGGCGAGGATTTCGCTCTCCACCTCTTCGGGCAGGGAGGCTTCCATCAGTTCGTCAAAACCCTGGCGCAGCAGTTTCCACGCCACGCGCAGGATAAAGAATGTCACCACCAGCGAGGCCAGTGGGTCGAGAACGGTCCAACGGTGGCCCAGCAGTATGGCGCCACCGATACCCACCAGGGTGCCGAGCGACGAGAGTGCGTCGCTGCGGTGGTGCCATGCGTTGGCCTCCACGGCAGGGGAGTCGAGCCGGCGGGCGTGATGGACAGTGTAGCGGTAGACCATCTCTTTGAGGATAACGGAGACGATGGCGGCCCACAATGCCAACATGCCGGGGGCAGCCAATGTCCCTCCCTGCCACCAGTATAGGAGCGCTGTCACGGCTTTGTAGCCGATGCCGATGGCCACTGCCCCCAAGGCAAGGCCGATAAGGGTGGTGGCAAGGGTTTCGTATTTGCCGTGTCCGTAGTCGTGGCTGCAGTCTTCCGGTTTGCTGCTGATGTGTACGAATATCAACACCACGGCATCGGTCAACAGGTCGGAGAGCGAGTGGACGGCATCGGCAGTCATGGCGGCGCTATGACCCACGACGCCAGCAATAAACTTGAACACGGTAAGCACAATGTTCGCAGCACTACCGATTACCGTTAGTTTGATTATTTCCTTTTCCCGGTCCATTGTTCAATTAATCCAAAAAATAACGCGCGCAGCAGGGAATTATTGCGTCTCAATAGTCCATTGGGCAGCAGCAGGCAAAGGTGGGATTAGTCCAAATGGATGTCGGGGAAGGGTCGGTTGTTGTGGCAATGACACTTCCCGCCTCGGGCCGGGCAGTTGCTGCAACCGCCCGGACAGCCGCTTTTGCCTTTCAAGGTGCGGAACAAACCACGTGCGGCAAAGCCCACAGCCGCCGCCACGATTGCCAGTGCTATGATTGTCTGTACCATAATCAAATCAATAGGCTGCCTATCTGGAAGAAGGCTGTCGATACTATCCAGGCCAGCCCGATGGTATAGGCCACGGTGAAGAGTGCCCATTTCCATTTGCCGCTCTCGTTTTTGATGGCTACAACGGTGCTGATGCATGGCATGTACAGGAGTATGAACAGCAGCATGCTGGCCGCCGAGAGGGGTGTCATGTTGTCGCGTACCAGCTCGGAGATACGGTTTTCACCCTCCGCCTCTTCAAAGCTGGCTTCAAGTTCCTGCGCTTCGTCGTCGGAGGTGGCATATACCACGGCCATCGTGCTAGCCACCACCTCTTTGGCTCCCACACCGGCCAGCAGCGAGACGCTCTGCCGCCAGTCGAAGCCACAGGGACGCATGGCGGGTTCGATGGTCTTTCCTATCTTGGCCATGTAGGAGTTTTCGGCTTGCAGCTGACGGTTGTCGTTGGTGGGGAAGTAGCTGAGTGCCCATACGATGATGCTGGCTCCGAGGATGATGGTCGCCATTTTCTTCAGATATTCCTTGCCTTTCTCCCAAGTGTGGCGTAGCACTGCCTTGGCGGTGGGCATTCGGTAGGGCGGCAGCTCCATGACGAAGGGCAGGCTCTCTCCTTTCACAAAGAAGCGGCTGAACAGTTTGGCCATCAACACGGCCATTATCATGCCCAGCAAGTAGAGCCCCGTAAGGACAAAAGCGGCGTATTTGCTGAAAAATGCCGACACAAGGATGACATAGACAGGTATGCGTGCCGAACAGCTCATCATCGGGATGACCAGCATGGTGAGCAGGCGGCTCTTGCGGTCTTCGATGGTGCGGGTGGCCATGATGGCGGGTACGTTACAGCCGAACCCCATAATCATGGGGATGAAACTTTTGCCGTGCAGACCCATGCGGTGCATCAGCTTGTCCATGATAAATGCGGCGCGTGCCATATAGCCGCTGTCCTCCATAAAGGAGATGAAAAGGTAGAGGATGAGGATGTTGGGCAGGAATACAAGCACCGAGCCCACTCCGGCAATAATGCCGTCGCAGAGCAGACTCTTGAGTGGTCCATCGCTCATAGCCGAACCCACCACTTCGCCCAGCCAGCTGAAAAGGGAGTCGAGCCAGTCCATGGGGTACTGCCCCACGGCAAAGGTGCAGAAGAAGGTGATGAACATGATGATGAGGAACACTGGGTAGCCTATCCAGCGGTGGGTTACAATGGCGTCGATTCTGTCGGTATGTGCATGCAGGGTGCTCTTCTCGTTCTTGACATAGCATTCGGCCAAGGCACCGCGCACGAAGGCGTATTTGGCGTCGGTGATGGCGGATTCGATGTCTTGATGGTCGGCCTCGATGGTTACCTGATGGCCTTTGCTGATGTCCTTGTCCACCAGTCGCCGCCCGCTGTTGCGCCTGAAGTTGTCGGCAATCTGGTTGCGCATTTCAAGTACACTGCCGTCGGGGTCGTGTTGCTTGACATGTTGCTCCAGTTGGCGGTCGTTCTCCAATAATTTGATGCTCAGGAAACGGGTGCTGATATGGTCGCTGAAGCCGTGTTCATACAGCTCAGTGCGCAAGGTGGAGATGTCCCGCTCCAGCTCCTTGCCATGGTTGACATGGATGTGGCGGGTCTTGGTGTCGCGGCCTTCGAACACTTCGATGATTTTGTCGAAGAGGTCGGCGATGCCTGCACCGGTCCGGCCTGTGGTGGGGACGATGGGCATGCCCAGCAGGGTGGAGAGTTGGTCTATGTCCAGTTTGTCGCCACTCCTCTTCAGCTCGTCGTACATGTTCAGCGCCATCACCATGGTGATGTCCATGTCGATTAGCTGTGTGGTAAGATAGAGGTTGCGCTCCAGGTTGCTCCCGTCCACTACGTTGAGGATGATGTCGGGGCTCTTTTCGAGGATGTGTTTGCGTACATATAGCTCTTCGGGCGAGTAGGCGCTGAGGCTGTAGGTGCCTGGTAGGTCGACAAGGTTGAAGGTGTAGCCTTCGTATTGGAAGATTCCCACTTTCTCGTCCACGGTCACTCCGCTGTAGTTCCCCACACGTTCATGGGCGTGGGCAGCAATGTTGAATATGCTGGTCTTCCCGCAGTTGGGATTTCCGACCAGTGCCACATTGATGGTGTGTGTGCGGTGTTCGGCGATGTGCTCCAGTTTCTTCTCGGGTGCATCGATGGCCCTGAAGTCCTTGTGGCTGCCAATCTCCTTCTCGGCCTCCTCAAGGGTGACTATCTCCACTTTCGAGGCATCGCTGCGCCGCAACGACACTTCGAAATTCATGATGCGGTATTTGATGGGGTCTTTCAGCGGGGCGTTCAGCACCGTCTGCACGGTGACACCCTTGATGAATCCCATCTCGATTATTCGCTTGCGGAATGCTCCATGCCCCGCCACGCGTACCACTACGCCACTCATTCCAGTCTGTAAATCAGATAGAAGCATTACTTGTCGTGTTTTTCTTTAAAAGGCAAAGTTATTTATTCTTTTTGATATATGCTATCATTATTTATAGTGATTTTGTCCTGAGCCGTTTTTTTATTCTCTTTTGGCCCCGATTTGGGCTTAACCAGCACTTCCATTAGCAGACTTGAAGAGAGGTGAGGTATACATATATATATAAGTAAACCAAGCGAGGCGGATGTGCTGTCAAAGGGTAAAGTGTGATGGGGGGTGGAAGCCAGCCGTGCGTGTGCGCATGGCTGTGTGGGCAGTCCCCGTGTCGTGCGTAGCGGTTCCCCGCAGGCATGCGTCATTGCCTGCAGGCCCGTCGAGAGCCCCCCAGACCGGGCCGTGTGCCGGATGCCTGCATGCATTTAACCCAAATCGGTCGTTAGGAAACCGAAAACTCCGTAGTAATTGCCGAATCGTGCAATGCACGGGGAAAAACCCTGCCCCGTACCTTGTTCTGCCTGCCCGCCCTGCGCCGTGGAGCGGCAGCGTTTCCCTCCCCGCCACGGAGAGGGGCCGTTCAATCCTGCATCGTTATAGTATCGCTATGGCATCGTTACCCGACATGATGACGGATAACAAGCCGGGAAGCGGGCAACATCTAGCCGGGATTGAACGGCCTGGGTGTGCCGTGCTTGCCGTCCGCCGAGCGCGGTTATCCCGATAGACAAGTCGACTAACGGCCGATTCGAGGTCTAATGCAAAACACTGTGCAACAGCATACTACGCAATACATAGATTCCTTTAAAATGCATTAAACAAGTGTGTGACAGCAAGTTGCAGCGATTTTTTGTTTTTCCCGTGTCAAGGAGTGCCGATTTTTGGAAAAAACGGCGTTTTTTTCCGCGGTTTGCGGCGTGTTTCTGGTCGGTTTCCGCGATTTTCGAAAAAAAGTTCCGCCCGCAACGCACTGGTTCAAAGAGCGGAGCGAAAAAAGTTTCGGAAAAGGCGAAAAAAAATTTTGGCGGTTCGGAAAATGGTTGTATCTTTGCACCCGCTTTCGACAGGGGGAGCGGCAGAGAAAAAGCAAGGCTCCCTGAAGGCAAAAGGACATTGAAACAATTGGGAAGATGAGATAGCGTGTGTCGGAGTCCTTCAGGCGAGGCCTGGAGGCTGAGACACGAGACGAGTCAAAGGTAGAAGCAAGCAATTCTTACAATGAAGAGTTTGATCCTGGCTCAGGATG
>JAFZPH010000001.1 GCA_017550405.1 Bacteroidales bacterium
ATCCTCGCCTGGTATGACTTCCCGATAACCAACGGCAAACTCGAAGGCATCAACAATAAAATCAAAACCATGAAACGCCAAGCCTATGGCTACAGAGACATGCCTTTCTTTAAACTCAAACTCCTCTCCCTACACGACTCCGCCTATCCATTTAGCGGATGAACCTTTTTTATTTCGTTTATCTTTTTGCTAAAAAGTTTGCATTGGTTTAATAATGACTTTGTATAAGAAACAAGTCCATCTAATTCATTAAAACAATGTTTAATTTCCTCTCCGCTCAATTTCCCCGCATCTAACATATTGTTTATTTGGTCTATTCTATGTTCTTTTTCAGCAAACGAGTCAATTATTTCCTTGAGTTTTATTATTTCTGATGAACATGCCTCTAAAGAGTTTTTCCCCATTCGATTTACTAATAGTTTAAAGTAGATGTTTTCTCGAGTCTCTCCTTTATACAAATAATCATCAATTATGATATCAATTTCTTTAACCGTTTTATTTCCTGTGTTAATTTTTATAAACAAATACAAAATTACAATAATCGCAGTGACACATATTCCTATTTCCATATTTGGACTGAAGAAAGAAGATTCAACATGCCTAAATGATTTAACAGTTGTTTCTCCAAGAATACCCGCAACTATTGTATTAAAAATGATTGTCCAGGTCCTTGATGGGGAAATCTGTTCCTTATAATAAGAAGGGACCAATTTGTTTTTATTTATAAAAATTGTTATTAGTGCTATTGCATACAATGTGGAAATACTTGCCCATAAAATACCAAACCAAATAAATTTATTGAAAAACAACAATAATGCGATTGTGGTAATCGAACAGCCTAATGTAAAGATAATATAACAAGATGGAGCAACGTCTTTTAATGTTTTCAGTTTCGCGTAGTCAATGCCTCGTTCTCTACCAAAAATCCCAAGAAAAGGGTGAATATAAAGCACAATTGACAGAAATCCACTAAAAAAGAATATGATATCTGTGTATGATATAATGTCAGAATTTGATTTGAGTATCGCATATAGTGCACAAATAATAGTTATTAGCGCACCTGCTAACGCCCAGTTATTCCAACCATGATATGCCACTAAATCATTTTCCCTATCACGTTCTGAATAGAGAAACGATAAAAATTCTGCATCGGATAATTTGTTAATTTCTATTTTCCCGTTTTCTCTCATTTATTTCTAATCTTTCTTATTTCCGTCACTGCTATCCTCTTTTTGCTGTTTATACCCTATCCGTTTTCGTGGGGTTGATGATTTCTCACACAGTTGGTCGAGGGCATCGTTGATGGCCTCTATTTGAAGTGCTATCTCGTTGTTGGTCTCGTCTTGCATGCGGTTGATGTCGTTCTGGTCGTGCAGGATTTCTTCCACATAGTTGTTAAGCTGGTCTACTTTGTGCGACAGTTGCTCTACCTTCAGGTTCACCCCTTGCCATGCACTCACTGCATGGCGTATCGCCACAAACGCCCGCATAATGTTGATGTTGACTTGAATTGCCGTCTCCGACCGCAGTACCGAACTCAACATTGCAATGCCCAATTCGGTAAAAGCATAAGGAAGATACTTGCTATGCTGGCCACGCCCATTTGAAATCAC
This sequence comes from Bacteroidales bacterium, assembly GCA_017550405.1. GTDB lineage: Bacteria > Bacteroidota > Bacteroidia > Bacteroidales > P3 > Colimorpha. The sequence goes on from JAFZPH010000001.1 coordinate 1,614, forward strand.
AGTTTGTGATTTCAAATCATATTTGACATCGTTTAAGGTCACAATTTGTGACCTCAAACTAGTCTCAATAACGTCAATCTCTTCAGTATCAGCACCAGTAGTACTCTGCTTTAAGGTCACAATTTGTGACCTTAAAAACGCCCATTCACTTTTGTTCAACTTAAACATAAAGTCTTCAGGGAAACGCTCAATATTACGTTTGACCGCTTGGTTCAAGACTTTTGTTTCCACCCCATACAACTCCGCCAGGTCGCGGTCGAGCATCACACGCAAGCCCCGCACTTCGTAGATACGGTGCTTGATAACCTCCACCTCGGAAGTCCCAATAGTTGTTATTTCATTCTCACTCATCATCGGCGTTGTGTATAATTCTTTAATAGAGTCAACGATACATCGCGTATAATACCATACGTGAATTTACAAAAATACGAAAATAATCTGGAGTGAAGAAAAAAAAACAGCAAAATTAACGCTGACTCTACTTCACTGCCACGCTTATCGCCTTCAGCACCAGCTCCTCCATGATGAAATAGGTGTCGGGGTTGGGGTGGCAACCGTCGTCGCTCAGTTGCTTCAAAAAGCCGTTCTGCTTGTCGGCAAGGGCAGGGTGGTAATCGACATACACGATGCCGTTGGCATCGGCGTAGGCTCTCAGTTTCTTGTTGATATCGACGATGGTCTGAGCTGCATTCTTTATCTCAGGATTCCACCGGAAAGCGGCACAGGGCGGGATGGAACTGATGATAGGCACAATGCCGTTAGCCCGGGCCAGAAGACACATCGCCACGACGTTGTCAACCACTTTGCCGGGGTCCACCCAATAGGTGTTGTGTGCCACATCATTAGTGCCAGCCATGATGACTACTGCTTTGGGGTGAAGGTTGATAACGTCAGCAGTAAAGCGCATCAGCATCTGTGCCGAAGTCTGTCCGCCAATGCCCCTGCCGCAATAGTTGTGATTGCTGAAAAAAACGGGATGGTAGTAGGCCCAATTATCGGTTATGGAGTTCCCCATAAACACCACTTCAGGGTATGTTCCGCTCTTGACAATACGCTCATTGTCGGCTCTGTAGCGGTTAAAGCCAACCCAATCGTCTTGTGAAAATACAGAGAATGTCATGATAAGAAATGCAATGATAAATGTTGTTCTTTTCATACTGTGGTATTTTGCAATAATTGTCACTATTTCAGAGCCCCCTTGTCCTGCGGGGCGCAGAGGAGATGACGGCGTCTCGAGGACGGGTATTGGAAACACGCTTGCTTGCAGGCTTGCCCGTTGAGGCGGTGACAGATGACTTGCTTTTGCCTGCCGATTTCACAGCCGGCTTGCTCGTTGACTTCCCTGTGGGTTTCCCAGCGTTGCTAGGTGCCGATGCCACAGGATTTTCTTCTGTAGCAACAGGTTGTGTGGGGCTATCATAGTCAGTCGGAGTGTAGTTACCTCTATTTCGTTTGTAGTTAGTCATCGAGTTCACGCGACTGATGCGCGACGAGAGATTGTGGCCACCGGTGGTCAGCAGGTCGGCGTAGGTGATAATGAGCGACGAAGTCTTCATGTATCGTCCGGCATTGCCTTTCAAATTGGCAACATACCAATTCTTCACATCCTTCAAATCCATCTCGTCTTTGAAGATGTTGCTCCCGTCTGGTCGCGACAACAGATCGAGGTTGTTCTTGCCCACCCCGCGCATCAACTGGTTCACCTTCCGTCCGCGCAGCATGGTATTGTAGCTCTCGCGGTCGCGTATCTTCACCCCTCGGGGGTAGGAGAGGTATCGCGCCAGCTGCTTGAACTGCTCTTCGGTAAGTCCACCCAGCATATTCTTCACATCTTGCAGGTTCCTGCTTATGCCCGCCTTGGTGTCGCGGCTCACATTCCGATAGATAGCATCGATATTCTCCTCAGTATACGACATATTATATTTCTGCTCATTCTCACGCAACTGCTTGTCGACATGCTCTTTCTGATAGTTCTTGAAACTGCGCTGCGACAGGCTGTCGGCCAACAGTCCAATCTCTTCGGTGCTCAGCTTTCGGATTTTGTCAAGCAACTCGGTCGTAGGTTTGTACAGCAGGAAAGGCTTGTTCTTAGGGAACGAGGGGTATGTATTACCCGAATAGCTGATGTTGTTGTCGATAAACAGCTGGTACAATGCAGTATATTGCACTACTCGCGCCAAGTCGGTGTTGCCGAGGGTGGCGAAATAGTGGTAGGCCTGGCTCTCGTAGCGGTAGCCTATCGACTGGCTACGCTCCTGCGAATTGAAGTAGCTCACCGGCAGCGAACCCGTGCGTCCCAAGGTGTAGATGGTGTATTTGAATGTGTTATTGCGAGAATGTGTTAATGTGCGAGTGCTGGAACTATCGTTTTTCTCGCAATCAATCGCGTACATCGCTCCAGCGGTGTTCCAGTTATAGACCAACTCATTCAACCCCAACTTCTTGAACAGCGGCTTGTCGAAGGGATAGTAGCCTGGCTCGGGATAGCGGTAATAGCCCTCCTGAATAGTACCGCGTTCCGACCAGTCTTTCAGCAGCACATCGGTGATAGTCATCAAGTCGCCAAACTCGGTGTTCTCCAGCTCCTTACTCAGGTAGGTTGGACACCAGTCGCGCCCATCATTCATCTTGCCGGCCATCAGGTCGTTGATGTCCAAGCTTTGCGACAACTCCTTCTCGGTGGTTGAAGCCAGCAGCAGGATGGTTTCAATCTGTAGCGGGGGCAGCTCGTTAAGTGGCGACTGCCTCTCACGGCCGATGATGACCAGCGTGCTACTATCGGCCAAAGCACCCAGAATCAGGTCGGCATCCAGTGTGAACTGCCGTATGGGAGTACGGGCATCTTGCCCGTCATTAGGAGTACGGGCAAGATGCCCGTCAACAGCAACACGGGCAAGGTGCCCGTACTCCTGCTGACGGGCAGGGTGCCCGTACTCCAAAAGATCAGCATTCTTAGCAAGCGCCCAAGCCACAAAGCCTGGCTGCTGGCTAAAGAAAACACCCCGTGCTTTCGTAGCAAAAATGTCACTAATGGTCAGCACAGTGTTTGTGTCATCAAGATGGATGAAGCCCTCTCCCTCCTCCATAAACCAAGTGTTAAACTCTTCCAATGTAATCTGGTAGTCGATATTCTCCTTGGCAAAATAACGGCGTTTTTCTTCGGCAGGAAACTTCATCACCGTAGGCTTGTATTCACTGAAAAAGAGTTCCCTATTCAGTCGACGTATCAGCCTATCGCAATTCTCCTGAGTGGCGTTGCCGAGCAGGATGAGCATGTCGGTCGTGTAGCCGTCATAGCCTATGGGATGCCTGCGCTGCGCAGCCTTGTGCGTGAATTGGGAAAAGATAGATGCGATGGAGTCCGTCTCGAAGTGGGGAGGGATGTCGCTAAGCAGAATCATGCGGCTGCTGTCCGAGAACGAGGCCATCCCGATAGTCTGGTAATGGAAGCGGTACTTCTTGCGGAAGTCCTTGTAAATGGAATCCGCCATCCCTGCCGCCTCGCACCTGTCAATGTCCACGTTCTGGTTAGGGATATACTCATATTCAAACAGCCGAGCACTCTCCCGCTTCACACTCTCCCCCACCTCTGTCCGTAACAAAAGCAACACAACCGCCACCACGACTGCCACGATGGCGACCAACCATACGACTGTTTTATGGGGTTTATAGGTCATTACTGCGGGGTCTATTTGTTTTCATTGTCGCATCCCAATGGGTGCGTACCTTCTTGTCTTGAAATATCTGAACTTTTTCCATCTGTTCTCGAGAGCTTAGCTGCTATTACTTTAAAAATCATATCGCTGCACTGCGTCTCATCATCAGTCCAACTTTACAAAGATACAAAACTTCGATGAATTGGCAATACTAATGACGTATAATCATATTCAAACAGAACAGCAACGCAGCCACCTGTAGCACAAACAGCGCAGGCACGCCGTAGCGGAACTTCTTCTTCTGGGTCTTGTGGCGGAAAAGCTGCATTGCCAGCCATGCACCCACGCTGCCACCCAATGCCGCCAACCCCATCAGCGTGGCCTCCGGCACCCGCCAACGTCCACGCCGTGCTTTCCATTTGTCCACCCCGTAGACAATGAACGTCAGCACATTCACCGCCAAAAGATAATATATCAGCATCATTCTCATAACGCCACAGCCGTCATATTATTGTACCCTCTCAATGCAATAATAAATAATATAACGTTCAAAAGCTACAACTTCTGGGGACGTTTCTTCCATAGCACCATCGCCACAGCCATTGTGATGGGGCTGCTGATGGTCGCCGTCTTTTCCACCAACCGCCTCATCCCCGCCGGCGACCCCGTCGTGGGGCAAGGCGTAGTCACCCGACATATTGAGAAAAAAGACGCTCACAGCTACTATATCGACGTCACCTCCCCCGTCAAAGGCACCATCTACTTCCGTATGGAGCACGACGGGTCGCTCCGCATCGGCGACACCGTCAGCCTCACCCTCCGTCGCGGCCTCTTTGGTATGCTACACACCAAATCCGTACACCGCCGAGCATTGGAGTCACCATCCACATTGTAAAAGCACCGGGGCGGCCACTGTTTGTGACCGCCCCGGCACTGGGTTAATACTGATGTGTTTTTACTTGTAGCGTTCCTTGTATTTGTCGATTTGACCCTTCATCGAGTCCACGCAATCTGCCACAGCCTCCTCGAAGGTATCGGCTTGTTTGCTGTTGAAGAGGGTTTGGCCGGGGAGATTGAGTGAGAGCTCGGCAATCTTGTTATTGTCGCTCTCGGGTTTGTCGACTTTGAGGGTTACTTCGCATTTCACTGCGTTGTCGATAAGGCGGTCCAGTTTGGCCACTTTTTCATTCACGAATTTTTCCAACTTGGGGTCTGCCTTGAATTTTACGGCATTGATTGTTGTGTTCATAGTGATCTCCTTACTTTTTATGTGCCCTTGGATGGGCGTGTTTATAGGTTTCTTTCAAATATTCTCTCGATACATGGGTGTATATCTCGGTCGAAGCCAGCGAACTGTGCCCTAGCAACTCCTTGATAGCGCTAATGTCCGCTCCCTCGTTCAGCATGTGTGTTGCAAACGTGTGGCGGAACACATGCGGGCTTGTCCTGTCGGCGTTGGAGACGGGATGCATATACCGCTCGACAATGGCGTAAATGGCATCGCCTGTAACCGCCTTGCCCTTGCTGGTAATCAGCAGCTTGTCCGGTATCTCCCTATCGGGTTGCAGGGCATGTATCTGCGTCATCATCTCCTCCCGTAACGTCAAATAACGTGATATATTGTTTGCCAGCTCTAATTCGATAGGAACCACCCTGTCCTTGTTGCCCTTGCCCCTCACCTTGATGTAACGTGTCTGCAGGTCGATGCTGCCGGGCGTCAGCGAGGCCAGCTCCGAGCGGCGCAGCCCTGTCTCATACAGCATCCGCAGCACCAAACGCTCCGTCTCGCCATCGAACGTGTCGGGGAACTGGTCGGAATAGATTGTCTCCGCCTCCTTCTCACGGAAAAAGACAGGAAGCCTCTTGGGACGTTTGGGCGGTGTGATTTTAGCCATGATATCGCGTTCAAACCCTTCGTACATGCGCAGGTATTTAAACCAAGCCCTCAAGGCAGCCATCTTCTTCACCATCGTGCCGGGACGTTGGCCCTTCAAGGTCTGTTCCAACTGCCAATCACGCACCATGGCCGCTGTAATCCCCTCCACTTCATCAATGCCATGAACCTGCAGATAACTGGCGAAACTATTGGTCACACCCACATAGTATTTCGTCGTGCCCGCGGCCATTCTGCGCTCGTTCGAGACATAGTTGGCAAAGTGTTCTATGGCTTCTGTTACTTTCACGATTGCAAAGATACGCAAAAAAAACGTATCAAATGTTAAAACCTCAAAATTTTTTTTCCTATCACCTTACGCAGCACACCACAATCACCACATACTAAACAGCAAACACCTTGCTGAACAACATTCAATGCGAACGCACCATCCTCCCGTTCCGTCCCGCGACAGGCCGGCAATCCTGCCCTGTGCATGCCCGATACCACTGCCCAAAGGGTGGTCTCAATCTCTTTTTTATAGTTTTTTGCTACAAACACCTACCGTATCAACATTATTTCGTATCTTTGCACGTTAAATTTTTACATCTTAAAGAAATCTAATTATATGAAAGCCATTATATTCCTCGTCAGTCTGACGCTGCTCGTAGTCACCCACGAGCTGGGGCATCTGCTCTTCGCCAAACTGTTCCACACCCGTGTTCGCCGGTTCTACGTCTTTTTCAACTGGAAATTCTCCATCTTCAAAGCCAAGAAATTCAATGGCAAATGGCACTTCCTGTTCTTCAATTCCAAGACTCCCGACTCGTGGGAAGAAGCCAACCTGCGTCCCGAAGACCAGAACAACACCCTTTGGGGCTTGGGCTGGATACCACTGGGAGGCTACTGCGACATCGCCGGCATGGTGGACGAGACCAAGAGTGCCGACGATTTGGAGAAAGAACCACAACCCTGGGAATACCGCACCAAGCCCGGCTGGCAACGCCTCTGCATCATCTCGGGCGGTGTGTTGGTCAACTTCGTCTCCGCACTGTTAATCTACGGCGCCATCTTCTCCCACTGGGGGAAAGACGAACTGCCCCTGCGCAATGCCACCCTGGGCTACGAATACCATCAGGTGCTCCTTGACCAAGGCTTCCAGAACGGCGACATCATCTACGCCATCGACGGCGAAGAACAATTCGACTTCACCGAAGCAACCAAGAAACTGATACTCGACAAGCCCCGCACAGCCACCCTCCTGCGCGGCGACAGCCTGGTGACCATCACCCTCAGCCCCGACCTCCTCTCCACTATCGTGAACGAGAATCCCAAACACCTCATGACTCCCTGCATCCCATTTGTGGTCAAGGACTTCTCAGCCGGCTCATTGGGCAAACGCTGCGGCATCCAGATAGGCGACAGCCTGGTAAGCGTCAACGGCATACCGACCCCCTCTGCCACAACATTGACTAAAACACTCTCCTCCTTCGCCGGCGACAGCATCGTACTAGGCTACTACCGCGACAGCCGCTACTACGAGCGCCATATCCTCCTGGGCAGCGATGGCAAACTAGGCATCTATGCCGTCAGCGACATGTCGCAGTTCTTCAACGTCAAACATATCGACTACACGCTCCTCCAGGCCATCCCTGCAGGCATCAGCTACGGATGGGAGACCCTCACCACCTACGTCTCCTCACTCAAAATCCTCTTCACCAAAGACGGTACCAAAAACCTTGGCGGCTTCATCACCATCGCCACCCTCTTCCCCGACCACTGGGACTGGCTGGCCTTCTGGAACCTCACCGCACTCCTGGCAGTGGTCCTCGCCTTCATGAACATCATCCCCATCCCCGGCCTTGACGGCGGCCACATCGTCATCACCCTTTGGGAGATGATTACCCGCAAACCCGTCAATGAAAAAGCCCTCAACGTCATCCAGAACATCGGCATGTTCATTCTCATATTGCTGCTGGTCATCGCCAACGGCAACGACCTCATCAAAGTCTTCAACCAACTGATGCACTAATCCACCGCACGGACACCTCGCACATGAAGAAAGTAGACAAACTCATCCTCAAGTCCTTCCTCGGACCCCTCCTGCTCACCTTCGCCATCGCGGTGTTCGTGCTCCTCATGCAATTTGTCTGGAAATACATCGACGACCTCGTGGGCAAAGGCCTCGACGTAGGTGTCATTGCCGAACTCCTCCTCTACGCCTCCGCCACCTTCGTGCCCATGGCTCTCCCCATCGCCGTCCTCTTTGCCTCCATCATGACCATGGGCAACTTCGGCGAGAAATACGAACTTGTGGCCATGAAAGCCGGTGGCATCTCCGTGCGCCGCATCATGTTCCCCATGGCACTCGTCGCACTGCTCATGACCGGTGTGGCATTCTACTTCGCCAACAATGTCCTGCCCGTGGCCATGTACAAATACCGCAACACCCTCTACGACATACAGCGCAAGAAACCCGCCGTCAGCATCCGTCCCAGCGAATATTACGACGACATCGACGGATACGTCATCCGCATCAACCGCAAAGACCCCGACGGGCGCACCATGCACGACATCATCATCTACGACCACACCCAGGGCATCGACCGCACCAACATCATCGTTGCCGACCGCGGCTACATGCAAACCACACCCGACGACAACTACCTCCTCTTCACCCTCTTCGAAGGCTACTCCTACTCCGAATCCACCGACGGCGAGAACGCCCAGTCGCGCCCCCTCACCAGCATCGGTTTCGACAAGCAGATACTCACCTTCGACATCTCCTCCTTTGCCTACAAGAAATCCTCCGAAGACCTCTTCAGCGGCCACTACCAAATGCTCAACGTAGCCCAACTCGACTCCACGGTAGTCATGCTCACCGACGGACTCAACGACCGTTACGCCGAATTCCAGCGCAGTCTCCTGCAGAAGATGCGTGCATACAGCTATTTCCAGATACACTACGGCGACAGCAGCTCCTACCTCGACGTGAAACAGGCCCTTGCCGACACCAACGCCTTCCAGCGCAAGAAAGTCGTGTCGCAAGCCCGCATACAGGCCTTCAACGAACAGAACGATGTGCAGACCTACAACTCCATCATCGATTCCGACCGCGAATACATCAACCGCCACTGGATTGAGCTTATGCGCAAATTCACCCTCTCCGTTGCCTGCCTCCTGCTGTTCCTCATCGGCGCCCCGTTCGGCTCCATTGTCCGCAAAGGCGGACTGGGCATGCCGTTGGTGGCCTCCGTCATCTTCTTCGTGCTATACTATGTCATCGGCATGATTAGCGAGAAGTCTGTCCGCGAGAGCGCTGTAGGTCCCGTCGGCATGTGGGTGTCCACATTCGTATTCATCCCCATCGGCGCCCTGCTCACCTGGCAGGCCACCACCGACTCAAGCCTATTCGACCTTGCCACCTGGAAACGCTGGCTCCGCATCAAAAACCGCCATAGGCACAAACCCGACAGCCAGTAACCCATCCCCCCGCAACATAGTTGCGCCCTTCAATCCAGCATCCTTCTACTATCGTTATCCGATCGTTATCTTTCATGGTGAAGGATAACGATCGGATAAGTATACTGTATCGATACAAGATTGAACGACGTTAGTGGTTCGTCACTCGCACCCACACTGCACCACGTCGTAGACCGGGCACTGCAGTGCCTCGGACAGTTGGCGGCAGGCCTCGGCGGAATTGAGGGTATAGCCTTGCGGCGAAGTGGGGTTGAGACACACGGCTATGAGGCGCGAACGCTGCAGCACCTGCAGGGTGCCACCCCGCCGCGTGAAATCGGCATAGGCGTCGGGGGTGATGAACAGCTTGGTGAAATCGCGGACTATGAGGACGATGTCCTTGATGTTGGGGAGCGCGGAGAGGAACTTGAGCAGACGATTGCTGACGGCTCCCGAAACGAAGAGCGTGTTGCCGCGGGCGAAGAGCTCCTTGCTGTCGGGGCCGAGAAGGAAGACGGACTGGATGCCGAGGTCGTGGACATTGTTGTCGCCGTCCACTATCCAAAGCCCGCTGTCGACGGAGGAGAGTTTGTCACGGAGCGTGTCGGACACTTCGGGGAGGTTGATGAGCCGGTATACAAAGCGGGTGCGGGAGATAAGCTGCTGGAGATTGGGCGAGACGGCTGCACCGGTGGCCAGAATCATGGCCTCGGTGACTGTAGGCGAGGCCAGGCTGAGGCGCGACAGCGCCCCGTCGACAATGGACAGCTGCACGCCGCCCTGCCGGAACTGGGCTATCTGCTGCCGGAGGACACCGGTGGTGGCGGCCCCCGAGAGGAGGATACGTCCGGGGCAGAGCACCTGCGCTGTCACCAGCTGGCCGAGGGCTGTGCGCCGCTCGTCGACGGCAAGGATGCGCGAGACAAGCCGACGCTGCAGGTAGTGTTTGTGGGAGGTGATGAACTGCATGCCCTCGTAGAGGGTGATTTCGGGCTTGGCGGTGGCGTAGACGGAGTCTACCTGCTCGCCGTCGACACCGATGGAGGTGACGGCGGTGGAGATTCCAAGCTGGTGCAGCCGGCCCAGAAGATAGTTAAGACATACGGTCTTGCCAGTGTTTTTTTCCAGGCCTACAATGGACAGGCTCCGATAGTTGCGTAAGTTCTCTACGAATGGCATAGCGTGTGCAAAATTACGAAAAAAAGTCGTATATGAAAGTTTTTTTGTAACTTTGCAGACGGTTGGAAAAACCGAAACCCTATTGTTAAATTATTAATAAATTAATAGCAAGATGATTACAAAATTAGACGACCTTCTGGAACTGGTCAAGACTAAAGGAAAGAAAAGACTGGTGGCCGCTTACGCCAACGACGACCACACTGTTTGCGCCGTGAGTGCCGCCGTCGACAAAGGTATTGTGGACGCCACCCTGGTGGGCGACATCGAGACCATCAAGAAAATCTGTGCCGCCGAAGGTATCAATCCCGACAAATTCGAGTTGGTGCAAGAGCCCGACGAAAACAAGGCCGGTGTGAAAGCCGTAGGCCTGATTCGCGAAGGCAAGGGCGACATCCTGATGAAGGGACTGCTCTCGACCGACAAGTATATGCGTGCCATCCTGAACAAGGAGACCGGTTTGATGCCCGGCAAGAAGAACGACATGCTGACCCACATGGCCGTGTTCGAGATTCCGCGCTACCACAAGCTGCTGGTGTGCAGCGACGTGGCTATTGTCCCCGCTCCCGACATGAAACAGAAACAGCAGATACTGAGCTATCTTATCAGCACTGCCAAGAATCTCGAGATTGAGAAGCCGAAGGTGGCACTGATTGCCGCCACCGAACAGGTGTCGACGGGTATGCCCGCCTGCGTCGAGGCTGCCATCATCAGCAAGATGGGCGACCGCGGCCAGATAAAGGGCGCTGTAATCGACGGCCCCCTTGCTCTGGATGTGGCCATTGACGCCGAGAGCGCCAAGACCAAGAAGGTGGGCGGCGAAGTGGCCGGCAATGCCGACTGCCTGCTGTTCCCCAACATCGAGAGCGGCAACGTGTTCTACAAGTGCTGCACCAAATTCGGCGGTGCCGAACTGGCTTGCATGGTGGTAGGCGCCAAGGTGCCCTGCATCCTCACCAGCCGCGGCGACAGCGCCAAGACAAAGCTGTACAGCATTGCCCTGGCTGCCCTCAACGCTAAATAAAACTCACTGACAGGTATTGGTTACAGACAACTACCCCCACCGACGTGTCGGCAAGTGGTCTGTAACCAATATTTTAATGCATAATGAAAAATCACACAACTATGGATAGATATTTTGAAGGATTGAAAGGAATGGCCATCACGGTGTGCGACAAGGATGGCAACATTCTTGACATGAACCAGTGTTCGGCCGACGTGAACAGTCACGGCCAAAAAATTATTGGCAACAACCTTTTCAACTGCCACCCTCCCCATGCGGCCGCTATATTGAAAGACCTGCTGGAGAACGAGAAGTTGAACGCTTACACCATCGAAAAGAACGGCAAGAAGAAACTCATCTACCAGGTACCCTGGTACGACGGCGAGGCGTTCGGCGGACTGATAGAGTTCTCGCTGCCTATCCCCTTCGAGATGCCCCACTACGTGCGGCAGCCCAAGACAGAGTAGCACAGCACGGAGCAAATACTATGGTTGATTATTGAAATATAGCATACCAATTTATACATGACTAAGAGACTGATATTATGGATGTGCTGCATGGCCGGTATGGTTTGCACGGCTATGGCACAGGGAACAATTAGCGGACGGGTGTACGACAGCAAAACGGGGCATCCCATTGAATACGCCACGGTGGCCATCTTGAAGGTAAATGACTCGTCGCTGGTGACAGGCACGGTGACCGAGGCCAACGGGTCGTTCAGTACCAAGGCCAACTACGGCACCTATCTGGTGAGAATATCGTTTATGGGATACCAGACCTATTTCCATCCCCACCACGTGACGCTGAGCGAGAAACACAATGCAGTGAGCCTCGGAAAAATACAAATCGCACCCAGTGCGAGGATGATGGAAGAGGTGCAAGTAACTGCACAGCGGACCATGGTTGAGTACCAACTGGACAAAAGGGTGGTGAACGTCGACAAAAACCTGGTGACCAGCGGCGGTACGGCAACCGATGTGCTGGAAAGTGTGCCGAGTGTGTCGGTGGACAACGATGGCAATGTGTCGTTGCGCGGATCGTCAAGCGTAAAAGTGCTTATCAACGGCCGGCCTTACGAGATGATGGGTAACGATTTGGAGACGCTGCTGGAGCAGATACCCGCCAGCTCTGTAGAGAGTGTGGAGGTTATCACTAATCCTTCGGCCAAGTACGACCCTGAAGGGATGTCGGGCATCATCAACATCAAGTTGAAAGAAAAGACCTCGGGAGCTCTTGGACTGAACGGCGTGGCGAACCTGAACTTTGGCGGCCCGCTGCCTTTTGTGGTTCCCGACAAGCTGCCCAAGCTCATCCCCACCACCATGGGAAGTATCAGTCTCAACTATACCACAGAGAAATACAATATCTTCTTCACCCTTGACGGTGGTATGCGGAGCCGGGGAAGCCACGGCCACTCGATGATTGAGCGAATGAGGGACAGCGTGCCTTATTCGCACGACTCCATGGACGAATACGGCCTAAGAAGAAACTATATGGGCAGCATGAAGGTGGGCGGCGAGTACTACTTCAATGACAAGAACAGCCTGCTTTTCTCCTATCAGCTGCGCGGAGGCAAACGAATGAGGACAAGCGATATCTTCTCGAAAGATTTGATGTACAACGGACTGATGGACTACCACCAGGTTGACACAAACAACAACAGGAATCTCAACCATGTGTTCAACCTCAGCTATGTAAAGAAGTTTGAGCAGAAAGACCGCGAGCTGACAGCCGATGCCTCCTTCTCCATGCGGAATGTAAAAGGCAACGGATTCCAGGAACAGCGATACCTAGACACCCTGGCCATTCGGAACGGGATGAATTGGAACCCCATGTGGGACAACTACTATCTGCGCGAGACAGAAACAGAAAACCATCATCAGGCCTTAAACATCAAGGTGAACTATGTACACCCCTTTGCCGAGAACTGGAAGTTGGAGACAGGCTATGAAGGCCGTCTTGACTGGCCCAACCAGAATGCCATCTACCATCGAACTGAATACGATGAGGTGACGCACCAATTGGACAGATTCTACGATTCTGTGTCGTCGACACATTTCGACTACAACCAACAAACTCACGGTGTCTATGCCACAGTGGGCGGGAAGTTCACCGACAAGCTGTCAGCCCAGGCAGGACTTCGTGTTGAATACTCCTACCTGTACGGCTATGACATGAACCACCCCAACACAACGCCGGTGCAAAAAAGCTATTGGGAACCTTATCCCACTCTGCACCTGTCGTACGAAATCAACGAGGCCAACAGCATGCAGTTAAGCTACAGCCGACGTGTACGCCGCCCCCACATGTGGGACCTGAACCCCTATCTCGACGTGCGGGAAGGGCAGCAGATGTCGTTCGGCAACCCGAATCTTGACCCGGAATTCACCAATGCCTTTGAGCTGTCGCACAACCTGAGCCTGGACAAATGGAACATTTACACATGCGCCTACTACCGACAGACCAACAACATGATGACCCGCTACGGCTTTGTATGGGATACGCTGTCGCGGAACCACTACAGTCCCTGGATGCCCTACAACTCGCAATACGACGGCTACTGGGCAAGCACCTGGCAGAACCTCGACAAAGGCTATAACTACGGACTGGAGTTCATCGTCGACTGGCAGGCCACGAAATGGTGGAAACTGAATCTCAGCGTGAACCTGTACCACAGTACCATCCAAGGTACAGCACTGCTGGACAACAAGAGCCACTCGGCATGGCAGGCCAGCAGCAAGTTCACCTCCTTCATGACGCTCCCCAAAGACTGGACAATCCAGTTCTCGGGACAGTACTTTGCCCCATGGCTTGACCTCCAGACAACGATGTTCCCCTCCTACTGGTTCGATTTGGCAGTGAAGAAAGACGTGCTGCAGAAACGCGGAACCATCAACATAAGAGTGGGCGACGTATTCTCCACCGGCGGCTGGGGACACACGACGTATACCCGCCAGATGAGCCGCGAGGTGAACTCGCGCCGCATCTCCCCCACTATCACGGTTGGCTTCTCGTACAAAATCAACAACGGCCTCAGACAGAAACCCCAAGTTGAGGAGGAAGAAGACAGCGGGTCGGAGAATGTCTATTAAACTGCGCGAAACCGATGGTCGCCGCGAGGTCTTTGACATGGTGCGCAACCGCTTTGTGGCATTGACACCCGAGGAATGGGTACGGCAGCACTTCATCCAATACCTGCACGAAGAACTGCTGTACCCCATTGAGCTGATGCAGGTGGAAGGTGCCATCACCCTGAACGGCATGACACGCCGGTGCGACATAGTGGTCTACGACAATGAGGTGAAACCCCTCATCATTGTAGAATGCAAGAAAGAAACCGTCGCCCTGTCGCAAAAAGTGGTGGACCAAGCTTGTCGCTACAACCTCGTGCTGCAGGTGCCGTACCTGTGTCTCACCAATGGTGTCCAGCAGATTTGCTGCAAGGTCGATTTCGACAAAAAACAGCTGATAAGCATCCCCGAACTGCCAAAATATCATAAAAGATGTTAAATCTTCATGGGGAGGGGGTATCCAAATCGTGGGTAACGACTCTATATAGAAAGACACCTCAAAACTCAATATGCGAGAACGCGACAAACAGATGCTGGCCGACCATTATCTGGACTTCTACCAGATGGCATACGCCATTCTGCACAACGAAACCGACGTTGAGGATGCTGTGCAAGACGCTTTGACCGACACCATGTCGCAGCCCTTTGTGAGAGACCCCTACGGCTACTGCTGCCGCGTCCTCCACAACAAATGCTACAAGATGCTGAAGAAAAATACCTACATACTGACCGACACACTGCCTGACCTGCCCGATACACCAAGCAACATTGACGAGGAACGACTACACACACTATGGAGCTACAAAGAACGACTGCCCAAAAGGATAAAAGAGGTGTTCGACCTTTACTACGAGAAAGGTTATACTCGAACCGAAATTGCCGAGATAACCAACACCCCGCTGCCCACACTAAAAAAACTCTTCAACAAAGGGCACAAAAGACTGAAGAAACAGATGATTGAACACGACAACAATAACAAGCACCAAAACAATATAGACAAGTTATGAAACAGATAGAGACACTCCTGCAGCGCTACCGCGACGGCGAGATCACTCCGGAGGAACAAGCCGAACTCAACCGGCTCACCCACCGCGATGAAGTTCTCCATACCGCCGCCAGTCGTGCCGCAAAGATTCGCCGCCAACGGACGACAGCAGTTTCCACCGTGGCCTCGGTCGTGATTGTGGCAGCGGTGTTTCTCACAATCACCGCCAACAACAACACACCCTCAGCCGACACCCCATTGCTGGCTCAGAACAACATCGAGGTCAACGAGGCCCCGGTGCAGCCCCAAACTGCCCCCCTGGAAGCCCAGACCAAGTCGTCCGAGCCAACTGTTAGCACAGTGACCGAAAAGCCCGTCAGCGCCCCTAAAAAAGCCGCAGAAACTGTCATCGCAAACAACAACACACCACAGACAACACCTATCAACACCGTCTCGGAAGTCAAACACACCGAACCCAGTGCCTCGCTCGACCCCGTTGTGGCCTGCAACACCCAATGTTCACCCGACTCTGTCATCAACGACATCTGGAACTTCCTCAAAGCCTAAAGCGCCATTATGAAACGAAAGCTCATCCTATTCATCTGCTGCCTGGCGTACACGCTGACAACTCTGGCTCAGACCGATTTGTACAAACGCTACGCCTCGCGCACCGATATCAGGGTGGCCAGTGTCACCAACTTCACACTCGATACAGGCATCACCGCCGATGTCACCCTGCTTGAAGCCGTTGACGACCAAGGGTGGGAATGGCTATGCAAGGAGTTCAACCTCGCACCCCTCTCCCAACAGCAGCAACAGCAAATGGAAGAGGGCTGGGACGTAGCCCTCTTCACACAACGCAACCGCCAAGACCCCACAAAACCCGCTCCTGTGGTCAACGAACAGATTGACCACACGCAATCGTGCTACGTCGGTGTATCATACCTAACGCGAACACTCTACGTCTTCTGCTGCAGCACCGACCGCCAGTCAGACGTAGTGGTAAACTATTTGATAGAAAAGATGCAGAGGTCGTTGAAAAACAAGGAATAGCATTCTTTTGACTAATCCACTTGCCTGCCTGCCAGATCAAGGAACACCAATTCCTTCAACTGGCAGGTATATTTTTCCCCAGGCGACCCTGTCAAATCAAGATGCCCGAAACGGTTCACGTCCACAATAGTGGCCTCTATTCGTTCGCCACGAAGCAAATACGGCCGCTTCTCACCCCTAAATAACAACTTAGACAGATACTCCTTGTCCAACTTCTCGACGCCCTCCGATCCGTCCTGCAGTTGACCATATCGGAAAGCTATACACTCCACCACATTCCTCAGAAGAGGCTCCAGAGCCTCCTCACGCCCCGTCACCTGCTTCAACGACACTGGATTCGGAATCCATTCAGGGAACTCAGTCTGGTTTACATTCAACCCTATCCCTACCACTGAAGAGGATAGGCTACTGCCCGAAACACGGTTGGATATCAATATCCCACACACCTTCCTTCTCCCGATATAAATATCGTTCGGCCATTTGATGCTCACCGCCTGCCCATCCGGCAGCAATGAAAGCAAGCAATCAGCAACTCCCAGCGACACTGCCTTGGTCAGCATATACTGCTTTTCGAAAGGCAGGAAGCACGGTTTCAGCACCAAACTGAAAGTAAGGTTTTTGCCCGGAGCCGAATGCCACACATTGCCGCGTTGGCCGATACCGGCCGTCTGCTCCATAGCACAAACGACAGTAAACTCCCCGACCGTGGAAAGATCGAGGAGTTCGCAATACTTATTCGTCGATTCCAAAGAATCGAATAATCGTAAATCCATTGCCTACGATGAGTACAGGCTTAGCGTGACCGCCTACACAGTCATTATCTCTTTTTCTTTGGCGGCAAATATCTTGTCGCACTCGCCAATGAACTTGTCGGTGATATCCTGTATTTCCTTTTCCACCTGCTTCACTTCATCCTCCGGCACTGATTTGTCCTTCAGTTTCTTCACCTTGTCCATCACATTGCGGCGGGCGTTGCGGATGTTCACCTTGCTATTTTCCACCTCTACTTTGGCGGCCTTCGACAGCTCCTTGCGGCGCTCTTCCGTCAACGGTGGGATAATGATACGCAGAATGTCGCCCTCATGACGGGGAGTGAATCCCAGATTGGCATCGAGAATGGCCTTATTGATGGCACCCACAATGTTTTTCTCCCATGGCTGGATGATGATGGTACGGGGGTCGGGGGTGTTAATGTTGGCCGCCTGGCTAATCTCGGTGGGTGTGCCGTAGTAATCAATCTTCACACCATCGAGCATGCCGGGGTTGGCCTTTCCTGCACGGATTTTCTCAAGTTCCTTCTCAAGAAAATGGATGGCGGACTGCATGCTGTTTTTTGCCTCGTCGATACAGGCTTTCGATAAGTCGTTCATACTATGTATTTTTTATTGTTACTATTATTCAACAGATAAGTTGGTGTCAACCCTTGGTCACCTCGGTGCCTATAGGTTCGCCCGTCACAACCTTGAGCAAATTGCCCGGCTTGTTCATGTCGAAAACATAAATTGGCAAATTATTCTCCTCGCACAATGCAAAGGCAGTGAGGTCCATAATTTTCAGTTTCTTGCCCAACGCCTCTTGGAATGTAAGAGTCGGATACTTTGTCGCGGTGGGGTCTTTCTCGGGATCGGCGGTGTAGACACCATCCACGCGCGTACCTTTCAGTATCACATCGGCCTTTATCTCTATGGCACGGAGCGTCGAAGCCGTATCGGTAGTGAAGAATGGGTTGCCTGTGCCACCACCTATAACAACCACACGTCCCTCCTGCATGGCCTCGATAGCCCTGCGGCGAGACATCTCTTTGCAAATCGGCTCAATAGCCAGTCCGCCCAACAGCTCGGTCTTCATACCCTGTTTCTCCAATTCGGCCTGCAGTGCCATGCTGTTAATCAGCGTGGCCAGCATACCCATGTAGTCCCCTTGTACGCGGTCCATCCCTTTGGATGCCCCGCTGAGACCGCGGAAGATATTCCCTCCGCCAATCACAATAGCCACCTCGACACCCTTGTCGACCACTTGTTTAATATCGTTGGCATACTGTTCCAACATTGCGGGCGAGATACCATAACTCTGGTCTCCCATGAGCGATTCACCGCTCAATTTTAAAAGGACACGATTGTATTTCATCTGTTTCTATATGTATTAAATATCTATTATATAACAAAATGCAACGACAATGCCGTTCCGAAAGAAAATACTAAAGTAGTAAAAAAAGTGGAAACAGCAAAATTTTTTTCACCTATACTGCCACAATCGGCATCCTTAGCACCCTCCATTTCAATCCTCCACCCATGTTGCGCAATTTGTAATATACCCAATCCTTGTCATTACCACGGAGGTGGACAAAGTGAGGAAGGGAGCGTGAAGATAACAATACTATCAAGCAAATGCAACGGCCAACGACGCAACACTGATGCGCAGGCCGGGAATATTGCGCAAAGCGGCGTAGCAACTTTCAGTGGTGGCTCCGGTGGTGATGATGTCGTCGACAAGTAGCAGATGCTTGTTTTCGAACCGTTCAGGATGACGCACAGCGAACACGTCGGCCATGTTGTCCATTCGGTCCATACGGTTCTTGTGGGTCTGACTATCGGTATAGCGTTTTCGTATCAGGTTGTTGACAACTACGGGCTTGTTCAGCACGGAGGAAATGGCACGGCAAAGCAGCTCGCTCTGGTTGTAACCGCGTTTGAGTTTGCGTAGAGGATGGAGGGGCACGGGGACTATGCAGTCGACCTCATCGAAACGGCCTGAGTCGAGGAGCTCTTCGCCCAACAGCCTGCCAAATTGTTTGGCCAAACGCAGATTGTCGGCATATTTGATTTGGTGTACCACAGTCTGGGCTACATTGCCACGCCGAAAAAGGAGAAGGGCAGCCGCAGACTGGCAGGGTACGCGCCCAGCAAGGCGCTGTTCGACATCGTTGTCAGGCACTGCAGCGAGACGTGCCCAAGGCATGCGGGACATACATGAAGTGCAAAGGTCGCGTTCGTCGCCAACAAGAACATCTCCACAATGACAGCACATGGATGGGAAAATGATGTGAAGGAGCTCACTGAACGGGCCAGAAAGGTGTCTAGACATGGGGGTCAGGGCAGGAAGAGACAACTGTCGCCATAGCTGAGGAAGCGGAACTGGTGGTCGAGTGCATAGCGGTAGCATTCCTTCCACGCATCACCGACGAGAGCGGATACAAGCAGCAAGAGCGTACTTTTGGGCTGGTGAAAATTCGTTATCAAACCACTGATAACATGATATCTATAGCCTGGGGCAATCATCAACTGAGTGTCGCCTTCAAGCTGCTCGATTCCATGGTCATCCATCCAATGAAGTACATTACGATAAGCTTGTTCGGTGCTGACATTCAGCGACTCTAGCTCGTATGGATCCCATTGCATGACATGCATGGCATCCAACTTGGAGTTGGAATTCAGCTTCACACCAAACCAATATACTGATTCTATGGTTCTTACCGTAGTGGTTCCAACTGGGATAATGGTATGGCCGAGATGGTTAAGGATGCACTCAATGTTGGAGCGGGATATCTCAATTTTCTCAACGTGCATCTCGTGTTCACCTATCGTAGGGGTGTTGACAGGTTTGAATGTTCCAGCACCAACATGAAGCGTGATAAAGTCGGTGGCGATGCCTTTGAGGCGGAGTGCCTCGAAGACTTCAGGCGAGAAATGAAGCCCTGCGGTCGGTGCAGCGACTGAACCTTGATGCAGGGCATAGACTGTTTGGTAGCGTTCGTTGTCGCTGCTTACAGCCTCACGGTGCAGATATGGTGGCAGTGGGATGACACCGGCTTGATCGATGAGTTCAGCAAAACTAAGATCTCCGTCCCAGTCGAAATCTACTATCCATGCATTGCCGACAGCTTGACGGCGGGTGGCGGTAAGAGTAACGGTCTGCCCATGGATATCGAGTTGACGGGACAGGGAGCCCTCCTTCCACTTCTTGTTATTGCCGATGAAGCAGGTCCAAGTGCAGTGTCCCCGTTGTTCGAATGACAGAGCGACGGGCATCTGAAAGGGTTCGAGACAGAAGACTTCGATAGTCGAACCAGTAGGCTTGCGGAAGAAAAGACGCGCATGGATAACCTTGGTATTGTTGAATATCAACAGAGTATCGGGAGGAAGGAGGTCGGGGACATGGTCGAAACGGCTCTCCAAGATACTGCCACCTCGGTAGACAAGTAGTTTGGACTGGTCGCGGCGTTCGAGCGGGAACTTGGCGATACGGTCGTCGGGCAAGGGATAGTCGAAATCGGCTATGGCAATGGATTGAGGATTATTGTTCATCTGTTTGGTGCTTGCGTTGGGTAAGGAGTGAGAGAAGGATGTACCACAGGATGAGGAGCGAAATAACATACCACTGGCGGGTGAGGGCGATGATGATGACACAGCCGAACAGGAAGATGTATTGGACGCGATTGGTTTTCCAGGAGAGGTCTTTGAAGTTGAATTTGAGCGAGAACATGGGGAGTTCGCTGACCATTAGGATGTCGGTGATAAGAGAAAGGACGATGAGTGCAACATAGAAATAATTTTCGAGCAGAGGAGATGGAGGGTAAGTCGAGTTGTTGGAAAGTAAAGCTAGTCCCACCCAAATGAGTGCGTTGGAGGGTGCAGGAAGTCCGAGGAAGCTGTGGCTTTGGCGAGTGTCGAGATTGAACTTTGCAAGACGATAAGCGGCAAAGGCTGGCATAAGAAATGCCGCAAGGCTGAGGACATACAGCCAAGTGGGATCCACGGGGATAGTCTTGAACAGGATGAGTGCGGGAGCTACACCAGAAGTGACCACGTCGGCCAGCGAGTCGAGTTCTTTGCCTATGGGCGATGCCACACCGAGAAGGCGGGCTGCAAGACCGTCGAAGAAATCAAGGAAGATGCCGGCAATGATGTAGACTGCAGCTTGCCAAAGGAGCCCTTGTGAGGCCATGTAGCAGGCCACCACTCCACAGGTGAGGTTGCCAAGGGTGATGAGGTTGGGGATTTGCCGTTTCAGGGATGTGAAGATATTCATAGGTGAGATTTTAAAAAAGAATGTAGGAATAAAACGAGTTATTCCTACATCTATCATGAATCATTATTACGTCCAAAAATCAGTAGAGTTTAATTACCAGTTTGAAGTCGGGGTCGTTCCAGTAGGCTTTGAATTCGGTGTCGACAGCGGCTTTGCGTTTGTAGTCATACTCCTGGTCAACGGAGCCTTGGAGGTTCTTGAGACAGTTTTCGCGGTCGCCAAGGCGGGCATAGGCCACTGCACGGAGATAATAGACTTCAGCGGACTGGTCAAGGCAGCAGTTGAGGGTACGGATGCAGTTTTCAGTTTCGTCGTTCATCAGCTGGGCAAAGGCCAGATTGTAGTTGCACGATGTGCCTTTGAGAAGTTTCTGTGCTTCCTCGTAGTTGCCGCGCTTGAGATTGAGGAGGGGGATGTTGGCCTCGGCATCGGAGCTGCCCTGACGCTGGGCTTCCTCGAAATAGTATTTGGCCAGAGTGTAGTCTTTCTGTGCAAGGCAAAGGAGACCTGTGTTGTTAAGTACGTCGGGGTTGTGAGGGTTGAGGTCGCGGGCTACCTTGAGGAATCGCTCGGCTTCACCGAAGTCGCCAAGGTAGAAAGCAATAGCACCGGCATTGTTCCAAGCGCCCCATTCGGCACTGTGGTTCTCGGTGGCCCACTTGTAATATTTCAGTTTGGTGTCGAAATTATAATTGATATAGGCAGCGTACATGAGTTCGTCGAAAGAGAGTTTGGAGGGATTGAGAGTGGCCTGTTTTGCCAGTTCAACATCAGTGAGACGAGCCTCGGAGTAGTAGAGGGCAATCTGCGCGCGGCGCAGGCTGGGGAATATTTCACGCTCGAGCTGGGGATAGGTCTCGGCATAGTTACGTATCATCTGCTCGCGCTTGACAAGGTTCTGCTGGGTTTCAACTACGTTGACGATGGCGTGACGGTCTTGGATACCGCTCTCTTCAACCATGACGACAAAGTGTACCCAGTCCTCACCAGCGGCACGGGTGGTGATGACCATCTTTTTAAGCTGGTTGTGCTTGTAATACTCAAGGTCTTGGGGTTTGACCTTCGCACGGCGGGCCATGGTGGTAAGGACATCGTCGAGCACACGACGCAACTCGGCGGTGGCTACGTCGGCACGATTCTTGGAGACACCCACATTTGCGGTTTCCTCACCTTCGGGGGAAGCCCAGCCAGTGATGGTAATCTGCTTAGGCAGACCGTTTTCAAGCATAACACGCTTGAGATCGTTGACAGTGTACTGGGCATTGAAACGCACATTCATCTCACATCCCCAATCCAAAATAGAGGTACCGTTGGGGAAATAGATGTCGGCTGTTTCGACAACACCTTGTTTTTTGTTGTAGTTGAGCGGAGCTATGGAGATGTTGCCACGGATGTCGATCCATTCGGAGGTGATGTTAACGCCATCGGAGATAAGCACCGTGGGGAAAACGACACCCCTGTGCTGCTGCACAATCTGGTCGGCAAAGAGTGCCTCGTCGTCGACGGAGGACGTTTTGTAGCCGACGGGAGCGAGGGTGACCTTACCTGTCTCCATGCCCGGTTTATAATCGAGGGCATCGTTATAGGTGAAACGGCCGCCAGTGGTGTAGTTGATAGTGGTGCCGGGGCCAGAAACGGACTCGCCTTTCACCGTGATGGGGTCAAGGGGCGTTGAACCACCTTCCCATGTAAACACGGGCTGAATGAATAATGCGACGCCCTTGTCAAAGTACTTGGCAGGGACCGATGCGGTAAAATTAACCACCACCTTGTCGTCACGAACCTCTACGGGGTCGGGATTGGCCTGATAACGAATTTTTTTGCTATTAGACTTCATTTTGGACAATCCGCTGCATCCCGTCAGCAGGACAACAGTGGCCATGAGGAGCGTTAATAGTGATTTTCTCATTGGTATATATATATTTTATATTTCGTAACAATATGTGCATTACTCCTTTAGGAACATCGAAGCCTAAAAGGAATCATGTTCATCAATCTGCAAAGATACAAATATTTTTTGATTGGGCGATTATTTTTTCACAGTTTGCAAATTTCAGAAAAGGGACAATACTGACACAGCCTACAGCCAGGATTGGGAAGGAAGGGGACTGAGGGATCGAGGAGTTCGGAAACAATCTGCTTCAGCATTTCTTCGAAGTTCGCAAGATGGCCTGGCGTAATTACGTCGGATCCCTCCCACGAGGCAGTAAGCAGCTGAGAATGGAGATGCCGCAGAGGAAAAATCCCCGACACATGAGGTTGACCGCCTTGACAGGTGTGGTAGTAAAGCCATTCGTAGGTCATTAGCTGAAACCATTTGTCGGAGACTTTGGACCAGTCCGGCTCGGCATCGGCAACATGGAGTTCGCGTTCCTCGACTTTGCCAGATTTATAATCTATCACTCTCACCACACCGCCGGTCAAGTCAATGCGGTCGGCGATACCTGCAATGGCGACAACAGATGTGGATTCTCCTACCCTCACTGGGATTTCATGCCTCAACGGTTGCTCCAAACCCAAAATCTCTATGTTGCCAACTGAACGGAGGTATTCTATCTCCGACTTGAGGAACCCTGTCACCTGCATACGCGCCACGGACTTAAGGAAGTGGTTCCTGCCAGAATGAATGCGCCCGTGATGGAACTGGCTGGAGAGTGCCTGGTCAATAATCGAGTCTATCTCATTCAAAGCCTGCTGAAGGGTTTCTACCTTTATGTGACGGTCTGTGTCAAGAGAATAAATATGTTCCAATACTGCATGAATGCAACTGCCCACCTCGTTTTGTTCAAGGTCTGCATTCACTTGCTCCATCTCCTCGACCTGTAGGATGTTCTCATAATAGAACTTCAACGGACATACCCTGTACTTATTCAGCAACGAGGGTGAAAGACCACGCTGTGTCAGTACCTTAATCCGTTCGAGTACAGCATTACTTTTTTCGGCATGCAGAGATCCTGATTCGGAAGGTGATGCATTGGAGGCCGCGACGGCACTTTCGCTAAAGGTAATATTGGCAGGATATCTGGGCGCAAGTTCCCTCTTCACCTGCTGGATAAAGCGGCTGGGTTCCCCCTTGCCCATCATGTCCGACTCAGTACTATAAAGGATATGAATATTCTCCGCCCGCTGTAGCAGACGGTAGAAGTTATATGCATAGACAGCATCTTTCTCATGGAAAGTTGGCAAGCCAAAGGCGACCTTCAGATTATATGGAATCAATGAGTTGAAATCTCTTGCCGCAGGCAAAGTCCCTTCGTTTGCCGAAAGGATGACAAGATTTTTGAAGTCAAGGTTTCGCGTTTCGAGCACGCCCAAAAGCTGGAGGCCACCTAGGGGTTGACCATAGAAAGCGATTGAGCGCTTACGGGCAATACGAATGTAGACTTTTTGTAGCACACCCAAGGTCTCTATAAATTGGTACCGCTCCTGTATTTGCAGGAGCTGATCAACGACCTCCGAGACAACAGCGATGGCTTCTTTTTCTTTCAGATTTGAAGTCACAAACTCAGATGAATATAGCATTTGCATCAACTGCTGAAGATGCGACAGGAAGGCACTTGGCGTAGGGGTGGCTGTTTCAAAAAGGAAGGCGACAGGCTTCAATTCGACCTGAATGCCCCGGAATAGTTCGGACAATGTAGAAAAGTCGGCATAGACAACATGCTCTTCATACAAAAGACGGTTGAGTTTCGAATGCAACCCGCATAGTCCAAGAAGTTTAACCATAAGACCGTCGGAAAGGACCTCTAGAATATCTTGGTGGTAGAACAAATCTCCACGATGACGGATATAAAGGGAGAAGAGTTTCAAGACAAGCGCGTGGACACCAGTGTCAGTTACAGGAAGGCCCATTGTGACATTCACGGTTCTCACTTCGTCGGGGAGGGCGTTCAGCATGGGCAAGAGGAGGGTTTCGTCTCCCAAAACGATGGCTGTGTCATCAAGACCTGCCCCTTGAGTGCTGCGTGCTATCTTTTGGAGAATACTGCCAGCATATTTACATTGCAAGACATTCTCTGGACAGCTGACTATGTCAATGAACTTGTTGCCCGACGAGAAGTGATTACCAAATCCCCCTAAGCCTGGGAAATTGACCCTGTGCTTACGCAAGAAGTAGCCAGCTTCCTGCCGTTCATCTTCAACATAATATGGGTCCCCATCGGTACAAAGAGTCCCAATTCCAGCCGCCACACATTTCCGGATAATCATCTCCTCGCTGGTTGAGAGTGCATTGAAACCAACGAAATAAAAGAAATGGTTTCCGAACCGAGGGAGTATCTCTTCTAGATGCTCTGCTACATACCGATATGCCATGCCGGTATAAGCCATATGTCGAGACAACAAGCAATCCCGAAGTGATGAGTATAGTCGGTACAACGACTTATAGAAATGAAGGTAGCGTTTCTGAAAAGCAGACAATTGCCCCGTCTCGATATTCCACTCGCCTATCGCTTTCAAATCATGAAGATTAGAGAACAGTCCTGAAGCATCCACACAATACAAATCCACCTCCGAGAAATCGGCAAGCATCATATCACCAAGCGACATAAATTCTTCAAAACTACGGTATCCAACATCCTCATCGCACTGTTGGCAATAAATATCATACAACTCGAATAGGAGCAGCTCTTTTGGCACAATTTCCATCTCCGCCCATTCGTTTATCAGTGTGTCCATGCCAACAATTCGGGGCAGAAAGAATGGACTTGTCTGTTCATTCACAAGCCTGTGGCGCATAAATATACCAGATCTCCGGTTGTTGAAAACCACAGTGACCTTGTCCAAATTGTCAGGATGCTCGGAACGTATCCTATCGGCTATTTCTGCGAGAAATGGAACCATGACTGTGCTCTGATTAATGACTGAGGTGTCCCAACGTCCATCCAATCTGAAGGACTGTGAAGGAAATAACTGATTCTATGCTCTTTGGCAATATCAAGATAAGCGGGAACAATAGGATATGGATTTTCACACTGTGGAAGCATATCCAGAACACCAGGGTCAAGTAATGCGACTCCACTGAACGCAAGTGCCTTATACCCTTCAACTGGTTCATCCACCCACTTGGTCTCCCCCGTCGACCGGTTCATCCACCCAGTAAGCAATCCATTGTCGGAGAACAAAAGATAACGCGAGGTGTCTCTTACCGCTACCGCAAGCGTGACAAAATTTCCATTCTGCTGATGCGACACAACCAAGTCACGAAAGTTGATGCGCGACAATATGTCCACGTTGTGTATAAGGATGGGTTCGTCTCTTTTAAACAAAGGTGCAGCCTTCTTCAAACCGCCACCAGTATCAAGCAGTTTATCTTTCTCACTGGATACTAACACCTCCACGCCCCAATTATTGCTCTGCAGATAGCCGACTACCATGTCTGCAAAATGATGTACATTGACGACTATCCTTGTCACCCCTTGCCGAACCAGATTGTCTATAGCAATCTTTAGCAAAGGTACACCTCCAACTTCAACTAGAGCTTTGGGACGTTGTTCGGTAAGGGGCAAGAGACGGGTTCCCAACCCTGCCGCGGGAATAAATGCTTGCATATTACTTCAAAGTTTGAATTGCAAAGATACAACTATTTTTTGTTTCCTTGAAAAAAAGCCACAGCTCTGAACAGTTTTGTTTTGCCATAGCGCCTGGTCTATATTACGATTGAGTAGCCCTCAAGAACACAATCCACTCAAACCTTCGTCTCACCAAGTTCAATCATTCTTAACAAATACATCATTGTTGAGTCTGTATTAATCGAAAACACTTCGGTCGGGAAATGGTTCTAGCCTTTCCGGCCACGTCATCATCTTCTTTTGATAGATAATTTTGTCTTGCCCCATTCCCTGTTTTTAATCACTTTTTTTTAAAAAAAAGTAGTTAGACACAAAAAAAAACGTATCTTTGCAAAACAAGTGAGAAATCTGTTTTGCAAAAACAGGTTTTTAAAATATTGATATTGAGAAGAAAGAAATAAATAGTACATTATATGAAAATAATAAAATTATTATTAGGAGCAGTATTGTTCTCATGGTTATTCGTCTCCTGCGGCCCGTCAGCTGAGATAGCCTATATCCATGATGCAAAACGCGATTCAGCTTTTGCCTTGAAAGGCCAGTTTTCGGGAGGTATTCAGGCAAATGACCTTTTGGGCATCTATGTCGAAAGCGAAACTCCCGAGTCAACAATCCAGTTCAACCAAGAGACAAACAAGATTATCATCTCACAAGGACATGTGATGAATCCTGGTAGTTCTGGCGTCTCCGGCTATCTTGTAAACCATGACGGCGACATCATTTTCCCATTCTTGGGGAAACTCCATGTAGTCGGGCTGACTCACAACGAATTGGCTGCACTCATCGAGAGCAAACTTATCAGCGAGGGGCATATAACAGATCCCATTGTCACTGTTAAACTGATGAATTTCAAAGTTTGTGTGTTAGGGGATGTAGTTCGTCCAGGACAATTAGTCGTTTCGGGTGAACGCTTGACAATCTTCGAGGCACTGAGTATGGTGGGGGATCTCACCATTTACGGACAGCGCCATAACGTAACCATTATCCGTGAAGAAAACGGTCTTCGCACCATTGGCGAGATTGACCTCTCTTCACAAACAGTCTTCGATTCCCCCTATTACTATCTGCACCAGAACGATGTAATCTACGTTGAGCCCAATATGCGCAAGAAAAGAAATGCCGACAGAGATCCTATGATTATGACATACATCTCTAGTGGAATATCCATCCTATCTGTCCTTACATCAGCATTCTACTATTACATCCTTTCACAACGTTATCTGAAATAAACCGATTGCCTATTACATTATCATGTAACAAAATCAAAATACAATAATCATGGAGAATCTGCAGCAAACACAAATTGCACCTAATCCACAAACGAACAGCCAACAGGATTCGGAAAGCACTATCTCTATAAGAGATATAGTATTTATTGCAATTAACAACTGGTACTGGTTTGCCTTATCGATATTCATCTGTTTGGTAATTGCCGGTGTCATCTTCAAAACCAAGCCTAAAGAATTTGAATATAGGTCAACCATCATGTTGCGCGAACAGGCAGAAAAGAGGAATGGTTATAGAAATATGGATGCCATCCTCAGCAATGCTGGCGAGGACTTCGGTTCACATTCTTTAGATAACGAAATATATATCATAAAGTCTTCCCCATTAGCACAGAATGTTGTCACTCGTTTGAATCTGAACAACATGTGTGACAGGAAAGGACTCTTTACCAAGATTTCGTATTATAAAGACCGTCCGCTTGAAATGAAGGCTTACACTCATAATACCGACCTCACCGAAGCAAGTATATTGGTGGAAGTGACACCTATTGACATGAGCCGGTATAATTATGTTATTAAAAGTGTAACTGGGGGAGCTGCTAAGAAGAAGGGAACCGCATATTATACCGATCCTGTATCTGCAAATAAGTATGTATCCTTTTCTATCGACAAAACACTATATTTCTCCAATAAGGACTACAAAGTAACCTATGTTTTGGAGATATGTCCGGCACGATCCATGGCATATAAATTGGTACGTCATTTATCAGTAAGTAAAATTAATAAGAATGCCTCCATTTTGGCTTTGGTTTATAGTGACAACAACGAACAAAGGGCTAGAGAGGTCACTAATACCTGGGTCGATATATACAATGAAGACGGTATCAATGACAAGACTTTAATCGCTGAAAAAACAGAGCAGTTTGTTTCCGAGCGTATTTCACTGATTTCTGGCGAACTTCAAGATGTCGATTCACAGGTTGAACAGCTAAAAAAGAGTTCACGTCTTGCCGACCTGTCGAGTGCTTCCGGTATGTTACAACAAACTGGTACTCGTTATTCCGACGAAGTCATGGATTTGGAGACAGAGTTGAATCTTATCAACTCCATCAAGTCTTACATGACAGACCCTGCCAATCGTGAGGAACTTCTCCCCGGCAATGTGGGCATTGCAAATGCTGGTGTACAGAGCATGATTAGCCAGTACAACTCGCAATTGCTTCAGTATAAAAAAATGATGAAAACTGCCGGTCCAAATAATCCACAGGTTAAGGAGACTATGCGACTGATGGAGTCGAACAGAAATGCTATCTTGGCTGCCATCGACAACTTAATCAACACTGTAAACATTAAACTCCGCAGTGCACGTACCCAAGAGTCCCGCGTTCAAGGTCAGATTTACGCTATGCCGACCCAAACCAAGGCTGTCGAAGAGGTTTCACGTCAACAGAAAATTAAGGAGGAACTTTTCCTCTACCTGTTAAGCAAACGTGAGGAGAATGCCATGAATCTTGCCATCACAGTGGCCAACGCAAAGGTTGTTGAACCTGCCGTTCGTTCCAACTTAGGACCCCACCTGTCGATGCATATCCTTGTGGGTCTGATTTGCGGTGTTGCAATTCCCGCCCTGGTCATGTTCTTCATCAGCTTCTTCAATATCAAATTGAGATCCAAGATGGATATTGAGAAAGCCATGACCATTCCAATCCTTGGCGAGATACCGCAGAAACCCGAAGGCCGTGCCAACGACGAAATTATTGTTACCGCCAATGGTACAGACGTTGTAACGGAAGCATTCCGAATACTACACTCAAATATCCCATTCTTCTTGAAGGATAACCAGAAAGTCATTCAGACCGTATCCACAATACCTGGTGAAGGTAAATCGTTTGTTGCTTTGAACCTGGCGCTGTCTCTGGCTTATCTCGGCAAAAAGACTATCCTTGTTGACTGCGACCTCCGTAAACGCAGCCTTTCCAAGACAATTGACCGTCACAACCGCATTGGCTTAATACATTATATGCTGGGTAAAGAGGATGATTTTACAAAGATTATCATGCATAGTGAAACCTCACCCTGCCTTGACTATATTGTATGTGAAAAGACTCCGCCCAATGCCACTCAGCTGCTTCTCGACAACAAGATGGAGAACCTCGTAGCCTACTTGAGAAACAATTATGACTACATCATCCTTGACTCCACTCCTGCACAGATTGTTGCCGACGCATCCATCATCAACCATTGCGCAGATCTCACCACATATATTATGCGTGTCGGCTACCTGAACAAGAGTTCGTTCCCGTTCATCCAGGAACTGAATGACAAGAACAAATTCAAGAACATGGCCATCATCATGACCGACGTTCCCATTATCAAGCGTCGTTATGGCGGCTATGGTTATGGCTACGGCTATGGTTACGGCTACGGCTATGGTTACGGCTATGGCTATGGTTACGGCTATGGCTATGGTTACGGCTACGGCTATGGCGAAGGTGAGAGTGGCGACAAAAAGAAAAAGGACTCTTAACCAAAGATGTTTCATATAAATAACGAGATTATATGAAGGGAATAGTTTTAGCAGGCGGGTCTGGTACCCGCCTGTATCCCATTACTAAGGGAGTAAGCAAACAGCTTCTCCCCATCTACGACAAACCGATGGTCTACTACCCCATCTCTGCTCTTATGCTTGCCGGAATCCGTGATATCCTAATCATTTCCACTCCATACGACCTGCCTGGTTTTCAAAGGCTTTTAGGTGACGGCTCGGATTATGGCGTACATTTCAGCTATGCCGAGCAACCCTCCCCCGATGGATTAGCACAGGCATTTCTGATTGGCGAAGAGTTCATCGGCAACGACTCTGTTTGTCTGGTACTGGGCGATAATATCTTTCAAGGCAACGGTTTTGGCAAACTACTGCGCGACGCTGTGGCTGCCGCCGAACAGGACAATAAAGCCACGGTATTCGGATACTGGGTAGCCGACCCGGAACGATACGGAGTTGCAGAATTTGACAGCAACGGCAATGTCCTTTCCATCGAGGAGAAACCTAAACAGCCAAAATCCAATTATGCTGTGGTAGGACTCTATTTTTACCCTAACAAGGTTGTGTCCGTAGCAAAGGGCATCAAACCATCTGCCAGAGGAGAATTAGAGATAACCTCTGTCAACCAGCAGTTCCTGAATGACGGGCAACTCAAAGTACAATTACTCGGTCGCGGATTTGCATGGCTTGATACCGGTACACACGATTCCTTGGCCGAAGCCTCCACCTTTATCGAAGTGATAGAAAAACGTCAGGGTCTGAAAGTGGCTTGTCTCGAAAGCATCGCTTATGAGAAAGGATGGATTACAGCCGACGATCTTCGCCGAATAGCTATGCCCATGAGCAAGAACCAATACGGGCAATACCTACTGAACCTCATAAAAGAGTGACCTCATTCAATAATGGAAATCATCAGAACAAATATTGACGGTGTTTTTATCATCCAACCACGTGTTTTCGGCGACGCGAGGGGATATTTCTTCGAGAGTTTCAATGCTCGCGACTTTGCCGAACAAACGGGTCTGAATATCCGTTTTGTCCAAGACAACGAATCGTTGTCACATTATGGTGTCCTTCGTGGCTTACATTTTCAGTGCCCCCCCTACGCACAAAGCAAATTGGTACGTGTAGTAAAAGGGAAGGTACGCGATGTAGCCGTTGATATCCGAAAAGGTTCTCCTACTTACGGCCAACATGTTTCCGTAGAGCTGTCGCAAGAAAATCATCTC
Organism: Bacteroidales bacterium; assembly: GCA_017550405.1. Taxonomy (GTDB): domain Bacteria; phylum Bacteroidota; class Bacteroidia; order Bacteroidales; family P3; genus Colimorpha. The sequence continues at coordinate 33,491 of JAFZPH010000001.1, forward strand.
CAGTTCTTCATGGGGAAGGGCTTCGCTCATGGATTCTCCGTTCTCAGTGAAGAGGCCATCTTCCAATACAAGTGTGACGAATTCTACACTCCACAGAGTGAGGGTGCTATCGCATGGGATGACCCTGATCTTAATATCGATTGGGGCATACCCACTGAGAAGATACTTCTGTCCGAAAAGGACAAACACCATCCTTTCTTGAAAGATTATATAACTCCATTTGTCTGAAAGCAATATCGTGAACATTCTTGTAACAGGTTCAAACGGGCAGTTAGGAAGCCATATACGTCGTTGTAGCAAACAATCTCGCCACAACTACTTTTATACTGATGTCGACGAGTTAGATATTACCCGATATGCTGACGTACACCAGTTTGTTCAAGACCACCGGATAGACTGCATCATCAATTGTGCCGCCTATGTCAACGTGGACCAAGCCGAGACCGATGAGGAAACAGCCGACATTCTGAACCATGCCGCCGTAGAAAACATGGCATCCATCATGACAAAAAATGGAGGTCTGCTAATCCATATATCAACCGATTACGTCTTTGGCGGAAACAAGAATAACACTCCATGCAACGAAGATGAACCTGCTAACCCTACGGGAGCATACGGCCGCACAAAATTGGCGGGAGAACAGAGCATCATCGCGTCAAAATGCAGGCACATCATCATCCGAACTTCATGGCTATACAGTGAAGTCGGGAAGAATTTCTGCAAAACAATGCTCAACCTCACTTCCTCCAAACCAAGCATCAACGTAGTGTTCGATCAAGTCGGAACACCCACCTATGCCGGTGATTTGGCCGAAGCCATCTGTACCATCGTCGAAAAAGGGTTGGACAAAGGCAATGAAGGGCTATACCACTATAGCAACGAAGGCGTATGCAGTTGGTACGACTTTGCCAAAGAGATTGCACGGCAAGCCCATCATACCAACTGCGATATTCGTCCGTGCCATAGCAGTGAATTCCCCAGTCCGGTGAAGCGCCCAAGTTATTCCGTTCTGGATAAGTCCAAATTCAAACAGACATTCAACCTGATAGTACCCTACTGGACTGACAGTCTATCAGTCTGCCTGTCAAGGTTAGGGACTCTTGAAACAGATAATAAATAGTATTCCAATCAGAACCTAACAATAGCACAAACAATAATGAGCGAGGCATTTATACACGAAAGTAGTTACGTCGATGACGACGTTATCATAGGCGAAGATACCAAGGTGTGGCATTTCTGCCATATCCAGAAAGGTGCACGTATCGGCACACACTGTTCAATGGGTCAGAACGTCAACATCGGCAACAATGTCCATATCGGCAATGGAGTACGCATACAGAACAACGTATCTGTCTACGAAGGTGTAACCATCGAGGATAATGTCTTCTGCGGACCAAGCTGCGTCTTCACCAACGTTACAACACCTCGCGCCCACTTCCCTGTGCATGGCATCTACGACAAAACAACCGTCAAAGAGGGGGCGTCGCTCGGTGCCAACTGCACGATTGTCTGTGGCCACGATGTCGGTCGCAGTGCGCTGATTGCTGCCGGGGCAGTAGTCACACACGACGTACCCGACTATGCCCTTATGGCCGGCGTCCCTGCTCGACGTATCGGCTGGGTTTGCGAATGTGGTCAACGTCTACCCAACTCACTCCAATGCTCCTGCGGAAGAAAATACCGTCTGGAATCTGAGAACCACCTTGTGAAAGAAAACTAATCATTTATCCACTCCCACAGATGAAAACTACACATTACATATTGTTTCTTATATGCTTGGTAGCTACGTTGAACTGCGAAGCCAAGCGAGAGCCTGCCTGGATGAGAGAGTTGCCAAAACCTGGCAACGACACCTACATCTACGTCAGGGAATCGGGCGAAGGTACCACCATCGAGATTGCTTTGGCCCAAGCCATGGTACGCGTGTTCCAAAGCACTGCCAACCGTTTAGGACAGCCATTCGATGCCCGAAAAGTGAACAACGACCTCATCAACGGTGTCGACTACAAGACAATCTCCAAGCAACAGTCCATCCCCGTCAACCGGGTAGGAGTATACTCCACCCAACTAGCCAGTGGCAAGTGGTGGGTATACGTCCTCTGCCAGGTGGCAGCCATGAGCAATGTCGAACCCGTATGGGAACGTCTGGGACTCACCTCAACCTCCGAGACATTGGTATCCCTCGCCAAGTCCACCGTCCTTCCCGGTTGGGGGCAGATAAGCAAAGGCTATACCAGTGAAGGTCTCCTCACCATGGGAGGCGAAGTCTTGCTTGTTGGCGGAGGCATTCTCAGCTACCGTGTAGCTCAAAACCAGCTCGACATCATGCGGACACCCAACGTGTCGGTTTCCGACTTTGCCACTGCAAGCAAGCAATACCAAACCATGCAGACACTGTCGTATGTTGCCTGGGGTATGGCCGGAGCACTATACATCTTCAATATTATCAGGGCAGTCTCTGCTCATCCCAAGTCATCCTACGACATCACCCTTGCCCCCTCTGCCATTGCCACCCCCTACTCTATTTCTCCCACCATTGGTTTAACCTATAGATTTTAACGTCATGCGCAACAAAGTCACACTCATTCTCCTCATAGCAGCGCTCTCCTCCCTGGTATTCCAGTCGTGTATCAAGGACCTCGAGAAGGAGGGTATCTATGTCACCACGCGTTGCCATGGTTATATCCAGGACATGGCAACTCACCAACCCATACAGGGCATCAAAATTGTCACCACCGACGGCTCATCCATCGACAACACCGTCTACTCCGAATACGATGGCTCGTTCTCTGTCAGCATCAGTATTGATCAACTGAAGAAAGGATACTACATCTCCGTCCAACCCGACTCCCTATACGAAAGCCAGATAATTCCGCTCGACAACATGACCCTTGGCGTGGAGCAATACGACCTTGGTATCATCAATATCAAAGGCCCCTCTACACCAGTGCTTATCACTGACGAAGCCGATGAGATTACCGCCACTTCCGCCCATTGCCAGGCCACCGTCGTCTCCAACGGCAATTCAGCAATAATAGAATGCGGTTTTGTATACGACATCTATCAATACCCCACTACCGAGAACCACAAGGTCACCTCAAACCTCAACAACGGCCGGTTCGACGCTGTCCTACCGCTTATCCCTAACACAACCTACTATGTCCGTTCCTATGCTCGTAACAATATAGGCATCGGCTATGGCGAGCAAATCACTATCACCACCCTCAACGGTCTGGCGACCCTCGACAGCACCACTGTCTCTCAGATTACTGCCACTACCGCCATGTGTACCAGTACACTCATTGCCGACGGAGGATCCCCTGTTTCTGAATGCGGTTTATGTTGGAGTACTACACCCAACCCCACGATTGAGAATCTGCATTATGGACAACCCAACCAAACCAGCACTATCCAATACCGCATTACCAATCTCCAGCCCAACACCAGATACTATATCCGCGCTTATGCTCGCAATGCTGCCGGTATAGCCTACGGCCCTGCCACCTATGTCGTCACTCTCAACGGTCTCCCCACAGTTACCACCACCAACGCCACCGACATCACCGACCACTCTGCCGTGGCTGGAGGGAACGTCGCCATGGGCGACTTCCCGATACTGAAGCGAGGGGTCTGCTACAGCACAACTCCCATGCCCACCGTCTCGTCCAATCACACTTCCGATGGTTCTGGCTCGGGCACTTTCACCAGCCAGCTCTCCAATCTCACGCCAGGCACCACCTACTACTACCGCGCTTATGCCACCAACGTAGTCGGCACATCCTATGGCGAACAATTCGTGTTTGTCACCCATTAATACCATCCACACCTTCAATATCAACCCATCATGAAAAAGCAATCCTTCTTCCGAATCATCATATTGCTGGCCCTGTCAGCCTATTGCCCCACGGCACTGGCTTACGACTTCTCGGCGCTTGCAAGCTCAGGCCAGACACTTTACTATAACACTCTCTCCGACTCCACTGTCGCGGTGACCTACCCTCATTTCTCCAACAACAACTACTACTCTGGTTATACCAAACCCACCGGCAACCTCACTATCCCCGAATACGTCACCCACGGTTCCACAAACTACCACGTCATTTCCATCGGTAGCAACGCATTCCATTCCTGCACCGGCCTCACCGCCGTCTCCATCCCCTCTTCCGTCACCACCATCAGCGACGGGGCTTTCCATCATTGCAGTTCACTTACCACCGTCTCCGTGCCCAATAATGTCATCAACTTAGGTGTCGGAGCCTTCCAAGGATGCAGCAGCCTTGTCACCGCCCAGCTCGGCACTTCTCTCAGCATCATCGGCAACGTTGCCTTCGAAGGCTGCACCTCCCTCCGCTCCATCTCCATCCCCAACAACGTTACCATCATCGGCAACTGGGCTTTCAGCAATTGCTCTGCTCTCGACACCCTGGCCATCGGCACCTCTGTCTCCCAAATTTCCTACAACGTCTTTTCCGGCTGCAACAGCGTACACTACCTCCTGTACAACCCCATCAATGCAATATGCAGCTACATGACCAGCAGTGGCCACCAATCTTCCCTCCCCACCGCCGCTCTCCACACTCTTGTCATCGGCGACAGTGTGCAGGCCATTCACTCCTATTCTTTCTATAATGCACAGAACCTCGACTCTATCTACATAGGAACCAACCTTACCACCATCGACACCCACGCTTTCTCCGGATGTAGCAACGTCAGCTATCTCTTCTACAATGCCCGGAACTGCACCGATAATGCGTTCTGCTCACCCACCGGCACCACACCCTCCTATGCTTTCCAACCCTTCTCCCAACTCAACACACTAATCCTCGGCGACAGCGTCCTCCACATCCCCGCCTATGCATTCTACGGCATGTCCTCCCTTGGCAGTCTCACACTCCCTCTGTCGCTCCAGACTATCGGTCATCACAGCTTCAGCAACTGCAGTGCCGTCACAAGTCAATTGGTGCTACCTTCCACGCTCATTTCCATTGGCGAACAGGCCTTCAGCGGATGCTCACATATCAGTTCTGCACTGCAATTCCCGTCAAGCCTGCAAACCATCGGCACTGCTGCCTTCCGCGATTGTGACAGCATCATCTTCCTCAACACCGGCTATTCCCCTGCCCCCATTCCCGCACAAGCATTCTACGGATGCGACCGTCTCTTCCAAATCACCTTGGGCAATACAACAACATCCATCGGCGACTCGGCTTTTAGCAACTGCATACGCCTCACCACAGCTCTCCTTGGCGACAGCCTGCAAACCATCGGAGCCAAAGCCTTCAGCAACTGCATTCGCCTTGTCAATCCCCAGCTGCCCGAAATCATCTCCACCATTGGACAAGAGGCATTCTATGGCTGCTCACTTGTCGGAGGACAGCTGACCTTTCCCCCCTCCGTCATCTCCATCGGCAATAACGCTTATTCCAATATATCTCCCATCTCCGTCATCACTATGAGGGGCTTCACACCGCCCACAATCTATGCCAACACCTTTGGCTCAGCCACCTCCGCCACACAGGTCAACGTACCCTGTGGTTCACTGCTCTCCTACTACCTCTCCAACTACTGGGACAACTTCACCAATCTCACCGAAACCACCCCCTACCAACTCACTGTAAACGTCAACAACTCCGCCATGGGCAGTGCTTCCGTAACCCAACAGCCCACATGCACCAACACCGAGGCCATCATACAAGCCACCGCAAACACCGACTATCATTTTCTGCACTGGAACGACGGCAACACTTCTAACCCACGAACCCTCGTGGTCACATCCGACACTGCCTTTACCGCTATCTTTGTCTCCGACAACTCCTACATCACCGTCACTTGCAACGACTCTACGCGCGGCACCGTGTCAGGCTCCGGACTCTATAGCTATAACTCCATCGTTGTCATCTCCGCCACTCCTTTCAGCGACTACCACTTCCAGTGCTGGAGCGACGGCAACACACAGAATCCCCGCTACCTCAATGCCACACAAGACTCTGTCTTCACCGCCATCTTCCTCTCCAACTATTCGACCATTACTCTCCTCAACAACAATCCCGACATGGGTACCGTATCCGGCGGCGGCAACTACTACTACCAAAGCCAAGCCATCCTCACTGCCACACCCTTTGTCGGTCACCACTTCACACTTTGGAACGATGGTGTAACCGCCAACCCCCGCACTGTGGTTGTATCGCAAGACTCCACCTTCACCGCCAACTTTGCCGTGAACATCTACACCCTCACCGCCACCAGCAGCAACAACACCATGGGCTACGTCACCGGTGGTGGCAACTATAGCTACCTCACCCCTGTCGAACTCAGTGCCACCGCCTACTACGGCTACCATTTCGTACAATGGAACGACGGTGTCACCACCAATCCCCGCACTATACAGATTGTTTCCGACACTGCCCTCACTGCAACCTTTGTCCCCAACACCTACACCGTCGAAGTCACCTCCGCCGATACCACCATGGGCAACGCCTATGGCTCCGGCACCTACAACTATGGCAACACCGCCAATCTCTCCGCCTCAGCCCTCCCAGGCTATCATTTTGTGCAGTGGAGCGACGGCAACACCGACAATCCCCGTGCTCTCACTGTCATCGGCAATATCAGTTTGACCGCCCAATTCGCCATCAACACATACACCCTCACGGTGCTCAGCAACAACACCACCATGGGCTCTGCCATCGGCTCGGGCACCTACACCCACAACTCCACCGTCACCATCTCAGCCGAAGCCAACTACGGCTACCACTTCGTACAATGGAACGACGGCGACACCACCAATCCACGTCTCATCACCATGACACACAACGCCACCTATACAGCCCTTTTCACCGCCGACACCTTCACCATCACTGTCATCAGCTCCAACGGCGCCTATGGTTCGGTAAGCGGTAGCGGTACCTACAACTACAACACCCCCGCACTCATCTCCGCCACGCCCTTCTATGGCTACCACTTCGTACAATGGAACGATGGCAACACCGACAACCCCAGAACCATCACCGTCACCGAGAACACCGGCTACACAGCCTATTTCGCCTCCAACATATACTCCGTCTCCGCCCTCTCATCCTCGCCCGCATCAGGCACCGTCACCGGTGGAGGCAATTACAACTACCAAGAGATTGTCACCCTTACTGCTATTCCTGCCGACCACAATCACTTCAGCCACTGGAACGACGGCAACACCGATAACCCCCGCACTTTTACCGTCACTTCCGATACCCTCTTCACCGCTCACTTCTACATCGACTCGTTCCTTCTCTCAGCCACAGCCAACATCGACCGCCGGGGCATTGTCACCGGTTCCGGTACCAAAGCCTACGGCGCTTCGGCTGTACTCACAGCTATCCCCAACCACGGCTTCTATTTCTCTTCATGGAACGACAGCGTCACTCAGAATCCCCGCACCATACTCGTCACCTCCGACACTGCCTTTACCGCAACCTTCCTGCCCAACATCTATGCACTCAACGTCGACTGCAACGACTCCCTCATGGGTTCCGTCACAGGCTCCGGTCTCTACTATTACGAAAGCGAGGCGACACTCACCGCCACCCCTGCCAACCACCATTACTTTGTGAGCTGGAGCGACGGTAACACTCAGAACCCCCGCATCCTGACCGTCACACGCGACAGCAACATCACCGCCCAGTTCCACCCCGAACCCCGCTACACTATCACTGTCAACAGCAATGACAACACCCGCGGTACCGTCTCCGGCTCCGGCACCTACTACGGTGGCCAAGAGATTACCATCCAGGCCACACCCGCCAGCTACAATACCTTCAAGTACTGGAGCGACGGCAATACCGACAATCCCCGTACTGTCCGTGTGCTTGCCAACGCCACCTACACCGCAGTCTTCGGGTCGCAAATGTTCACCGTCACCGTCACACCCAACAACCTCGACATGGGTGCCGCTTATGGCAGCGGTGAATATGCCTATGGAGAGGAAGCGACACTGGTGGCACGACCCTTCCCGGGCTATGCATTCCGCAACTGGAGCGACGGCAACACCAATCCCGAACGCACCATCGTTGTACGCTACGACATCTCATACCAGGCGTTCTTCTACAACGCCCTCGGCATCGACGACACCCCGGCGGACAGCATCAACGTGGTCACCAAGGGTCATGACATCATCGTCGAGGGGGCAATGGGCAAGACAGTCTGCCTGTACGACATCATGGGTCGCCGCCTAGCTGTCTCCAACAATGCCTCGGCCTCCCACCACCTGCAGGCTCCAGCCGCCGGCATCTACATGCTGCACATCGAGGGCACCAAAGCCCGTAAGATAGTCATCCGCTAATACTTCACCCCGGCCGGACAGCAAACACTCTCTCCGGCTGGAGGTGCACCGCATCGCCTCCTCCTCCCCCGGCTGGCAAAAGGCATACTTGCTCACCAATGAAGGGCACCAGAGACGGACTGACTCCCTTCAATCAAGCATCGTTATCCGATCGTTGTCCGATCGTTATCTTACATGCAAAGGAAAACTGAGCCACGGACAACCCTTAATCGAACGGATATTGAAGGGAGCCACGACGGCAATGGTGAAATAACAGGACATCGCAGTATGTCGGAATAAATGTGTATCTTTGCATCTTGAAACTAACGATTGATACAGACATGAAACATACATTGCTTCTGATTGTTGCTTTACTGGCAGGACTGACTGCACAGGCACAAGACACGGCATCAAACTACCCCCTCGCGACTAAAGTGTTGAATGGTGAGGGTGTGCAGCTGGGTGTGGCTTTGTGCGGAGGGTCGGCCTTTGGCTATGCCCATCTGGGTTTTCTTCAAGCTTTGGACGAGGCGGGAATCCGGGTGGACCGCCTCAGCGGCACCTCGATGGGTGCTATCGTGGGGATGTTCTATGCTGCCGGCTATTCGCCACGCGAGATTGTGAGTATCATCAAAAAGGAGCGCATGGTGAAGAAGACAAATATCTTCCGCCTAAATTTCAAGAACGACGGCGGATTGGCGGACTATGGACGCATGAGGGGGATGATGGCAAAGTATATCCCTTACAACAGTTTCGATTCGCTGATGATACCTTTCCATTGCTGCGTGGCCGACATGAACCACCTGCGGCCGGTGTATGTGTCGACGGGGGGCAACCTGCGCGAGTTCGTAAGCGCGTCGGCATCAGTACCTCGGGTGTTTGCCCCTGTGATGATTGACAGCGTGTATTATGTCGACGGCTACATCTTCAACAACCTGCCTGTCGAACCCCTTATTGAGGCGGGATGCAACGTGACCATCGGCCTTTACATACAGCGCGACACGATAATGGAGCGCATTGACGACCCGATCATCATCGCTTCGCGGGCATTTGCCGTCAACTCCAACCTTTGCACACTGGACCACGTCCCGTTGTGTACGTATGGCATTGCCATCAAAATAGGTAACCTCGGCAAGCTGGAATTCGACAAGATTGACGAGTTTTTTGAATACGGCTACAAGGCCGGCAAGGAGTTTTTAGAAGGATTGGAGAAGAATGAGGTAGCGAGAGATGTTAAAGATTAGATAGATGGATAGGCATGGCAAAAAAATATTTGCCATGTCGGAAAATATTTGTATTTTTGCAATCGATTTGGTCGCCGAAGGGGACTACCCCCGAGGCGTGAAAAGGGAATCAGGTGAAAATCCTGAACAGTCCCGCTGCTGTGAGCTCATCAGAACCGCAGCCCCCAACAAAAAGCCACTGTGCGACGCCATAGTCGCATGGGAAGGCTGGGCGGCGGAGAGCGAGTCAGAAGACCTGCCAAGTCGTTGATTTAAAGCTTTCGAGGAAAGAGCTGAAAATTGATAGCACGGCGTGTGCGTGTACGCTGTTTATCCCTTTTCACTTGTTTCATGTAGAAAGCTATTTTGTAGAGAACAACAAAATAGTTATATGATGATAAAAAAAATTACTACATTTGCAATGGGTCTGCTTCTCACGGCAGGCCTGTGGGCTCAGTCGGGCAACAACGAGATGTTCGGTCATGCTGCCAAAGGCGGAGCCAAATCCATCACTTTTTCTGCTTCTGACATCGAGTTCTGGACGGGTACCGGGACAAACCAAGCCATTTACGTCCTTGCATGGGACGACGACCCATACAACAACGACACCGCCTTGGCTTGGGGCGTACGATGGAACGGCACTGCCACGGCAACGACTCTGCTGGACACCATTGTGGCATACGACTCGCGCTTCAGCTACACGCTGAGTGGATCCCTGATGACGGATATGTCGTTCAATGACGGCACAATAAATCCTGGCTCGAGCATGAATGGCTGGTGTTATTACCACAACGGCAGCTGGGGAATGTACGCATGGCCAAACCAGCCCATGAGCAATGGCGACATGATTGAGATGAGCAGCAGCTGCATGTTTACCATGACATCTGCTACAGCTGTCAGCAACCCTTACAACACTGACCCCGTGGACGCTACTATCGACACCAGCGACATTGTGTTTTGGGTGGGCACAGGCAGCAACCGTGCCGTGCTGATTGTTAACTGGGGCGACCCCGACACGGCTTTTGCCTGGGGCTACCGCTTCAATGGCACCGTGACGGCCCAGACTATGATTGACAGCATTGCCGCCGCCGACCCAAGGTTCTGGACTGTAGGCTCACCTTCGCTTAACGGGGACATCCACTACATCCTTTCAAATGGCGATACACTAGGTCTCGTCGACGGGTCTTCCACTTCGCTGGGCTACAACTTCTGGTGGACTAATGTCAACGGTGTGAGTGCCGGCAGCGGCACAGCCACTTCGTTGCACGATGGATATGTGTTCAAATATGGCGACCTGAGCGTCGGAACAGGCTGGGACCCGCTGGGTACTTATTTCATGGAATATGCTTGGGAGAAAACTCCTACTCCTGCACCCCTGCCCTCCAACGACCCCGAAACTCCCGAGGATGCCACTATCGACACGAGCGACATTGTCTACTGGGTGGGCAGTGGCTCGAACAAACTGACGTTTGTGGTGAACTGGGCCGACACCGCACTGGCTTGGGGCTACCGCTTCTCGGAGGACAGCGTGACACTGAGCACGGTGATGAACAACATCGCCATGGCCGACCCCCGCTTCAGCTACAGCGGCGAGGGGATGATAAGCGACATCAACTATGTGGAGAATGGCGACACGCTGGGAATCACTCCCGGCAACTGGTGGAACCATCTGCTGAATGGTGTCACCTCTGCTGGTATGTTCCAGTGGATGCATGACGGCGACCTTAGCCGCTGGTTCGACCCCGCCGCCGGTGTGGTGGTGGACAGCATCTACCACGAGGACTGGGGCGGCTGGTGGGAGTACATCTATGCTTTCCCGCAGACCATCACCCCCGTCAGCGAACCCACGCCTGCTGACGCCACTATCAGTGCCGAAGACATTGTGTACTGGGTAGGCGAAGGTGACAACGAATTGCTGTTTGTAGTAAACTGGGCCGACACGGCTTTGGCTTGGGGTTACCGCTTCAACAACGACAGTGTGATGCTGAGCACAGTAATGGACGCTATTGCCCATGCCGACCCCCGCTTCAGCTACAGCGGTGAGGGAATGGTAAGCGACATCAACTATGTGGAGAATGGCGACACACTGGGTATCACTCCCGGCAACTGGTGGAGCCACCTGCTGAACGGTGTCACCTCGGCAGGTATGATACAGTGGATGCATGACGGTGACTTGAGCCGTTGGTTCGACCCCGCAGCCGGCGTGGTGGTGGACAGCGTCTACCACGACGACTGGGGCGGATGGTGGGAGTACATCTATGCCTTCCCGCAGAGCATCACCCCCGTTAGCCTCCCTGCACCTACCGACGCAAGCATTAGCGCTAGCGAAATTGAATACTGGATTGGCGAGGGCGACAACGAGGTCATCTTCGTCGTCAACTGGGTCGACACTGCTCTGGCCTGGGGATACCGCTTTGCCGACGACAGTGTGACACTGGCTACCATGATGGACGACATTGTCGCAGCCGACAGCCGCTTCAGCTACAGCGGCGAGGGTATGGTGAGCGACATCAACTATGTGGAGGATGGCGATACCCTCGGCATCACTCCCGGCAACTGGTGGGAACACTCCATCAACGGCATCTCCTCCATGGGCATGAGCCAATGGTTCCATGATGGCGACATGAGCCGTTGGGCCGACCCCGCAGCCGGAATCGCAGTGGACAGCTTCTACTATGAAGGCTGGGGTTGGATTTACACTTACGTCTATCCTCAACACATCTACCCCGTGAGCAATCCTGAACCTGAGGAGGGTCCCTTCTGCGGTATTGTAGGCACTGAAGGCTGCACTGCAGTAGCTTTGGACGATACCCGCATCAAAGGCTGGGCCACAGGCTGCACCGTGGTGCGCGGTTCGAGCAACTTGAGCGACCCCAACGCCGCCGATGTCTCCTACGGTGATGAGTCGGCCGGTGTAGGCCCTGCCTCGACAAGCACCCTCGAGGCCGTCAGCTTGGGCGACGGTGGTATGGCCACCCTCACCTTCGGCACTCCCATTGCCAATGGCGACGGTTTCGACTTTGCCGTGTTTGAGAACTCATTCGACGACTATTTCTTAGAACTGGCCGTGGTAGAGGTGAGTTCGGACGGCGAGCATTTTGTCCGCTTCCCCGCCACATCGCTCACACAGACCCGCACCCAGATTGGCGGCACAGGCCGCGTGGATGCCACCTTCATCAACAATCTGGCTGGTAAATATCGCGTGGGTTACGGCACTCCGTTCGATCTGGAAGAGCTCCGCGACAGCACCAACATCGACATCAACAATATTACCCACGTACGCATTATCGATGTAGTGGGCAGCATAGACCCCCAATACGGCACCTATGACGCTTTCGGCCACATCATCAACGACCCCTTCCCCACACCCTCCTACAGTGCCGGTTTCGACCTGGAAGGTGTGTGCGTCATGAACCAGAAACTGGGCATTGACAACCTCGAGGCCACTGCGGTTAGCCTCTACCCCAACCCCGCACGTGACCTGGTCAGCATCACGCTGAAGGCTGAAACCGCTGGCGTTGTCACCCTCTACGACATGACAGGCCGCCAAGTGCTGACAATTCCTGTACAGGCTGGTGCCTCCACTGTCAGCATCAACACCTCGTCCATGCCTGACGGAGTCTACATGGTGCGTTTGGGGACCAGCGTGGAAAAGCTGGTGGTCCGACACTAAAGAAAGAGAAAGTCTCATTATCAACCATTAATGCCGAGCGGTCGCTCGTGAGAGCGACCGCTTATTTACTGAAAGACAAACGTAAGCAGCACAACAACAGATACATCTTATGGAAACAGTTCCCTTTAGCATCACCAAGCGCGACGGTCAGCAGGTACGCTTCTCGTTGGACAAGATTATGAATGCCATCATCAAGGCATTCCAGTCGGTGGATGAGCCGGTGGACTTATCCACCCTCAACAAGATTATCACCCACCTGGACATCCACGACGGCATCACCGTTGAGGATATCCAGAACCAGGTGGAGGTTGCCCTGATGAAGGAAGGCCACTACGGCGTGGCCAAGTCGTTCATGCTCTACCGCCAGAAGCACACCGAAGACCGTGAGACGATGGAGAAACTGAACTTTCTGGTTGACTACTGCAAGGCCGAGAACGCCGCAACAGGCAGCAAGTACGATGCCAATGCCAATGTGGAGCACAAGAACATCGCCACGCTAATTGGCGAGCTTCCCAAGGCCAGCTTCATCCGCCTCAACCGCCGTCTGCTCACCGACCGCATCAAGAAGATGTATGGCAAGGAACTGGCCATGCAGTATCTGGACTTGCTTACTCACCATTTTATCTATAAAAACGACGAGACATCGCTGGCCAACTATTGCGCCAGCATCACCATGTATCCTTGGCTTATCGGGGGTACGGCATCCATCGGCGGCAACTCCAAGGCTCCGACCAACTTGAAGAGTTTCTGCGGAGGCTTTGTCAATATGGTGTTCATGGTCTCCAGCATGCTGAGCGGCGCCTGCGCCACCCCCGAGTTCCTGATGTATCTGAACTATTTCCTCGGGCTGGAATACGGCCGGGAGTACTGGAAGGAACCCGACAGGGTTGTTGACCTTTCTGTCAAACAGCGCACCATCGACAAGATGATTACCGACTGCTTTGAGCAGATAGTATACACATTGAACCAGCCTACAGGTGCCCGCAACTACCAAGCGGTGTTCTGGAACATCTCCTACTACGACCGCTACTATTTCAACAGCCTTTTCGGCGACTTTGTTTTCCCCGATGGAAGCAAACCCGACTGGGACGGTCTGTCGTGGCTGCAGAAACGGTTCATGAAATGGTTCAACAAAGAGCGTACCAAGTCCCTGCTCACCTTCCCCGTGGAGACGATGGCGCTCTTGACTGAAAACGGTGAGTGCCGCGACAGCGAATGGGCCGACTTTACGGCCGAGATGTATTCCGAAGGGCATTCGTTCTTCACCTATCTGAGCGACAATGCCGACTCGCTCTCCTCCTGCTGCCGTCTGCGCAACGAGATTACCGACAACGAGTTCAGCTATACTCTCGGCGCCGGTGGTGTGTCGACGGGCTCCAAGAGCGTGTTGACGGTCAACCTGAACCGCTGCATCCAGTATGCCGTCAACAACAACATCCCCTACATCAAATACCTCTCCGACATCGTCGACCTCTGCCACAAGGTGCAGATTGCCTATAACGAGAATCTCAAGGAGCTGCAAAGCCACGGCATGCTGCCCCTCTTCGACGCAGGCTATATCAATATCAACCGTCAGTACCTCACCATCGGAGTCAACGGACTGGTGGAGGGTGCCGAGTTTCTTGGCATCCCCATCAACGACAACGACCAATATCGCGACTATGTGCAGTCGGTGCTCGGCGTGGTGGAGAAGTACAACAAGCAGTACCGCACCGACGAACTGATGTTCAACTGCGAGATGATTCCCGCCGAGAACGTGGGCGTGAAACATTCCAAGTGGGACAAGGAGGACGGCTATTTCGTGCCGCGCGACTGCTACAACAGCTACTTCTACATCGTAGAGGACGACTCCCTCACTATCCTCGACAAGTTCCGCCTGCACGGAGCCCCCTATATCCAACACCTCACCGGCGGCAGTGCCCTCCACCTCAATCTGGACGAACACCTCTCCAAGGAGCAGTATCGCCAGCTTCTGCGTGTAGCTGCAACCGAGGGGTGCAATTATTTCACCTTCAATGTACCCAACACCATCTGCAACGACTGTGGCCATATCGACAAACGCTACTTGAAAGAGTGCCCTGTATGCCACAGCAAGAACGTGGACTACATGACCCGCATCATCGGCTACCTGAAACGCATCAGCAACTTCTCGCAGGGACGCCAGGAGGAGGCTCACCGCCGCTATTACCACAATGCTTAAGTATATCGATACTGACATCGTCTTCCAGGAGGTGCCCGACGAGACCTCGCTGGCCATCAACATCACAGGGTGCCCCTGTCGATGTCCGGGATGCCACAGCCCCTATCTTTGGGCTGATACAGGCCGACCACTCAACGACGAGGCCATAGACAGCATGATGGCCGAGCATGGAAAGGGTATCACCTGTATCTGTTTTATGGGCGGCGACGCTGCACCCCACGAGGTGGCAACCCTTGCCGCCTACATCCATCAGCGTTATCCACGCCACAAAGTGGCCTGGTACAGTGGCCGGCAGTACATCCCCCATTACATAGACAAGCAGCAGTTTGACTACATCAAGATAGGTCCCTATATCGCCCACCTCGGTCCCCTGCAATCGTCTCACTGCAACCAGCACATGCTAAAACGCCAACCCGACGGCACCTTCATGGACATCACATCCCATTTCCAGAGGAAAGATGCCTAAGAGGACAACTGTCATGAAGGACATGATTTTGCAATACCTTAGCCGAAAATGAACCAATATTGATACTGCCATCAGCCTGTGTCAAAGTTAAAGTCTGTTAAATCCTCATTGTAGGTTTCCTTTATTCACTGTGTTACTTACCAAAAAGTGCCTTGCTAACTCCAGGGTACCTTCTTGTGAGGTCGTGGGAAAGTATGTAATTTTGCACCGTCAAAACAAATCAAACAACGGTTATTATGAAACAGATTGAGACAATCAGCACTGGCAAGAATTATGCCGCAGTAAATATTGGGAAAATGAACGAGATTATCGAGCACGAGCTTCCAATGGGACCCGATGTCACCATCAAGGGTAAGGTGTTCGCAGGACAGGCTGTCGGTGCCACCGGCAGCGAATTGTCGTTCCAGACCTTAATCCCCGGTCAGGACAGTGGTTTCCTCCATACCCACAAAACCCACGAGGAACTCTACATCATTTTGAAAGGTGAAGGACACTATCAGGTGGACGGTGAAGTATTTCCCGTCAGCGAGGGTGCCATTATCCGTGTGTCGCCCGAAGGAAAGCGTGCGCTGAAGAACACCGGCAGCGAAAACCTTACAATGCTCTGCATCCAGTACAAGGCCAACTCCTTCACTGAGGCCGACAGCCCGATGACCGACGGCGAAATCCTGCAGGAAAAGGTTACTTGGTAAGCGGTGGAAAGTGAGAATTGAAAAGTGAAAACTGAAAACCGGGCGACTCCCTTTCATATTTCACTTTTCAATTTTCATTTTTTATTTGTATCTTTGCACATTCAAAACATCGATATGAACAAAGACTTCATCAAAGACCCCTTCTTCCCGGAGTGCCCCATCCGCAATGTGCTGGCACGCATCGGCGGCAAATGGACACTGGCCGTAATCTATACGTTGGGCGGCAGCGAGACCCCGTTACGATTCAAGGACATTGAGCGAGCCAACCCCGACTGCTCCCAAAAGATGCTCACACAGACCCTCCGCGGACTGGAGGCCGACGGACTCATCTGCCGTACTGTCTATCCCGAAATGCCACCACGCGTGGAGTACGCCCTCACCGAGCGCGGACGCTCGTTCCTCCCCGTCATGCGCCAATTGCTCGACTGGGCATACCACAACCTACACGACATCATCAGCGACCGCGAGAAATACCATGAACAGAATTGAGAATATCGACTTCTGCATCCGCTATCTGATGAAGCAGAACAACGTCGAGGCAGAGATTCCAAGCACCCTGGCCGAGAAGCAACGGTTGTTACGGGCATTAAGCAACATCTGGGAGCCGCAACCGCTGAGCGACGAATTTCTTGCCGCTCAGGATGCAGAATTGCAAGCACAACTGACCGACAAGGGCGTGGTGGAAAATGTAGGAGACCTATGGCAGGGGGACATCACACGACTCCAAGTCGATGCCATTGTCAACGCTGCCAACAGTCAAGGACTCGGCTGTTGGCACCCGTTGCACGCCTGTATCGACAACGCCATCCATTCGGCTGCTGGACTTCAACTAAGGCAACAATGCAATGATATCCTACAAGGCGGCATGATTGCTACCGGCGAAGCCATCATTACACCTGGCTACAACCTGCCATGCAACTATGTCATTCACACCGTGGGACCTATTATCCCCGACGGCATCCCTACCTCCCTGCAAGAGGAGCAACTGGCGGCATGCTATCGCGCTTGTTTGCGCCTTGCCGAAATGAACGGCTGCCAGTCGATAGCCTTCTGCTGCATCTCCACCGGCGAGTTCCGCTTCCCCAATAAGCGTGCCGCCGAGATTGCAATCAACACAGTAAAACAATCACACAATAACACAATCAAGGTTGTGTTTAACGTCTTCAAAGACATCGACTATGACATCTACAGCAAGTTACTCGGAAAGAATTAGCTCCCTTCGCCAAGCCGTTCAGGAGGCCGACCACATCATTATCGGTGCGGGCAGCGGTCTCACTACTGCCGCAGGCATCGACTATGCTGGCGACGACTTCCGTCGCGAGTTCGCCCCATGGATAGAGCGTTACGGGTTCACCGACCTCTACACTTCATCGTTCCACCCTTTTGAGACTCCTGAAGAATACTGGGCCTACTGGGCAAAGCACATCTGGTTCAGCCGCTACCGCACGGGCGCTACTGAATTGTACAAGATGCTCCTCCATCGGTTTCCCGAAGCGTTCATTGTGACCACCAATGTCGATGCCCAATTCGAGCTGGCGGGATTCCCTACAGAGAGGATTTTCGCCACACAAGGCGACTACCGCTGGCTCCAGCCTGCTTCAGGGTCGCCCAAAACGCTTGTCGACAACCGCGAATGGGTCTTCAGCGTGCTGCCACATATCCATGACTGCCGCATCCCCACTGAGATGATTCCATCCATGCCCGATGGGAGTCCTGCCTCATTGAACTTGCGTGTTGACGACACCTTCGTCGAGGATTTCTATTGGCACCAACAGGCACGCCGCTACACCGACTTCGTGCAGCGAGCCTCGCAGAACAACCTGCTGTTGTTGGAGTTTGGCATTGGCTACAACACCCCCGGCATCATCCGTCTCCCCTTCGAGCAGATGGCACAGCGGTTTCCCCATACCACCCTCGTCCGATTCAACCGCGACAACCCCGAACCCTACATCGAAGATATGCCCCGTTTTACCGCCTTCACCGAAGACATCGCCACTGTCATCAACCAGATGTAGGCAGACAGACATTTTTTTCACACTTGTATTACACGGAGAAAAGCCCCAACCCAAGGCACTTTAAACCCAAATTGTTCGTTTGATATAATACAAATGCCATATTGCTCACAGATACAATTCTTCACAATACTTATTCTTTAATAACCTATTTGGGATAAAACAACCAACTCGACTGAACTCTGGAGGGGATATCAAAAGGCCCGAGGCTGCGAGAAATCTCACAGCCTCGGGCTTTGCATGATAATGATAGCGTTCATCGCTTGTCCTGCACGCCGTACTTGATCCACTCGTACTGCGGGTAGCGTGATTTGACAGCCGTGCGCATGCTGAGCATCTGTGCCTTGAGGTCGGCAATCAACTCCAGATTCTCGTGCGCTTTGAGAGTTGCCTGCCGACGCAGTTTATCCACCTCGGCATCCTTTTGTCGCAAATCTTTTGCCGCCTCTTCCAAGCGATTGATAGCATCGGTGGTGATGCCTATTTCCTGCACCTCTTTGAGATGTTTACGCAGACCGACAACGAGCACATCTGCCTTTTCAATTTCGTTTAAATTTGTTACTGACATAATACTGTGTTTTATAGAGATTATTTTTTGTGTTTTTTGTCATTTCGCTTATTTGTATTTTTTGGAGAAACAAACCTGAAAACTAATAGTTTATGCTTCTTATAATAATATTCAGCGAACTCATGCAAAAGTAACATTTTTTTCTGATTAGAAAAAAATAATTTCGTATTTTTGTACAGGAAAAACAGGATGTGTACATATCGTCAAACCCTTGTTTTTCCGCTTGGTAGAGCGGACAACTCCACATGGTTTTATTAACAAAAAACTAGAAGACATGAAACAAAACATGCGGGGATTCTATTCCACAATGAAGAAATCAATGATTTGGGCAATATGCCTGTTGAGCCTTACCGCCTGCGCTCAAAGAAACGGTGGCGAGGATAAACCAAACGACAAAGGTCCACGCTTCGGAGGCGGAGGCATGATGATGAACTCTAAAGAGGATGATTCTACATTTGTTGCCCTAAAGAACGAGACTTTGGGGAAGTTCCGGCAGTTCACTTTCGAGGATGCTGCAACAGGCAAGACCATGCAATACAATCTTTTTATCCCAGAGGGGTATGATGGGACGACAAGTTATCCTCTGGTGCTTTTCATGGCCGATGCAAGCACCGTGGGGAAAGATGTGACCACCCCACTTACTCAGGGCTACGGGGCTCTTGAGTTTGCCTCCGACCGTGACCAGCTGAAGCACCCGTCGTTTGTGTTGGTTCCGCAATATACCGGCTGGGCTGTGCAGGATGACTGGAGCACCTCCGACGAGGTGGAGATGACCATCCGTCTGTTGCAATATGTATGCAAAGAGTATAAGGTTGACCCCAAATGTCTTTACGCAACTGGCCAATCGATGGGTGGCATGATGTCATTCTATTTCAACATCGCTCATCCTGACCTATTCGCTGCTTCGCTGTTTGTCAGCTGTCAATGGGACACATCGAAGATGAAGGACTTCGGCAAGCGCAAGTTCTTCTACATAGTGGCTGGCGGTGACGAAAAGGCATCGGGAGGCATGAGAAAACTGGCCGAAGTGCTGAAAAAACAAAACGCCCATATCGACTCTGCCTCGTGGAGCGCCAAGTTGCCTCCAGCAGAGCAGGAACGTCTGGCAGAAGCCTTGATAGCCAAGGGAGGCAACATCAATTTCATTTGCTTCGAGAAAGGTTCGGTACTCCCTGAATCAGGACAAGGAATGGAACACATGGCCTCTTTCGACTTTGGATACAAGATTGCCGCTGTCCGCGACTGGCTGTTTGAGCAAAGCAGGTAAAGCGACATACCAAATTTGATTGCTTGATTGTCTGATTGTTTGAATATTTTGACCGCGTCAGCCACTCATTCATTTACACAATCAAGCATTCAAGCATTCACTCAAACGCCTTTTCATAATGGCAAACATGTCCTTGTAGTGTAGGCCTATCATCGCCATCAGACCGCGTTGCATCAGGGCGAAGCAGGCGATGAACACGAAGGGGCCGAAGGTGTAGTCGTACCATGAGCCGAGGTGGTTCACAACTATGTATGTGATGAGGCCAATGCCTGAGACCAGTTCAACCTCCGCGGTCACCATTCCCGGTGAATAAGGCTTGTCCAATTTGAGAAGTTTGATGCCTGCAATGTGGATGATTCCCTCGAATATGCAAAACGAGGCCATTGCAATGGCAAAAATCGGATAGACATCGCCAAAGAAGAACGGCACCAGCGTGATGGTGAAGATAAACACTGATGTTATCAAGCGGCTGCCCAACAGAGTCTCTCGCTCTATGTCCATCTGTAGCAGTTTGCCTGATATGAGGTCGAGGAATCCACCGGGGTATCGTCCTTCCTCCCACTCGTGCAGGATGCACAGGAATGAAATCCATACAGCGAACTGTTGGATAACCGTTAAGTGATCCATGAACATGGCGACCATTGTGATGAAAAGCATGGCGACTACCGTGTAAATTTCCAGCGCGTAGTGTTTCATGAATCTTGGCTTCTTCACTATTGATGATTTATCTTCCATAACCACTTGATTTTTTGAAATTAATACTTGTATTGTTACTATCTTTTCTGATTGCAAAAATACCATCATTCCAGATAATAGCAGTTACCCCAAAAAGGGAACTAATTATCAAATCCTACGAATCATATATTTTTTCGTATCTTTGCAGTCCATCACAGAGAGATGAAACGACAGCTAAATATAACAGACATAGCGCCTTTTGCCGTCAATAACGAGTGTATAGCCGTACGCGGGAACTTCGCTATTATCCGCAACGTTGCGAGCATCAAGGAGCAGATGGTCAATGGCGGGATGGGCGACTTGCTGTATATACCTTTGGGACGCATACTCCTTGTGACTACAGGAACAGTCCGTCTGCGTTTGAACATGCAGTCCTGCCAAGTGGAGAAAGGAACAGCCCTCGTCATTCCCGAAAACTTCTACATGGAAGTGATTGAACTGTCCGCTGACTACAATGCGCAGATAGCCACTTTCGGTGGCATCCCCATACCATTCAAGCAATGGTCCTCCATACCAGTTAAAGGTGATGACTCCCGACGCATAGGCAGTTTTTTTGACCTTCTGTGGGAGGTGGCTAACAGTCCAACCTGCCAACAGACGACGCTCAATAATCTCCTCTCTGCCCTGCTGTCCGACTTATACAGTCTTGATGTCAGTGGGGACGCTTCGCACGCTGCCGAAACCCCTACCGCCGCCGAACGATTGATGCAGCGCTTCTTCGACCTGCTGGCTGAGAGCGACGGAACTGTGCGCAGTGTGAAAGCCTTTGCCGATCGGCTCTGCGTGTCGCCCAACCACCTTTCAGCAGTCGTTAAACAACAAAGCGGCCAGACGGTGATGCAGTTGCTGAATGCCCACACGGTACTTCATGCCAAAATACTGCTGCGCCACAGCACCCTGCCCCTCGCCGACATCGCTGACCGACTGGGCTTTGAGAACCCTCCCGCCTTCAGCCGTTTCTTCAAGCGCGAAACGGGTGTCACCGCCGGCAGTGTCCGAAACATGAGTTAAACAATAAAAAACGTGAACAATACCAGATGACCGAACAACCAACAGGAAAGACCTATGTCGGCAGCGACGAACTGTATGCCGATGTGCAGCGTACCATGCGGCTCTGCGCCGAGATGAACAGCGGCTGGCACACTGAGGCCGAGGTGCGCGACTGCCTGCGTGAGATTACCCGCAGCCAAGTGCCCGACACCGTGCGTGTTTTCACTCCGCTCAACATCAACTATGGCCCCGGCGTGCATTTCGGCGACGACTGCTTTCTTAACTTCGGCTGCACGCTCCTCGCCCTCGGTGGCATCACCATTGAGGACGGTGCTTTTATCGGTCCCCACTGTGTACTGGCCACCGAGTATCACCCCGAAGACCCTACCACGCGCCACACTCTGCTCACCAAGCCCATCGTCATAGGCCGCAACGCCTGGCTCGGAGCCAACGTCACCGTATTGGCAGGTGTCACCATCGGCGAGAACGCCATTGTGTCTGCTGGGGCTGTGGTCAGCAAAGATGTTCCCGCCAACACCATCGTCGGCGGTGTGCCAGCAAAAGAGATACGTGAAATCAGAATTGACAAGAAATAGCCATGACATTCAACACCTACGGAAATAGTAAGAATCCCAGTTTGCTGCTTATACCGGGACTGGGAGTGTCCTACGAGATATTCATACCGCTGATAGAGCTGTTGAAGGACAAATACTACATTGTTGCAGTTGGTATTGACGGTTTTTTGTTGGGCAAAAAGTCGCAGTTTACATCCGTCGACGACCAGGCCGTGCAGCTTATCGGGTATATTCAAGAAAATATGAATGGTCATCTGGATGTTGCCTACGGTCTCTCACTGGGTGGGAAAATACTTTCCCGAATAATGGAGAGGAACGAGGTGCTGATTGACCACGCCATAATGGATGCTGCACCATTGCTGCCTTTGCCCAGATGGAGCGTCAATCCCTTGCGGTACTATCAGAGTTTAAATGTTTGGACATGTTATCACTGGACAGGATTTTGGAAGTTGGTGTTCCACTCACACTATTTCGATGTGCTTTTGGATGAATGCAAAAAGGTGTGGCCTTCGGGCAAAGGAAAGGCTGTGCGTGACGGATACAAGGATGTCTACACTAACAAGTTGGTATCTATCCACGGCTTCGACATCCACTATTGGTATGGCACCAAAGAGGCTTTTGTCGCCAAACCCCAAGCAAAGCATTTGCTTAAACTGTATCCAGACACTCATGTTGAGGTCTTCCCAAGAATGAATCACGGACAATTGTTGATAGACCATCCGGAAGAGATAGCGGCCAGAATCTCACAGATGGTGGCAAATGGAGTTTTTAATATTTCTTAGAAATGACATTTCTGATAGAATCTATAATCGCTTGCTTTGTATTCACGCTTTTTGTGTTCTTGATGTCGAGGAACCCCATCAAGAGCATCTTCAACTATCCCCCTGCTATCATTGAGCGATGCGACCAACTGGGGCTGGTGAATGCGAGCAATCGTCCGGGTGGCGTGACGTTCTACGTAAAGAAGATTGTAGCGATGGTCGTCTTCGGAGTTCTTATGGGATTACTTGTGAGGTATGTCAACGGCTGCGTGACATTCTGGTGTGGAGCGTTGACGGGTTATGCCCTTTGGGTGGTGGTCAATTGGTTCGACGCGCTGATACTCGACTGTCTTTGGTTCTGTCACGACAAACACTTTGTTATTCCAGGCACAGAGGATATGACAAAAGATTACCACGACTACTGGTTTCATATCAAAGGCGCGCTCATCGGGATGCTGCTTGGAATACCCGCGGCACTGACGGCAGGTTTAATCGTCGTCATATAAACGTAATAGTTCATGATGATTAGTCTATGTAAACCTGGACGAGGTGAACTGCGGCGGCGTGTTTAACTTCGGCGACATCAGCGGACATCCCAAGCTGGCCGACTGCTACCTCCTCGGCCTCTCCGTCGGGAAGAAATGAGCGGGATGTAATCCTGCATCGACACTCTAAACCATCAACGGCTACCGTCCGCAAGGATGGCAGCCGTCTTTCTTTATATTTTTCAACCTACAGTTGGATTTACCGCTCAGACCGTCAGTGTGGGGGTACACCATGCTTCCTTATTCTTTTTTGACGGTTTTGTTTTTTGTTTATTGATGACCTTAGCAATTACATTATAGTCATCTTTCGTTTCAAACATCAAATATATTGGCTTTGAAAATCCGTCAAAGGAAATTGTTGCCTGATGGCGTAGTATTGTATACATCTGAAAATTATCTTTAAATCGCCTATCAGGACCTCCATCTAATCGAGCGTGATACCAAGTCGTTTGAATAACATTGTAATCATATGTTCTTGTTAGTCCACTATTGTAAATAATATCACGTGAAATCTTGATTTTCTCGTAAGGGATTAAAACAAATCCTTTTCTATTTTCAACAAAAATAGCTTTTTCGAAAAATAACATCTGCCAGTTCCTTGTGCCGATTGAAAGTGTAGGCGAATAGTTTATTTCCTTGTGCTTTTTCTCATTGTTCTTTTTACAAAGACATCCAAGAGAGAACGTGCTATTGTTATGCTGGGGAGTATCATGAATAGCTACACGTCCATTTACAGAGTCTGGTTTAATTGAGGAGCCAACATTGAACGAAGTAAGATCAATCGGACTTATTAGACGATATCTTCTCTCCACAATGTATTTCAATAATTGTTTTTTACGCTTGTTACTTTTTCTGTGGATTACATCCAGTCCAAGCAAAAATATGTTCCATTTTATATTTTTGATGTCTTGTTTGATGAAAGCAACTTTTCTATAGCTAATATGGAGTTCATCATTTTTGTTCTCCAGTGCTTTTATCAATTCGGAAGGAACACTATTTCTGTGTGAAAAAGTTTCGACAGGTTCTTCCACAATTGATGATGAAGGAGTCGTTTCAATCTTTGATAAAGCAGATAAAATTGCAAATGGAGCAACCATTGCTCTTGCGGTTAAATTCAAGCCCCAATTGTAGTACCGTTTGTCTCCGACACCACTCCAATTGTGTGTTCTTCCTCTATTATTGCCGTTGTATCCCATTTCTATCCTCTATATGGAATGTTAGAATGTGTTACTTTACAATCAATAAATCCTTTTGCTTGTAGAAATTCATGCATTGCTTTTTCGGAAAGTTCGTGTTCTGCTACTGGTCCCAAACAAACTTCCTTTAGCATTGTTTGTGGAAAATACTCTTTTACGTATGGTACAACTAATCCTTTGGAATATCTATACTGAATATCTTTCCTCTCTATATCGAAATTCTTACCACCGATTCCATAAATACGAACTTCTTTTTCGTAATCATAATTCTTATCCTTTCTCAATATTGCATACATTAATAGAAGAGGAACTAAGATTTCCAAATAATCCTTGAAAGGTAGTCCATTAAACATACTGCCCTGAATGATGTGTCCAAAGGAATCTTCTATGTTTGTGTCATATTCACTTCCCGAATAGAAGCAAGGCTGCAATCTTCCAGCATATTGTGACAGTAACATATTCGTATCAAATGCAAGCATTACTCCCTTCCCCCCATCGCCATATGTGTTCCACATTGTCAGGTTGTCTTCAGCCATAGATAAACTAATGATGTGGTCTGTTTCATGTGCTTGCCTTATACCGTCAATAAGGTAGTCTGGTGGATTCCATGATTCTATTCGCCGTATTCCACATTGCAATTCTTCCTTGTCATTCATGTATGAATAGCGTGATGCCCATAGACATAGTTCTTTTTGGGAGGTTGGATTACTCTCCACTATTCCGTTCAAAAAGACATCCGTACTACAGTAGTAGTATAGATAATTCACATCGCGAAGTTTATCCCATTCATAATACGTTTTTCTCGCTGTCTGAATGAATAGTTCGTTGTTATGATTCTTAGTATTGCCTTTGTTCGTACTCATACTTGTCTCATTTCTGCATTTTCGCCGCACATACCTGCAATTTGCTGTTGCAGTGCTACAAAACGTGCGTGCATTTATGCGGAGGCTTCCGCAGGGGTGAAAATCGACCGCGCATATATGCGAGGAGCGTTGCACGGCTACAAAATGACCGTGCATAAACTTATCGATCCCATTTCGGTTTCAGGCCACAGGCACAAAATACTCGAAGCATAAATCCTCGTCAAGTGCTCGCCAACTGATGCCGTAGCGGTCGATCTCATAGTCCTGCAACGCCGCAGCCGAGGCCTGCCGCAACCGTGGATAGTCGGCGATACGCTCGCGCAACTCCTGCCCGCCGTCGGTCAATATGTGTACATAGTCGCTATCAACCCAAACCTTGTTTACATTCATTGTCATAGCAGTCCCTCCTTTTCTTTATTTGCCGAAAAACTTGTGCCACTGCTGTATGATGATTTCTCGGTTCTCCTCGATGACCATCTCGGCCATCTTGAGTTCGTTGGCTTTGAGCCCGTCGTTTTCCACAAGGCTGATTTCGGGCAAGACGTCGAATTTGGCCTTGCGAGCCGTTTTGCCCGTGCCTGCCACGACGTGTACGTGTATCGGCTCGTGGTCGTTGGAGTAGAACTGGAATCTCAGCCCAAAGAATATGAACAGCAGCGGCATAATCGTTTCTTTTGAAGTTAATTCTACTATTATAACGTTCAGTTCAGCTTTTTATTGCCCTCAGCCCTAACATATTCTTCTATATTGAATTATTTTTGTATCTTTGCAAACCGATTTTGGATAATGATATGGCAACACAGAAAAGATTTCCAACGGCTTCTGTGTCGGGCGACTACCGAGCTTCGTCCCTTACACTCGACAGCGGCAGCATCATCGACCAGAACGCGCTTACCGTATGCTGAAAGACTCCTCAATGCCGGTCTCCGATGTAGCCTATACCCTTGGCTTCGAGAGCCCCACCCATTTCAGCCGCCTCTTCAAGCAGCGTTTCCAATGTTCCCCTTCGGCGGTGTGAACAAATCCTTTTTTACTGCACACAATGAAATGCGAGGAGTCTCGTTACCCATACAACAAACTAACACTACTATGGAGATAACAATAGAAGACTTCGACAAAGTGGATGTGCGCATCGGCACCATCGTGGCGGTGGAAATTAACAAAAAGGCCCGCCACCCAGCCTACAAACTCACGGTAGATTTAGGTGAGGAACTCGGCACCAAGATCTCGTCAGCACAGATTACCGACCTCTACACTCCCGAACAACTCATCGGGCGTCAGGCGGTGTTCTGCATGAACCTCAAACCGATGCACATTGGCTCGGTGAAGAGCGAAGTGCGCATCCTCGGCAGCGAAAGCACAGGCGGCGTGGTGCTGCTACAGCCTTCGATGCAGGTGAAAAACGGAGACAGAATATTCTGACAACAGACGAAGCGAGGCCATTACGGCCTTTCATTAGTTTTTAATCCAGGTGATGCGTTCCCAGATACAGCGTGGTATGAAGCTCCAGAAGAAGCAGCCCACTCGGTAGCGCCAGTCGAAGGTGTAGACCCGCTTTTTGCGGCTGAGGGCCTTCATAATATGGTCGGCAGCTTTCTCTTTCGTCATCAGCATGGGATAATGCTTGTCGGAATCCAGGATGTCGGTGGCAATAAAGCCGGGACGGATGTCGGTGAAGCATACGGGGATGTGCTCCATACGAGAGAGCTGCGTGAGGGTAGAAAGGTAGTGGCTCTGCATTCGCTTGGTGGCAGAATAGGCCGGGGCTGTTCCCAAGACTACGACTCCAGCAACGGAAGAGATGACAGCCACATGAGCCTTGTGCTTGGGAAAATAATAGTTGTGGCTGCGGACATAGTTGATGAAATGGTCAACCATGCGCACCATTCCTACGCAGTTGGTCTGCACGGTACGGAGTTCCTTGTCCAAATCAAGCTCATGGTTCTGATAGCCTACACCAGAGGCATAGAAGAACAGGTCTGGTTCTCCAGTCTGTTCCAGAAGCGCATCCAGCGCAGCAACAGAGTCGTCGCGGGTGACATCCACTGTAGAGATGCAGACCTTGTCGGCTCCATACTCGTTGCGGAAGGTTTCCAGTGCCTCTGTGCGTCTTCCTGTGATACCTACTTTCCACCCTTTTTCTACAAGGCGGGTGGCGACTTCACGGCCTAAGCCAGAGGTGGCTCCTATGATGATTGCTTTCTTCATAATTCAATTATATGCGGTTTGACGTCGGGGTCGTGGTTGGCAATGGACTCGATGCAGTCGGGCGACAGGCTCTGTTCGCGAATCCATTGTAGCGACTGTCGCTGAAGCCGCTTGTCCTGGCACACGCCTGAGGTAATCATCTGCTCCCACGACTTGCGGGCATAGCCACCGTCGGAGTAGAGTAGGACAAAGCGGCCTTCTGCGTTCTTGACCTTGACGGCACACAGCCCTTGGCAGTGGCCGGGGATATTCACCATCACCACCGAGCCGTCGCCGAAGAGGTCGAAAGAATGTCCTACGGGGCCTTCACTGCCATTCCAGTCGAACAGCTCTATGTTCACACCCTCCCACCAGCGTTTCTGGTAACGGATGCGCTCGGTAATACCCTTCGTGGTACCCTCCATCTCGGAACGTGACACCATGATGTGTTTCGCCTCTTTCACCAAGCGGAGGCCGTTGGCGTGGTCACAGTCGAGGTGAGAGAGAATGACGTAGTCAATATCTGAAGGCTTCAGCCCCATGACGGCAAGTTGCTCGTCGATGGCCTGTCCTTTTGCGATGCGGCCTTGGTTCACCTTATATAGCTGCCAGCTGCCAAGCGATTTGATTTGAGCTTTGCGGTCGTATACACCGTCAGGGCTCATCTCGCGGTGCCAGCCAGTATCCACCAGTATGCGCCCTTTGGGGTGCTCGATGAGATAAACAGAAACAGGCAGCCACAGCCATCGGCTCTTGGGAGTAGTGATACCCGAAGCCTTGAAGAGGCTGCAATGGTCTCCTCCGAAAGGAAGATAGGGTGAGACACGCACTTCGCCAGTATGCAATATGTTGATTTTCATTATCGCCTGGAAATTGATTTGTTGTTGAAAACGATTGCAAAAATACAATGAATTCCTGAAATAGCGGTGTTCTATTTTTCCCCGAATGTTGGAGATTTTATGTTTGGCAACGATTATTATTGTCATTTGAGCACTTTTTAGTATTTTTGCAGTTGTAAACTGCACTACGACTATGCGACATTTGAATTTTGACGACCTCTGGGAGAACCACTTGTTCGACTACAAGGATGGCGACCTGCTGGTGATAGACGATATCATGAGACTGCGGCTCAGCGATTATCTACACACCACTTTGGCCTTCATTATGGTGGCGTTCTGCCGGAAAGGAGATGTGAAGGTGGTGATTGATGAGCACGAATATCTACTTGTCGAGGGGTCACTCCTTGTCTATCTTCCCGGCCAAATGTTGGGCGAGATACGGCCTAGCCCTGATGCACAAGTGAAACTGATAGCCTTCGCCCAACGGGCTATCGATCGATCGCTTTACCTCAACAAATATGTGTGGGAACGTCTTTCGTACGTCAAGAACCACCCGCTGTTCACTCTTGACGGGCGAGAGCGTCAGGTAGCCAGCCACTACTACGGCCTGATGATGCTGAAAACACAGAAGGTGGGTGGGGATTTCCATCACGACGTGGTGCGGCTGCTCTTCCAGTCGCTGATACTGGAGATAATGATGTTGATAGACTGTAGGCAGGGTGAACAGACCGATGGTGAGAGCGCTATGGAAGGGAATGACTCCTCTGTCCACCAGTCAGCATTGGTCTATCGCCGCTTTATGGCTCTTTTAGCCGAGTCGGCAGGACGATTACGCAGCGTTTCGGCCTTTGCCGATAGACTGAATGTCACGCCCAAATACCTGTCCAAATGCGTGAAAGAGGAGTCTGGTCGCCCACCGCTAGACCATATTCATGAGATGACGGTCAACGCCATCCGACAGCAACTGCGCTACAGCAACAGAACCATAAAGGAAATCAGCACTGACCTTGACTTCCCCAACCTCTCCTTCTTTGGCAAGTTTGTCAAGGAGCACTTGTGTATGTCGCCCACCGAGTACCGCCATCAGAATCTAAAAGAAGGGGTATTAGCCCCTACATAGTACTCCTGCTTTTGTATCTATAAACAAGGTTACATTTCGGTTGACACAATAATTATTGAGTTTCAGCGTTAAAAGAGTAATAAAGTCATTAAACACAAGATTCATATGATACGATTGAATTGTTTTTTCAAGGCCAATGACGGCGAACAGTACAAGACTGCGCTTGAGGCCGCCAAAGCCCTTACCGGTTATTCGCAGCATCACGAAGGCTGCATTGCCTACGATGTGTTCCAGAGTGCCACCCGGCAGGATGTGTTCATGATTTGTGAGACGTGGACGGACGCCGCCTCGCTCGAGAAGCATTCCGCCACGCCGGAGTTCAAGAAATACTCGCCCATGATGCGCCAATGCGGCGAGATGAAGGTAGAGAAATTCGTTAATTCGTGAGTCTTTGATGCGCCAAGGACTAACACATTATCACATTAACACATTCTAAACTATGGAAATCAAAGCAGTAAAATTCAGAAAAGACGGCTTCTACTCACAGCCCTTCGTGATGGGCGGAGAAGAGGGCATGGATAAATATGACAAGAACATCCGCTATCGCGGCAGTTTGCAGAACTATTTGATAGACACTGGCAGCGAGGTAATACTCGTAGATACTGGAATCCCCGCTGGCACGCCCGAAGAGGTGCCAGACGAGAACTCGCTGGCCTTCACCGGCAAGGACATCTGCACCTACATGGAGGCTTTCGCAGCCCTCGGCTACAAGCCCGAGCAGGTGACTAAAATCCTCCTCACCCACAAGCACAGCGACCACAGCGGCGAATTGCGTTCGTTCCCCAATGCCAAAGTCTATGTCAACAAGGACGAGATGGATGCCGCTGAGCTGAAGGGTCTCTCGAACCTTGTTCCCGTCAGTTTCACCGACGGCTCCTACTACAACTTCCCTGAGAGCCAGAAGATACAGGATGGAATCTATCTTATCAAGGCCAAGGGTCACACCAAGGGCAACAGCATCGCTGTGGTGGAGATGGACGGCCTGTTCTACATGCTTCACGGCGACATCACCTATGTGGACGAAGCCCTCTACGAGGACAGGCTCTCTGTCGTCTTCGATGATTTGCCCGCTGCACGTGAGACGCAGAACCGCATTCGTGAATTCATCCGCAACCACCCCACCGTCTATTGCGGCACCCATACCCCACAGGGTTATGAGAACCTCGAGGCCAAGCGTGTGATGGATCTCGACAACCCCGTGCCGACCACACTGGCCGAGGTGGACTTCTCCAAGCAGAAAGCCTCTGGCAAGTATGTCTGCTCCATCTGCGGCTATGTCTACGACCCCGCCGAGCACGACGGCATCCCCTTCGAAGAGCTGCCTGATGATTGGAAGTGCCCCCGCTGCAAACAAGGCAAAGAGAAGTTCAACAAAGCGTAAATGAAACGCATTGTATATGTCATTTTAGGTCTGCTGTGTGTGGGACTGGGAGCTCTAGGTGTAGTGGTGCCGGGACTGCCTACTACACCTTTTCTGCTGTTGGCATCATGGCTTTTCTACCGTTCTTCGCCACGCCTTCAAGAATGGCTCCTACACTCATGGCTGGGAACATATATACGCAGCTACCGCCGTCGCGGTGGGATGACTTTTGCACAAAAGGCCAGTGCCGTCGGCATCATGGTGACGATGGTGTTGCTCTCCACATTCGTTTTCATCCCCGCAGGCTCCGTGGCCCGACTCATTGTTCCCATCGCCGGAGCGGTAGGTGTAGTGACGGTTGTTTTCGCTGTACCCAATGCTAAAGAAGAGTAAAGAAAACCAAATCAATAAATATGGAATTATGATAACAACATGAAACACTTAATGAACCTGATAGCCGCAATCATGCTACTCTTTGCTACGGCTTGCACCCCTGAAGACAAGCCCCTCTCACCTGCATCAACAACCGTGGGCGACATAACGCTCACCATTGGTGACCGGACCTTTACAGCTACATTGGAGCAGAACAGCACCTCCGAAGCCTTCCGAGCCCTGTTGCCCTTGACGCTAGAGATGCAGGAATTGAACGGCAACGAGAAATACCACTACCTCTCCCAGCCACTCCCCACCAACCGCACTAAAGTAGGCACCATCCACGCGGGCGACATTATGCTCTATGGCGACAACTGCGTGGTGGTCTTCTACGAGACCTTCACAACCACCTACAGTTATTCTCCCATCGGCCACATCACCAATCCCGAAAGCCTCAAAGCCACCCTCGGCAGCGGCAAAGTGAACATCTCCTTTACAGCCGAAATCAGTCAAAAGAGTAAAAGCACAGAACAATGAGCAGTAATATCACAGCTAACAAGGACTATAGGCAATGGATTAGCAAACTTAGCAGCCACTACCGTCAAAGCCAGATTAAGGCAACGGTAAGAGTGAATAGCGCCATGCTCGAATTTTATTGGATTGTTGGCAGGGATTTGAGTCAGAAACAATTTCTGAATACCTATGGCAGTGGTTTTTTCAAGCAGGTGAGTGCAGATTTGCAGCGTGAATTACCTGATGTGAAGGGTCTTTCTCCCATTAATATTAGGTATTTCAAATCCTTTTATGAACTATATTCACCATTGTTGCAAAATGTTCCGCAAGTTGCGGAAAAATCCACATCCGAAATAGTTCCGCAGGTTGCGGATGATTTGACAGAGATTACTGATTTGTCTCAATTATCACTTGTTCCGTGGGATCACCATCGCCGCATCATCGACAAATGCAAAGGGAACCCACAAAAAGCATTGTTTTTCGTCAAGAAAACCGTTGAAAATAATTGGAGCCGGGCAGTGTTGCTCAATTTTCTTGACACTGACCTTTACGAGCGTGAGGGCAAAGCAATAACAAATTTCAAGGCGGTAATGCCTTCTCCAAATGGTGACTTGGCTCAGCAAATAACCAAAGACCCCTATTGTTTCGATTTCCTCACACTCACGCAAGAGTATTCCGAAAAAGAGTTGAAAGATGCCCTTATGGACAACATCCAGAAATTTCTGCTTGAATTGGGCAATGGTTTTGCCTTTGTCGGCAGAGAAGTCCGCATTGAGGTCGGCGAAACAGAAAAGTTTATTGATATGTTGTTCTACAACATTAAACTCCATTGCTACGTGGTGTTGGAAGTAAAGGTTGAAAAGTTCGATTTTTCAAATGTCGGACAGCTTGGTGGCTACATCGTGGCCGTAAATCATCAGTTAAAGGGGGAAGACGACAATCCTACCATTGGGCTTTTGGTTTGCAAATATAAAGACAGCGTAGAAGCTCAATACGCCTTGGAGTCTTTATCCCAACCTATTGGCGTCTCTGCATACCAGCTATCCAAACTTATCCCCGACAAATTCAAATCATCGCTTCCATCCATCGAGGAACTCGAAGACGCTTTGGAAAATGATAAAATATAAAAACAAGTAAATATGTCAGAGATAAATTTGGAAACCAAATTAATTGGTGATATTCAAGGAGACTTTTTCGTTCCGGACTATCAAAGAGGTTATCGCTGGGGCAAAACGGAGGTAGAGACACTTCTGAATGACATAAATGAGTACGGCAGGGCAATAAAAAAGCAAGATGATGATAATTATTGCTTGCAACCTATTGTTGTACGAAAAATAGGCGATAAATATGAATTGATTGATGGTCAACAACGGCTTACAACTCTTTACCTTATTTATGTATATATGAATAAGGCGAGTAATGGCTTTATGAGCGAGCCAAAGTTTTCCATTGCATACGAAACAAGAAAAAAATCTGAAGGTTTCCTAAGAAAACCAGATGTATCTAAAAAAGAAGACAATATTGATTTCTTTTTTATTTATGAAGCATACAAAACCATTGAAGATTGGTTCTCGCAAAAAGATAAACCTCAATCAACGTTGACCAACATTAACAAATATTTTGACGAATGTGTTAAAGTAATTTGGTACGAAGTGCCTGATTCAGAAAACAGCATTAACCTTTTTACTCGATTGAATATAGGGAAAATACCACTTACAAGTTCTGAACTCGTAAAAGCCCTATTTCTCAAGGAAAAAAGCAAAAATATGATACGTCAAGAAGAGCTATCGCTTGAATGGGATAATATGGAAAGGGAATTACACAATGACGAGTTTTGGGGATTTCTCACCAATTCTGAAGTCGACAAATATCCAACGCGCATAGATTTAGTTCTAGACTTGATTTCCAAGAAAACGGATGCCGATAAAGAAACTTATAGGACCTTCTTCTATTTTGATGATGAACACAAAAAAGGAAAAAGCCTTGAAGAAATTTGGGATGAAATACAACACAACTTCTTGACATTGAAGGAATGGTTTTTTGACCATGAGTTTTATCACAAGATAGGATACCTAATAGCATGCGATTCAAAAAAACTGATAGATATTTTGAATGATTACTCAAATAAGTCTAAGACTGAATTTCGACAATGTTTAGACGAAAGCATAATGGATAGCATCAACTTCAAAAAGGCGTTTAATGAGTTAGATTATGAGCATGATTATAATGATATTAAGAAATTGTTACTTCTGTTCAATGTTGAATCTGTCCGTCAAATAGATGACAAGAAAAGAAGATTCCCGTTTGGTCGTCATAAGAAAGAGAATTGGAGTCTTGAACATATTCATGCCCAACATTCAGAAGGTTTGCAAACTAATGAAAAGAGAAAAGAATGGCTGAATGCTCATATCAAATCGCTACAATCTATTGGACAACAAGAAGAGTTAATTTCTAAAATGGAGAAGTTGGTAAAAGAGATTGAAGAAAATCCTAAAACGACAAAAGTGAAAGAACAATTTGAGCCGTTACTTCAAAAAGTAGTGTATGTTCTTTCGCCCAATGGTGAAGACTCAGAATATATTCACCAGTTGTCTAATATGGCGTTACTATCTTCGGGGCAGAACTCAGCTTTAAGCAATTACGCTTTTGATGCTAAGCGTAATCTTATTTTAGAAATGGACAAAAATGGGGCATATATTCCATTTTGCACAAAGATGGTATTCCTGAAATATTATTCAGAAGAAGGCACCAATTTGCATTTTTGGGGCAAAAACGATAGAGATGCTTATGTTGATTCAATGCTACAGATACTGTCAAATTATTTTCCTAAAGAACAACAAGAAAAAGAGTAGCAGATATGGAAACAAAGACTTTTAAGACGATATTTATTCCATACAAGGATAAATCTGGAAAGACTATTGAAATCAAAAAGATTGAGATTCCCAAGATTCAACGTGACTTTGCATACGGTCGCACCGATGAAAAGAACATACGTAAAAGAGATTTGTTTTTAAAATCTCTTTTTGACGCAATTAATGGCAAACCAATTACTCTTGATTTCATTTATGGAGATGTCAAAGAAAACGTATTGACACCACTTGACGGACAACAAAGATTGACAACACTTTATCTGCTATATTGGTATGCTTCAAAAAAAAGAAAACATAGGAGAAAATGAAAATAGTTTCTTAAAATGTTTCAGTTACGAAACAAGACCTTCTGCTCGCAAATTTTGTGAAGCAATAACTACCAAAGACTTTATGTTGGAAAGAGGACAAACGCTATCAGAACAAATAAAAGATAGGAATTGGTTTCCACTTGAGTGGCAACACGATGCAACTATAGCTTCAATGCTTGTAATGCTTGATGCTATTCAGGAAAAGTTCGCTTGTGTAGAGAATCTATATACAAAACTTGAAAAAATCTCTTTCTATTTCTTGCCAATCGAAGATATGGGTTTGACAGATGAGCTATATATCAAGATGAACTCGCGAGGAAAGCCATTGACTCAATTTGAACATTTCAAAGCCGAATTTGAAAAACAATTAATTTTGGCTGATGAAAAATTGGCGAAACGAATTGGTGTTAAAATTGACAAGGAATGGACTGATCTGTTATGGCAATACTGTAATAGTGGCACAGATGATGAAAGCGATGACACTACTGATGATAAATTTTTGCGATACTTCATTTTTATATGTAATATTATTTGTTACAAAAATGATGGTAGCCCTAAAACAAGCGATGAATTTGATTTGGTAAAAGAGTACTTTACCGTACAAGAAAAGAATGAAAAAGAGAAAGTAATAAACAATGCAAAAGTTCTTGAACAATTTTTCGATTGTTGGTTTGATAACAAAAGGAGCATTCCAATTCAAGATTTCTTTGAGTCTTTCTCTTCAATTGAACATTCCAAAGGCAAGATTAAAACAAATTATAAAATCAATATGTTGGAAGATTGTCTGAAGAATTATGCAGACATTGTGGGGAAAAACAGACGTAGATTTACCTTAAACCAAATCATTCTTCTATACGCATTTGTTATATTTAGACAAAATCTTGCTAATGTCTCAGAAGATGCTTTCCGCAGACGTTTAAGAGTCTTGAATAACTTAATTTTAAACTCGTCTGACCAAATAAGCGATAGTGAAGAACGTCAGGGCGGCAACCGTTTACCTGCTATATTACGCCAAGTTGATAGTATAATTCTGAAAGGCAAGATTGCAGATAGTGAGAAAATCGGTATCAACTTTAATCCGACGCAACTTGAAGAAGAAAAAAAGAAGTTGGAATGGACAGACCGTAATCCAGACAAGGCTGAATCTTTATTTGATTTGGAAGATCACGAACTTCTTTACGGACAAATATCAATCGTCGGATTAGAAAATCCAGAGTATTTTGAACGATTTGATTCTTTATTCAAGTGCGATTGGGATTTGGTTGACTGCGCTTTATTAACTATAGGGGACTATAAACAAAAAGAACGTAATGGTTGGCGTTACCAATTAGGTTCTTCGATGAAAGATGGATTCGCATGGAAGACCCTTTTTCACAAAAGCGAGAATCTCAATGGTTTTGACAACACCAAAAAAGTGCTATGTGAGTTATTAGGGAAAACAAATATTTTTACAAATGATTATTTAAAAGGTTTGATTACATCATATATAGAAAATTGCGAAAACTATAAGAAATATCCCTGGACATATTACTACATAAAATATGATGTTTTTCGCACAGGACGTTACGGAAAATATTGGTGGGATGATTTTGATAATTCACCATATAATTTTACAACTCTTTTCCAAAGACAGAAACCTTCGGAAAATTCCTATAATCCATTTTTGAAAGCCGTTAACGAAAATGTTTGTCGTGAATATTATGGAAATTATGTTTTTCTTAACGAAGAAATGTTGTTAGCAGAGAACCAATCATCTTATCGAGTGGTTTCCAATGATAAGAACAAAGTTGAAATCGAAGTGATTACTATAATACAAAACGACGATGGCATAGATTCAGAAGATCGTATAGAGAAAATGAAAGAAATCTCAGAAGGTATGTTGAACAAATAACAAGGATTATGAAAAAAATCATCTTATTTGCAGTTGTGGCTCTGATGATGGCCGCCTGCAACAACAAACAAGAAACTAAAAACACTGACAATATGAAACAAGAACTAACATTAACTCAGGAGTGGGACAAGGTGTTCCCGTTGAGCGAAAAGGTGAACCACCGTAAGGTGACGTTCGAGACACAGTATGGGCTGACGCTGGCAGCCGACCTCTACACGCCAAAGGATGTCCAGGGCAAGCTGGCCGCTATTGCCGTGAGCGGCCCCTTCGGTGCTGTCAAGGAACAGAGCAGCGGACTCTATGCCATGCGGATGGCTGAGCGTGGCTTTGTGGCACTGGCTTTCGACCCGTCATATACCGGAGAGAGCAGCGGAGAACCCCGTCGCACGGCTTCACCCGACATCAACACCGAGGACTTTATGGCCGCTGTCGACTTCTTATCACAACTGGAGAACGTCGATCCTGAACGCATCGGTATCATTGGCATCTGTGGCTGGGGTGGTATAGCCCTCAACGCTGCCGCTGCCGACACCCGTATCAAAGCCACCGTTGCCTCAACCATGTACGACATGACCCGCATCAGCGGCAATGGCTACTACGACAGCGAGGACAAAGAAGAGTCGCGTCACGCTGCCCGCGAGGCAATGGCCAAACAGCGTCTCTCCGACCCCATGGCAATGGCTGGCGGTGTTGTCGACCCGCTGCCCGAGG
The DNA here is from genome assembly GCA_017550405.1 of Bacteroidales bacterium. Lineage (GTDB taxonomy): Bacteria > Bacteroidota > Bacteroidia > Bacteroidales > P3 > Colimorpha. The sequence goes on from JAFZPH010000001.1 coordinate 71,724, forward strand.
ATGCCCCCCAGTTTGTCAAAGACTATCATGCCTATTACAAGACCCCACGCGGTTATCACGCCCGTAGTGGCAATAGCAACGACGGTTGGCGCGTCATCGGCACACAAGCCTACGCCAATGCCCGCTTCCTCTACTACATCAACGAAATCCGCTCTGCCGTCCTCGTGATGCACGGTGCGGAAGCCCACTCGCGCTATTTTGGTGAAGCCGCCTACCACTACATGGTGGACGGCAAAACTGAAGGCTACAACTTTGTCGGCAAACCCAATCCAGTGCCTGAGAACAAGCAGCTGCTCATCATCCCTGGCGCCACTCACTGCGACCTCTATGACGGCGGCGAGGGCAACTACATCCCATGGGACACATTGGCTGAGTTTTTCAGCAAGAACCTTTAGTCTGAAGAATGAAAACTGAGATAACTCCCCAAGACAGCATCCGAGCTGAAGCATTCCGTCTGTGGACATCTTCCCCCATGCCGATGGTCACGTTGGTGAAGACACTTGATGTGGGTCACATTGTCAGAACCGGCAAGCGAATGGGCATCAAGTTCAATGTGCTAATGTGCTGGTGCATTGGCACTGCCGCCAAAGGCATCAAAGAATTTTATATTCTACCTGAGCATGATAAACTGTTCCAATATGACAAACTTGCCATCAATGTCATCGTGAAGAATAGCAAAGGGGGTATCAACTCTTGTGACATTCCCTATTCTGATGACCTACAACAATTCACTAACGATTATCAAGAACTGACTGCTGAGTGTGCCGACGAGTGTAAGAGCTCATTCCTGGAGGAATGCATGGTTATCGGCACATCAGCCATGATACAGACCGAGCTCGATTGTATCGTCAACCAATATACGGATCAGTTCAGTAATCCCATGGTGATATGGGGAAAGTATCGCAAAGGGCTGTTCCAAACAACTCTCCCGGTGTCGTTTCAGTTTCATCATGTTCAGATGGATGGTGGCCATGCAGCCAAATTTCTTGATGAACTACAAAAGACAATAAAGGCGCTATGACCATTACATATTGGCCGACCTCTTTACCAAGAATTGTAATATAAAAATACTAACTCACAGATTATTCATGAAACAATTAGCCCTAATATTAGCATTAACAGCCGTGATCTTCTGTTCCTGCAGTTCCAACGCTTCAAAGAACACGATAACGAAAGAAATGGCCTACGAAGGTGTGAGCAACTATTGCCACAGCGAGTATGACTGGAGCATTGCCGAAGACAACCCCGACATCATGACTCTCGAGATGGGCGAGGAAACCGACTCTGTCTATCAAGTGGTGTTCCGCAGTTATACAGGAGCACTGGTCTATTTCTATGTCGACAAAGCCAGTGGCTCCACAAGAATGGTAGAATACGTCCCCACTCTTGATATCCAAAACGACGCAGGGACCATTAATCTATTCGACTACATTTAACACGTTAATTCGTAAACCCGTTGATTGCCTGATTGTTTGAGTAATTTGACCGTGCCAGCCACTCAAGCATTTACACATTCAAGCGTTCAAGCAATAATTCAAGCATTAACACATTTACACATTAACACATTCAAATATGTTATTGCACAAGAAAACGTTCCACGAACTGACCACCGGCGAGCTATACGAACTGCTGAGAGTGCGTAGCGAGGTCTTTGTGGTCGAGCAGAACTGCGTCTATCAAGACCTTGACGGCGACGACCAGCAGTCCATCCATCTATGGCTGACCGTCGAAGACAAGGTAGTCGCTATGGCTCGTGTATGCCCAGCCGGAACCCACATGCCCGAGATTTCCATCGGCCGGGTCATCACAACCGAACGAAGCAAGGGATACGGCAAACAGATCATGCTTCATGCTATCGATGCAGCCGTCGAACAATTCGGTGCAAAGCTCATCGATATCGAAGCACAGGAATATGCCAGAGGGTTCTATGAAAGTGTAGGATTCAAGCAGTCGTCCGACACCTTCATGCTCGACGGCATTCCTCACATCAAAATGACATGGATAAAATCGACAAACAGATAATTACTATGGATTATAGAGAAGAAGCGGTAGAGTGCGTTAAAGGCAATGTCCTCCAGATGCATAAGCAAATATATGCTAAGTATAATGGGGATTTTGACCGAATCTATACGGAAGCTTACAATAACACCTCCTATATGGGTAGGGTGATTGAACCCGGGAAGGAATATGAATTGAGTTATTTGGAGTGTTCGTGTCCAAAGGTAAAAAGTGGTCTTAGGAGCAATCCAGAGCAATGCGAATGTTCGCGACAGAGCATTTTATTTATTCTCTCGCAACTTGAACCTGACAGCCATTTTGATGTCCGGATAGAGAATACGATTCTTAGAGGGAGCGACCGTTGCACATTCAGGATAACGAGAAATACCGAAAGTTGATTGTTTGATTGTCTGATTGCTTGAGTGTTTAAAAGGAAGTTAAATAGGAAGTTAATTTTTTGAATGTGTTAACGTGTGAATGTGTTAATGCGTCAGTCCTTGACTCTCGAATAAGCGAATAAACGAATAAACGAATAAGCGATTAAGCGAATTCAGAAGCTGTTGAAAATATATTTCGCCAATTCAAATAAAATGTGTACTTTTGCAAATTGAAAACAACTTAATAAACTTGTCTTATGAACACGCAAGAGATGACACAGATAATAGCCGACTACTTCAAGACACAACCCGTCCTGAAGGCTTGGCTCTTCGGCTCTTTCGCACGTGGTGAGGAAACGCCGAAAAGCGATGTGGACATACTCTTTGTCCCCGACCGTTCGGGCAAACCATTTACGCTGTTTACCCACGGCGGTATGCTGATGGACTTGCAAGAACTGCTTGGTCGCGATGTCGACCTGGTAGAAGAGGGTTCGCTACGTCCATACGCTGCTGAAACTGCCAACCGTGATAAAAAACTGATTTATGAGAGAGAGGGCTAGAGATAAAGGTCGCCTTGAGGACATTCTGGAGTATTCCAACAATGTCACCTCGCTTATAGAGGGACATACCTTTGAGACATTTGTTTGCGACAAGAGTGCCTACTATTCCGTGATGAAAAACGTGGAGATTGTAGGCGAAGCCGCCTACATGCTGAGCAAGGCCTTCAAGAAAGCACACCCGGCCACCCCATGGAAGACCGTACAAGGTATGCGTCACGTCTTGGTTCACGACTATGCCAACATCGTATCGGAAACCCTTTTTGACACCGCTGTCAACGGCATCCCCGAGTTGCGTCAACAGGTGGAGAAATACCTTGCCGAAACCGATTGGGAGGCTTGGGAAACCCTCCCTGATGATTTCGAGGACACCGCTGACGAAACAATGCTCAAACTTGCCCTCAAGATGAAAGCCAAAGGTTACCCTGTTGCCGACATCGCTGAGATTACCGGCCTTTCGACAGAGGAGATAGCGAGGCTGTAAACGATGCAATGACAACAGAATTTGTGAAACGAAAGAAAAACATAATGATATAGACAACAGAATTAGAATAGACATAAAGACATTTTGAAGACTTTGCCTCTGTTTTTTTATAAAATTAGAGGTTTTTTTATTACGATATATGGATAATAACTATTTCGGAAACTTTAACAACCTTTAGCAAAAAAAGCTTGGTCAACTCGATTTTTGTATATACCTTTGCACTTGAAAGAAATAACTAAAAATAAATAATTATCATGGCTAAACTGATTGAAAAAATGAATAATCCTTTTGATGGATTAACAAAAGATGAATTTCAAAACACATGTTCTGACATCGCGAAAGACCTGTTTCGCTACTATTGTATCAACTGCAATGGAAGAGAATATTATTTCGCAGAAATGGAATTCTACTATTGGGAAAAGGGAAAATGGAATGAAAAATGGAATAAAGTAACATACCCAAGAGATGGATACGAGGCATGTGATTTGTTTTTTCATCTAAGCGGATTTGACATTTGTTTTAAGAGTTCTTATGAGGAAGCAAAGTTTGGTGGTATTCTTGTTAGAAGCATTATGAACGAAGAAAATGAAGTCTTTTCTGGACCTTTGAATTGTAAAGATATAATACTGAATTCATGTAGACAAAGGGAAATGCCCGTGTTAAAAACTATTGAGAAAAAAAGAGAATGGATACCTGATGTTAAATCAACGTATAGGCTGTTAGGCAAAGAAGATATGAATAATAACATCGACAGGAATCTTAATCTTTGTTTTTATGATTCAAGTATTCTTTCTAAGGGCTATTGGAACCCCAAAAAGAAAAGATTTGATAAGGATAAAGGTTGTGTAATTGAAAGAAAAGGAACATATAACGTTGAAAGATTTTCAAAATGATTACCGACAACCTTACCCACACCGTCTATTTCTCAAGCCTGCTGCCGGAGAAATGCCCAGTTCTGAATGCTCATATCGTTGATGCGTTGCGGAAACGGGAAATTCCATTCACCTATCTGAAAGGAACAAAAGACATCTGGTGCCGCGATTATATGCCCATCCAAATCGAGAAGAATAGGTTCGTGTTCTATAGATATACGCCCGATTATCTGCAGGACAAGACGGGCCTCACTCTCCAAACCAATCCAGAACTCGTCTTCCAAGAGGAATCAAACGAGTTGCTTCGCCTTCTTCCTATGAGTATGGAGGAAGAAATCCGCTTCGATAGGTTGCGCCCTATCTCAATAAGTCATCCAGTATTCCACCGATTTGAATTGGAATTGGTGATGGATGGAGGCAATGTGGTGAAATGCGGCGACAAGGTTGTGATGACGGACAAGGTGTTTGTTGAGAACAAAGACAAAACGCCACAAGAGGTGCAACGTCAGATAGAAGAAGCGTTCCAATGTGAGGTTGTTTTTCTCCCATGGGATAGGAACGAGGAATACGGTCACTGTGACGGTATCATTCATTGTCTTGGCGACAACCGAGTGTTGATGACTAACTATGCCGACTTCAACAAGGGCATTGCAGATGAATACCTTAGAATCTTGGAGAAATATTTTGATGTCACTATTTTGAAATATAATGTGAAACGGAAACATATGCGCAGTTGGTCGTACATCAACTTTTTACAAATAGGCACTCTCGTGCTTGTTCCGCAACTAGGAATACCCGAAGATGACCAGGCGTTGGAGCAAATCAGCAGCGCCCTTCCCGATTGCGAAATAGTAGGCATACCAGCTTTGGAAGCCGTGAGACGAGGAGGAGCATTGAACTGCATATCGTGGAATATTAAAGTATAAAATTATGGAGGTTAATATTCAAGAGAAGAATGAGTTCTATGCAAGGTTAACAGTAAAGTAACTAGAAGAAATGGACGTACAGGGAGATGCACGGGCTCATTTTTATGCGGGCAATAAAAATGAGAATTCGGCGTTAATAAAGAAAGATAGAAACAATTAACAAATTGCCACATGGATACAACAGGCAGACCCAACCCCGACGAGGCTTTCCCGAATCCCAATCTCCCGCGCCTCTGCTTCATCAAGAACGTTGTGAAGAACCCGCGTATCATCATCGGCGACTATACCTACTACGACGATGTAGACGGTGCCGACCAGTTTGAGAAGCATGTCACCCATTTCTACGACTTCATTGGCGACCGGCTGATTATCGGCAAGTTCTGTGCCATTGCAAAAGGGATTGAGTTTGTAATGAATGGTGCCAATCACCGCATGGACGGCGTGACCACCTATCCGTTCTATATCATGGGTGGCGACTGGGGCAGCGCCATCGCTCCCGTGAAAGACGAATTGCCTCTGAAGGGCGACACCGTTGTGGGCAATGACGTTTGGATTGGCCAAAATGTAACCATCATGCCGGGCGTCCATATCGGCGACGGGGCCATCATCGGGGCCAACTCGGTAGTGGCCTCCGACATTCCTTCCTATGCTATTGCTGTTGGCAACCCCTGCCGGGTGGTCAAAATGCGTTTTGACGACGAGTTCATCGCCTATCTGTTGAAGTTGAAATGGTGGGATTGGGACATAGAGAAGATTGAGGCCAATTTCGAGGCCTTGTCAAGTGGCGATTTATCACTGATTAGAAAGATTGATCAATAGTTTGTCATCCATGGTTATACTGATAGCAGGTGCATCACATACGGGTAAAACGCTTTTGGCGCAGCGGATGCTTGAAAAATACAAGTATCCTTATATGTCTATGGATCATTTGAAGAT
>JAFZPH010000012.1 GCA_017550405.1 Bacteroidales bacterium
GCCCGAAATCTTCGTAAATACGGCAGTCACGTTTATCGTTAGCTCTGGTGAGCGATGTGCTGTCCACTGAGACAGAGATGCCGAGATGGTAAAGGCTTTTGCGATGGGCTTCAAGGCAGAGGCATACGTCTCGCATGGACTGGCAAGCCGTCAACTGCCCGAACAGGAGATACAGGAACTGGTTGTAACAGCTAAAACCCCTCGTGTGGAAGTCACCGAAGTAGCGTGCAACGCACTTGTCGAATTCATATCGTGGTATAAAGTCTGTCACTTGTGAGAAAATGTATCGTCCCGTATTCATATCAATGCAGTATTACCCTGCAAAGATACTCATTCATTTCAAATCGTCAAAAGTTAAAATCATTATAAATGACAAATATATAACAAATTACAAAATAAAATCAAAAAATAACGCATCACTAGTATAGTTTAATTGCAAAAAATCATAATAAACATCATTACTGCAATGCATTGGAATAGACCTTGTGGATAATAGAGAAGTGTTGAACCGACAATAAAACATCGGATTTGTCTCCGCTCTTTTCTATCGTTCACTGACACATCTAATATTATAAAAACTTTGGCGACAGGGGCAATCGCCACATTTTATGACAACTATGAAGAAACGTCTACTAACTTACGCACTCCTGCTACTTGCAGGAATTGGTATTGCATATGGACAGAATAATTTTGATTTCAGTGCTGTATGCAGTTCTGGGCAAACACTTTATTACAGCATCAATTCAGGCGACACTACCGCCACCGTAGTATCCCCCAATGGCTGGGGGTGGTTTGATTACGAAGACCTATATGGCAGCCTGACTATCCCATCATCAGTATATTACAGTGGAACAAATTACACCGTCACCGAAATAGGGCAAGGAGCATTTTACCAGAGCAGTATTACATCTGTAATAATCCCGAACTCTGTCACTTCAATAGGAAGCAGTGCATTTAGCAATTGTCCTTGCCTAACATCAGTAACAATTCCAAACTCTGTCACTTCTATAGGGAATTTAGCTTTTTACACCCCTGATGCCTACGGTATGTGCGGGGGAGGTATATTCTCTTTGTCCATACCCTATTCCGTCTCCACTATTGGGTATGATGCCTTTACCGGCATTTTCAATATTTCTTACCATGGGACAGCAACAGGGAGTCCCTGGGGAGCAGGACATGTAAACGCATACTACAACAATGATTTCGTTTACACCGACAGTACACAAACAATACTGATTGGATACATAGGGGATTCTACCGACATTGTTATCCCAAACAGCGTTACTACGATTGGAAACGGAGCGTTTTCAGGACACACCGACTATGAGACAGAGTATGGTACAATGGTGTATGGGAGTGCTGGAATGAATATTACATCAGTTTCAATACCCAACTCCGTTACCGCTCTTGGTGATTATGCTTTCTATAACTGTCAATACCTATCTTCCATCACAATTCAAAACGCTGCAACGTCTATCGGTGAATATGCATTCGCAGAATGCCCGAGTTTAGTATCTGTTTCGATGGGAGACTCATTAACCTCTATAGGCAACAATGCATTCCAAAATTGCATAAGTATCACATCAATAGTGATACCCAATTCCACTACTTCAATCGGAGATTATGCTTTCTACAGATGTGGTGCTACGTCTTTATCAATCGGTGATTCCGTCGCCACAATAGGCGAGTATGCATTTTACTTATGTACTCAACTTGCACCGGTCATGATTCCCACCGCCACTACCTCTATCGGTTATGACGCATTTTATCATGTACCCCTGATAATCTATTCCGGGTCGGCTTCTGGCCGCGGATGGGGTGCATACCGATGTATCAACGGATACCCTGATGGCGATTTTGTATACTCCGACAGCACAAGAACAACACTGAAAGCATATCTCGGCGATTCAACCATTGTCATCATCCCCAATACCGTCACCGCTATTGGAGACAGTGCGTTTTATAACCACAGAAACATCATATCAGTGGTTTTCCCGGATTCTGTCACCCATATTGGCGATTACGCGTTTTATTTCTGTAGAAGTCTATTATCTGTGACACTGCCAAATACTGTCACCTCTATTGGGGAATACGCCTTTGGATATTGCATGTCCCTAACCTCCATCATAATACCAGACTCTGTCGCCAACATTGGCCGTGGTGCATTCAGTCAATGCTATAATATTCCCTCCATTACAGTACCCTCTTCTACTTTTTCAATCGGCGATTGGGCATTTTCATCAGTAAAACTCATCATCTATTTAGGGCAGGCGACAGGAAGTCCATGGGGGGCATCCCGAGCCTTGAGGTATGCTGAAGGCGATTTCCTGTACACCGACAGCACCAAAACCCTCTTAGGGCTATACACGGGCGATTCTGCCGAGATTGCCATCCCCCATTCTGTTACCGTAATAGGGGAAAGAGCCTTTGCCGATGACTCCACTCTGGTATCGGTTACAATAACCGACTCCGTAACCACTATAGAAAGGGAAGCCTTCTACAACTGCCCCAATCTGAGAAAAGTGGTAATCGGCAGTTCCGTCTCCGAGATACAGTGGGAGGCCTTTGCCGAGTGCGGACAAATCGACACTATATCCTTCCTTGGCCAAGAGCCACCTTACATCTACTCCGCATTCAACAATGCATCCGACAGTATCACCGCCATGGTACCTTGCCACTCATGGCTACATTATTTTCAGAGCCTTCAATCTGTTTTTTATCAAATCATCGAACCTGACGGCTGTGTGGAATACGATTTCTGGGCCGTCTCTCCTTCTAACGACACTCTATATTATCGCATCACCGACAGCATCAGCGTTTCAGTTGTCCACCCCCGTAGTGACCTCCAATGGCTTGGTTTTTCTTGGCCCGTGGGAAGCTTAATCATTCCTGAAAAGGTAATTCACGACAGTATCGAATACAACGTCACCACTATTGCCGAGAGGTTGTTTCTTTCCGACACGGCAATAACCAGTCTGTCCCTCCCCCATTCCATTAAAACAATAGGGAACGGGGCCTTCGCCTTATGCTCCCATATCGACACCTTGATATTTGACATCGACAGTTGTATTGGACTTAACCCATACTATGAAGGTGCTTTCAATTCACGAGTGTTTTATGGAGATACCAATATTTCCACAATCTTCCTTGGCAATCATGTCAAAACCATCCCTGATTATTCATTTGCCTATCACACCCACAAACTATCCTCCCTACATTTAGGAGATTCCCTGAAGCACATAGGCAATCAGGCATTCTATGGGTGTAGACTTCTCGACACCATCACCATACCCCATTCCGTCACTTTTATTGGCGACATGGCATTCATAGGACCCGAAGAAAGTCTCCAATCCGGGCGTCGCAGCCACCTCACCACATTGGCAATAGGTCCATCGGTTGACACTATCGGCAACATGGCCTTTGCTCTTCATTCAAATCTAAACGCAATAACCGTCAACCCGGCAAACACCTCCTTCGACAGCCGAAATGGATGCAATGCCATTATCGAGACCGCAACCAATACCCTTGTCACAGGCTGCCAATCAACCATTATACCCAATAACACCTCAGCCATAGGATACGGTGCTTTTGTTGCCAATCCCAACCTCCACTCCATCAGCATCCCTGATTCTGTCACCTCCATAGGAAATTTCTCCTTCTACTTATGCGATAGCCTTTTCTCTATCACATTCGGCAGTTCTCTCTCCTCCATCGGTGCTCAAGCTTTTTATGGTTGCAGCCGACTTGAATCTCTGTCTTTTCCTGCTTCTGTCTCCTCAATAGGCGAATACGCCTTCAATGGTTGCAATGAGATTGATTCCATCATACTATCCTGCCCCACTCCTCCCTCTATTGGGTATGGGACATTCGGATGGGAGATATCCAACATTCCCGTCACTGTACCCTGCAATTCCATCTCGGCATACATAAACAGCCTATGGGGATCAACCTTTTCCAACATTTTTGAGCCAACCGCATGCCCCGCAATTACCTATTACGACTTTTGGGACATTTCACCAAGCAACGACACCCTATACTACAAAATCATTGACACATCTAACGTGGCATGTGTCCATCCACTCATGTACAATTATAACGCTGAACAATCATACTGGATGGGTTATACTCAGCCCACAGGTCGGTTGGAGCTCCCTGCCTCGGTCATCCATGATGGCACCACATATCGAGTCTCATCTATCAGGGACAACTCTTTTATGAACAACTCAGACATCACCAGTGTCACCATCCCGCCAAGCATTGACTCTTTAGGAGACTTTGCATTTGCCTACTGCAATAATCTCGACACGCTTTATTATAACCCCGACAGCTGCACCTATTGGTCTGGACAAGAGTTGCAATGGTACTACGAAGATTATTACAACTACTACGACTATTCCACCGTTTTTCTGGGTGACAGTATATCATCACTACACATAGGCCAAAATGTGAGATGGCTACCCAATCAACTCTTCAATGCCCCTGGATTCAATAGCCTTGAAACCTTATACTTCAATGCCGATAGCATCCAAACCGATGACAGGTACTACCATGGCATATTTGAAGGGCTACCTATTACAACATTAATCCTCAGCAACAATGTCAGAATTATTCCTCGTAGAGCATTTCACGGATGTGAAGGATTGACAACTTTAACCATACCAGACTCCATAACAAACATAGGTTATGAAGCATTCGGTTGCTGTAACGGATTACTGACTCTTAACTATAATGCAATAAACTGTACAAACAATGACGATTCACCATTCTATTGTGACGGGGAGTGGGTATATTACGACAGTGACAGTCGAGAATCTTATTTTTGGGAGATTTCATCTACTCCTATATCCATTACAACAATAAACATTGGAAACAGTGTTGAAAATATCCCTGATTATTTATTCTTAGGATTTAATAATGTTACAAACATTACCATCCCACCCTCGGTAACCCATATAGGAAATAGGGCTTTCTCTGGTTGCACTAGCCTACTGACCATTACCATTCCTGATTCCGTTTCATATATTGGAGACCATGCTTTCTCTAACTGCAGAAGCCTTTCCTCAATAGAGATACCTAATACCCTCACGCATCTTGGAAATTATGCATTCGCTAACTGTATTAGCATTACAACAGCTTCCTTACCTCACTCATTCGATTCCATCGATAACGGCCTTTTTTCTAATTGTAGCGCATTATCGAGTTGTAATATTCCCTCACATGTAACTCATATTGGGGCATTTGCATTTAAAGGTTGTTCATCATTATCTTCCATAATAATACCTGACTCTGTATTATCAATTGGTCCATCTGCTTTTTTCGGTTGTTCTTCATTATCTGCGATAACAATACCTAATTCAGTATTATCTATAGGTTCTGATGCATTCAGACAATGCTCATCTATAACTACTGCCTCAATAGGCAAATCTATTATTTCTATAGGAAATGGTGCATTTAGTTATTGTCCCAATTTAGACACTCTTTACTTCAATGTACGAGATTGCTCTTCTTTCGGAGATGATGGTTACAATAGCAGCCACGAAGTATTTAACAACTCCAGTATTAGCACTTTAATTATAGGAGACGGTGTAATTAATATTCCAAGTTACGCATTCAAAAGATGCAATCATCTCACTCAAGTAACTATTCCTGACTCTGTTATTACTATAAAACCCTATGCTTTTAGTTTCTGCTCAAGTATCACTTTATTAGATATTGGCAGATCCATCTATTCAATACAAAGTGGTGCTTTTGAAGGATGCAATAATATAGATACCATCATACTGCACTGCTCCACACCTCCATCATTCGACAATAGTAATTGGTATTGGGGAGGGCATCCCACGTTTTATCAAGTATCCACTAATATACCTGTATTTGTTCCTTGTAATACGATATCCACCTATAATTCGAGTAGATGGAATAGGTTTACAAATTTGATAGAATCCACTTGTGATCGTCCAGATCTACAGGTTCTTTCTATCAACATACCTGACAGTGTTTATTCTTGTTCTGATATATCGATTTCTGCGATAATAAAAAACATGGGTCGATCACAAACTATTTCAAACGGGTGGTATGACGTGCTTTATATCTCTCAATCCGATACATTTAACTCCTCAGCCATAGAAATAAACAGGATAAGACATTATGCATATGGCACCAATAGACTATATCCCGACTCCTCATACACTGTAGTTTTTTCTGGTTCAATACCTCGTTTTTGGTCTGGCGAAACATATTTCTATGTAACCACAAATTATGAAAATACCGAAAATGAAGACAGCACCAGCAACAATACATCTCAATCTCCAATGGTGTATGTTCAATTACCCTCAATAGTACACGCTGATAGTTCCATTTTCGATACAGCCTGCGTAAGATACCAATGGCATGGCATATCATACTCCAACTCTGGCACCTACCTATATACACACGAATATGATGATTCTCCATGCATTAACTATGACACATTGAATTTGACAATATGGCCAGAATATAATAATCAACAGTATGTCACCATTATGGATACTGAAAGTTTTTCGTTCAATGGTCAACTGTATAACCAGACAGGTGTTTATACAGAACATCTGAATTCCATTCATGGTTGCGATAGTATTATTACTCTCCATTTACAAGTTTTACCCATACGAAGGCCTGTCGTCCATGCCTCTGTTTGCCAAGGTTTACCTTACAATGGAAACCGTCCAAGATTCATCATTCCCGCCAATATTACATCTGACACATTAGGTCTAATGATGCTTCGCGATACCATTCGTACTTTAAGTGGTCTTGATTCAATAATATATGGTGTAGATTTAACCGTCCTGCCCAACAACCTTGCCACGGTGACGGGTCTCGTACCTGCAACAGACAGCGTCATCACACGCGGCGACGTGGTGCTGCGCTGGAGCGAAGTGGCAGGGGCCACGGGCTACCGCCTCTACCTGTGGACAACGGGACAGGCTATGCCCGCCAACCCCACCTATGTGACGACCAACACCTACCAGCCCATACCCATCTACCAGAACCGCCAGACGTACAACTGGAAGGTGGAGGCCTACAACCCCTGCGACACCACCGCCGGGACCACTCAGCATTTCCTCATCTACAAAGAGCCATCGATGACGTTGAGCAGCCATGCCCTGGCATTCGGCGAGGTGGAGCATAACGCCACCGCCCACCAGAGCCTGACCATCAGCGGCAGAGACCTGACCGACTCGATACGGCTGGCGGTGCGCGGCACCGACTCCGCCATGTTTGCCCTCTCCACCTCGACCCTTGACCGCTTCGGCGGATCGGTGACGGTCGCCTTCTCCCCCACAGCCATGCAGCGTGGGTTCGAGGCTTACCTGACGGTGACGGGCGGCACGACACGCGACACGGTGGCACTCAGCGGCCTGATGGCCAACTACTACCTGTTCACCGTGAGCGTGGCCGACAGCATCCTGCCCGCCAACACCCCCGTGACCATCAGCGGCACGCTGGAGAATGCCGCCCAGGAGGCACAGGCCAATGTGGCGGTGGACGTGTACGTGAAGATTATGGGTCAGACCTATCTCTACACCGACACCACCGATGCCGCGGGCCACTTCGGGGCCACCTACACCCCCGTACCCTCCGAGTGCGGATACTACGAAGTGGGGGCCTGCCTCCACGGCAGCCCCAGCCGCCGGACGATGGCCGAGTTCAACATCCCCGGCATCAGTCTGGCGACCTATCTGCCCACATGGGAGGTGACAGAGCACGACACGCTGGTCGGAGTGCTGGCGGTGCGCAACCGCTGCAATGTGACGCTTCACCATATTGCCGTGGCCGTTGACTCGCTTCCTGCAGGCATGAGCATCACGTTTGACACCCTGACCCTGCCACCCTTTGGGAGCGGAGACCTACGTTTCACCCTGGTGGGAAACATCGTGACGGATGGCAGCCAGTATGAGCGTGCGCGCTTTACGGCCTCATGTCTCGAAGGCCCGTTGGGCAAGATGGAGACGCGCTACTACTGCCACCGACATGTGTCGGACCTGCAGATAGCGTTTGACACGATAAACTGCGCCATAGTGCCCGGCACACAGAAAGTTGTGGACGTGGCGCTGTATAACAACACCGACAGCACATTCAGCAACGTGAGCCTACAGACCCCTGCCGGCTTTGCCGGGATGAGGGTGTTGAACCTCGACAGCAGCTACACCATAGCCCCGCACGACTCGCTGTTTGTGCCACTATTGGTGATGTTCCCCTTAGGGACACCGCTGGCCCCCGTGACGGGCAGCATACTGGTCACCGCCGACAATGCGCTGCCACAGCAGGTGCCATTTGTTATAGACGTGGTGTCGAACGCCAAAGGCAGCCTGAGAGTGATGGTGGCGAACGAGTACACCTACGCCTACGGCACCTATGTGAGCGACGCACAGGTGAGAGTGGTGGGCTACTACAACCAGCAGACCTATGCCGACGTGGTGACCGACAGGACGGGCGAGGTGACCATAGACTCGCTGCCCGAAGGCTACTACCGCCTGTATGTGAGCGCGACAGACAACAACAGCGTGGCCCGCATCATCCAGGTTACTGCCGGACGGGTGAACCTTGAGTTGGTGGAACTGGAATATCAGGCAGTTTCGTACTCGTGGGTTGTTTATCCCAAAGACGTGGAAGACAGCTGGGGTGTAACCCTGAACACGACCTACAAGACCAACGTGCCCAAGCCGGTGGTGGTGCTGAGCCTGCCAGAGTTTACCGTAAGGAGCGACGGGGAATTCAGCACCTTCAACATTGTGGTGACCAACCACGGACTGGTAGATGCATATGATGCCACGCTGACGGTGCCCACCTCCAATGTGTATGAGTTTGTGCCGCTGTTCGACAGGATTGACACACTGCATGCACTGACGAGCGTGACAATCCCCTGCTCGGTCCGCAACAAGGTGATATACGACACCATAGAGACCATCATACACACCCGCGACGTAAGAATAGACACCATCTACACCATCGACACACACACGGTGACTGTCACCCGCTATGTCGACACAATAATCTATGTGCCGGTGAACCATTGGGTGCAAGACACCATCTTCGACACCGTGATGGTGTACGACACCATGATGGTGACCATACCGCGTAGGGTTGTGGACACCGTGGTAGACTCCATCGTTGACCGCATAGTCTATTACGACACGACCCTGCACGACACGCTATTCGTCATAACGGATGAGATTGAGCCGCTGTATGGCAGCTGCGAGATCTTCCCCTTCCGCCTGATGGCACATTGGAAGTGCAGCGCGGGCGGCAAATGGGTCTATGCCGGTGCCACGCTTGAGAAGATGGATTGCGACCTGCCCAAGGACAGCGCCTTGGCCATGGTTGGCGGTGTCGGCGACCTGACTGGCGGCACCTTTATGGACGGGCCTGGCGGTCCAAGAGATTCGACGAGCACTGCGACCAGCCCCGGAGGAACAGGCGGGCCTGGCGGTTCGACAATTCACTGGCCGCAAATACCGCCGCTGTTCACACCCGACTGGGATTGCATGCCCTGCTGGTTCAAAGCCTCCATGGGTGCCGCTGACTGCTTGGGCAATGTTGCGTTGGCAGTAGGCACCGCGGGATGGGGCAACCGCATCCGCGGGACACAGCAGTTGGCACGTGCCGCAAGCATCGATGCTGGCAATTACCTAAGCCTTAACCTGGCATGGCAAAATGCTGTGCGCAGCGGCAACGTGGTTGCCATGTCGCAAGCCGGCCAGCGGTTGGGCGAAGGCACATTGCAGAGTGCCGCCCGCAGCCTAAACCAGGCAGCCTACTATTCACGTCTGACCGAAGAGGTAGACCTCTTCTCGAATGCCACCACTGTGGGAGGCATTAGCGGTGCGGTATTGGAACAGGATTACAACTCCGCCGCCCTGCAGGGACTGGTTGCCCTCATCGGCATTGTGAACCCCTACGCCGGAGCCATAGGCAGCTGTGTGCTGGATGCAATGGATGT
Source organism: Bacteroidales bacterium (assembly GCA_017550405.1). Taxonomy (GTDB): domain Bacteria; phylum Bacteroidota; class Bacteroidia; order Bacteroidales; family P3; genus Colimorpha. The sequence continues at coordinate 9,980 of JAFZPH010000012.1, forward strand.
GATTGACTATTGCAGAAACGGGGCTTCGGTTGAGATACCTTGGGGATATAGCCATAACATCAGCGTCGACACCAACGTCTACGAGCTGAACCTGAGGCTTTCCAAGCGGTATCAGGATACACTACAGTCTATCCGCTACCGTATTGTCAACGACACGCAGGCAGTCTTCATTGCTCATCCCGAAGTGCTGCAGTCTATTGTCGGCTATCTGGTCTCAACAGACAGCGCCACGCTACAACAGATACGGCGATGCTACGACACGACTATCATCACAATCGATACCTCCACACTGAAACATTATGTGGACCGTTGGAACAGAACAGTCACCTATGTTAAGAGGGGATGGATGTTCCCGTCAGAAGTGCCAGAAGGGTTGTCGCTAGACTACTTCTACTTAGACACTAACACGACTGGCGAACTGGTGAGGATGGAACTGACGGCCATGAGGGAGGACTACTGGTCGATAGAGGAGATGTTTGCCGCCACGATTGACTCGCTGATACACTACCCGCAGAAGACCTCGGTGTGTGCTGGAGTGTCGCTACAATTCAGACAAGAGGTTGCCATGACCCGCGAGGCTTTTGAAGGGCAGCTGATTATCAACAACCCTCACGACTCGAACGCCCTGCAAGACCTCTCGCTGAGCTTTACTGTGAGCGACACGCTGGGCAACGACTGCTCCGACAAGTTCGATATCAGAGTCATCGGCTACGAAGGTATCAGCGAGGCGGGGACCCTTGCATCCCACAGCACGGGTATAGCCACAGTACGCTTTGTGCCGCTTATGTCGGCCGCCCCGACAAGCGAAGTGCCCTACCTCTTCGGCGGTACGATAGAGTATGTCGACCCCTTCACCCATGCCACCATGGCTGACGCACTGGTGCCCGCACGGCTGACAGTGCATCCTTCGCCTCATCTGCAACTCGACTACTTTGTGCCGCACGACATTATTGCCGACGACCCGCTGACCACACCGGTCATCGAGCCCAGCGTACCCGCCACAATCGGCCTACGCTTGCTCAACGACGGTGTTGGCACCGCCAAGAACGTGCGTGTCTCTTCCCTGTCGCCAAAGATTGTGGAGAACCAACAAGGTTTGGTGGTCGACTTCACCATGCTCGGCACCATGTTGGACGGCTCGGAGAACTCGCAACCCCTGAGCGACATTGCCCTAGGCACCGTCGCTTCCTCCGAGACGCACACCATGGAATACCTGCTCAAGAGTTCGCTGCTGGGTACTATCACGGTTGACGAGGTCAACGTGATTCATAACAGTTCGATAAACGACAGGGACATGAGCCTGGTTTCGGCACGTGCTCACAGCCTCGTAAAGACAGTGATGGAATACAGACCCGGCTCTGACACAATCCATGACTTCCTTACAAACGACGGTGGTTTTAACAGACCCGACACCATCTACTTCTCTTCCGGACGAAGTGCAAGAGTCATTGGGGCAGACTCCGCCTTGTTCAACCACTATGTGGAGACTTTGGACACTGTGGTTCTGCCAGACAGTACCATCGATGTGACACGATTGGTTGACACTGTGGTTCGACTCACGGTCTACCCCGATACAATTGGCTGGCAGTATGCCTCGACGGATGACCCAGGGGAAGGAAAGTACGACATCGTGTCGTGCATCCGCGACGACAGCGTCAGCATACCGCTCGACAACATCTGGTTGACCTTTGTCGATCTGGTGGCTGGCCTCGACCCCGAATACAACAACCGTCTGCACATAGTGGATACCCTCTCGGCAGTTAGGCCGACATCTTACAATGTCACCTTCCGACTGAAAGAAGATATGCTGAAAGTGGAGAAGATACTCGACATCCCCGTCCGGGCTATCGACTATGCTCTTGATACTTTTAGAGTACGGTTTAACCAGCCCATCATCGACACCACATTCACATACGCCGACATGTCGCTGAAATGCAACAATGGGGTGGAGCTGATGGACAGCACTGTCACTGTCAGCCGTGTGGACGACACCACCTATTCCGTTAATATAGCAAGTAAGACCAATGCGTTTGGCCTTTATGTACTGAAGGTGATGGCCGACAGCATCCGCAACGCCGAAGGACACTTCGGAGTTGGAGGACGTGAGGCGCATTGGGTACATGCCAACTGTAACACGGTTAAGGACAGCATAGCGGTCACTGCTTGCGACAGATATACCTGGCGCGACACACTGTTAGCCTCATCTGGCATTTATACGGACACGCTGTCACAGATGGCAGGGTGCGACAGTATCCTGTTGCTGAATCTCACCATCCATAACAGTGACAGCATCATACTGGTCGATACCGCTTGCGACAGCTACACTTGGCATGATTCTATCTATACTGCCTCCTCTATCAACTCTGTAACAACTATCAACACTCAAGGCTGCGACAGCACTGTCACCCTCCACCTCACCATCAACTACAGCACTACATCTACTGAGACCGTCACCGCATGCGACAGCTACACTTGGCACGATTCCATCTATACTGCCTCCTCTATCGACTCTATAACATCTACCAACTCTCAAGGCTGCGACAGCACTGTCACGCTGCATTTGACCATCAACTACAGCACCGCATCGACTGAGACAGTCACCGCTTGCGACAGCTACACTTGGCACGATTCTGTCTATACTGCCTCCTCTATCGACTCTATAACATCTACCAACTCTCAAGGCTGCGACAGCACTGTCACCCTCCACCTCACCATCAACTACAGCACCCACGACACCATTGTCGACTCTGCCGCGGGCAGCTACACTTGGAACGGGAACACCTACACCGAAAGTGGCGAGTACCTCTTTGAAGGGCAGACAGATGCTGGATGCGACAGCGTCATCTTACTGCAACTGACCATCACCGAGGTAGGCATCGGCACCGCTGACAACCTTGGCCATATCACTCTTTCCCCCAACCCCACCACCGGCAAAATCACTATCACGCCATCCGAAGTGAATAAGGTTGAAGTCTATGACCAAAGCGGACGCATCGTCGCCATCTTCCACGACAGCAATGTTATCAACATCCGTCACCTGCCCACAGGTGTCTACACCCTCCGCATTACCTTGCACAACGGCAATGCCATCAAACGTGTTATCAAACAATAACACTGAATCTTACACATTGAGGCAGACCTTCTGGGAAGGTCTGCCTCTTTTTTTTTATCCCTTAACGAATATTTTGGGGTAAATGTTCGTTTATTGGACAAAAGAAAAAAAGAGACCCATTCACAAGTAATGACCGAGAAAGAATATACAAAGATAGCGCAACAGCACCGCGAAGCCCTTTACCGCTTTGCAGTACGCTACACAGCCGACGGTGACAGTGCTTGGGACAATGTGCAGGATGCTTTCTTGGCACTATGGACACACCGCAGCAAGGTGGAGGCCGACAAGGCCAAAGGGTGGTTGATACGCGTGATGTACCGCCAGTTGGTCGACCAGCACCGCCGCGAACAACGCTTCCGCAACTTAGCCCCTGAACTGGTAGGCGAAGAATGGTACAGCCAGCACGACAACTTCGAACTGCACGACGCCATGCAAAAAGCCTTAGACCAACTACCCGAACAGCACCGCGCCATCCTGCTGATGAAAGACCTGGAGGGCTACCAGTACCAAGAAATCGCCCAGCTCACCGGACTCGATGTTCCCCAAGTCACCGGCATCCTCTACCGCGCCCGCATCAATCTGAAGAAAGCATACCTTAAGTTGAACAACATAAAACAACACGCGATATGATTAACATGGACAATTACGAGGGCTACCTGTACCTCTATCAAGAAGGCGAACTGGACAGCACTACACGCACCGAAGTGGAGCGGTTCCTGCTGGAACATCCCGACATCCGCGAGGAGATGGAGACCTACTACGACCCCACTCTTGTGGTCACCGCCGAGCCTCCCGCCCGCAAAACCCGCCGCATTGTACCCCTGTGGCGTTGGGCTGCAGCAGCATGTGTTGTATTTGCATTGGGATATGGAATATGGACAACAACGTCAACCACTGTAGGAACAGGCGATGAATCATTGGTAGCTGAAAACAAACCTATACAGATACAGCCGAAGACATCCGACACTCCTACAACAGACCAAATCTCCCCCATCTCCTCCCCTGCTTCTGCCAATCGGCGCATCCAAAGGATAAATCCCTCCTTACCAAGCACAAACAAGAGTATACTAAACGTGCAACCACAAGAGACCGACACTGAGACCACCGTCCCTGCAAGGGAAGCCATTGAACCAGCATACACAGAACCCACCATCATCTACTGCCAATTGGCCGAGGAAATCATCCCTGTCGACAATCTGGCTGAGGAAATCATTTTCGTGGACAACTTGGCAGAAGTGAAAACAGCCACCTCTATCAACGAGATGATTATTGATTTCGCAGACAACCGCAGACAACAATTCATTAACAGCATAAAAGATGGAGTTATCACTCTTGTTACCAAGGAAGAAAAAGACAAGACAATTTAATCAATCAGAATAGAAACAATAAAAATAGCAATATCATGAAAAAAACAGCAATCATTGTGGCACTCATCGCCCTTTCGGCCATGGCCACAGCACAGAATGCCATCTACCGTCAAAACCTCAGCAAAGAGATTAATGTACTCAACGTATTCGGAGACTGCACAATCATTCTGAAGTTAGACACCTGCAACTGGATAGCCTACCAAGGCACTGAAGATGATTTGTCACGAAACTTCTTCACCGTCGCCGGCAACATCGTCCAAACCACTGCTGCAGCCAACGGCAAGACCCTCTCTGTGGGCACCACAGCCAGTCAAACCAATAACTCTGCCCCTCTCGTCATCGACATTAAGGACAATGCAAGAGTGATTTTCATGGGAGACACCCTGCGCAAAGGACGCCACACACGCTCATTCTACTCCGGCACCGTCGAGAACAAGAAAAAAGGCACAAATACCGAATGGGGCATCACCATTTCCGACCAAACGGACAATGACAAACACGACAATGCACGCGACTGGACCGGACTGAAGAAATACACCATCAGCGACCGTATCCATAACCAGTTCTATTTTGGCTCCAGTCTTTGGTTCACAAAAAAAGCCAATGCTCCCGATTTAACCAAAGGTCCTTTCTTTGGCAACACCAACTGGCAAGTCAGCTACTCACTATACATGGACAACCATATTGCTGCCGGCATTGGCATACAATGGTCTCAAAGCCCATACACCTTCATCAAACCCAACGTGACAATCAACCGTTCAAACGGTGAACTCAATTTAGAATACCTCTCCTCCGACCTGCCCGGCACATGGAAAAGCGATATCTACACCTCCTCTATCGACTTCCCCCTCCACTTCACATTCTATCCCTATGCCAAAAAGCACACTTTCAACATGCAATTAGAACTGATACCACAACTCTACTTCGCCAGAACGCTCAACCGGACATACACGCACACCGAGAACGATGAATCCGTCAACACACGCTATTCCAAAGACATTCCCCCCCAACTATTCCAACTCAGAACGCGCTTCAGTGTCAACTTCGGTATGATTGGAGCATACGCAGAAACGGGACTCACACCCCTCTTCAAGAACCTCAACGTCCCCGACGAGAGTTCCATCACCCCTTACCACTTGGCATTCGGTGTTCGCTTAAACCTCTTTTAATAGAGAATAAATATCCGGTAAGAATAGAAGAATGTCGGAATCCGACACTCTTCTACTTTTTTAATATCTTGAAAAACTCCCACAGCACGATGGCGGCGGCACAACTCACGTTCAACGAATGTTTCGTACCCTGCTGGGGAATCTCAATGCTTCCGTCGCACAGAGGCAACAACTCCTCCTGTACCCCTTCCACTTCGTTGCCGAAAATAATGGCCACCTTCTCTCCAAGTTGTTCCGGAAGGGCATCCAGTTTCATGCTGTCGTCAACTTGCTCAATGGCATAGACCTTATAGCCCTGCTCTTTCAGCTCCCGCACACAGTCTATGCTCTCCTCGTAGTACTTCCATTCCACGCTGTCTTCAGCCCCCAAGGCAGTCTTGTGTATATCGCGATGAGGCGGAGTGGAACAAATGCCACAAAGGCAGATACGCTCCACACGGAAAGCGTCCCCCGTGCGGAACACCGAGCCGATATTGTTCTGGCTGCGCACATTGTCCAACACCACCGTGAGGGGCAATTTCTCAGCCTCCTTAAACTCCTGCACCGAAATGCGGTGCAACTCTTCCAAAGAAAGTTTACGTGCCATATCTCAACAACTATACGAAATGCAAAAATACAACTTTTTCACCATATATTGCCATTTAATACATAAAAGTTTTACAGTGTAAAAAAAAAGTTGTATCTTTGCATCCGTAAACATCCATCATTCGCAATATTATATGCAAACAATAAACACCCTTAATCCTGCACAAATCGAAGTGCTGAACATGATGTCTTTTATCAATACCGAAAGCTCATGGCAGCATTTGAAGGAGGCTCTTGCCAAATACTTTACCCAACAATTGGAAGACGAAATTGACAGCCTTTGGGAAGATGGAACTCTAACAGAACAGAAAGTTGAAGGGTTTCGCACATTACATGAACGAACCCCTTATGACAAGTAATCTTTTATGAACATCGTCCTCGACACCAACTGTCTGTTAATAGCCATCTCCGACCGCTCGCGTTTCCATCGTGTATGGCAAGCATTCACTCATGGGGATTATACCCTATGTGTGACCAACGAGATAATTGAGGAATACGCTGAGGTAATCAGCCGCAACATCAATGAAAGGGTTGCTCAGACTGTAATATATCTGATCATGACCCTAACGAATGTCAAATACATCGACCCACATTTCCGTTTTCATCTTATTACAGCAGACCCTGACGACAACAAATTCGTCGACTGTGCAATCGCTGCCAACGCAAAATACATCGTTTCAGAAGACCATCATTTCGATGTGTTAAAAGAAATTCCTTTCCCTCACATAGAAGTCATTTCCATTGAGCAATTCCTATCGGAAATCACCATCTAAGCCTCCTACCCATAGGCGGCTAACCGTCATCCGACAGACCCTTCCAGCGAGATGCTCAGCAGTTTCTGCGCCTCGACGGCAAACTCCATGGGCAGTTTCTTCAGCACATCCTTGGCATAGCCGTTCACTATCAGTCCCACCGCACTTTCGGCACTGATACCACGCTGCTGACAATAGAAGAGCTGGTCTTCCGATATCTTCGACGTGGTGGCCTCGTGTTCCAGGATGGCACTGCTGTTATTGGCTTTGATATAGGGCCACGTGTGCGCTCCGCACTTGTCGCCCAACAGCAGCGAGTCGCACTGCGAGAAATTGCGGGCGTTCTCCGCGCTCCTGTTTATCTGAACCAATCCGCGGTAGCTGTTCTGACTGTGTCCCGCGCTGATACCTTTCGACATAATCGTGCTGTGAGTGTTCTTGCCCACATGAATCATCTTCGTGCCGGTGTCGGCTTGCTGATAGTTGTTCGTTACAGCCACGCTGTAAAACTCTGCCGTGCTGTCGTCGCCCTGCAGGATGCAGCTCGGGTACTTCCACGTCACCGCGCTACCCGTCTCCACCTGTGTCCAGGAAATCTTGCTGCGCGACCCTTTGCAGATGCCGCGTTTAGTGACAAAGTTATAGATACCGCCCTTGCCCTCCTTGTCGCCCGGATACCAGTTCTGCACGGTGCTGTACTTCACCTCGGCATCCTTTAAGGCAATAATCTCCACAATAGCGGCATGCAGCTGGTTCTCATCACGCTGCGGAGCCGTGCAACCCTCCATATAGCTCACATAAGCCTCTTCGTCGGCAATGATAAGCGTACGTTCAAACTGACCCGTACCTTTGGCGTTGATACGGAAATAACTCGACAACTCGATAGGGCATCGCACTCCCTTGGGGATATAGCAGAACGACCCGTCGCTGAACACGGCCGAATTCAACGCTGCAAAGAAATTGTCGCCGCTCGGCACAACCGACCCAAGGTATTGTTTCACAATGTCGGGATACTTCTGCACTGCCTCGCTGATGGGGCAGAACAAGATACCCTTGTCCTCAAGCATCTTCTGCGATGTAGTCTTCACCGACACCGAGTCCATGATGGCGTCGTATGCCACACCTGCCAGCTCCTTTTGCTCCCGCAGGGGGATACCCAGCTTGTCGAAGGTGGCAAGCAGTTCCGGGTCCACCTCATCGAGGCTCTTCTTCAGTTCCTTCTGCTTGGGAGCCGCATAATAGATAATATCCTGATAGTCCACCTTGTCATACTTCAGGTGTCCCCAGTTAGGCTCCTCCATGGTCTGCCACTTGCGGAAAGCGTTCAGGCGGAACTCCAGCAGCCATTCCGGCTCGTTCTTTTTCTTCGATATGAGGCGTATCACATCTTCGTTAAGGCCCTTGCCGATGGTGTCTGTCTCGATATCGGTGACAAAACCCCATTTATACTCCTCGTTGGTAACCTCCTGTATGATACTATTATTGTCTTCTGCCATAGCAATGATTATTCTTTCTGTTTAGGTTGCAAAGATACGAAAAAAAATCATGATAACGGGATTTGATTTCATGACCGAAAACAAATCCCGTTAAAAACAATCTTTCACACATAGCCACATTCCCAAAGCGACATATTCACACACTCATTTAGCATACAATGTTGTGATGTTGTCCGACACCGAATCGCCCACAATCGTGTCGAAATCTTCAGGCTCGGCGCAGTTGGCTATCTTGATATTCACATGCTTGAACCCGAAAGCCATGAAGATGGAAGTCAGTTGCCGGATACCGTTCTCTTCGGCTGTGGCCAGCAGATTGTCCTCCAGCACCAGCTCCAACAGTTTAGCGCGGGCGGCATTTTTGTCGGCTGTGACCCGCTCGTGCTTCCAATTGCCCCTCTCAACGAATGTCTTGGTATCATCTGGATTGGTGATGATGTCCAGCACCTTCGCCGGCGGCAGCGTCACATTGAGGGTGGTGTCGCCCACCAGTTCGGTCTGCATATTCGTCAGGTCAAACCCTGCACGCACCGTCCCCTTCATTATCAGCACGAGGACCTTATTCTTCAGGCCAACTTTCTCCTCGTCCTTAAACATCACCTCGCCCAAATATTGTGCAGTGCAGAACTCCGAAATCTGCTTCATCTCGGTAATCGTCTGACTCAGCGACTCGTAGTAACTCTTCTTCTCGGTAATGTTGTTGTATATACGCAAGCCTATCACTACCAACAACACCAGCAGTGCGATGGCAATCAGCCGTCCCCAACGCATTTTAAGAATCTTACACACGAATTTCCACACCTTCAGCGCACAACTCTTCACACCCTCCCAGAAACGCCCCAAAGCACTGTCCGGCACCGCTGGCTCGGCCGGCTCAGCGTCAGCGTCGGTAGGCTCCTCAGCAGCCTCCACAACCGTCTCGGTGAGTGTTTTCTCATCCTCTTCGGCACCCTGGTTATCCACGCACTCGTCTGCTGTGGTCACAGGCTCCTTTTCAGGCTCCTCGGTGTTGCTGTTTGTCAGCCCGCAACCCTCGTTCAGTTTGTCGTCATTCAATTCCATGTCAGTCCTCCTCTTTAAATGTTATTTCTACACTGGTAAACCCGTTGCGGCGCAGCAACATCTCAACAAACGACTCGGCATTCAGCCGGGCGTCCCTCAATATCATTCCCGACAACTCCTTGTCTGTCTTCAGCTCCCACAAGCCTTTCGCCACAATTTCGTCACGCTCTTTGTTGGTATATTCCGTTCGCAGCAACGACACCTCGCTGTAGAGCAGATTCACGTCTTCGGGACGGATATTGTAAGTGAAAATCTTGGGTTGAGGCAGTTCCAGCGAAATCTTTTTCGTCCCTTTGCGTTTGTTCTCGGATACCCTTACCGACTGGGGATCGAACTTCTCCATGTCAATGCCCGCCTTGATTATGGCTTTGAAGGAGAAGAGAATCTTCCTGTCGCCGAATATCTTCCACGACTCGTCGTTGTTGCTTACCACCTTCTGCACGGTATATTGCACCGTGCCCAGTTCGGCAGCCTGTTTCATCTTCTGCTGCCATGCGCTTTCGTCAACGGTCTTGCAACACGATGCCAGCAGCACCGTCGCAGCGACCATCGCCAGCCATCTCATCTTTTTTTTCATCTGTTTTTACTCTTTTAATTATCAATCCGACAGGTATCTTTCAACAAGTTACAACTATCTCACCCTCACAAGACCTGTCCTGTCCATGCTGCAAATATACACATTTTTCCTCATTGTCAAGCACTTTTTTGTTGCAAAAACACTCACCTAAATGTAATTCAACATCTTATACGTAATCCTGTCAACGCTCAAACAAAGCCGAAACATCTTTCTCAAGCAGTAGTCTGAACGCTTTTTGTCAACAGGAACCCTGTTCCTATGGGGAAACTTAGGGCACCCAAATGTTAATTTACGACCTCCACATCACATTTCATCCACACCATTCAAAATAATTTGCGTACCTTTGCCACATCAATTCAAACAACAAAAATTATGGGTATTTTCGACAAAATTCTTGGGAACAAGAACATTACCGAGCAAATCAGCAAACTGGCAGGCAATCCTAACATCGCCTCCATCGTCTCGCAGTTGACCGCCAACAAGGATTTCATGAGCAAGCTCTCAACCGCTAAGGACGAGAACGACATCCAGCACCTCATCGCCTCCGCCACCGATGCCTTCAAGGACATGAAGCTCACCGACGAGGAGAAGAAAGACCTTGTCAACCAGCTCAAGAACCTTGCCTCCGGCTTCGTAGGCAAGAAATAGGCGTTTCCGCCTCGGCTCGTTGTATGGCTCGACGCCATACCCTTTCACCTCAACACGTCTTGCGGTGAAGGTGGTGTAATGTGTGTCCCGTTTTCCAGATTTGACGCTCTGCTGCAATCTGCCTAAAACCACATATTTACAACAAACATGTATCAACACAAACAAACCCGAACCACGGCGTTCCGTTTCCGTCGATACTGTCGCGCGGCCTATGCCGCCTACAACTCCCTGCACCGGGTAGTGAACATCGGCCACCTGGCCACCTACATTGCCGACCGCCAGCTGCACAAGTCCGCAGCCATCGCCGCCCTCGGCATGCTCATCCTCCCCCTGCAGGCTGCGGCACAAGCCGACGACAACCCCGACGAACGCCTCCTGCCCGCCATCGACATCGTCGCTCAGGCGGACACCCTCTTCTGCTCTCCCGAGCCTGCGGCGGTGCTCACCGCGCAAGATTTCTCCAACACTTCCGTCCACTCCCTTGGCGACCTCGTAGCGATGTTGCCGGGGACAGACCTGCGCACACGCGGCGGCAACGATGTGCAAGGCGACCTTGCCATGCGTGGCGGCACCTTCGACCAAATCGTTTTGCTCGTCAACGGCGTCAACCTCACCGACGCCCAGACCGGACACCATCTGCTCGACATGCCCGTCGACATCAGCATGGTGCAGCGCATCGAACTCCTCACCCCTGCCCAACTCATGGCGCGGGGCATCACCGCCTTCTGCGGCGGCATCAACATCGTAGTATGCGAGGAATACCGCGACCATCTGACGGCGGAACTCAGCGGCGGCAGCCACGCACAGACAAAAGCCGCCCTCCTCGGCACTAAGATGCTGGGGCCTTGGGCTGTGACCTTTGCCGGTGCCTACAACCGTTCCGACGGCTACATGCCTAACACCGACTACCGCCTCGGCAGCCTCTTCCTCCAAGCCGCACGCCACAGCAACTCCGACGACTGGCACCTGCAGCTGGGCGGGCAGGCCAAGGCCTTCGGCAGCCAGGCATTCTACAGCACCGCCTACCCCGACCAGTTCGAGGCCACCCGCACCCTCACCGCTTCGGCGTTCAACGTCCACCGCTGGCAGCACACACGGCTGGAGACCACTCTCTACAGCCGCCTGCACCGCGACCGTTTCGAGCTCTTCCGCGACGGCTACACTACGGCACCCGCCTGGTACAGCGGCCACAATCACCATCTCTCCTCCATCAGCGGCCTTCGCAGCCGTTTGTTGCGGCGTGTGGGCGCAGGCGAAGCGTTGCTGGGGGCGGAACTGCGACGCGAAGGCATCCGAAGCAATGTGCTGGGCACACCGGACAGCCTGCTCTCCGCGCCCTACACCCACTCGGCCGCCCGGCTGTCGGCCACCCTCTACGGCGGCTACAGCATCGCTTACGGACGCTTCAACGCCGAGGTCACCGCCCTGGGGCTTTACAACACCGCCTTCGGCTTTAACTACGGCCTCGCGGCCATGTCGGGCTACCGACTGGCCAGCCAGCTGCATCTGCGCGCCGCCCTCAGCCGCACCTACCGCCTGCCCACCTTCACCGACCTCTACTATCAGAGTGTCAACCACATCGCCAACCCCGACCTGAACAGCGAACACAGCCTCTCCGCCGAGTTGTCGCTGCAGTACACCCCGCGGCCGTTGGCTCTGCAGGCCACCCTCTACTACCGCGACGGACGGGACATTATCGACTGGATTCGCCAGCCCGACGAGGAGCTGTGGTATGCCATGAACCACACCGACGTGAGCGCTAAGGGTGCCGACCTCTCGTTCCTCTACCGCCCGCGCTATCGCCTACAGCCGGTTGTAGGCGGCGGCTACTCATTCTGCCACATCGACCGCGACCCGGGCAACATGATTTCCGCCTACGCCCTCGAATACCTGCGACACAAAGCCGACCTCTACGTCGCCTTCTCCCCCTGGCCACGCCTGCGTCTCAAAGCCGACGCCTCCTACCGTTACCGCATAGGGCAATACACCGACAGCCAGGGACAACTGCACACCTACGGCGGGGTGTTGCTGCTCAACGCCGCAGCCGAATACGCCCTGCCCCTTGGCCGTCATGCCGACACCCTGCACGGCACGGTGCTGCACCTCTTTGTCGAAGGCCACAACCTGCTCGACACCCAATACCGCGACCACGGCGGGGTGCCTCAGCCCGGCCGCACATTCGTAGGCGGGGTACGCCTTAACCTCAATTCAAACCAACAATAACAGAGAAAACTCAGAAACTTAACAACTACAGGCAGATTGAACCCCCATCGCTCATAAGGACGGATGATACAATCCATTACAATTATTCCCCTGCTGACCGATTAGGGTAAAAGCGTCGCCCGTACAGGATGGTTCTTGTGCGGGCGACGCATATTTCGTTTCCATCCCCTGCCGCCCCACTCGCGGGCACATGCAGGGCGGCAAATATCATTTTGACATGTCCTAAGTTCGTTCAATACTGCATCCTTCAACCATCGTTTCAGGCTCGTTCTCCTTTATTATAACCTGTAACGATGCCGTAACAAAACAGTAACGATGCAATATTGAACGAATCTGCGCCATATCAACAGGGGAGCAGGGCTGCCACCTCTTGCAGGAAATGGCGGTCGGCGTAGTCGAATGTGGCGAGGTGCTGGCTGTCGATGTCCAGCACTGCCGTCACGGAACCGTTGTGCATGACGGGGACGACCACCTCGCTGCGTGAAGCCGCGCTACAGGCTATATGGCCGGGGAATTGCTCGACATCGGGCACCAGCAGGGTGCGGCACTGCTGCCAGGCCGTTCCGCAAACGCCCTTGCCGTAGGCGATGTGCATACAGGCAACAGGGCCTTGGAAAGGACCGAGCACCAGCTCGTCGCCCACCACACGGTAGAAGCCCGTCCACCAAAAGTGGAAGGTGTCGTGCAGCATGGCGGCGGCATTGGCCATGCAGGCGATGGGGTCCTTCTCGCCCTCGAGGAGGGACTGGAGCTGCTTGAGGAGCAGGCGGTATTTCTCGGCTTTCTGCAGGGTGGCAAGGTCGCGGGCGTCGCGAGCCTCCTGGAACAATGCAACGGGCAAGTGGCAGTAGCCGTCGGGATTGACATCGAGATAGTCCTGGTGGTAGTCCTCAGCGCGGAAGAAGTTGTTGAGGGGCAGCACCTCCACCTGGAGTGGTTTGGAATGACGTGTGGCCTCGTGGTCCATGGCCTGACGGATGAAGGGGAGGTCGTCGGGGTCGGTGTAATATATGCCTGTGCGGTAGCGTGTACCGCGGTCTTCGCCTTGCTGGTTGAGGCTGGTCGGGTCGACGGCCTTGAAATACATCTGCAGGAGGAATGGGAGGCTGACACGGAGGGGGTCGTAGCTGAGACGAACCGTCTCGGCAAAGCCGGTGGTGTCGGTATAGACCTGCTCGTAGGTGGGGTTGTCGGTGTGGCCGTTGGCAAAGCCCACCTCGGTGAAGGTGACACCGTCGATTTGTTTGAAGAAATGCTCGGCGCCCCAGAAGCAGCCGGCGGCAAGATAGAGTTGCTTTTCCATTGGTTGATATGATGTTTTACCTGTTATTGTCGGGTGGGAGCGGTGTTTGGCCGCTGTCGGTTTTGAAATAGTCGTTGCATTTGGCTTGCGCCTTGGCCTTGATTTCGGGGGTGATGCTGTCGTGCAGCACCTTGACCACGTAGAGGAGCGCGATAAGGTCGTCGGCAAAGCCTGTGCCGGGGATGAAGTCGGGGATGAGGTCAATGGGAAGGATGAAATAGCCCAACACACCCACGATGAGTCGTTTGTGACGGAGGGGGATGGTGGCATCGGTGAGCATATAGTAGAGCAGCAGAACGTTGTAAATCACCTTACGGCCCGCCTTGGCTGCGGCAGACTTGATTTTGTTCCAAAGCGAATGGTCGTCGTAGTGGCGGCCATACTGCTCTATCTTTTGGGGTACGAGTGCGTTTTCTGACATGGTGGAAGCGATGGGGTTGTGACACCTCTTGTGATGTATCTTTTGCAATAACTGAAAAAACTGTTTTTTAGTATGTGGCAGCGAAAAGGGAGTGAGATTCTTTGTCGCGTACATGGTGTAGGCGACAACTACGGTAACGGCATGATACTGATAAATGCTGCGCCTTGGGTCATCCACTTCTTTCCTACAGGTTGGAGCAGATAGTGCGTCATTTCTTGTAGTGTGGATGGTAGGTGCTGATGGTGTCGCGCAGGTATTGGCGGGAGAGGTGGGTATAGATTTCGGTGGTGGCAAGACTCTCGTGGCCAAGCATTTCCTGCACAGCACGGAGGTCGGCACCGTTCTGCACCAGCTCGGTGGCAAAGCTGTGGCGCAGGCTGTGGGGGGAGACTTTCTTGTGTATGCCGGCCTCGATGGCTGCCTGCTGTATGAATTGGAATACGGCGATACGCGACAGGCGGTGCCCACGGAGGTTGAGGAAGACATAGCCTTCCTCGCCGTGCTGGATGGAGAGTTGGCTGCGCTCGAAGAGGATGTAGTTCTGGAGGAGATTCAGCGCACGGTCGTTGATGGGCACCCAGCGCTCCTTATCGCCTTTGCCCACCACTTGCAGCATCCGCTCCTCGGCATAGATGTTGGAGAGTTTCAAGTTAACGAGCTCTGAGACCCGAAGCCCGCACCCATAGAGCACTTCGACAATGACATAGTTGCGCGCCGGGCCAGGTCGGCTGCGGTCGAAAGTGGCCTGCATAGCTTCGATGTCGGCATCGGTAAGCACGTCGGGAAGGTGCTTGGGGCGTGTGGGCATCTCGATATGGTCGGCGGGGTTGTCGGGGACGACATCCTCAATGACTAGCATGCGGAAAAAGGCTCGCCAGCCCGAGAGAATACGACACTGAGTGGTGGCGGAGACATGGACATCGTTTAACTGGGCGATAAGGTCGCGCAGCCCTTCGACGGTCACCTGATCGGGGAGCAGCCCCTCGCTTTCGGCCCAGCGTCGCAGCAACGCCGCATCGTGGAGGTAAGCCTCGACGGTATTGGCCGAGAGGTTGCGCTCCAAACGGAGGTGAACCTCGAACTGCTTGATAGATTGGCTCCAGTCCATCGGCTACTCCTTGATGCCCAGTTTTTGCTTCAGCATCCAGACGGTGAAGTCCATGATATTCTCCTCCTCGGCCAGTTTCTTGTATTTGGGGTTCTTCCCTTCGGTCATGACAATTTTGCCGTCCTGAAGGGTGGCGGCGGTGCCGTAGAAGCCCATGCGGTGCTGGAGGGTGGAGGCACGGCGTGAAAGATAGCGCGACGGGCGCGCGGGGTTGCTTCGGAGGGGTGAGGGCAGACAGGCGGCAAGGAGTGCGGCCTCGCGACGGGTGAGCTCGCTGGCGGAATGGTGGAAATAGTGCTGCGCGGCAGCCTCGCATCCATAGATTCCGTTGCCGAACTCGATGATGTTGAGATAGCATTCCATGATACGCTTCTTGCCCCAGATTTTCTCGATGAGGATGGTGTAGTAGGCTTCGATGGCCTTGCGCCACATGCGGTGGGTATGGGGGAGAAAACAGTTTTTGGCGGTCTGCTGGCTGATGGTGCTGCCGCCGGCACGGGTGCGCTTGGTGACGGAGCTGGTATACGCCTTCTTCATGCGTTGGACGGCAAAGCCATGGTGATACATGTAGAGCCCTCCGTCCTCGGCAATAGCGACAGCGTTGATGAGATGGGGCGAGATGTCGTCGATGGAGACATAGTCGCGCTGAAAGACCACGGGACGTTCACTGTCGGACATCTGTTCGAAGAAGCGTTGAACCATGAGGGGGGTGAGCGGGGGATTGATAACAGCGCACACCAACACCTGGAAGATGGTGAACCCGAATAGCGAGAGGAGAGTGACACAGCATACACGCCATACCTTGCCCATAAAGGAGAGTTGTTTCCACCGTTTCAAGCCACGGTGCTTGCGTGCCTTATGTTTTTGTCTAGTTTTTTTTGCCATAATATCGTTATCGTGTGGGGATTGAGCACATTACCCCATTCGAAAAAAGTGCATCTATCATAAAAAATTGGTGCAAAAGTACTATTTTTTTGCCAATTAGAGAAAAAAATGTATATTTGTAGAACGAATAAAACAACAAAAATTCACATAAATACCTAAAAAGCAATACAATATGGCAAAAGTAGCAATCAACGGCTTCGGCCGTATCGGAAGAATGTCCTTCCGCGCCATGCTGGACCATCCCGAATTGGACATCGTGGCCGTTAACGACCTGACCAGTGCCGACACCCTGGCATACTTGTTCAAATACGATTCCGTGCATGACAACTTCGAAGGTGAAGTGCACGCCGAAGGCGACTGCATCGTAGTGAACGGCAAGAAGGTTAAAATCTATGCCGAGCGCGACCCGCAGAACTTGCCTTGGAAAGAGCTGGGTGTTGACATCGTTGTTGAGTCGACCGGTCTGTTCAAGAAACGCGAGCAGATGATGAAGCACATCATCGCCGGTGCCAAGAAAGTCATCCTCACCGTCCCCGCCAGCAAGGCCGAGGATGTGGACGCTACCATTGTGATGGGTGTTAACGACAACGTGCTGACCAAAGAGATGCAGCTCGTCTCCAACGCCAGCTGCACCACCAACTGCCTGGCTCCTGTCGCCAAGGTGCTGAACGACACCTTCGGTATCAAACGCGGTTTGATGAACACCATCCACAGCTATACCAACGACCAGAAGATTCTTGACCAGCCGCACAGCGACCTGCGTCGCGCCCGTGCCGCCGCCGTGTCGATCATCCCCACTTCCAGCGGCGCCGCCAAGGCCGTGGGTCTGGTTATCCCCGAGATGAAAGGCAAACTGGACGGTTTCGCCATGCGCGTTCCCACTCCCGACGGTTCTGTTGTGGACCTCACTGCTGAACTGAACCGCAATGTCACCAAGGAAGAGATCAACGCCGCCATCAAGGCTGCCGCCGAAGGCCCCATGAAGGGTGTTCTGCAGTATACCGAGGATCCCGTGGTCAGCGTCGACATTATCGACAACACCCACAGTTCCATCTTCGACAGCCTGCTGACCCAGGTGATGGATGGCAACTTCGTGAAGGTTGTCAGCTGGTACGACAACGAGAAGGGTTACAGCACCCGTGTCGGCGACCTCGCCGCCAAACTGGCCACCCTGCTCTAACAATGAGAGAGCGTTACCATAGGTAATGCAAAAAGAGAGTTGAGAGCGACCCATTCACTTTCAACTCTCTTCGTTTTTTAACAACGAGTGTAGCACACCGCTAACTAAAAACATGTAACTAATTATGCTTCTAAAAGACAAAGTAGCCATTATCACCGGCGCCACCCGCGGTATAGGTCGCGCCATTGCCCTCCGCTTTGCCGAGGAGGGATGTAACATTTCCTTCTGCGGACGCAGCCGCAACGCACAAATGGAATCGGTTGAGAAAGAGCTGGAAGCCCTCGGGGTGAAAGCCAAAGGGTATGCCGTAGATGTGGCAAACAAACAAAGCACACAGCAATTTGTGGCCGACACGCTGCAGGATTTCGGCCACATCGATATTCTTATCAACAACGCCGGCATCACCGACGACGCAGCAATCAAACGCATGACTGAGGCGCAGTGGGACAACGTCCTCTCCAACGACTTGAAGTCGGTATTCCTGATGACCCAGGCCGTACAGCCCTCCATGTGGAAACAGGGGTTTGGCAGTATTGTCAACATCAGCTCTGTGGTAGGCATTGGTGGCAACGCCGGACAAGCCAACTACGCCGCTGCCAAAGCCGGCATCATCGGTTTCACCAAGAGTGCTGTGAAGGAACTGGGTGCCCGCAACATCCGTATGAATGTCGTTGCCCCCGGATTCATCGTCACTGAGATGACCGGCGAGATTCCCGAACAGATGAAGACCTACTGGCAGACACGTATCCCGCTACGCCGTCCGGGAACACCCCAAGAGGTGGCCAACGCATGCCTTTACTACGCATCCGAACTGGGCAGCTACAACACCGGCGACGTGATGCACCTTTGCGGAGGAATGGAAGACGCTTAACTCTTACACTATGACAAACTCCAATCCCCGTACACGACACAGAATGCACTTCATGCTCTGTGTCATAAGTTTATCTTTGATGGTAACGGTTTCGTGCAAAGCCCCTTCCGGCTCGCCTTCGGACCAAGAGTACGTTACCTTTACCGACGACTATCAGCGTACTGTGGAGGTGCCCACCAGCCCCAAACGGGTGGTGAGTACCTCCCCTGCTGTTACCGAGATTATCTTCGCACTGCATGCCGACTCGCTGCTTATCGGGAGGACGGACTTCTGCTCCTACCCTCCCGAGGCGAAAGAGATTCCCTCAATCGGCGGCATCAGCAATTTGAATGTGGAGAAAATCGCCTCCCTCAATCCCGACCTGGTCATCAGCGGCTCGATGATACCGCAAAAGTGCCACCAACAGCTGGAGAAGATGGGCATCCCCATCGCTTGCGTGATTGAGAAGCATCAATATGAAGGATTGTATGAAAACATTGCCAAGATAGGACAGTTAGTCGGATGCACCCGACAGGCAGACAGTCTCATCGCCCACATGCGTTCCATGATGGGTGCACTTGGCGAGAACCTCTCCTCCGACGAAACCCATCGCCCCAGCATTTACTATGTGGTCGGATTCGGTCCCTCGGGAAATTTCACCGCTGGGGGGAACTCTTTCATCAACGACATTATCGAGATGGCTGGTGGTCACAATGTGGCTGCCGACATAGACGGTTGGAGCTATAGCCTCGAGGCATTGATGCAGGCTGATCCGGAATACATCATGATTCGCCGCGAGGACTCTGCCACTTTCTGCCGGACAAAGCCCTACACCCAACTCACTGCCGTGAAAACAGGGAAGGTGATAGCAATAGAGAGCGGGACTATCGACCTGCAAGTGCCACGCAATATACAGGCCATTCTCTATATCAGAGAGCGACTGAACAAATAGACAAGTCCATCAATGCCCCACACGGATGAATCGGATGGCGCGGTCCAACTGATTATCTGTGCCTTCGTCTAACCTACTGAGGTTAAAACGAATCTCAATATCGGGTTGTACTCCTACACCCTCCACATCGCCGTATGTATTGTCGACCATGTGGAACGTACTGGTGTAGACATAATAGGTGAAGTTGTCGTGATACGGGTCAGGGCCGTCTTCGAAGTACTGGTAATCACCGAAACAACCAGAGTAGAACAGGTCGTGGTAGATGTTGGTGGCACCACCGGAATAAAGACCACCGATAGCACCGTACGTCCTCTCACCAATGAATGTGCCGTTGGGGAGCGCCTTGATAAGCATTGTGGCCAGTTCGGCACAGCTGACGGATGTGACATCGGCCAGCACCACAATGGGCTTCTGCTTGTTGAGATGCAATGAGGGGCATTTCACAATACTCTCAGACCATGCGCTGTAGTCCAGTCGGCCATAGCCCTCCTTCACACGGGTGTAGCCAACGAGCGTGGGCGACTGGGAGAGGGAGCCGATAAGCGGTTCCAGATCTTCTACACTGCCACCACCGTTGCCACGCACATCGATGATGATGCCCACCACCGAATCATTGTTGGCATAGCCTGCCTCGGTAGTAATGCCCTCATGATAGAGCGGGCCATAGAAGGCTCTGGCGGGAGCCTGTGCCTTCTGCGAGTCGGGAGAGTTGGGATACCACTGATACTTCTGATGCATCTGCACCATGTAAAAGTTGGTGAAACGGAAATAGGCAATCAACTCACCGTCGTTGGCACCGGGTATCAAGCAGAAATATGAGCCCGGATTACCATATTCATTACTGGGGCTGTATTCCACCAAAGTGCCTGGTACCGCCCTTTTACGCAATGCCTTGAGCTGCAGACGAAGGGCTTCGGAATTGGACACGCTATGGTAGTAATCGTTTGTCCCAGGCGACACAAAAGCCTCGCATTGCCCATGAGGTATGCCTTTGGCAGCATAAAAGCGACCGGTGAGGTGGTGGTCCAGCAGTCCTGCGAAGAGGCCGGTATAGGCTTCCATGTATTCAATTTGCGTGACGGGCTTGTTGGCCGGACGTGCATCGAAAGCGGCAAAAATAGGGCGGTACTCTTCGTAGCGGGCATCCCAGTCGACGGTGTCACGATCCCAGAAGACATAGCCCTGGTCCATGCCCGACCAGATAGCCTCAAACTGCGAAAGATAGGTCTTACAAATAAGATTGTTGGGGTTGCCTCGATTTTCCAGAGGTTCCTTGCGGCACGACACGTTGCTCAATGTGACCAACAACAGCAGGCCATAAAAAAAAGCGTCTTTTCTCATATAGAATGTTCTATTAATTCTTTTTATTTACCCCCTCGTCAAATGGCGAGGGGGCAAAACGTTTATTCCTAATTGATGATATTCTATTGAACTATAGCCAGTAACTCAAGCCTGCCTGAAAGGCGACAGCAGTATTGTAGCGGGGATTGAGGTTGGTCATATAAGGCTTCTGGATATCGGTGATGCTGTAATACCATCTTATTTCAGCACCCACCTCTATCTTGCCAAGAATCATGCCGCTGAGACCTGCGCCCCAGGTGAACCCCTTCTCAATCCTGTTGTCGCGCTTGTCGTTAAACTCATAATCCTCGTCAAAGGAGTAATATCTTTCGTTAGAGAATGAATAGGTCACCCCTTTCCTATGCCCTTTCAGCCAATAGCCGCCGAAGACACCGCCAAAAGCGTGCAGCCGGACGGTCTTACCCACACTCAGTTTCAACTCGAGGGGGATATTGACATAGTCATTTGTCGATGTGGTGTTGAGCGAGTAGCGCAGATAGTAATACTCAAACACATGGTCCATGTGGTAATTCTTCTGAATCAGAACTGCACCCGTGTTGATAGAGAGCCACTTAAGGGGTGCATACCCCAGTCGGAGCCCAAACACTGTACCCGTTCTGAACTTGTCGAACTTCATATCCGACATATACACCATATCCACGCTATGGTAGTTGCGGTCCATACCTGCGGTGATGCCGAAGCTGAAATGGCGAGTACGCGGCTCGGCCTGAACCTCCTCCTGTGCGGAAAGCACGGCAGGCATTGCGGCCAGCCACACCAGCAACAGGCCTCGGACAATGGGAATGGTTAGACGATTGATCATTCTCATAAAACAATTGTTATGTTACAGTATTTGCAGAATTATTTTCCGTTACGAAGATATTCCAGTGCGCGTTCCAACTGCTTGTCGGTACCAGCTTTCAGCTCTTGGGCATTGTAAGGAACCACAATATCGGGAATCACCCCCTTGCCTTCAAAGCTCTCATAGTTGAGGTCGACAAAGTCGAATGTACTGGTGTAGACATAATAGGCGTAATCAGGATTGCTATAGGTGCGGCCTTCAATCGTATAGAAACTAAACAAATTGGTGTCGCCGAAACAGCCGTTGTAAAAAATGTTATGGAGCATTGTGTTAGGCCAGAGCGGGCCTGTGCCTCCAAAAGTGCGTTCACCCACCACCTTGCCATTGGGAAGACACTTGGTGAGAACAGCGGTGATTTCCGAACAACTCATAGAATTGGCATCCACTAGCAATACGATATTCTTCTCATTCTTTATCGGCCTTTTTGGTGGGGTAATTACAGCGGGAAGCCAAGCGCTGTAATCCAATCTTCCCACACCCTCTTTCACACGTGTGTAACCGATATGCACATCTTTATGCAGCAGAGAGGCAATAAACGTAGCGATATTGGCGAAGCTTCCGCCATTATTGCCTCTCACATCGATGAGGATGCCCTTTACATCATCGCGGTTGATGAGTGCACGGTCACCTACATTGCCCAAAGTATCGGGGTCGAAAAAGGCATATAACGGAGCCAGTTCGGCCCGCGACTGGTTCTTTATGTCGAATGCAAAACCTGTGAACCGGAAATAGGCAATCTTCTCTCCGGCTCCCTTGCCGGGCAGCAGGCAGCTCCACGACTGGGGTGCTTTGCTCTCCGGAACAGTGTTTTCTGTCAGGTCGCTGATTCCAGGCATGCGTTTGAGAATGGAAACCTCCTGGGCAATGTCGGTTTGATAGGGTGATTTGTGACCCGGACTGATGGCGACAGCATTCTTCAGATGCGGTTCCCACAGAATGGCTGCGAAATGATGGTCGACAAGGCCTTTGAACACCTTTGACCAAGCCTCCTTATACTCATCGAGCGTAACAGGATTGGCTGTGCCACGGGCATCAAACGCCTGGAAAAGCGGCAGATATCGGTCATAACGGGTATCCCATTTGACGGTATCTCTTTCCCAGAACACATACGACTGGTCCACGCCCTCCCAAATAACCTGGAACTGTTCGGTATAGGACTTGCACCTCAAATCGTTGGGGTTCTGAAGGACAGGAGCCTCTTTGCGGCAAGACACCATCATCAGTGTCGACATGGCGGCGATGGCCATGATATTAACGATATACTTTCTTGTTTTCATAGTTAGTCAAAATGGAAGATTAATAATAAATAGTTTTATTCTTCAATCTCAAAACGAACGGCTCAAACTCAGTTGCACGGTATAGGTTGTATTATATCGCGGACTGAGATTGCGCATATACTTCTTCTGAATGTCCGTAAGGCCATACAGGCAGTATCCCTCGAGACCCAGCGACCAAGCCTGCGACTTGCCAAGGGCTAGCGATAGGCCTACCGATGCGGCAAGACCCCCGTCGAAACGGTTGTCGCGGGTGCTGTTAAATTTGACATCCTCGTCGAATTCAACAACTGTTCCGCTGAAAGGGAAACTAGTGCCGTAACGCGAGCTTACCAACCAATAGCCCATATAGCCGCCTACTCCGAAGTTAACCTTAAACCGATTCCCGAATGAGAATACGGCCATCACCGGCACATCTAAATAGCCGTTGATAGTACCAGTATTAAGCGTACCATTATCTATTTTATTAATGATCACATGATTAGTCATTACATAGTCTTTCATCAGTGTCAAAACATCTGCACGTACACCCAGCCAAGGCTTAAAATTATACTGGGCATGTATGCCAAAAGACATGCCTAACATGCCTGAATAGGACATGTTATTCATATAAACCATATTGGCACTGTGGTAGTTATAGTCTACACCAAGCGATAGACCTAAATTCCAATGGTAGAAACCCGGTGCCGCGTTGGTATCCAACGCATCCTGTGCTTTCGCAACGCAAAACAGCGTCATGAAAGCTGTAACAAATAGTATTTTTTTCTTCATAAGTTATAAGAGTCTAAAAATGCACATTCGTGTTAACAAAAGGTGCCACGCCTATGGCGTGGCACCAAGTGTGAGTCTTATTCAGCGTCGCTGATGAAGGGATACTTGTAATCGTAGGCGGGGTCGAAAGTCTCCTTGATGGCCTGCGGGCTGGTCCAGCGGATCAGGTTCAGATACGAGCCGGCCTTGTCGTTGGTGCCGCTGGCACGGGCACCGCCAAAGGGTTGCTGACCCACCACGGCGCCTGTAGGCTTGTCGTTGTAATAGATGTTGCCTGCGGCATACTTCAGGATATTGGCACCCGTCCGCAATGCCTTGCGGTCGGTGGCGAAGATGGCACCCGTCAGTGCGTAGGGCGAAGTCTCGTTGCACAGACGCAGCGTCTCCTCGTACTTGGCATCCTCGTAAACATACACGGTGATGATGGGTCCGAAAATCTCCTCGCACATCGACTTGTATTTCGGGTCGAGGGCACGGATGACCGTGGGCTGGATAAACCATCCCTTGCTCTTGTCGCCGGTGCCACCAAACACGATTTCGGCATCCTTGCTCTTCTTGGCATGCTCGATATAGCGCATGCAGTTGTCGAACGAAGCCTCGTCGATAACAGCGTTGACGAAAGCGCTGAAGTCGCGCACATCGCCCACCTTGATTTCAGCAAGCATCTTGCCGACAAGCTTTTCAACCTTGGGCCACAGGCTCTTGGGAACATAAGCACGCGAGGCGGCCGAGCACTTCTGACCCTGGAACTCGAAAGCTCCGCGCACGATGGCTGTGGCCACCTGCTCGGGATTGGCCGACTTGTGGACAAAGATGAAGTCTTTGCCGCCGGTCTCACCCACAATCTTGGGATATGTGCGGTAATTGGCGATATTGTCGCCGATTGATTTCCAGAAGCTGTTGAACGTGCCGGTGGAACCGGTAAAGTGGACACCGCACAGATTGGCGTCGGCAAAAGCCACCTTGCCAATCAGCGAACCACTGCCGGGCAGGAAGTTCACCACGCCGTCGGGCAGGCCAGCCTCCTTATAGATTTTCATCAACAGGTAGTTGGACAGCATGGCAGTGGTGCTGGGTTTCCAGATGCACACATTGCCCATCAGCACGGGCGACAGGCAGAGGTTACTGGCGATGGAGGTGAAGTTGAAGGGAGTGATGGCAAACACAAAACCTTCCATCGGACGGTAGGTCACATAATTCAGCGTACCCTTGTCGCTGCAGGGCTGATCGCTGTATATTTGTGAAGCATAGTAGGCATTATAGCGCAGAAAGTCCACCAACTCGCATGCCGAGTCGATTTCGGCCTGCATGGTGGTCTTGCCCTGACCAAGCATGGTGGCAGCGTTGATAAGCCAACGGTACTTGCCACTGATGAGGGTGGCAATCTTCAGCATCACACTGGCACGCTCAATCCACGGGGTGTTGGCCCATTCCTCGTGAGCCTTCATGGCGGCGGCGATAGCGGCTTGAACCTCCTTCTCGCCCACTTTGTAGTACTTGGCAAGCACATGTTTGTTGTCGGTGGGCATCACAATCTCGCCCATCTCGGCTGTTTTCACCTCCTTGCCTCCAATGATGGGGCAGATGGTGGTGGTCTTCTTGTAGAGCTCGTCGAGGGCCTTACGAATCTCTTTACGCTCGGGACTGCCGGGCTTGTAGCCGAGTACGGGTTCGTTCTCGGGTTTCGGGAATGTGAAAATGGTGTTGTTCATAAGAAATTTATAATAGAATTTAACCTTTTAATATCATTGAAACAATTTGCAAATATACGATTTTTTTTCAATATGCAAAAAAAAATGTATCTTTGCATCCTGAAAATAACAAAACAAAAACAATACTATATTATCATGAAAAGATTCAGTATCATTATGATGTGCATCGCTGCCATGGCCTTTGCCTCCTGCAGCAGCATGGGTGGCACTTCAGTGGACAGCGCTGCCAAGACCCAAGGCCGCAACACGGCCAACGCCATTATCACACTCTATAACTCGTACAGAAACACCGGCACCGTCAGTCTCAGCAATCCGACGGACCTCACCGCCGCCCTCATGGTTGCCACCGGCTACACCAACATGCGCTCCAACAAGGGCAACCCCGACTACAAAAAAGCCTTTGCCGCCGGCATGGTCTCCGCCGGCTCCGGCCTCATCACCGCCGCCAATGTCGACTACATCATCAACACCATGAACGGCCTCACCGGCTTGAACGTGAATGCCAGCACGGTGTCCAACAATGTAGGTACGGCTACAGCCATCATCCAGCTGCTCCAAGCCTTGGGTAGCACACCTGCCAATTAACATCATTTACCCTCCATCCTATTACTGGCGGGACAGACAGCAGTTCTGTCCCGCCAGTTTATTGTTCCACAGTATGGGTGCCAGTCCGTCACCCATTGCATCAAATGCCCTCAGTCAGTTGAACGAGTATATTCCAGTTCCTATTCATTCTATTACTACACGGAGGGACGAATGGCCTTGGGGCGAGGACAGGGTGGCCGTGTAGACCCCTGTGGGCAGGCTGCGGACAGGCAGGGTGAAGCGATGGCTGGACACTGCTGTGTGCAGCACCTCACGGCCAGCGGCGTCGTGCAGTGTCAGCGTCATGCCCTGCAAGGCCACTCCCTGGTCTATCACCACATCGGGCATACGTCCTACAGTGGAGGGGTTGGGCACGATGGCAAAGAGAACTCCCGCCCCTACGGGGACGATGCCTATCGGCTGGTGGTGGGCAGTGTCCGGCATGCTATCGCCTGTGTAGAAGTAGACTGGCGCTGTCCAGCCTGTCCACATCACCGTGTCGTGCACTGGACAGGAGTGACGGCACCTAGCCCGGAGGCGTGCCTGATAATACACATCACGGCTCAATGGAACGTCGGTCAGCTCCAGATAGCGGTTGGTCGTCTCCTTGATGCTCAGGCTGTCCATCGGAGCGTCGTACGGGCCGTAGGCCAGCTGGTAGATGCCATGCTCCTCGGCCGTGTCCCACACAAATGTGGGATACCCCGCATTGATGCCCGCAAAGGCAAAACCCTCCACCTCAGGGCAGGAGAAACTGTCAGTGTCAGGAAGTGTATATATTGGGAAAATACACTGAAAAGTATTTGTAGCCAAAGGCCAATCCCCACTCGTATAAACAAGTTGCAGACTGTCATCCACCAACCAATCTACAAATGAGAAATCCTCTCTCATATAATCACAACCACCAATGAAATTACGATATACTATTCCAATACCATGATAATTACATCCCTGCCGGGTAATAATCCTGCCCAGATAGACTGTGTCGGAAACCTCTATTGGATGTTCGAAATAGAGGGAATAAACTGGAAAAAGCGTATCCGTTACTTCACACATGCTAGGGTGATCTAACGACATGTAGTGATCGTACTTGCGATGGCTAACCGCTGCAACAGGCCGCGTGAGGTAAGTGATCGGATGTTGGAAGTCTCTGTCATTCACCATTATCAACACTCCTCTTACCTCTAAAGAGTCCCGGACTGCACTATTGGAGAATTTCATGGCGATATTTAAACCTGTCACAACCGTATCAGAGAAGACATGTAAATTGGTATAACATCGTCCTCCATAATTGACACTGTCAATCCCTCCTCTATCGATGCCGAATAGGAAAGAGGAATCTCTAAGGATGGTAGGGGCAATGGAATTCATAAAGAAAGGATTGATGGTATCCTGCGCCCGCAGGGTGCAGACAGAGGCCAACAAACCGATTAAAAGTATGACTTTTTTCATGGTGCAGCTTTTTTAGTGATACTATTCTGAATCATTTTCACCTTTTATGACACACAACATCGATTTTGCTGCATTATTTTAACTCTATTTAACATTTTTATCTACATTGTTCATTATTACATCCCAATTCGGAGGATAATATTACTCCTTTCATATTATACAAACGTGTTGTATCATGGTTGTATCAATGCGGCATTACCGTGATGCACTTACCCGTACGTTGTCCGTCACCTTGAAGGACAACGTACGAATAAAATAGCAAAAACGAATGAGGGGATGACGACGTTACTGCGAACCTGGTTCGCGCACACAAAGCAACAGCAAACCGGGTTTGGGCAAGCATCGTGTGTCCACAGGCAGGGTTATCGTGCTAAAGGGAATAGTATCCGACTGCATCAGCCACAAGGAAAATGCTGCCCGTTACCAGCACAAGGTCGTTGTCGGGGTCGGCGGCGGCGCGGGCGGCACGGATGGCTTCGCCCACTGTGGGAAAAGCTTGTCCCGCCATATCGCAACTGGTTGCAGCTTCGGCAAGAGTGGCAACTGGAAGTCCCCGAGGCACGGAGGGCTGAGTATAGT
The DNA here is from genome assembly GCA_017550405.1 of Bacteroidales bacterium. GTDB lineage: Bacteria > Bacteroidota > Bacteroidia > Bacteroidales > P3 > Colimorpha. The sequence goes on from JAFZPH010000012.1 coordinate 38,246, forward strand.
AATATGTGGTGCGGTCGTGGGGGAGCATCCGAAGTATCTTCATGTAGTCCTTGTCGTTGACACAACCGTAGATGAGATGCAGGCGTTTGTAGGGAAAGGTGGCGAGCTTGTGGAGCATTGCCTCGATACCGTCGGCATTGTGGGCGGTCTCGCAGATGGTGAGGGGTCGGCTGTCGAGCTGTTCCCAACGGCCATGAAGACCAGTGTCGGCCACCACGCGGGCGATGCCGCGCTGGATATGCTGCAGCGAAACTGAGAATCCAACGGTGGGCAGCAACTGCAATGCCTGGAAGAGGGTGGCAAGGTTGTGCAGCTGATAACTGCCACTGAGAGGGGTTGAGAATTGAGAATTGAGAATTGAGAATCGAGAATTGGGGGTTGAGAATTGAGAAGAGACCCCGGCTGCTTCACCCGGATATTTTTCGACTTCCCACTTACCGCTTTCAACGTTCAATTTTTCCACTGTGAATTGAAGGTCGGAGGATTGGAGCGAGGGCGGTGCCGGTTGCTCTATTATGCGGTAGTGGTCGTCGGCAAAATAGATGGGGGAGTGCATTTCCGCCGCTTTTTGTTCAAAGACGGGACGGGTTTCGGGATGAGTCTCCCCTATCACCACAGGAACGCCGGGTTTGATGATGCCGGCCTTCTCGGCAGCAATCTTGGGCAGGGTGTCGCCCAGGAACTGGGTGTGGTCGAAGCCGATATTGGTGATGATGCTGAGGAGGGGGGTAATGACATTGGTGCTGTCGAGCCGTCCGCCCATGCCCACCTCCACCACGGCAATGTCGACCTGCTGTGAAGCAAAGTAGTCGAAGGCCAGGCCCACGGTCATCTCGAAGAAGCTGAGTTGCAGTGACTCCATAAATGTTTTGTGGTTTTCAACAAAACGGGTCACTTCGTCGCGGGGAATCATGGCACCGTTGATACGGATACGCTCGCGGAAGTCGACAAGATGGGGCGAGGTGTAGAGGCCCACTTTGTAGCCCGCCTGCATGAGGACGGAGGCGAGAAAATGGGAGACGGAGCCTTTGCCGTTGGTGCCGGCCACATGGATGGAACGGAACCGTTGCTCGGGATGGCCGAGATGCTGCATGAGGCTGACGGTGTTGGTGATGTCGGCCTTATATGCAGCCTGCCCGATGCGGTGGTACATGGGCAGACTGTTGAAGAGGTACTCTATGGTTTGATCGTAATTCATGCGCTATTAGTGTAAAGTGTAGGTGAGTCCAACAAGGCAGAGACCACGGTAACTGGGGTAGTTCTGCCAATAGAAGTAGCGTTGGAACAGGAGGTTGTCGAACTTGAGGAAGAAACTGAGGGCCTTGTTGTGGCGGTACTCCACTTCGAGGTTTAGCCCGAGGCGCATGGGCAGGAACAGGGTACTGTCGGCACCAGCGGCATCCTTGACGGTGGTGTAGGGCATGCGTCCGAGCGTCTGGAACTCGGCCCTGCCGATGACTTTGTCGTTGTAATTGACGGTGGCGGCAAGGGCAGCGTCGAAGTCAGGACGGTAGTATAAGGGATATTCCACACGTTCGCCGTTGCTGATATAGGTCTTTTGGTTCTTGTAGAGATAGTAGTTGCCTTTGAGTTCGAGACGAAGCATCTCGTCGTTGATGAAGACAAAACTGCCGCCCACCTTGACGCGGGTGATGCTGTCGTAGACGGGGATGAAGACATTGTGCAGTGTATACTGCTCGTTGAGCCTGAACGAGAGGTCGTCGTTGAGATAACTGTAAAAGCCATACAGGTTGAAGTCAATTTTCTTGCTGAGGTTCAGGCGGATGTTGGCGCCAAAGTCGTAATGGCTGGTGGCACGCACGGTGCTGTTGGGCATGATGTAAGGGTTGACGAGACGGAGACGGTTCCAACTTTGAGCCTCGATATTGCCGCGGGCGGAGAGGGAGACGTTGAGAAGGTCGTGGAAGAACGACTTGCTGACAGCGACATCGGGATAGATGCGCGGCTCTATCTCGGGGATGTTGTAGCCGTCGAGCGCCACTACGGCACCGGCGTGGATCTGGAATCCCGAGAAGAGGAAGTCGAAATAGGGGTTAACATTGTAGAGACGGCGGTACTTGCTCTCGCTGAGGGCGCAGCGACCATTGGCCGTGTCAGCTAGGGAGGCGGCAAGGAGTGAGTCGTAGCCCAGGGGCAGCTCAGCGGGATTGAAACTATTGGCGTAGCCGTCGTAGGTAAGGTGGAGGTAGGCGATGGCCTTGTATTGCTGGGCAATGGTGAATCCGTAATGGATGTTCCCGTCCACATTGATGTTGAACTCGTTCTGGCCATAGGTGGCAAAGAGGTCGGTTACACCTACATTGGCTTCATATCCGAGGGCGTTGACGTCGGTGTTGAGGGTCTTGACCCCTAGGTTGACCGATGCGGTATTGTAGGCCATGCGGTAGGAGGAGCGGGTAACACTGTCGCGAGGTAGGGCCAGAACGGCATGGAGCGTGCTGTCGGAGAAGCCATAGTAGCGGGTGAAGTCGTTTTGATAGCCCACGTCGGCACTAAGCTGCAGATGGTTGCGGGTGATGTATTTGCCAAAGGCGGTGATGTCGGTATAGGAGAAAGGAGCCTGTCCGTAGTGGTCGGGGGAGTAGACGGTGTCGATATGATGGCCGATGGTACCCCACGACGAACGATGGGTGGCGCGGACACCGAAAGTGCGGTCATGGCTGCGGAGCGAGTTATAGTAGAACTCGGCGAGGGGCGACCAATAGTTGCCGAACCCTAGTTTAAGGTAGTTGCTATAGAGGCGGGTGGCGGGTTCGCCGATGATGCGGGCAGCCTTGATGCGCGAAGGCTGGTAGAGGGAGGTGAGACGTCGGGTGGTGATGTCGTAGGAAAGGTCTTTGGGCATGGTGGCCACGGTGTCGGTGATGGTCGGGGCCACGTTCACCTTCTGGCTCTCCTCCACCACAGGTTTGTAGCGGCTGGTGACAACCACGCGTTCGTTATAGACATTGCTGTCGGCCTGAGCCTGACAGACCGGGCCTGCGGCCAGCAGGCCGAGGGCGCACATGACGGTGTGTATGCTGAAGTTCTTCATGACTAATTATTTTCGGGTTCTTTTTCAAGTTCAATTACAATCTCTTCCTCTTCGGGCTGCTGCACAGGTTTCTCCTCCTCGAGGATGGCATTGCGTTTTTGCAGGGCCACCTGCACGAGGTCGTCGCCATCGTAGTTGTCGATGATGCTCTGGAGGGTTTGTTTGGCCTGGAGGTTATTGCCACGAGCGTGGAAGATGTCGGCCCAGAGAATGAAGCTCTTGGCCAGCCAGTAGTCGCTGACGGGTGCAGCGGTGATGGTCTCGATGACACGCTCGGAGGCATCGTAGTCGGCTTGCAGGAAACGCATCTCGGCCCTGCGGTAGGAAGCCTCGCCGCTGTAATCGCCGTTGGTGGAAGTGGTAAGCAGGGCGTAGATACTGTCAGCCTGGGGATAAGTGGCAGAGGTTTCGTAGTAGCTGCGGGCCATGCTGATGCGAGCCTCATCGCGCAACTCGTCGGTAATCTTGGGTTCGGCGAGGAGCATCCGGGCGGCGGAGACAATACTGTCGCGCTGTGCCAGATGTACCCAGCTACGCAGGTAGCCCACCCTGCCCGCGAGACGGTTGTTGGCGTTCTCGGCCACCTCGACCAGCTGGCCGTAGAGGTCGAGCGCCTTGGTGAAGTTGTTCAGGTTGTAGGCGATATTGGCGGCATTGTGGAGCGACCGCTCGGTGTAGCTGTTGCGCGAGGCGGCGGCCACAGCCTCGTAGTGTGGCAGAGCCTGCTCGTTCTGCCCGTTGCGGAACAGGCAGTCGGCAGCGTAATAGTGCGCCTGGAGATGGAAGAGACCTTCGGGGAACTTGCTGAGATAGCTCTCGAAACTCTTTACCGAGCTTTCGCAGTCGCCGTTCATATAGAGGTTCTCGGCACTCATGTAGAGGGTGCTGTCCTGCTCGACAGTGGAGACGTTGGTCTTGGTGGTACGCTTAACATAGGTGAAGTATTCGTCCACCCGGTTCTGGCTCACATAAATATTCTTTACGGTGCTGAGGGCGTCGCGGGCCTCGTCGGTGCCGGCATAGTGGGTCAACAGCTGGTCGAAGACATCGAGTGCCTCGTTGTTGCGGTCGGTATTATAGTAGATAAGCCCCATGTTGAGCAATGCGGTCTTCACGAGACTGTTCTGCGGGTATCGGGTGCGGAAATTGTTGAAGTAGAGCAAAGCCATCTCGTTGTTGTCGCAAACCAGATAGGTGTTGCCGATCTCGAAGAGGGCTTTGGGTGCCAAGGGCGACTGGTTGTAGCGCTCGAAAATCTGGTTGAGATAAGTGAGCTTGTCGTGGTATTTGCCCATGGCCCCATAGCAGAGGGCTTTCTGATAGGTGGCATAGTCGGCATCGGCATCCTCAGCCTCTATCACACGGTCATAGTACTTGATGGCATCGGCGTATTTGCTATCCAGGTAGCTGCAGTCGCCCAGCCGGTTGTTCACATCGTTGACCTGGTGTTTGTCGATGGATTTGTCGGCCAGGCGGAGGAAAATCTTGAAGTCGTCGGCGGCATCGGCGATATTGTTGCGTTTCATACACAGGTAGCCGTGCGTATAGAGTGCCTGGCGGTAGTAGGGCGAGGTGGTGGCGTTGCTGCTCACCATAAAGCGGTCGAGCGTCTTGCCGGCGGCATCGTAGTCGCCCATACGGTAGCGCGACTCGGCATAGAGATAGTAGGCATCGGTGGTGTACTTGGGCAGGGCGTTGATTTTGGCTGCCTTCTGGAAATAACTGGCGGCGGTTTTCATGTTGCCCGTGTTGAACACTTCGATACCCCTGTTGATGACGATACGCTGGTAGGCTTGGTTCATCAGCGGGGTGCGGTCGGGAATCTTCTCGATAAGGGTGAGGGCATCCTTGTAGTTGCGCGTGGTGAAGTAGAGGGAGCTGAGGATTTCCTGTACCTCGGCCTTGTGGACACTCTTGGGATACTTGGCTAGGTAATCCTCGAACGAACGGATTGACTCGTTATAAGGATTAGCGTTCAACTCATACGACAGCTTGGCGTAGTTGAACAGCGCATCCTCCTTTATCTTGGGGTCATAGTCCATCTTCGAGGCTTGGAGGAACATGCTGCGGGCCTCGTTCTTGCGGCCAAGCTTAATGTCCACGTCGCCCAGCACATAGAGGGCACTCTGTGCCACACTGTCGTCGCAGGCGGTCTTCTTGCCCAGATAGAACTGAGCCGAGTCGTATTGATGGAGCATATAATGGCAGTAGCCTATCTGGTAGTAGCTGTCCTGGGGGGTACATGCCACCGGGGTCTGGGATTTCCTGCCCTTGCCCGTGGCGGGCGCCACATCCTGCACTGCGGCGGTCTCCTCGCGGTCGCGGTTGCGCATGGCGGCGGTGTAATAGTCCAGTGCGTTCTTGTACTCGCCGCGGTTGAAATAGACTTCCGCCACCATCTGCCGTATCTCATTCTTCTTGAAAACATCCTCCTCCAGCAGCAGAGTGGGAGCCATCTGGAGCAGCTCGTCGTTCTTGCCGAGATAGTAGTAAATACGTGCCACGTATGAAGGGACTATCTTGGCAAACTTGTTGTCCGACTGCAGCTTCTCGAAGTTACGCAGTGCCAGGTCGTACTTGCCTTCCATGTATTGCAGATGGGCATAATAATAGAGCGAGGCATTGGTGTACTTCGTGCGGCCGTTGATGTCTTGAGAGAAATATTTCTTCGCCTCGGCATAGTCTTCGTCGACAAAATAGCAGTACCCCACCTTGAAGTTATACTCGCTCCTGTGACCATACTCCACCTCGCGGGCAGGCACCTTCTTGTAATACTTCAACGCCTTGGCATAGTCGCCTGCGGCATAGTGGTAGTTGCCCAGATAGAAGTTGGCCATATTCGTGTGCTTGTTCTGAGGATAGCGGCGCAGGAACTCTGTGAGGCGGAAATCGGCATCGCTGTTGCCCAGCCGCTCGGCGCACACTGCGCCATAGAAGCAGGCCTCACGAGCCATCTCTTCGTCCACCCCTGCGGCATCCGCCGTCAACTTGTCGAACAGATGCTGTGCCGATGCATATTTTTCCTTCTGATACAGGTCTACAGCCTGACGGTAGAGCTGCCGCACACCCTCGTCCGACGACGATTTCTGCCCGAAAACAGGCTGCACGGCCATCATCATAACCGCAATAACTAAAAGTGATTTAATACGTTGCATACTAAAGTGATTACTTGTTTCAAAAAGTAAAGATACTAATAAAATATATCATACCGCCCCCCTGTCCCGTACACTTTTCAACACCGACTTGTGAAAAATAGAGAATTGAGACCTTTGAATTCGTTAATTTGTAAACGTGTGAATTCGTTAATACCGTTGATACGTTTATATGTTGATAAGTTTATACGGCTCGCATTATATCAACATCCAACATATCAACATATCAACAACTAACACATTAACAAGTTAACTCAGTCTCAATTCAGGAAGAAAGGTTTATCTTGGGTCTGTTGCTTGGGCTGCCAAGGGGCATGGAGCAGGAACCCGCTGGCAGGCGACGGTGTCACCGTATACTGCAGCTGTCCCTCGGGATTGATCAGTATGAACCAGGGGTAGGACACCACGCCGTAACGCTCCAGCAGTTTGTAGTTTCCATTGAAGTGCAGCCACGTCCAGTTATACCGCTGCCCCTTCTTGGTGTTCTTCAGCAGATGGTACATCTTCTGGAACTCGCGGTCGCAGCATATTGTCACAAACTCCACATTCTTGTTCTTCGCATAGATGCTGTCCTTGAAATGCGCCAGCGTCTCAATCTCGCCCATGCTGTTGGGGCTGCCCACCCTCACAAACGACAGGTACACCCACTTCCCTTTCATACCCTCCAGCGACACCATCTTCTTGTCCACATCGGGCAGTGTGAAATCAGCCATTGTCGTCCCCGGCTCCTGGCGGGTTAGACTGGCCACAATGCGGTCGGACAACACCTTGTGTTCCGGGAACTTGCTACGCTTGCCTATCAACTCCAGCATCTGCACCACCTTGCCCCCCTCATAGTACCGGGGCAGATAGTAAGCCTCCTGCAGTGCCTGCAGCGCCACCAGTTCGCGCACCCGCTCGTTGCGCAGCAGCGTATCCGTGCCCAACGAGTCGAGAAACACCTTCACCTTAAGGCCGTTCACCCAGTCGCCCAGCTGCCACGCGGGAATCTTGTTCGTCCCCTTCGACACCGAATTGGCAAACAGGGTGGTGAAGAATGACATATAGTTATCGTCGTAATACAGAATCGGCTGTCCCTTGATATAGCGGTCCACCATCTGCCTGCGTGTGGCGAAATGCAGGCCGTAGCGCATGCTTGCCAGCTGGTAACGCTTGTAGCGGTTGAAAAACTCGTTACGTGTGTCGGGACAGCGCCGCGCCACCTCCGCCTCCAGGCTGTCGAAATAACGCTTCTGCGGCCGGAAACGGCAGTCGAAGAACATCCGCAGACTGTCGATATAATGCGCCACCACCGCCTCGAAATCGGTGATCAACCCGTTCAGTTCACCCTTGGGCATATTCACAAACTCCAAGGGCAACGCCTCGGGAGCCAGATACACATTCCTCTGCTCATCCATATTCCAGTCAAACCGCGGCACATACACCTCATAGTCGCGCCCAGGTTCAACAAAGAACGACTGGCTGTAGTTCTCAATCTGCAGCATCATCATCACCGGGTAATTGGCATACCCCCTCAGCTCGAAAGTGCGGTTCTCCCCTATCACAGCGTGGTCCACCTCCACCTCAGTCATTGTCAGCATGTCCGTGTAGCGGTACAGATACACATCCTTACCCGCCCCGTTCACCACCTCGCCGTGGATAGTGATATTGGTCTGGGCGACGGCCACGGCCGACATTGCCGTCAGCAAAGCCACAATTATATATTTCATCAGACGATTCATAGCGAAAAATGTTTTTACAATAACGCATACATACAAAAAAAATTGTCCGCACCCTCAGATAATGCATCAAATAGATTCAACCACGACACGCAATAAAAGCCTCACCCTTCCGTTACGTTTTGGACGTCTATTGTTTGCGACGCCGAAAAAAAACGCCATGTATCTGCACATCGACTGCAACGCCTACTTTGCCTCGTGCGAAGTTGCCACCCGCCCTGGTCTTGCAGGGCGGCCCCTTGTCGTGGCCAACGGCAACGAGACGGGGGGTGGTGTCATCCTCGCCCTCACCCCCGAGGCCAAAGCCCTTGGCCTCAAACGCGGCATCCCCCTCTTCAAAGTACGCAGTCTCCTCCGCCTCAATGATGTGGTGGTATGTCCCGCCGACCACAAGAAGTACCGCCGCATCTCCAGACAAATCATGGATACCGTACAGCAACAGGGAATTGTGCTCGATTTCGTGCAATACTCCGTCGACGAGTTCTTCGGAAGGCTACCAGTCGAAGACCCAGCCGAGGTAGCTCACTACGTCCATCTTGTCATGGACCTCATCACCTCCACGTCAGGCATCCCCGTCAGCTGCGGCTGCTCGCAGACCTACACGCTGGCCAAAGTGGCCACACACTATGCCAAACACTACAGCGGTTACCACGGTGTCTGCGTGCTCACTCCCGAAAAACGCCACAAAGCCCTCACCATGCTTCCGGTTGCCGACGTGTGGGGAATCGGTCGCAAACACCTCCAAAAACTTGCCGGTATGGGCATTACCACCGCCCAGCAATTTGCCGACTGCGACGAGCGCACCGTCGACTCCCTCTTCTCGCTGACTGGCCTCCACACCTGGCGCGAACTGAACGGCACCCCCTGCATCAACCTCAACCGACCCGCCACCCAACGCTCCATCATGCAAAGCCGCACCTTCGCCCACATGACCCCAAAAAAAGAAGACCTGGAGCAGGCCGTCCGCACATTCGCCGACACCTGTGCTTCCCACCTCCGCAGCCAGCACAGCGTCTGCCATGCGGTGACGGTGTTCCTATCCACCAACCGCCATCGCGACGACCTTGACCAATACCGCAACAGCACCACCGTCAAACTCCCCTCCCCCACTGCCTTTACCCCCTCCATCATCAAAGCCGCCCTCTCGGCGCTGAATATCATCTACCGCGAAGGATTCCTCTACAAACAGGCCGGTGTAGTGCTCACCGACATCTCCGATGAGAAAGGCATGCAACTCGACCTCTTCAACGAACACGACGACGAACGCCACCGCAAGCTCATGCAGGTGGCAGACGAACTGAACAGGAAGTTCGGCGGCAACAACATCAACTTCGGCCACACCGACACGAATTGAGGATTGAGAGTTGAGAAGGTGTTGCACCGACAAGTCCCAATTCTCAATTCTTAATTCTCAATTCACAAAGTTCTCTTTTTTTTCGTATCTTTGCATCTTTATTACAAAGGTATAAACAAATCAAAAACACCTATGAAACTTAGATTTATCACTTTCGTCCTGCTGTGCATGGCAACAATGTCTGCCGCCACGATGCAGGCTCAAAACACATTCCAGCTGCCCAATGCGGGCTTTGAAGAATGGGACGGCACAGGTCTCAGCGATGAACCCACCCATTGGAACTCCTTTGCCACGAGCGACGGTTCCTGGGCCGCTTTGGCCTCGTCGCCCCACCATTACCACCGCCATGGCAGCCGCCCGGGCGGTACAGGTTCGTCGTACCTCACCATCTACACCCAGTCTATTATTGGCATTAAGGCCAACGGCAACATGACCACCGGTCGCATCCATGCCGGGAGCATGTCGGCAAGCAGCAGCGACAACTACAACTATACCGAACGCAGCAATGCCGACCACAGCCTGCCTTTCACCGCCACTCCCGACTCGATGTACGTATGGGTCAGTTTCTTTGCCTATCACACCGTCTCCGAGGCACAGGTGGAGGCCATCCTGCATGGCGACAACGACTTCCGTGCTCCTAACGATGTTAACGACCCTTCCAAATACAAAGGGCGCGCCGTGATACACACCACACGCACAACAGAGTACCCCGACCAGATGGGATGGACACTGCTGAAAGCAGCATTCGATTACAGCGGCACCTCGACAGCCAACTACATGCTGGTGAACATAACCACCAACAACACTCCTGGAGCCGGCGAAGGTAACGACTCCCTGTCCATCGACGACATCGTCTTCATCTACAGTGCCTGGCTCAACGGCATCAACGTGGAGGGCACTCCTGTGTCCGACTTCGATAAAGGCCGCTTCGACTACACCGTACGGCTGGCTGACACCTCTCGACTTGGCACCACCGCCGTCGAAGCCATCACCGAGGTCAGCGACGCCACCGTCAACATGACTCGCGAGCGGCTGAGCGACACCACCGCCAAAGTGACCATCACCGTCACCGCTGAGGACAGCGTAACCGTGCGGGTGTACAGCCTAATGCTCACCGCTCCCACCCAGCCCGCACCCGTGGGCATTGCCGAGACCGAGGAAGTTCACTCAATAAAGGTCTATCCCAATCCCGCCCAAACAACCCTCAACATCGTTGCCGAAGGCGAAGTGACCATCACCGACATAAGTGGTAGAGTCTTGACCACTCGTCAGTGCCACGGCACCACGCAGTTGGATATCAGCCACCTGCCACAAGGAGCCTATATCATCCGCACCACAAGCGGCTCACAGAGATTCATCAAAAAGAATTGAGAATCGTTTTTTAATTGAGAATTGAGAATTGAGATGTAACACTCGACAGGTCTCAATTCTCAATTCTCAATTCTTAATTTAGAACATGTATCCCATCTTGATGTAGAGGTTGCTGAACTTGTTGTTGTCCTGCTTGTCGAGGGCGGTAGCCCAGTCGACGCTGAGGACAAAGTTATCGTTCATGGCCACCTTGAGGCCGCAGCCTGCAGAGAGGTGGGGAGCATATAGACGGCTCTCGTCGTAGAGGTCTTCGGGATTGACGGAGCTTAGGGGTGCCAATCTGGGGTCTTTGATCACGCGGTCGTAGGGTTGTACCACCATGCCTGCATCCATGAAGGGGTTAAGGCCTATATAGAAATTCTCTTTGCCGATCTTGAAGTGTACCACCTGCACGCGGAACTCGACATTGGCAAAGGCCACGCCACGGGCGAGGATGCGGTTGCGCATGATGCCGCGGATGGAGTTGGCGCCGCCAAGTCCCTCATAGATGACGCGCTGCATGTAGAGTTGGTTGAGGTAAGTGTTGAGGTAGAAGGGGCTGTTGCCCGCCACATTCAGCTGGGTGCCGAAGCGGTAGGCAAAGGTGAGACGGTCGGGAATAATAGGCAGATAGTGCCGCCAGGCAGCATTGAACTTAAGGTCGTTGTATTTGGACATGTCGCCCATTCCGGCATAATAAGTGAAGAAAGCGTCGGCATGGATACCACGGCGGGGGTTCTGCTGGCGGTCGCGGGTGTCGAAGGTGATGCCCCCATGAAGGTAAGGATGGAGGCCTCCATTGGCTTCGGCAGGGCTGATATAACCCAGCGACACATAGTAGTCGTAGAGGGTTCCAACACCTTCCGGCAGCTTGTTTTCCTCCTTTTTTGTATATTTGTTCAGACGTGCCACATCGACTGCGCCCACGTTGTAGTAGAGCAATCCAATGCCCACATTCCAGTACCAGGGCTTAGCTATGGTGCCCTGCAGGTCGGCACTGAAACGGAAGAGGTCGCGCTTGAACTTGTAGTAGGCACGAGTCCTGTAAGATACACTTGACGGGTCGGAATAATCAGGCAGATAATATGCCTCATAGCCGTTAAAGCCGTAGAAATCGCACATCTGGTCGGGCAGATAGGTGAGGTCAACACTTAGGCGGTGATTGGGAATGAGGTATTTGGAATCGTATGAGAGACGGAATAGGCCGTAGCGTTTGGTAGTATAGGCGGCCTCGGCATAGAAGGAGTGGTAGTAGTCGGGATAAACAGCTCCATCGCCAAAATAATAGATATTGGTGAGGGCACCGTATTGAAAGCCCAGGTCGGCATCGTATGCCACACTGGGCAGCACACCGAATGTCCAGCCCTTGCGGATATTGGTCGAATCCTGTGCCGACAGGGAAACGGAAACTACAATACAAAAGCTAAAAGCTAAAAGGGGTATAAGATGTTTTTTCATAGAGCTAATTGGACTTATGAGACTTACTATTAAACAATTTCTTCCTGAAGATGAAGATGGCGAAGACGAGGAACGCCACCGCCAGGATGCCGAGGGTGATGAGACAGCTCTTCATGCTCTGCGGACCGAAACCCATCAGCAGCAGCACGGGGAAGCCGAAGACAATGGCCGGGATGGTCTGCAACACCAGGTTATTGGCGGCAGGGGTCTCAAACTTGGGGTCAATCTCGCGCAGCAGTATCATGCCATTGCTGGCCGTGCCAGTGAGCATACCGAACATGGAGAAGAAGCCCTCGTAACGGTATTCCGGATAGAGATGCTTGGCACAGGCTCGCACATAGATGAAGGTCACCACGGCACCCAGTGTACACACCAGCACCAACGGCATCCAGATACCCCGCAGGTTGTTGAAGTCGATAGCGGCAGTGCCGGCCACAATCATGAAGTCGAAGCAGGTGCCGGCAATTCGGTCGAGTGTGAAGTTGTTGATGTATTCGCGTTGCATCAAGTGGGTCTTGCGCAGACGGTTGATAATCACTTTCACCAGCACACCCAGCAGGGTACCCCACAGGAAGTTGAAGCCCCATACCATGGGTTTGAGTGTCTTGGTGCCGAAATTGCCGAGGTCGAGCTGCTGCACCCCGTACATGAGCAGGAATACCAGCAGATAGACCATCAACACCATGCTTATCTGCACCGTCAGTTTGTCGATAGACTCGGCATGGGGTATCTCGTTCTCGCTTTGGTAGTCGGCCAGCGTATATTCCTCCTTGTAGTCACCGTCCTTTCGGCGCAGTTTGCCTTTGCGGCGTAGCATGTTCATATACACCACACCCACAAGGCTACCGACAATGAAGCCTGTGGCAGCAATACTCAGCCCGAAGTCAGCTCCATGAAAGGCGATGCCTTGTCCCTCGGCCCAGCCGGAATAAGTGACACCGAAATTAAGTGCCTGTCCGGGTCCCTGCCCATAGCCCATAGGCAGCAGGAGTCCCGACGCGTAAAAGAACTCGCTGTTGTTCCATAACAGGAACAGCGGGATGGTGATGAGCAACCCTGCCAGTCCCTGCAGGATATAGGTGCTGGCGGTGACGGCTCCCGTCTCGACAACTTTCATGGTGGTGGTGGCACTCCTGATTTTCTTGTTTTTCAAGGCCATGGCCACGAATCCCAAACCGAGGGCATGATAGGTGATAATCTCCATGGAGGGCTTGTCGACCAATGCAGCGAAAAAGCCGAAAGGTTTCAGGCAGAGAATCAGCAGACCTGCCAGCAGGGCGGAAGGCAACAGGCTGCGCTTGAACAGGGGGACGTTGCAACGAATCAAATTGGCCACCAGCAAAGCGACGACAATGATGAAGAACTGTATCAGCCATCCCCAGGCTGAAAGAGTAGCAAACGAAGTCATATATCTCTGTGTTTATTTATTATTTCTTTTGTTAAACGTAAACGGATGTTTATTATTGTGTAGCAGGTCCAATTTTCTTCCCAACGCACAATAAAGCAAGTGAAAGTCCGTTTATAAAACAATAACAAAATAATACCTAAGATGAAACGTACACTTATCATTACCACTGCGTTGCTGCTGATGAGCACCGCTATGGGACAAAACTCCACCCAACGCCAACGCTTGGAACAACATGTCTACACCCTTGCCGCTGACAGCTTGAATGGCCGACGGGCCGGCAGTCCCGATGCACAACGTGCCGCCGCCTACATCACACGCCAGTGGCGCGAGATGGGGCTGAAGCCTTTCTTTGACAACAACAAAGACTATAACATGCCGTTCACCATTGGCAGGGAAGGTGGATACTGCAACCTTGTAGCCATTATTGAAGGTAACGACCCCGTCCTTAAAAACGAGTTCATCGTCATCGGCGGACATTATGACCACTTAGGCGTGAGAAATGGCAATATATACAACGGTGCCGACGACAACGCCTCCGGCACTGCCTGTGTCACCGAGGTGGCTCGCCAACTGCTGGCACGCCAAAGCGAATTGAAACGCAGTGTAATTGTATGCGCTTTCGATGCCGAAGAGATTGGGCTATATGGTTCCAGCCATTTGGCTGAATACATGGAGAAACACAACCTCATCGGCCGTGTGAAACTCATGATGAGCGTCGACATGGTGGGCTGGCTGAAACAAGGCGGCAGCCTGACCCTGGAAGGGACTGGCACCCTGCTCAACAGCAACCAGCTTACCAATGCCGAGAGCCTTGGCATCCCCATCAAGATAACCTCCAAGCGTTTCGAGAACTCCATCTTCACCGCCACCGACACTGAACCCTTTGCCAAACAGGGTGTCCCAACCCTGGCAGTCACCACCGGCATCAAGTCGCCCTACCACAAACCCGAGGACGATGCCAATCTGATAGACTATGAAGGGCTTGACCTCGTCACCGACTTCATGGCTGCTTTCACACTCCGCGCTGCCAACCAACCGGGACAACTTGCCTCCGGCAAAGTGGCGTCCAAACACCGCAACAAAGCCGTACCCTTCAACCTCGGGCTCAGCCTTGGCTACAACAGCAACGGGCTGAATTTCCCCGAAGCAGCCTTCAACGGCAAGACACTCCTCGGATGGCATGCTGGCATCGCCATGCAGTGCAATTTCAACAATTCCCTCTCTCTCCATGCCGATGTACTTTATTCCAACACCCGTTCCCCCTACCCCGACATTCACTTCCTTTACAATGATATACTGCGCCTGCGCCAACAATCCGTCACCGTGCCATTAATGCTGAGATATTCCATCGGCGGTCGCTCCGCAGCCTTGTTTTTGAGCTTTGGTGGATACTACAGCTACAACATAAACAGCCAGTTCTATTTCACAAAGGAGGTTGCGGCCATCGACAAACCCGCTTTCACCACCTCTCCCCAACCCTGCCGCGCTCACCAGTGGGGTCTCGGATGGGACTTCGGATTCCGTTTAGGCTACAACTGGGACGTGAGATGTGCTTTCCTTTATCAACTGAATCCACTCTTCAACAATGCCAGTATGCCGCGGACACTCAACACCTTCACCTCCTTCACCCTGACTTACTACCTGATGTGACAGATACAAAATATTCTTTGTGCCTTAGATTGATATATGATAACTTTATCACACAACATAATGAAAACCAAATTCCTAACCATCATCCTGTTGCTATTGCTCTTTGGCGGGGCAGCCAATGCACAAGTCCGTACAAACGTGTATGACTTGGAAGGCAACGAAATCGTATCCGACTACATGTATTGGGGCTATGGCCTCTATTTCTCCTATTTCTCCTTCCCAGATTTCTTCCAAGACGACTCCATGTACTGCCAAATTGGCATTGGCAACTGGGGCACTTATGCCCTTGACGACATCCGTGTCATCACCTTCTCTCACCCAATCATCGGCATCAACGAGATTGACGCCTCCAACCTCCAGTTAACCCCCAACCCTGCACGCGACAAGGTCACCCTCAGCGGTATCGGCGATACTCCCCAGCAGGCTGTGCTCTACAACGTAACCGGTGTGAAGCTCCGGGAGCTGACGGTCACCGACGGCTCCACAATGGACATCAGCCAGCTGCCCGAAGGACTCTACATCCTGCGTTGCGGCAGCCATTCAGCAAAGATTGTGAAACAAAAATAAGGGAGGACCACACATGAAAAAGACTTTCCAACTCAGCATTATGGCTATCCTCCTCACCGCAGGGGTCACTGCCATGGGACAAACCCGTGTCCTCAACGCCCATTATGGTGGAAACGTCGTTTTCCAAACACCTGTTTCGGCATTGGACAGCATCAATGCCGACAGCAAAAGCTACGTCAATATTTACTACAGCGACGCCAGATGGAGCCCCCATGTAAACCAAATCGACAGTATAACCTTTTCCAAGGTCACTTATGGCGACACCACCTTGCCCATCGACCCCGTCAGTATCGACACCACGGGGATGATACGCATCGTGTGGAACGGTGCCTCGGTTTCTATCACCAATCCCTACCCCGACGACAGCATCAAGATTACCGCTGCCAGCGGCCATGTGACGGTGAAGTCGCAAGCCACCACACTCAACAATGTGGTGTACAACCTCAGCGGCACCTCCTCCGACGGAAACCTGCTCTTCAGCAAACTCAGCACCCCTGTCATCTTGCGCCTTGACGGTGTGCAACTCACCTCGATGGGCAGTGCCGCCATCAACATCGACAAGAACCAGAACGCCCTCATCCACATTGTTGCCGAAACCGAGAACAGCCTTGCCGATGCCGACAGCAATGCCGACAAGGCAGTGGTCTACACCAAAGGGGCTTTCACCCTGCAAGGCTCCGGCATGCTCAGTGTCGCCTCTTCTTTTGCCAATGGACTGCAAGGCAAACGCGGCGTTACCGTGAATAACGGCAACATCGACATCCAAGTCACTGCCGACACCAAGAAAGGCATCAAGTCCGACCAAAGCTTCACCATGAACGGCGGCAAGCTTAATATCACAGCCTCGGGCAGCGTGGTTATTGACACCTCGGCCGACTACGAGACCGGCTACGACTTCTCCTACTGCACCGGCATCAAAACCGGCGACATAGACGAAGGCACACGAGGCGACATCGTCATCAACGGAGGCAGTCTTACCGTCGACTGTCCCGCCACCAACGCCGGAGGACGCTGCCTCTCCAGCGACTACGACATCATTGTCAACGGCGGCACCACCACGCTCACCACCCACGGCGACGGCCTTGCCGTGGGCGGTACCGGCAGGCAGGCCATAGACGGTTATGCCTGTGCCTGCATGAGTGCCGACAGCAATATCTACATCTACGGCGGCCGCCTCGACGCTCGCAGCACCGGTCTCGGCGGTCGTGGCATTAAAGCCGACGGCAATATGACCGTGGGCCGCATCGGCGACGACGATGCGCTGGTGCATGTCTATGTCCAAACCAGCGGCAACCCTGTTAACGCCATAGGCGGCGGTGGCCACGGGCCTTGGGGTGGCAACGAGTCCGACTACTTCAAAGGCCTGCCCAAAGGCATCAAGGTTGAAAACAACATCTATTTCAACAGCGGTCATGTGGGTGTCTTCTGCGCCCAGAGCAGCGGCGACCCCAACGGTGAGGCCATAGAGAGCAAGGACAGTCTCTTTATCAATGGCGGAATCATTGAAGCCAACGCCTACGACGACGCCCTCAACGCGGCAAACTACCTCGAAATCAACGGCGGCAAAATATGGTGCTACTCTCGCGGCAACGATGCCATTGACTGTAACGGCAACACCAATGTCAACGGGGGATTCATCATCGCCAACGGACGTGAAGTAGGCTTTGACGCCGCCACCGATGCCGGAGGACATTTCGCCCTCAACGGGGGCACACTCGTCTGCCAAGGCGACAGAATGGGAGCTTGGGACCGTCCCAACGTCAGTGGACATCAACCCTACCTGCAAATCACTGCAACCGACCTCTACTGGCGAATTACCATCAAGAATTCCGCTGGAGAGATAGTGCTTATGTATGATTCTAGAGCCTACCGCTTGATTAAAGGCAACGGTTTTATCGAGAACTATGCCGACCCCGGAACCGAAACCACACGTCCCAGAGCCGTCAACAGTTACCCCATTGTCATTTCCAGCCCCGACATCACCAGCGGCACCTATCAATACTGGGATTCATTCTTCTACGGTGGCACAGGCTGGCACGGTTTTTTCACCGGCTCAGAACCTTATTTGTTTGGAAACCCCAAAACCGCCACAGCACAATAACAAATAAAAACAACAAGGGCTGGAAAGCGTGCATCGTTTTCCAGCCCTTTGCTTTTCACCACCTCGCAAAGTCTCCACGTATCTCACAAAATCTCCACGTATCTTGTGTATTACACGTATAAAAATCACTTCCTCGCAAGGTCTCCACGTATCTCTCTAGAACTCCACGTATCTCGCGTATTACACGTATATAATCACTTGTAGTGATAATACTTGTGATACGCGAGATACGTGGAGATAAACTCTACTCTCACTTTATCGCACATTTGCCTCGAGGTATTTCCGCACCTGGCTCTTCACCCTGAGCGTGTAGTCGCTCAGATAGTCTTTCTCCTCGGGCTTGTACATCTCGGCATACAGTATCTTGCCCAGCTCGATCTTGGGTTTGGAGATATTGCCCGTCACGTCGATGGCCAGTCGGGCAGGCAGGGGACATTTGAGCAACTCGAGGTGGTAGTTGCACTTATTGTCGAGCGAATGATGTCCACTGATGCAGAGCTGATAGTTGTGCAGATTGAGCAGGAAGGGATATACGGTGATGTTCTTGCGGACCACCTGTGCCTCGACACTGATGCTGTCCACACCGATATTGTTGTCTTTCTCCCTCCAATTCTTGAACTGCAGCAAGCGAGCCATGGAGGCAAGGCTTTCATTGTCCAGCACCACAAGGTCTTTGCCGTTGATGGCCATAGCACCGAGGAGGGTGCTCATCTTGGGCTTATAGAAAGCGTCGAGGGCACACTCCGCAGCCAAGTGGAAGTTGGCCTTGCCCTTGAAGGCTTTGAGCATCGGCACAAGGGTGTCGATGGAGGGGATCATCTCCAGCAGTTCTTCAATCTGTATGTCGAGCAGGTGGAAGTCAAGACCCGTGAAGAGGTTGTTCACCCTGGGCGACTTGTACACACCTGTAAGCTGCATGCGGGCAGCCTTGCAGGTGAAACCCATCTGGTCGAGCACCGCCACACCGTCGTTGACGGTGAGCGAGCCACCCAGCGTGTTGAGGTCGTTGCCGAAAGCCACACAACGGGCGATGTGGGTGTTCAGTCGCACGTTCACATCCTTGGGGACGATAAAGGGGTTGGCCGTAGCCGGCACATGGTCTTCGGCACGCTGCTGTGCCAGAGTATCCTCGTCGCTGCCCATGCCGCTGAGGATGCCCATCAACTGGTCGATGTCGGCATATTGCGAGTTGAAATCCAGTGTCCCGTGCAGCATACCCTTGTGGCTGAGCCAATCTTCGACGCCATACACCTTGCCCGCCAGATGGTAGTCGGACACACCCCACAGCACATCGGCCTGCTCGATGTCGCACACCTCGGGTTTGTAGTTGAACTTGAAGGCCGTCATACGCACTGCCTCGGACATATTGTTCATTGACAGCACAGCGCGATGGATGTCGATATCCACATCGGGATTCCACTGCTTCAGCACATTGTCCTGTGTCGTGTCGTTCTTCACGCTTCCTTTCAGTTTCAAGGTGTCCGAGTAGACAATCATCGAGTCCATATTGACATTCAGCCTGCTGGCTCCGATGCGGAACGAAGCTGCCAAGGGCTGCTCCTTGTCCAGTATATTGGGTATGCCCACATTGATGTCCGGACTGGACACCTGGGCATCGATGTTCATATTATCCATCTTCACATCCAGCTGGCCGCCGACTATGTGTGCGCCTATCAGTTCAGCCACCTTGGTACTTTGGCGCTTGGTGGGCAGAGCCACGGCGACATTCAGCTGGGGCGAGGAGGCATGGATGCTGTCCCACCGCACGTTCATGTTTTTCAAAAAGAGGTTACCGCCCAGCTGGATACGCTTCAAATCCATATCAGTCAACGCGCTCAGACGGCTCTTGGCCTTCAGGTCCACCCGCGTGGTGCCTTGCAGGTCGAGCGGCATGGTGTCGGGCAGGAAAGGACGCAAGTCAGGCAGATTGAGGTCGCCTTTCAGACGGGCGTCGACAAGCATATCGCCCATCAAGTCGTCGACAGTGCCGGTAATGCCCACGGTGGAGTGGCTCATCTTGGCATCCAGCTGGTGGATTTCCACCCGGGACACCCCTTTATAGGCGCTGTCCGACGAGAGGTTCACGTTGGCGCTGACCCTCGCCGTGATATTACGCAGCGGAGCGGGCAGCATCTTGGGGGCGGCAAAAGACCCCTTGTCCAGTTCCACATCGGCGTCGACCAAGGGCATACGACCCTCGTCCATCACGCCGTACACATGTGCCGACAGCTGCGCCTTCCCGTCCACCTTCATCCCTTTCAGGCTCTCGGTAACAAACGGGGGCAGCACAGCCAGCAGGTCGGCCACCTGCCACTTGTCCGACTGCAGCCTGAGGTCAACCTCCATCGGGCGATCCTCCTGGGCCAAAGCCACATCGCCGGCCACATCCAGCTTGTAGTCTGCCAGACGGAGCGAGGCTTCATCCAGCGCAAAACGCATCTTGTCGATATTGGCGCGGAACGGAACATCAAGCTCCAGCAGCCCATGGCGCGAGGCCGACATCGCCTCGGTGGTGAAAGCCTGTCCCCCGGCGGCAAGATAGCCCTCGGGCAGCGACAGCCTCATGCGGCCGCGCAGCGAATCGGTGGTTCCTGTCCCCTCGGCACGCAGCACCACATCGGTGGCGTTGGCACAGAGAGCGGGATGCCCCGCACTGTCGACCATGTCCAGCAGCAGCTTGTCCACGGTCATCTTCATGTCGGCATCGACAACTGAATGCAGCAGCGACCCTTTGATGTCCATATCCACACCGCCCACTTCGGCCAGCATGCGCTGGGGCAGGTTGCAGTATTGAGCCTGCAGATTGTTGACGCTCAATTTCTCCAGTTGTATTATCTCGGGCAGCGACGACTCCTCTGTTGGTTCCTCCTCTTCGTCGCTGGTGACAAAGACATCCAGATTGCTCCACCCGTCGGGGGCGGTATAGAGATTGGCCTTGGTGTCGTCGAGCCGGATTTGGTGCACCACCACGGCACCGTCCTTGAGGAATGCCTTCAAGTCCAGCCCCACGGTCAACGAAGCCACCCGCGCAAGGGTGTCGTCATGCACCATACTGGCCGCCAAGGCATTGTCGGCAGGAATCTGATAGGGGTTCACCAGCACCACATCCTTCACCTCCACCCCCACATCGGGCCATGTCTTGAAGAGCGAAAGCCCCACCTTGCCAAGATGGTATTCGCAGGTAATATAGTTCGAAGCCAAACCATTGACTATCGATGTAAGCCTGGCCGGGGTGAAAAGCAGCCAGCAGAGCACAGCCACGGCCACCACAATAATCCCCAGCAGCGACCCCACGGATATGAGGGCTATTTTCCAACCTTTCTTCATGATTGCTATCGTACTTTGACAAATGTTCTGTAATCGCCATACATGTCCTTCCACACCAGGCTGTCCTGCGTCTGGCGGGTGACGGTGTAGTTCTCGTAGGCATGCTGCCCCATCTGGCCCTCGTAGTCAATCTCCAGGTGCGACCCCATGGTTGTCCACGAAAAATGCAGCACCCCCTCAGTGTCATACTCATGCACATCGTCCGCCTCGTCCCAGGTCGACCCTGTGCCGCCGGACTTGAAACGCCAGTATTCCGTTTTCTTGTCGGTGGACTGCCATTTGCCCACAAGGTCACTCTTATTGATGACTACGTCGAAATCATCTATACAACTGACCGTGGTGGCCAGTCCCGCCAACAGCAGCAAGCAATATAAAACACGTTTTTTCATAAACCATCGTATACATAAATGTCGCGGTAGGTACGTCCCACGCCCTCAAAGTCAAGCCCGTAGCCCACTATGAAGTCGTCGGGGATCTCCTTGCCTATATAATCTATCTTGTAATTCTTCTTGAACCTCCCAGGCTTGAAGAGGAAGGTGCAGATGGCAATGCTCCGGGGCTCCAGCAGTCTCAGCCGGTCGAGCATATACTCCATCGAGATGCCGCTGTCGATAATATCCTCCACAATCACCACGTCGCGGTTGCGGCACGACGGCGGGAAACCCGTCACCTCCTCCACCCTGCCTGTGGTGGACATGCCCGAATAGGACGAATAGCGGACAAACGACACCTCGGCGTCGAAATCCAGCTGTCGGACCAAATCGGCGGCAAAAACAAAACTACCCGTCAGCACCGGACAAAAGATGGGGTTGCGCCCCCGGTAGTCGCGCGACAGCTCGGCAGCCACACGCCTCACCACTTCCTGTATCTCCGACTCGGGCAGATACAGTCTGAACCGTTTGTCCAACACCTGAATCTTATCCATTGTTCAAGCTTTTTGAATGTGTTGACAATTACAATCCGAAAACACACCCTATCACCGTCAATCCTCCTCGGGCTCGATGCTGTCCAGCACCAGACGGCAGCCGAAATAGCTGTAGCCATACTCGGGAAGATACCAGCTGCGCTCGAAGACGCTGCAACCCCACGTGGGGCTGTTGAAACAGCCGCCGCGCAGAATGCGGTTCTCTCCCGTGCGGGGACCCTGTGGGCAGTTTTGGGGCGAGGCGCTGTAAGCCTCCATCCAGTCACTGCACCACTCCATCACATTGCCGCCCATATCATACAGTCCCAACTCGTTGGGCAGCAGCCGCCCCACAGGGTGGCTGTGGCCGTTGCTGTTGCCGCCATACCAGCAGGTCTCCCACATCTGGCTGCGCACACCGGGATAAGGGGTGTTGTGGCTCCTGACCCCTCCGCGTGCAGCATACTCCCATTCGGCCTCAGTGGGCAGGCGGAAACGGTAACCCGTCATCTGGCTGAGACGGGCCACGAAAATCTGTGCCGCGTTCCACGACACCTGTTCCACAGGCAGACTGTCGTTCCCAGCCCATTTCGACGGGTTCTCGCCCATCACGGCCTTCCACAGTCCCTGCGTAACCTCATGCTGCCCCATATAGAACGTGTTCACCGTCACCTTGTGTGTGGGCAGCTCGTCGGCATAGGTGTGGCGCTCGCCGTGGGGATGGGTGCAGCCCATCACAAAACTGCCGCCTTCTACAGGCAACATGCGGAACACCAGCGTGTCGACATACACCAGCAGGGCGCCGTCGTCCACCTCTACAAGGAACGAGAGGTCGGCCGAATCCACCCCGCGAATCTCCGACAGGCGGAAGGCCTCGATGGTCAGCCCCGTGCCGGGCTCCACGCCTTTGCCCACAGCGCCCGTCAAGCCCTGCAAAGGCTCGGTATACCGTCCACCACCCACCGACACCCTCACACAGATGTCGGCACGGCGGTCAAGGGTGTACCGTATGGCCAGCGAGTCGCCCCGGAGTGTGAACGACACATCGCTCACCACCTGTGCCTTCAGCACCGGCATCGAGAGAATGAGCAGCAATATGGCAAAGCAGCGTTTCAATTTCGTTATCTCGTTAATTGGTTAACGCGTGAACCGACTAACACATTAACACGTTCACACATTAACACGTTCACGCATTCACGCATTCATGTGGGCGTCGCTCCAGGCCTCGGGATTCTTGCGCCAGGCGGCAAGGCTCTCCATCTCCACAGGACGGATGTACTCCTCCTTGCAGGCCACCTCAATCAAGGTGTCGTAGTTGGTAAGGGTGTGCAACTCGACGTTGGCGTCGGCGAAATTGCGCTCGGCCACGGCAAGGCCGTAGGTGAAAATGGCAGCCATACCCTTCACGTTGCAACCGCGCTCGCGCAGAGCGTTCACGGCGATAAGGCTGCTCTTGCCTGTCGAGACGAGGTCTTCAATCACCACCACCGACTGGCCTTCGTGAATCTCGCCCTCAATCTGGTTCGTCAATCCGTGCGACTTGGCCTCCGAGCGGACATACACAAAAGGCTTGCCCAGCTCTTGCGCCACCAGGGCACCCTGGGCGATGCCGCCTGTGGCCACACCGGCCACCACATCCACGTCGCCCCAATATTCGTTCACCACATCGACGAAACGCTGACGGATGAAAGTCCGTATCTCGGGATACGAAAGAGTGACGCGGTTGTCGCAATAAATGGGCGATTTGCGACCCGACGCCCAAGTAAACGGGTGTTCGTTGTTCAGTTTTATTGCTTTGACTTGCAGTAAGAAAGTGGCCGTCTGAAGGGCCATGTCGTTGTTTGTTTTCATAACGCAAAGATACGCTTTTTTTTTGATTCGGAGAAAAAAATAATTCACCTTATTCCCAAACCTCAATCCGATGGCAACAACACCGGTGCATACACCCACAATCCCCGAAGCTGTACCGACCTCAGAAAGAGGTAACAACAGCCTAACAAAAGCCTCAGCGCCAGCTCGCTCCCCTGTTCCTCCCTTCAATCCTGTATCGTTACAGCTTCGTTACAGCTTCGTTACTCGAAATGACAAAGGAAAACGAATGGATAACGAGCCTGCAAGTTTCCTGTATTGAACGACGCTTCCATGGTGTAGGACAACCCGAACAGGTTGGAATGGAGTTTCGGTGGAGTTAGGGTGGAGCTAGGGTGGAGAAACGGGCAGGGAGCAGGGAGCATGGGCGAATGGTAGCCCCTTACTTCGACAGAACCACGATGTAAATACCTGATATAAGGGACAAATCTAACATTAGCCGCCTTATTTCCCCCTCTATACATTGTGCTTTCAATAAAATGTAAACATTTCAACCGTCTTTGAAACAGGATTCCTGCCTTTCGCAAATGTTAAAAAATCTACAAACACTAAACTAATTTACAACATTTTACACAATCAAAACATGAGCAGGAACAAAAAAAATCGCTTTTGGAAGAAAAAATTGACTATATTTGCAACAATTTATATATGAGCATGCAGACCCGGCTCCTATAAATGCACAATGAATGCGGGTCTATAACAAAAAACACTCAAACAATGAAAAGGACAATTACACTGTTTCTCTTTATGGCGGCGGCATTGATACCGCTGGCATTAAGAAGCCAGACGGCAGTAGACACTGTGCCTTACAGTTGCGACTTTGAGAACGCTACCCAGAACGGGCGTTGGACGTTTGTAAACGGGTCGTGCTACAACTACCTGATCATCGACACCATGGCCAACACCACGCAGAACGGTCACTCCTCAATGTACATTACACAGCAGTATGTGACCCCACACACGAATTTATACAAGGTGGGGTCATCGACTGCGGGCGACTCGACGTATGTGCAGTCGCGCGTGTTTGCCTACACCTTTTTGTATTTCCCCGCAGCGGGTGACTACGATGTGGGGTACTGGTGGCACTGCAAGGGCGAGTCGATCTACGACTTTGGCCGTGTGCTGTTGACACCGTCGTCTTATGTATTCACCGCCAGCACCATTGGCTGGGACACGGCAAGCAGTATCCCCGGCGAGATACTGAGTGCCGTGACCACCCCTAGCACCTGCATCTCGCTGAACGGCACACAACCCCTGAGCGGCAGCGAAGAGCTGCGTTACCACAGCCAGACGTTCACCGTTGCTGCGGCAGGCACCTACTGCCTGGCCGTGATGTGGATGAACGACGGCAACACGGGCGAGAATCCCCCGCTGATGATTGACGATATCCAGATTGTGCCGCATGCTTGCGACTTGCCCGAGGATGTGCGCATTGACCGTCTGACCGACTCGTCGGCGACGTTGATGTGGGACGGCAACGCACCGCTGTATGAAGTGATGTGGGACACCTGCGGTTCGACCTGGTCGTTCGGCCATATCGACACCGTGTCGACCAACAGCTACACGATGAACGGATTGTATCCCGATGCCGAATACGAGTTTGTTGTAAAAGGTCTCTGCGCTACGTCTACCAGTCTGATGTCCACCTACCATGTGAAGGTGCCTGACACCACCTGCGGCATGATTTACACATTCCCCTACACTTTCGATCTCGACAGTGCGACATCATACGGTGCAGCCGACGTGCCGCCTGTGATTCCCTGCTGGGGACACTTCAACGATGCCCACAGCTCACTCTATATTGGATACCCCTATCTGAACAACAGCGCTGCCCATGCCCACACGGGTTCCTACAGCCTGTATTTCTACTATACCTCCACCATGAACTATCCGCGCCGTTGCGGTGTTTTCCTGCCCAGGCTGGGCGATACGGTGGATGTGCGCAATCTTGTGGTGGATTTCTGGCTGAGTTCGTCAAGCACGTCGTACTATCCACGCATTATGGTGGGCGTGATGTCCGACCCGTTCAATGTCAACTCCTTTGTGGCCTGCGACACGGTGACCACCAATCTCGTCGCACCCCAGCACTTCACGGTGACGCTGAGCAACTACGAGGGTAACGGAAAGTATGTTGCCTTGATGATGACAAAGCCGACGACAGGCACTCTCTTTTACGCCTATATCGACGACATTACGCTGAACTTCGAGTCCTGCATCCGTCCCGGCATCATCGAGAGCACCATCGGCGACACTGCAGCCTCGTTTACCTGGGCCAACACGGGTGCCTACTACTATGAATGGCGTGCCGAGATGCCGCTGAGCAACGACACTTCGACCCACTCGACCAGCGACACCACCCTATCGTTCACCGGTCTGCAGCCCAATACAAACTATACCTTCTATGTGCGTTCGCACTGCGCCACCGCCGGACAGTGGAATACGGTGAACTTCACCACCGCCTGCGGCCCGCTGAGAGTGTTTCCTTGGGAGGAAGGCTTTGAGACTTGTGCCACAGGTACCCGCACCTCGCATCCCTGCTGGCGTTTCCTGAGCGACGGTTCCGGCACTTACGACAGCTACTATCCCTATATCAACTCGGGAAGCAGCTACGCTATCGGCCAGTACATATATATGTATCTGCCCCCGCTGAATACCACCACCTCCGGTATGCCCACTTGGGAATGCGTAGTGCTGCCCGAAGTGGACACCAATGTTGCTGTGCTGAACCAGTTGCGGCTTAGTTTCTACGCCACAACCTCCAGCACTTCGTATTACGACTATCTGTATATCGGTACGGTGACCGACCCGAACGACGCCAGCACCTTTGTGGCATTCGACTCGGTGTATGTTAACGCCACACGCCCGC
The DNA here is from genome assembly GCA_017550405.1 of Bacteroidales bacterium. Taxonomy (GTDB): domain Bacteria; phylum Bacteroidota; class Bacteroidia; order Bacteroidales; family P3; genus Colimorpha. The sequence goes on from JAFZPH010000012.1 coordinate 65,025, forward strand.
TGTATCACGAGGTGAATCTGTACAATGCCCCTGCGCACCGTTCCTATCTCGCCTTTATGGGTTACAGCAATGCCACCGCATACCGCTATTTCTACCTTGATGAAGTGAGCCTCCAGTTCATCCCCGACTGCCCGAAGGTGGAGGATGTATATGTGGACAACATCACTACCACCTCTGCCGACGTGCATTGGATGGACACCCTGACCTCCGGTGGATGGGACGTGTATCTTGGACACAGCGGCTTCAACTTCCACGACAGCACCGCCATCCAAGTTACCGACACGATGGTTTCGTTTATCAATCTGCAACCCAACACGGAGTATGATGTGTGGATTCTGCCCTACTGCCCGGACAACGGCATTGCAGAGCCCTGCCGCATCACCTTCCGCACCTACTGCGTAGCTGTCGACTCGTTGCCTATCGTCCTCGACTGGGAAGATGTGGCGGTATCGACCAGCACCACACGTCCCGAGATTCCTTGCTGGACCTACAACTCCGACGCACAGATGTACTACTACCCATACGTCTCCAACTCAACCACGTACCAGCATCTGGGCTCGAAAGCCTTGTACTGGTACCATCCCGCCTCACCCGGCGTCAACTATCCCGACAGCTTCATGCTGGTATCCCCGCAAATCAACACTGACATCTTTAACATACAGAATGTGGTTGTGAAGTTCTGGACCAAGGCCACCAGCGCCACCTACCATCCCACCTTCCAGATTGGCGTGATGACCGACCCCAACGACGCCAGCACGTTTGTCCCCTGCCAGACCGTCAGCACGGACGGCACCACCAACTGGCAAGAGCTGGTTGGCGGCCTGACCAGCTATACCGGCGAAGGGACCTTTGTGGCCATTCACGACGTGCATCCCACTACCGGCAGTGCAGCATGGTATGCCTATGTCGACGAGATTACCATTGGATACACCACCTGCCCGCCGCCCGCCATCGAATCGGTTGAGGCCACTTCGGACAGCGCCTTCGTCACCTGGACAGGCACCTCGTCCAGCTACCTTGTGTCGGTTTCCGGCGGCTCGTCATTCGGCAATGAAACACTTGTCACCGACACGACATACATCTTCAGCGGACTTACGCCTAACACTCCCTACATGGTATATGTCAGAGGGCTGTGCGGAAGCGACACCAGCGATATGGTGAGCTCCAGTTTCCGTACCGAGTGTGTACCCATCGATGTGCTGCCCTTCTCCTATGGCTTTGAAGGCGTAGCCACAGGTTCCGCCGCCGAGTTCCCATACTGCTGGAAACGCGTTGTGGCTCCCGGAGCTTCGACCAACTACTACCCGTATGTCAGCAGCGGCACCTCTTCGCGTACAGGCAACCAATACCTCTATTGGTATGGCGCCACCTCCTCCTCTTATCCGGCATACACGTTCTGCGTATTGCCTGAACTGGGCAGCAACTACAACATTGCCAACACCTCCATCACCTTCTGGGCAAGACCCACCTCGACGAGCTACCACCCCGTGTTTGTTGTGGGTGTGATGAACGACCCCGACTCGGCAGAGTCCTTTGTGCCGGTCGACACCATCCATGTCGAGAATGTCCTCGAATGGCAGGGATTTGAATCCTCGTTTGCCTCGTATACAGGCAACGGCACCTTCCCCGCATTCAAGATTAGCCGTTCCACATCGGCTTGGTACTGCTATATGGACGACGTAGAGCTGTACCTTACCCCCAACTGCGCACGTCCCTCCAACGTACACGAGAGCAACGCCACCACCCACGGTTTCGACCTGACATGGGACAGCATCAGCGGCGCATTGGGATACCAGGTACGCCTGTCCAGTCCTAACGGCGATACAACCTTCTTCTGCTCAACCAACAGTACCTCCGTCACCGGTCTTGCCAGCAGTTCCGCATACCAAGTAGAGGTGCGCTGCATCTGCTCCGCCACCGACACCAGTTTGTGGAGCTTCGCCCATGTGGCACGTACCGCCTGCGGTCTCATCTCCACCTTCCCCTATTTCCAGAGCTTCGAAAACGAGAACACCGGAGCCAGCAACACCAACACATTCGCTTATTGCTGGCATCACCTGAACAATGCATCAAGCTATTATGGCTATCCCTACATCTCGGCGTCGACCAGCTATGCCCACACCGGCGGGAAAGGTATGTACTGGTATGGCAGCACCACCGCCAACACCTATGGCGACTACTATTGCATCGTACTGCCCGAGGTTGACACCACGGTGGCACCGGCCAACAGCCTGATCCTCTCGTTCTGGGCCAAGTCCTCCTCCACCTCGTATACTCCGGTATTCAAGGTTGGCGTCATGACCGACCCGGACGACATCACCACCTTTGAGGGAGTCGACACTCTCACCATCAACGGCAACACCACTTGGACAGAGTACACCTTCACCTTTGAGGGCTACACCGGGAACGGTTCGTATGTGGCCATCAAGGCCGACCGTCCCTCTTCGACATGGTACGCCTATATGGACGACATCACGCTGAATCACGTGACCCACTGCCTGCCTCCTGCCAATGTACATTACACCTCGACGACGACGGATGCCACCATCCGCTGGACCTCGGAGGCCAATAATCACATGTTCAGCTACCGCGAGCTGGGCAGCAGCGACGCTTTCACCACCCTTCAGCTCACGGACGACAGCATTGTCCTCAACGGCCTGGTGCAGAACACCCGCTATGAGTACGAGCTGACAGCCATCTGCGACTCGGCAGACACCAGCTCGGTGATTGCCGGCTTCTTCCAGACGGAAATCTGCGACAATCCCGCCTTCGACACTGTTGGACATGAGCTCTATTCCAGCAACTATGCCTATCTGCCTTTCTATGAGTATAACCAGTATACCTACACACAGCAGTTAATCGATTCGTCCGAGATGGCCGACCTGGTGATGGTGGATGCACTAGAATTCCTCACCTACAGTCCCATCAACAACGCCGAGAACTGCACCATCTATCTCGGTCAGACCGACCGCACAAGCTTCCGTTCGGGTGCCGACTGGCTCCCGGCTGACAGCCTGACTCCCTACTTCTCCGGAAACATGAATATGATTTCTGGCTGGAACCGTTTCACCTTCGACTCGGTGTTTACATGGGACGGCCACAGCAATGTGGTAGTGGCTGTGCTGCGCTCCGGCGCTGAAGATTATTACGGCAGCTATACCTCGGAAAAACGAGTGAACCTGATGGACAGCAATGTGGCCATCTATACCAGCAGTACGGGAGTACCCATCCGGATTAACTCCACCATCCCCGCCGGTACGCTGGTACAGTATCGCAACATGATGCGCTTGGTCACCTGCGGCGACCGCACATGCCATGTGCCCGAAATTGACAACATCAGCACCACATACACTACGGCCACCATTGAATGGACCGGCGGCTTGGGCAGCTACGAGGTTGCCGTGAAGCTGGCCAGCGAGATTGAATGGCCCGAAGCCACAGTGGTGAACACGATGTCGTACAGCATCGGCGACCTGATGCCTGCCACGGCTTACTCCTACTCCATCCGCCAGATTTGCGACACCAACTACTATTCGGATTGGAATACCGGCACATTCGTGACGGATACGATGCCCTGCGACGTGCCCACCGGCCTGAATGCGGTAAGCACCAGCGGACACGAGATTGTGCTTGACTGGTCGGCTGAGGTCGACACCAACACCTGGCAGGTACACATGTTCAACACCATGGTGGACGAGGTAATGGATGCCACGACCCATCCCCTCACCATCACCGGGCTGGATCCTGCCACCACGTACTATTTCACGGTGACTACCCTCTGCGGAGGCGGCATTGTGACAAGCGACCCGAGCGACACCCTGGCGGTGACTACCGACGAGTGCGCCCCCGTGGAGGATGTGACAGTGTTCGACATCACCGCCTCGACAGCTCAAGTGCGCTGGACGGCCGGCAGCAACAACACTGGCACATGGTTGGTGAACTATGGTTTCAGAGGCATGACTCCCGGCACCAACAGGATCGACACAGTCACCACCACAAGCCATACGCTGACAGGTCTCGAGCCTGAAACAGAGTACGAGGTGTTCGTCCGCTCCATCTGCGGCGAGGACTGGTTGAGCATTTGGGCTTCGGCTAGCTCTTTCACCACCACGCCCAATATCGGTATCGACAACGTGGATGCCAACCCGCACTATGCCATCCGACCCAACCCCGCATCGCAAAGCACAACCGTTGTGCTGTACGATGTTGAGGGACATGCAACCATCTCCCTCGTCGACATGCAGGGCCGCACACTTACCTGCGCGGAGGTTGAATGTACGGGTTCGGCAAGCCATACGCTCGACCTCTCGGGCATGGCCCAAGGCACTTACTTTGTACGCATCAGCACGGGCAAGGATAGCTACATCACCAAACTGGTGGTCAAGTAATCCGATGCTCTGCCTCACCCTTCGGGACGGACACTCTGGCAACAGGGTGTCCGTCCCCTTTTGTGGGTTTATCCTCCCGCATGCAAAACCACGCCATGATTATTTTGGCGATAGATTAGCGAGCCACAATAAACGAGACAGGTCTCCGTTATAGTTGACGATGATTATAGCTTACAACGAATCGCTGATGCAACTTTGTCCCGCCTCGCAACGGAGCAGGGTGGCTGTGCCCGACGGCTACACCGTGGCGGACGACTTCCGTCTGGACGACTGTTTCGATTATCTGACCTCGGGGCAGGGTAACATCTGGGTGTGGACCAGCCGTCCACCATGCAACGTGGCGGAATACCTTCACCGCCGTTTCCAGTATGTGAAGGCCGCCGGGGGGCTGGTGAGCACGGAGGGTGGCAACTGCCTGATGATACACCGCGACGGGCGGTGGGACCTGCCCAAGGGCATGGTGGAACAGGGCGAGACCCTTGCCGCCGCGGCACTGCGCGAGGTAGCCGAGGAGACCGGCGTACAGGCACGCCCGGCCGTCAGTCTCGTTGCCAAGACGTACCATATCTACGACAAATACGGGGGTTGGCATCTGAAACAGACCTCATGGTTTGCCATGCAGGCACCTGCCATACAGCCCCGCCCGCAAACCGAAGAGGAGATAACAGAGGCAGTATGGGTGCCCTCCGAGGTATGCCTCGACCGTCTGTCGGCTTCGTACGCTTCGCTGCAAGTCCTTGCCAATACGGTCAGGGACAATCGTTGCTTCGCTAGCCAATCGCCTTTTCACCAAAAAACAAACCTAAACCGTTCCCTGTCTTGAACCCTTATCATATAGCACTGACACTGATACCCGGCCTGGGATGCAAGAGCATCCGACAGCTGCTCGGCATCTGTCCGAAGCCTGAAGAGCTCTTCGCCATGACACATGCCCAACTGCAGGAAATCTTCCAGAACCACTATGCCATCATTGCCGACATCGAAAGCCGCAGACCCCTGATGCTGGCCGAACAACAGATTCCCATCATGCAGGGTTATGGAGTGGACACCCTTTTCTGCACGGAGAATGACTACCCGCAACGGCTGAACGAGGCGGGATGCGAGGATACGCCGGTACTGCTCTACCGCATAGGGCGGAGCGACCTGAATGCACCGCACACGGTGGCGATGGTAGGTTCGCGCAAATGCACCGACTACGGCCGCACCACCACGCACCGTCTGGTGAAGGAGATGATGACGGACAACACCACCATAGTGAGCGGTCTGGCTTACGGCATCGATACCGAGGCACACACTGCAGCTTTGGACAACGGCCTGCCCACGGTGGCAGTAATGGGCCATGGGCTCGACATCGTATACCCATACCAGAACCGCCTGCTGGCAAAAAGGATTGTGGAGCAGGGCGGTACACTGCTGAGCGAATACCCTGTGGGAACAGGCATCAATGCCGTCCATTTCCCAGCCCGCAACCGCATTGTGGCGGCCCTGAGCGACGCCACCATCGTGGTGGAGGCTGCCGAACGCGGCGGTGCACTGATAACGGCCAATATGGCCAACAGCTACCACCGCGAGGTGTTTGCCGTTCCGGGACGGCTTGGCGACCCTCTGTCGGAGGGGTGCAACAACCTGGTGATACATAACAAGGCGGTGATGATACGCAACGCCGGCGACCTTTTCTATCAAATGGGATGGAAGAACACCTTCGACCCCCAACGGCAGAAAGAGGAGCAACTCTCCATCTTCTCTTCGCTGAGCAGCAGCGAGCAGGCAGTGGTGCAACTGCTGACCGACAACAACGAAATGACCATGGACGAAATCGTCGCAAAAAGTGGCATGCCACTCCCCAAAATAGCCTCCATCATGATGGATTTGGAGCTGAAAAACGTCGTGAGATGTCTTCCTGGCAGATTATACAAAGCAAACTGATACAAGACATTAACACTTGTTGATATTTTTTTTATGTTAAAAATTTTGTCAGTTGGGAATAAAATTGTAATTTCGCACTTTCAAATGTCCAGAATCTTCGACACGAAAAATAACATTTAAATATACATGGAACATACTGTTAAAGGAAAGATTTCCCAAATCATCGGCGCAGTTGTCGATGTCACTTTTGAAGACGGGGTAGCTTTACCCGACATCTATGATGCACTGAAGGTCGTACGCCCCGACGGCACGGAAGTGATACTGGAATGCCAGCAGGACATTGGAGAGAACACCATGCGCACCATTGCCATGGACAGCACCGACGGCCTGCAACGCGGCACCGAGGTGGTCTCGCTCGAAGGTCCCATCACCATGCCCGTTAGTGAGAACATCAACGGCCGTCTGTTCAACGTCATCGGCAAGGCCATCGACGGTATGCCCGACCCCGAGCACGAGAAACGCTACGGCATCCACCGCGACCCACCCAAGTTCGAGAATCTGGCAACGAGCCAAGAGGTTCTCTTCACTGGTATCAAGGTTATCGACCTTATCCAGCCCTTCCTGAAAGGTGGTAAGATTGGTCTCTTCGGCGGTGCCGGTGTGGGCAAGACTGTGCTTATCCAGGAGCTCATCAACAATATCGCAAAGAAATACTCCGGCATGTCGGTATTCACCGGCGTAGGCGAGCGTACCCGTGAGGGCAACGACCTGCTGCGCGAAATGATTGAGGCCGGCGTTATCAACTATGGCCCCGAGTTTGCCAAGAGCATGGAAGAAGGCAGCTGGGACCTCTCGAAGGTGGACATGCAGGCAGTCAAGGACTCCAAATGCACCATGGTATTCGGACAGATGAACGAGACCCCCGGTGCCCGTGCCCGTGTGGCCCTCTCCGGTCTGACCCTGGCTGAGTATTTCCGCGACGGTGACGAGAAGACCGGTGGACGCGACATCCTCCTCTTCATCGACAATATCTTCCGTTTCACCCAGGCCGGTTCTGAGGTGTCGGCACTGCTGGGCCGTATGCCCTCGGCTGTGGGTTACCAGCCCACCCTGGCCACCGAGATGGGTATGATGCAGGAGCGCATCACCTCCACCAAGCGCGGTTCCATCACATCGGTACAGGCTGTGTATGTGCCCGCCGACGACTTGACCGACCCCGCTCCTGCCACCACTTTCGCCCACTTGGATGCACAGACGGTGTTGAGCCGTAAGATTTCGGAGCTTGGTATCTATCCCGCTGTCGACCCGCTGGATTCCACCTCCCGAATCCTCAGCCCCGATGTGGTAGGCGAAGAGCACTACAACACCGCCCAGAAAGTGAAGCAGATTCTGCAACGCTACAACGAGCTGCAGGACATTATCGCCATCCTCGGTATGGAGGAATTGGGCGAACAGGACAAACTGGTCGTGTCGCGTGCTCGCCGTGTACAGCGCTTCCTCTCACAGCCTTTCCACGTGGCAGAGGCCTTCACCGGTCTGCCCGGCAAATTCGTCAATATCGAAGACACCATCAAGGGCTTCAACATGATTCTCAACGGCGATGTCGACTATCTGCCTGAACAGGCCTTCCTGCTGGTAGGTACGATTGAGGAAGCCATAGAGAAAGGCGAGAAGATTCTGGCCGAAACAAAATAATGCACCCAAGCCATGAAAGTGAAAATCACGAAACCCGATTCGACGGTATTCGAAGGCGAAGCCAAGTTGCTTCAACTGCCCGGCACAGGCGGTCTGTTCGAAATACTGCAGAACCACGCCCCCATCATCTCCTCGCTGAGTAAGGGTACTATACGCCTTGTCACCAACGATGACGAGACAAAGACGTTCGACATCAGAGGCGGAGTGGTGAAAGGGCAGCAGAATGACATCCTGATTTTAGTACAATAGCGCAACACTCGACAATGGAACCCATCCTTATCGAAAATGTGCTGTTGAACGAGAAGAGTACCAATATTCTGATAGAGAACAGTATGATAACCGGCATTGGAACACAGATTCCAATGCCGGTTAATGCTATCAGGATAGACGGCAGAGGCAAAGCAGCCTTTCCCTCCTTTGCCAATATGCACACCCATGCCGCCATGACCCTGCTGAAAGGACTGGGCAGCGACCTGCCCCTGCAGCAATGGCTGAACGACAGTATCTGGCCCGCCGAGAAGCACCTCGACGGCGAGGCTGTGTACTGGGGCGCGAAACTGGCCTGCCTCGAAATGATAAAGAGCGGCACCACCCTCTTCAACGACATGTATTTCCACCTCCCCAATGCCGCAAAGGCCGTGGCGGAAATGGGCATCCGCGGCATCCTTGGCATCAATGTGTTCGGGGACGGCGACGAGCTTACTGATGACTCTTTCCGTCAACTGCGCGACCAAGTGGAAGGAGCCAGCGACCTGCTGAAAATCAGCATCGCACCCCATTCCGTCTACACCGTCAGCGAGAAAGGACTGGTGCACTGCGCCGAGATGAGCCACCGGTACGGGACAATCTACCAGATACACATGTCTGAAACTGAGAAAGAGGTGCAAGACTGCCTCGCCACCCATAATTGCCGTCCCTACGAGCTGCTGGAGCGGACAGGAGTGCTGGAGCTAACCGAAGGCCGACTGGTGGGTGCACACAGCCTGTATTTGAGTCGTGAAGAGATAGCCCTGATGGCTCGCCACCACGTAACAGCGACACACAATCCTGCCTCCAACTTGAAACTGGGTTCCGGCTACCGATTCTTATATAGCGAATTGCGGGAGGCAGGGGTGAACGTCACCCTCGGCACCGATGGCAGTGCCAGCAGCAATAACTTAGACATGATAGAGGCCGCACGCCTCATGTCGTACCTGCAGAAAGGGGTACGGCAAGACCCCACCGTGCTGCCCACCACCGAGCTGATGAAGGTGGTCTCGGAGAACGGCTTCAAAGCAGCCGGAATCAATGCCGGGAGAATTGAGACAGGGAAAGTGGCCGACCTGATTCTTGTTGACTTGGAGAATCTGGCCTTCGTTCCCATGCACGACACTCTCTCAGGCCTGTTCTACGCCGCACACGGCGATGCCGTGGACACCGTCATCTGCAATGGCCGCATCGTGATGCACAACCGCCATGTGGAAGGTGAAGAGGAAATACGCACCCAAGCCTTCCAACATGCCCGGAAACTACGCCCTTGAGAATCCATCTTTCATTTTTGCCCCCAAATCTTGTATCCAACTCCTCCTTTTTCAAGAAAAAGAGTTAAATAAAGTTAAATTCAAGGGTAAGGGGGTATCCAAAACGCACCTTTTGACTCTATA
>JAFZPH010000013.1 GCA_017550405.1 Bacteroidales bacterium
ACTGGGAAACACCCTGCAGTTGTCAACCTTTTCAGGAATACTGTCAACAATGTCAGGAAAATGTCAACCTCTCCAGTACGACGAGTGACAACCGCATCAGGAAAAAGTAAAAAAACTGTCAACCAAAATCAGGAAAAGACACCGGGCGTTACAGCGTTACAGTTCAAAAAATACGCTATTCCTATTCTAGGTGGCGCTGCCTTGATACTATCGGAAAATCACTAGGGATTCAACCTCTAAGCCCTACACTGTTATGCTGAGGCACCGGTTTCTGTTGTTTTTCAGGTCGCCATTAATTGTTTGTATCTTTGTGTTCAACAAATAGACAATCGTGCGGATTATTGATGCCTATTGGGAAAAATGTATCCTCTGGGTTACAATATTTTCTGCACATCGTAATAATAGTTCGTTATATCAATTTATTTGTGTATTTTTGCACTCGGAAAAAATATAAGAAGACATGAAGACAAACAAGTACATTATGATGGCCCTGCTGGCACTCTTCGCCATGGGTTGCAGCGACAAGGAGAACATTTCGGCGATTGCTCCTGACCGCATGGAGATTATGAACTACGACGATTTGGCCTTTTTCCAAAGCGCCATTGTCGAAGTCGATTCCCTCGGCAATGCCGTACAATTCAATGCGGGTTCACGACTCGACGTAAACGACACGCTACATATCTATGTAGGAGTTGATTCCATGGATGAGGCTGTGGAGCGTTTCCACGAATGGCTGGCCCCCGACGTGCAGTTGAAACGAGAGGGCTATGCCATCGATGCGCTGTTGACCGACGAATGTGGCGCCTCCCAGGGCACAGTGTATTTCCGCCCAGGGACCGAGGAAAACCATTTCGCAGAGGTGACCTTGTCGGCGGGCACCCCCGTCAAGCATTTCTCACGCATCACTTTTCTCGACCGAAACGATGACGCCTGGCCCCATAGATTCACTGGCCCCAAATACCAGGTGGGAGACATCGTTCGCATGACCCCGAAAGAGATAACCTCTTACCTGCAGGGGGGCGACAAGAGCCTCTACTTCATCTGTATCCGCGCCCAAGAGTGCAACCAACCCGGCATCTGGTGTGCATTCACCAATAATACCTATCAAGCAAAGTACCAGACGCAGGAAATCGGTCGCACTGGCACTTATGTGGTAGTGAAAGACGATGAGAAAACCCGTGCCATCCGTACCTCGAAATACTGCCCGGCAGAGCAAAAGGCACTGATGTATGCCAATATCTTCAGCTCTCGGCTGGCCTTCTTTAGGTCTATGTTCAGTGAGCATGGCATCCAAACTCCCATTCATGACGGCAGCTTCTGCTGGTACGACCACACCCATACCAGCTGGTTGCGCGATTATCATGACGCCATCCTGTACCACTCCGGATATCATTATGGCGAACATCAGTATTTCATAAAGTACAAGTTTCTACTTAAGGTTGACTGGCTTCTGGATGAAGACATCTATACCGATGCCGAGATTTAGTTTAGTTTAACAACAATAACTAATGTTCGAGATGTATATGGTCTCGGCAAGGGTGTCTCAACAGTCCCCAACGGGGGACGAGAGAACACAGACAGGGGTATAAACCCCTGTACAAATGGTAGTAAAAGCGAACCCTGAAGGGGGTGACACACCGTATGTTGCCGACTGTCTGTCGCCCCTTCAGGGCTTTGTTTTATCGCCCATAAGTACGGGGGCTTGCGTCCCCGCCTATTATCTTTCAGTCCTTCGGACTTTTTAAACCCAAATCGGTCGTCAGGATATATCTATTCGAAATCTCCTACAGAGAATATGTCTGTATATAAACATGATATGCTATTAAACGAAAGCCCCTACGGGGCAGGGATATTCCCCATACTTTGCACGATTCGGCAGGTACTCCGTAGGAGTTTTCACTTAATAGCCAACGTCATACCCCTCCAAATGATACTCCTACGGAGTTTTCGGTTTCCTAATGACCGATTTGGGTTCAATAATATCGATATGGTTGTCCGTGCCGTCCAGCCCGATGGCAGGCTCATATATTTATGAGCTAAAGCGTTTTACAAAACCAAACAAGCAGAAATAGTGTTCGGCCTTGTAAAAATGCCATTCGTTTGACTTTATCTCCATAAAAGTGACGGACACGATGCCGCTTCTTGACATTTTACCCTGCTATAAATGAGCCTGTTTAGCAATTTATTGTTGGCTATTTCAAATATTCTTTGTATTTTTGCAACCGGTTTGGTCGCCATCAAGGCGTGAAAAGGGAATGCCGTGAAAGTCGGCAACAGTCCCGCTGCTGTAAGTCTGTTATGACGGAGTTTCCTCCAATGTGTCACTGTGCTGCCATGCTGCATGGGAAGGCCCGAAACCCGCGAGACAAGTCAGAAGACCTGCCAAACCATAATTTAGCCAACCTCGAGGAAAGGTTTGTAAATTACAAATGAAACAACGCAATATAATACTGGTACTATTCTACCTCTGCTGCAGCTCCGCAGTCTCCGCTCAGGACACTACGAAGCACGCTGTCACCTTGCCTGTAATCACTGTAATACAGACCAACAGCCGCCCTGAATCATTCAAAGCCCAAACGCCCACCCAAGTGGCCCCGTCGGAGAAGATGGAGCAACTGGGCGACGCACAACTCAGCGATGTCCTGCGTCGCATGGTGGGTGTATCGCTCAAGGACTATGGTGGCATCGGCGGCATCAAGACCGTCTCTGCCCGCGGACTTGGCAGCCAGTTCAGCACGCTCACCATTGATGGCGTAGCTGTCACCGATTGCCAAAACGGACAAGTAGACCTTGGACGCTATATGCTCGGAAACAGCAGCTACATCTCGCTCTCCAACGGCCAAGTGGACAACACGCTCAACTCCGCAAGGGCCTATGCAGCAGGGAGCATCATCAACATGGAGACACACGAACCCGAGTTCGGTGCACGGCCATTCAACTTGCGCCTTGGTATGGAAGGCGGCTCCTTCGGCCTCCTCTCGCCTACACTCTCCTACGAGCAACGGATAGGGCGCCGCATGTCCCTCTCCTTTTGGGGCAACTATCTCCAATCCGAAGGCAACTACCCCTTCACCCTTTACTACACGCCTGGACGCACCGACAGCAGCTCGCTCGAGAGGCGGACAAACTCACAAATCCATATCGGCACCGCCGACCTGAACTACTTTTTCCGTATCGACAGCCGCAACCGTCTACATGTCAAAGCACACTACATGAACGGCTACCATGCCCTTCCGGGACCCGTCATTTACTACTCGGTAAGAGGGTCGGAGCACAGCGAAGAGCAACTCTTTTTCGCACAGACCCGTTACCGCCACACTGGGCAGCACTGGGACCTGCAGTTGCTGGGCAAATACCAACATGGAGAGGACATTTATGTCGACACAGCCGTCCACTCCATAGGCACGCTCCGCAATCAATATCGGCAACAGGAGGGGTACCTCTCGCAAACCCTGCGCTACCACAACGAGCACCTCTCTGTCAGTCTTTCCGCCGACCAGTCTGCCAACCACCTCCTCAGCAACCTGGCCAACCACAACGATGTTCAACGGCTCTCCGCTTTGGGTGCACTGTCTGTTGAATACACAGCACATCTCTCCCGTCTGAAAGGCGACCTTCGTGCCGATGCCAACCTTCTCGGCACCTGGGTCCATGACCACGAGTCCACAGTCGCCTCTTCGCCCTACAAACGGCTCTCGCCCTACATCGGCCTTTCTTATTCCACCAACCAGTTCACCTTCCGTTATTTCTTCAAGGAGAACTATCGTGTCCCCAATTTCAACGAGCTCTACTACTACACTGTGGGGCATCCATTGCGCCCTGAGAAGGCGCTACAACACAACATCGGCGCCACCTACCGCAGCCACACCATCCCGCTCGCCAAAGTGGCTGCCGCCTACACCGCCACTGCCGACTTCTACTACAACCAAGTGAACGACAAAATCATTGCCGTACCCATGCAGAACATGTACCTTTGGTCCATGATGAACCTCGGCAAAGTGGAGGTGACAGGTCTCGACCTTACCGCCAATGCCACCATACAAAATTACGCTTTCCCACGCACACGCATCGACATCAGTCTTGGCTACTCGTTCCAAAATGCCGTCGACCGCACCGACCCCCTCAGCAAGTTCTACGGCCATCAGATACCCTACACTCCACGCCACAGCGGCAACGCCACACTCACCGCTTCCACTCCTTGGGTCGACGTTGGTCTATCGCTCATGCTTGTCGGCCCGCGCTACGCCAAGCAGCAAAACACGCCCGACTGCCGTGTGGCAGGCTACACCGACCAAGGCATCACCGTCAGCCGCTCTTTCGACATCGGGCACACCAGCCTCAAGGCAAAAATACAAGTCCTCAACCTCTTCAATGTCCAATACGAGGTGGTTAAAAACTACCCCATGATGGGGCGCAACTACCGTTTTGGATTGACATGGATTATCTAACTTCAAACAATATTTCAATCATGAAGAACAACATCATCACACTGTTTTTCCTCGCAGCAACCCTTTTTGCTGCATGCAAGAAAGAACCCGTTCCCGACACCCCTTCCGTCTCAACAGCGCCCGCCTACCTGCTCAACGAAGGCTCCTGGGGAGGGAATGATGCCAGCATCAGCCTCTTCGACCGGAACAGCGACAATATCGAAAACAACTGGTTCCGCAACAACAACGGCCGTGGCATCGGCGACCTAGCCCAAGACCTCATCCATTACGGCGGCAAGCTCTATGTCTCTGTCTATACCTCCAACACCGTCGAGGTCATCGACCCCGCTACCGGGAAAAGCATCAAACAGATTGACATGGGCACCCGTGGCCCCCGCTACCTTGCATATCACAACGGCAAAATCTATGTCTCCTGCTACGACAAATCCATTGTACGTATCGACACCGCCGCCCTCGGCATCGAAGCCTCCTGCCCCCTCAGCGGCATGCAGCCCGAACAGCTCTGCATCATCGGCGACAACATGTATGTATGCAACTGCTGGCAATATGATGCCAATGGCAACGCCATATACGACAGCACCGTGTCCATAGTCAATCTCTCCACGTTCTCCGAGACCGGCAAAATCACCGTGGGACGGAATCCCGGTAGAATCAAAGCCCTCGACTCACACCGGTTCATCGTAGCGTGTGCCGGCGATTACGGCGCCGCCCCCGCCCAAACCCTCATCGTCGACCTCGCCAATGGCACACAACAGCCCCTGCCCGTTTCTGCCACCGGTTTCGACATCTTTGACGGTAACATTTACCTCTATCAAACCACCTACGATGCCCAGGGGCACCCGGCAGCCGTATTCTACAAAGTCGACCTCGCCACCCTCCAGTCCACCCCCATCCTGCAGCAACACACCGCCGACCTCCGCAACGCCTATGCTATCAACGTCGACCCCGCCACCGGCAACCTCTTCATCTGCAACAGCCCATACAATGCCAATGCCGACCTCTACACTTTCCAGCCTGACGGCTCCCTAGTTCGCAAAGTCGAAGGCGGCATCCTCGCCTCAAAAGTGGTCTTCTGAAAACTTTTTTTGTATTTTAAAAAAAAGTCGTATCTTTGCATGTTCAAAACTATGTCCAAAAACATAGTCCGAACATGCAAAGATTATTCATTTTGAAACATTAATACATTATAAATGAAACGGATATTTCTCGCTTTAACCCTCGCGGTTTTCGCCTTCACCGCCAATGCACAGTTTATTATTAGCGCCAACATCAGTGGCGGCAAGTTCTCTGGCGACACCAGCATCCACACCCAAGTCTCTGTCGCTACAAGCAGCGAAAACGACACTGTCATCTACCCTCCCACCACCGTCAACTACAGTGCCGGTCTCAAACTTGGTTACAAATTCGGCAAAGCCCAGGCGGGTATCTCTGGATCCTACTCTTCTTATAGCTTCCAGAACCAACCCCTCGACCCGACCATCATCCCCATGCTCAGTTCGCAATTCCCCGACCGGTGGGTTTCCACTGGTACCATGAGTTCCCACTACGCCTCCTACACCGTAGCCCCCTACTTCCGCTACGATGTCCTCACGGCGGGCGATGTGTCCCTCTTTGTCGAGTTGAACCTCTTCTACACCGCCACCCTGGCTCCTCTTATCGACGAGGCTCATGTATACAACTACCTCATCAACAACCCCGCACTCAATATCACTATGGACACTTTAGCCGTCCCCGTGCCCCGCACTGCCACAACTCTCGGTGCCCGCATCCTTCCCGGCCTCACTTGGCAACTGAACAAAAACTGCGGTTTCGAGCTTTATCTCGACTTCCTCTCCCTCGCATACACACAAACCAAATCCTCCCGCGTCGACCTCAAATATTCATTCGATGTCAGCGGTATGGGTGAGCTTCAGGGCGTCCATTACACCGCTACCACCACCACTACCAAGACTACCGACATCAAAGGTGGAGTCACTGGCACCCCACTCCTTACCGAACAAGGCATAAACAACTGGGTGCGTGCAGGTTTCTATCTCACTTTCTAAGACCTCATAGATTATGAAAAAGATACTCCTCACCATCTCCGTGCTCCTCCTTGCCCATCTGGCCAACGCCCAGTTCGTTGTCAGTGCCCAGTTAGGCGGAGCCTTCACTCGTGGCTCTTCAGCCTTCGAATCGGTATACACAGGTCCGAGTCCCGTTACTGGCCTCGACACCGTCATCACCGATACCGGCAGCCACAAGTTCGACAAACCCATCTCCGCCTCCATTGGCCTCAAATTCGGATACCAGATGGGCAAGCTCCAATTCGGCATCGCCGGCATGTTTGCCTACTCCCGCATCTCTGGCAACTTCTCCGTCGAAGAGTTCTCACGTCGTCACCCCACTATTGAGGCAGTCCGCATCAAACCTCCTCACGACAGCCTCGTCGCCAACTACTCGCAATACCAGACGGCCTTCTCCGTCTCTCCCTACCTGCGCTACGAACTCATCCAGATGGGCGACCTCGCCTTCTTCGCCGAACTCAATGCCTACTACAGCAAGACCAACTACTCCCACCGTCACGAGTTCCTCGACTGGTACCGCCTCGAGATGCACCACACCATCGACACCTCCTACACCATTCCCGAATCCACCGTGTCCATCGGTGCCAAGATTACTCCCGGTCTCAGCTGGCAGCTCTCTCCCAAGTGCTGCATCGACCTCTATCTTGACATCATCGCCTTCTCCTTCGACAAATCAGTCTACTCCAAGACCACCGTCGTCGAGGAATACGACTACACCACTACCCCGCGTGTTCTTTCCCGCGTCACCACCACCGACATCACCGCCACCACTCGACAGATAGGATTCGGCATTGCGGGTTCATCACTGTTCTCCGAGCGCAACTGGATTAGAGTCGGATTCAACTACACCTTTTAATCCTCCGTCTGCCCTATTAAGCGTCTACCGCTCACAGCAGCCCTGTTGCTCCTACCCTTTCTCCTCACAGCCCAGCAACCTGTGATGCAAAACCTTTCCCAATGGTTACCGTCGCCTGTCCAGCTGCACGGTAGCGCTCAGGGGCTTGCCATCCACAAACGTTATGCCGTGATGCTGCGCCACGGCGGGCAATGCATCCTCCTCGACCTTCGTCGGCAACAATCCCTTGCAACCTTCCAGCTCGACGGCAACAGCACCCATTGCAACAACGCCTCCTTCTCCCGCCTCCGACCCTACGGCGACCTGCTTCCCCTCCTCTACATCTCCAGTTGTTATGGCGACAAGGCATGTCTCGTCACCCGCATCACACCCCACGGCAGCACCATCCTTCAACGCATCTACTACCATACCGACCTATTCCCTGTTGCCCAGGACTGGTGTCTCGACCCCGACAGCAACCACCTCTATGCCTATGGCGGCCGCCGTGGCGGCACCATGTACCTCAAGCGTTTCCGTCTTCCGGGACTGCAGCACAGCGAAGTCCACCTCACCGATGCCGACGTGCTTCACACCACCCCCATCCACTGCGTCAAAGTAGCCCAAGGCAGCAAGATTAAAAGTGGCTATGCCTACCTGCCCGATGGCGACAGCCCAGGCAACTATTGGCTCCACATCATCCACCTCGCCACCGGCCGCGAAGTCCACACCATCGACCTCAACCCTATCGGACTGGAACCCGAAGGCATCGACATCCAGGGCGACTGGATATACATCAGTTTCCACACCCCCGACCCTGCCCACAACAAAATCTACCGTTTCCGCAACCCCCTCTAGCCCCTCTCCTCCGCCTTCAACCCAAATCGGTCATTGGGATTATTTCTCAACGCACCGAAAGCATTATCGATACGTGTAATACGAGTGATACGTGGAGCCACTTTCTCAATTCTCAATTCTCAATTCCCAACTCCCAATTCTCTCCACGTATCTCACGAATCACAAGTATTATTTATACGTGTAATACAAGTGATACGTAGAGCCACTTTCTCAATTCTCAATTCTCAATTCCCAATTCTCTCCACGTTTCTCACGAATCACAAGTATTATTTATACGTGTAATACAAGTGATACGTGGAGCCACTTTCTCAATTCTCAATTCTCAATTCCCAACTCCCAATTCTCTCCACGTATCTCACGAATCACAAGTATTATTTATACGTGTAATACGAGTGATACGTGGAGTCTCTTTCTCAATTCTCAATTCTCAA
>JAFZPH010000014.1 GCA_017550405.1 Bacteroidales bacterium
CACAATCTGTCCCCGCAACTCGTCGCGCCCTTTATCTGGGGCATAGAGTCGCAGGTCCAACTGTGCATCATACTGGGCAATATCGTTCACCAACGTCCGTCCATAATTGCCCAATCCCGTGCCATTCCGCACAATCCGCTTTGCGTCGTATCCGATTATCATCTTCTTATTTTGGGTGCAAAGATACGAATAAGTGAGCAAAAATACAAATATATAGAAAAAAAGTATTATCTAATGAATACATTCAATAGGGACTAACCTAAAATTTTCCCGTATCGTTTGTTGGTACGGGATTTTTTGTTTAATTTTGCAGTGTCAATAGAATTGCATTAAGGAAACAATGAGAAAGACAATCTGGATGGTATTGTTAGCAAGCCTGATGGCTGTGTCACAGGTCTGTGCACAATACAGTACGCAACCTAAACGCAAGAAGGTGGCTGTGGTGCTGAGCGGTGGCGGTGCCAAGGGCGTGGCACATATCGGTGCACTGAAAGTGATTGAGGAAGCCGGCATCCCCATTGACATCATTACAGGTACGTCGATGGGAAGTATCGTGGGAGGACTCTATTCCATCGGTTACAGGGCTGATGTGCTCGATTCCATTGTCAGGGCGCAGGATTGGAACACACTTCTGCTCGACCGTGAGGACTTGAGTCTGCAGCGTATCGCAGAACGAGAGAAGCAAAATACATATATGATATCCACCGGTATCACACTGAAAAAGAACAAAGGCTTGTCGGCTACTGGCGGTATTATCAAAGGTAAGAACCTGCACGGCCTGTTTGAACGTCTCACCTCAGGCTATAACGACTCCATTGATTTCAACACATTACCTATTCCTTTTGCTTGTGTGGCAACGGATATGGTTACCTTTACTGAGTATGACTTCCATAGTGGTGTGTTGCCTCAGGCGATGCGTGCTTCGATGGCCATTCCGGCAGTGTTCACACCTGTGAGAATCGGTGGAATGGTGCTTGTCGATGGTGGTATGCGCAACAACTATCCCGCCGATGTAGCTCGTGAGATGGGAGCTGACATCATTATTGGTATCGCTGTGCCCGATGAGGACAAATCTGCCGAGGACCTGGGCTCGACGACGAGTATATTGAAGCGGATTGTGGACTATAATACAAAGAATAAATACGAAGAGAATGTAAGTATCACTGATGTGTATATACCGGTGAATACTCATAACTACAGTGCTGCTAGTTTCAATTCGGCTGCTATCGACACACTCATAAACCGTGGCGAAAAGGCTGCCAGGGAGCATTGGGACGAGCTTGTGGCGCTTCGGCAACGTATTGGCAATTATACCCCCAAGGCCCAGACGCCTGTCGTACTCCTGTCGCCTGATTCGGTGGAGATAACGAGCGTGGAGTTTGTCGATGTATCGCCTATTGATGAGAAGTATATCCGTGCCAAGTTCCACTTACGGGCGAAAGACCGTCTGACCTCCCGTCAGGCAGAACTTGTTACAACGGCTATGCGGGTAGACCTGTTCTATCAAGAGCCATCGTTCCACCTGACGAAAACAGTTGAGGGTGTGAAAGCCGTGTTTACGGGAGGTCAGAAGAAAGCCTCACAGTTGAATCTTGGCGTGCGCTTTGATACGGAGGAAATGGTGGCCCTTCAGGTGAATGCCGACATACCCATGCGACGGGCGGCGATGACCGACATTGATCTGACACTGCGTCTGGGCATGAGAATCATGGCTCGTCTGGATGTGGCCTTCTATCCCGGTCATCTAATGCGTCCAACGCTGTCGTATATCTTCCATCGCGACGAGATTAATATCTATGAGAAAGGAGAGAAAGACTATAATTTCTCCTATAACCAACATGCGGCAGAGTTGGCTGTACTCAATTTCAATGTGCGTAACTTCACTATCAGCGGAGGTATCCGATGGGACTATTATCACTTCCCGCATGTGCTGAAAGGTAAGGATAGCGAGACTTCAAAGAAAGCGTTTGATGACGACCATTTCTTCAGTTACTATGGAAGGTTGGACTATAATTCCGAGAACGACTGGTATTTCCCTGCCAGAGGTTCGAAGCTCCACGCGCAGTATGTCTATTATACCGATGACTTTGCCGGTTTGAAGGGCAAGGCAGGCATGCACGATGTGAGTGGTATGTGGCGGAAATCATTGTCCTTAGGTGAGCGCTTCACCATCCAGCCGATGTTCTATGGACGTATGCTCTTCGGTAGCGAACGACCCGGGATCCTGGGCAATATGATCGGCGGTGAGTGGTTTGGTCACAAGTTGGCTTGGCAGATGCCCTTTGCCGGCGTCAACTATCTCGAACATGTGGATCCTTACCTCGTGGCGATGCAGCTGCAGGCCCAACAGCGCTTGGGCAAGAATAACTATGTGTTGTTGAGGGTAGCCGCTGCCCAACAGGCAGATGATCTGGAAAACCTGCTCGACCGCAGTACCCTGCTTGGTACCTCATTGTCGTACTATTACAACACGATGTTTGGTCCGTTGGGCGCATCGGTAGGCTATTCCAACAAGACAAAAGAACCCTATTTCTATATTAATTTGGGCTACGTATTTTGATTTTTTGCTTTTACTTTAATAAAAATAGACTAAAAAACTTGGTGGTTTCGCAAAAAAGTAGTAATTTTGCACCCGCTTTTCGTGGCACCTGTGTCCGAAGCGTTAAGTTTAACATAAAATTTTAAAACAAAAAGACAAATGATTATTGTACCAGTAAAAGAAGGCGAGAACATCGAGAAGGCCCTCAAGAAGTTTAAGAGAAAGTTTGAAAAGACAGGTGTGGTGAAGGAACTCCGTCGCCGCCAGCAGTTCGACAAACCTTCTGTACTTAAGCGTCTTAAGATGGAGCACGCCATCTACGTACAGCAGTTGCGCACGAACGAGGAATAATAAAGTTCCTTAAAAAATTTGGTAGTTTCGAAATTTTTTCGTAAATTCGTAGCC
>JAFZPH010000015.1 GCA_017550405.1 Bacteroidales bacterium
AACTCGAACAGGCGAAAGAACCGAAAAGTGTAAACCGATACCGTGATGGTGTAAGCCGGATTAGGGATATGGCCTAAATATTGTAAACCAATTCAGTTTAACCGTCCCAAATCTGTCAACCAATTCTAGGGAAAGTCAATGCTAAATCCTTGCTTATCATATAGTAGTAATATTTTATGCAATTTTGCAATCTGATTGCAAAATTGCATAAAATATTTGAATGGGAGAAATATTCTTCGATAGTTTTATCTCTTTACCACTATCCGACGGGCAGGAGCGTCACCAATCTTCACGAGATAGGCACCCGAGGCGGGTATGTCAAGCAGCACCTCCTGTGCCGTCTCGCGTCTGGTGGCCAGCAACCGCCCCACCACGTCGTAGAGACAGACAGTGTAGCCCTCAGCCCCCTCCACCACTATCTGCCCTAAACATTAGCGGTAGAAATGTGGTCGCGTATATTCTATATGAAGATTAAAATGGATGAAACATAAACGTGTGTAACTTTTGAAAACAAGAATAATGTACTCGTTTTATACGGATAGTATTGCTTTCATGATAGTCCTTCATGTGGCATACTAATGGGGTCCAAACATTGCATAATCATTTAATAATCGCTAAATTTGGAGTCCTTAATAATTTTTATATCATAGAGATTCCCTTATTGTCAAATATTTTGAGTATCTTTGCATCCTAATCAATTTGGTTTATAATTGAAATATTGATTTGGGAAGAGCCCAGACAGGAATGATGATGACACAATAAGGAAACAATATAACAACATAAATTAAAAGATATGCATGAACAACTTGAGAAGGTGTATTATAGAGGAAAGGCATTAGTGGTTGGTAACGACCATTACGACCAAGTAAAACCTGATTTAGACAATGCTGTTAATGATGCAAAAAGCATTTATGATGCATTTAGAGAGTTGGGTTTCATGATGATGCCAGAAGCATGCGATATAGATACGGATAGATTCGATGAACTTTTTGAAGATTTCAAGTCTGATCTTGGACGCTATGAAGTAGGCGTATTATACTTCTCTGGACATGGCTTAGAAATTGATGGTAAAAATTATCTAATCATGAGCAATACCCCGATAGGAGATTTGGCGAAAACTACAATGCGATATTCTGTTGATTTGCAAGCTTGTATAAAAGAGTTGCATGAGACTAAATGCAAAATGATAATTGTAATCATTGATGCATGCAGGAATAATCCTTTGGAAGGAAAAGGAAGGGGATGGGGTTCTGTTAATTTAGCACCACTTTTTGCACCTAAAGGTACATTAATAGCATATTCCACTTCTCCTGGTGAAAAAGCAGATGATTTTGGAATAGACGGTCACAGTGTATACACGGGTGCTTTACTAAAGCACCTAAAAGAAGAAGGTCTAGAGATTGAAACTTTCTTCAAAAAAGTACGCTCTACCGTAGATGCAATGACTGGCGGCAAGAAAACAAGTTGGGAACATACTTCGCTAATTGGTTCCTTCTCTTTTAATAGTGGGAAAATGGTACATGTTGATGATGTCGGCTATGATAGCGTGGTGTTGAGAGATGCACAATATACCATGTCAGATGAATTTATAGCACCCATCATCAAAAAATTAATATCATACAACTGGTACGAACAGAATGAGGGTGTTGAATTATTCAAAAGTATTATACCCAGTAAGTTGGATAAGAATCAACTATTTATTATAGGAAGAAATATGCTGCAAGCAGCAGTAGGTGGCTCGAATGGTGCCAAAAATGTCATTTCAGATTGCCATCTGCTAGAGAAATATAGTATTGGAGGCGAAAATCACCTTCTGAATGGAATTCTATTTGAAATTTATTTTAATAAAGATGGGCGATTCCGCTATAAGAACTTTAAGAGTACTTTTCTCAATGTACTCATAATGCATACGAATATTGAATCATTGAAAAGTTCATTTGCTTTCATACATGAATTGTTACAAGGTTTTTCACCATTCCTTATTTTTATTCCAAGCCCAGAACCGACAACTGTTACTATAAATGTGAAATTGGCCAAGGAAATGGTGAATTCAATTTGGACAGGCCAGAAGGAAATGGCAGTAGTAAAGAGCATATCATTTGAAGGATATGACCTATTAGCAGCAGACGAAGAAAGTAATGTATTCCCATTTGCAAAGGAACAAATTATTAATCAAGAAGAATTAAAAAGCATGTTGTGTGATTGTTATGGAATCCCATCCACTTATCTGAATTTAATATATAATGAGGAACCCGTAGAAAAGGTTATGTGGCTTGACCAAAAAATTAAACGTAATTATAGAAACGGTACAGAAGTTGCTAACAATAACAGAATCTGTTCAGAGGGTGCTGTGGCAGAGTAATCGTAAGCGAAAACACTTAATGTATTTGCCATAATATAGATGGCGAGAATTATTGCTCTATGTTTCATATAAACAGGCATTCAATAATTCATTTTTTCTGATTCTTATTAGTTGTAGTGGCTCTGGACTGCCTGCTTGATTAATAAGGTGCGAATAATTTACGCCCGTGGCGTGAACTTCCCGCAACCCTGTTCTCATCAAGCATGGAATTGTCCAGATTCCTACAACGAGAAGATGGGCGGTTAGCTCATAATATTTTATTGTATTATTGACTACATTGAAGTTGATTTTGTGGGTTATACTGAATATTATATTCTACTTCTATCGACAAACTCGGCAGGGGTCATCAATAGTATTTCCCCTCTTTCGTGCATGACAAAAAAATTTCTTTGCATCTGTAAAAAATGGCTCTCTTTTACAGATGAAGTCAATAACAACATTTGTGTCAAGAAACACCTTCATTTGGCCCGTTCCTCCCACATTAAGTCAAGTTCTTTGTCGATGTCGAACCCCTCAGGAACAGGACCAAGTACCATGGAAAGAAGGCTCTCCGATGGTACAAAGCCGTCGTCGAAGTGTGGGAATACCAACTCTTTCTCGGATTTTGCTGTCAGCTGTTCATCGGTGTTCTCAACAAGTTTATCGGCAAGCCATTGACGGTCGCTGGCAGATAGTGACAATCCTTGAATGTAGTTCCAAAGATTGTTCATTGCCGGATTGCTATACGTTGCAGTACTCATTTTCATGTCTCCTTTCAGTTTGCAAAGATACACTTTTTTCCCGACATAACAAGAAAAAGAAATCCCTGTCAGCCCGAAGGCGGTAGGGTAGGATGGTACTATTACAAGTTATGCTAATACATGGGAGATGACACCGTGAAAGATTATAATAGCTCTGATGCCATTTTGTCAACAACTGTCTTTACAAAGGGGATGTCTTCCTTTACGGTCAGCAAAACCACTTCGGCATCAACTTCAAAATAATGGTGTGCTATCTTGTCACGCATACGCATGATGCCACCCCATTGAATCTGATTATATTTTGGCAATAATTCGCCATTGGACACCTTGTCAAGGTTTTTTACCGCCTCGCCAAGGGCAATCAAGTTCATGCACACAGCATCAAGAAGTATCATCCCGTTGGGTGAGGATAAAAAGTCGTTAACGTCAGTTACATTCTTTGCCCTTTCGAGAATGGTACTTAAAAGGCTCTGTATTTGATGAAGACTACTTGCAACCAAGTCCTTATTGTACATATAGCCCCTCCTTTCTTATTTGGGCAAGGAGAGCAGGATTCATATTTTCACGTATCCTCACAGCATCGACAGGACATTTTAATAGCTCTTCAAGCTCACATTGCAGCCTGTCGAGAGTAAGCAACGAAAGGGCACGCCCCTCATAGCATACATCTACATCACTACCCTCGGTCTGTTCCCCTCTTGCTACAGATCCAAACACACCCAAACGTGTAATGCCATATTGGTCTTTTGCGTAAGGCAAGAAACCGTTCAGTAGTGTTATTATGTCCTGTGTGCTTAGCATAATTATTCGCTCTTTCAGTTTGCAAAGATACACATTTTTCCCGACATAACAAGAAAAAGAAATCCCTACCAGCATAAGCCAGCAGGAAATGGGGGTGAAGAAATGAGCGGTCAGCTCAAATTCTTATGTCATTTATTCATTTATGTATGAAAGTAATTGTTCTTTTAAAGGCTCTAAATCATCAGTCAAAGTCTGCCATAATACAGAGGGGACGATGTCGGAATAGCCATGTACCAAAATATTCCGCATGTTGATGATGACTTTCCATGGTGTCGCAGGGTGGCTGTCACGGAATTCATTGGTGAGTTGATATGCGGCCTCTCCAACTATTTCCAAGTTTTTCACTACTGCAAAATAGGTCTTCTTGTCGACCAAAAAGGTATCGTAGTCATATCCTTTGGTAAACGCAAGAGCATAATCGATAGCCTCGACCATATTGCCAAGCAGATCCTTATCGCGACGTGGGTCTCTCATAGATTAATATTTTGTCGCGGTCGGCTGTGGCGGCGGCATAGGGCTTTAGTGCCCCTTCCTGCACAAGGTCCACTTCGCGGCCAAGCAGTTCTTTGAGGTCGGTATAGATAGCGGCATACTTGAACAGGCCTACATTAGGGTCGAAAGCCACAAGAATATCGATGTCACTATCCTCGCGTTGCTCGCCTCGGGCGTATGAGCCAAACAGCCACGCCCGCTGAACCGGCTGCGTGGCAAAGTAAGCACATAACTGTTTGACCAATTGACTGTCCATAGTTCTATTCCTTTCAAAATGCAAAAATACTACTTTTTTCCGACATAACAAGAAAAAGAAATCCCCGCCAGCCCGAGGGCAACAGGGATTCACTGTTGGGTTGAGGA
Source organism: Bacteroidales bacterium (assembly GCA_017550405.1). Classification (GTDB taxonomy): domain Bacteria; phylum Bacteroidota; class Bacteroidia; order Bacteroidales; family P3; genus Colimorpha. The sequence continues at coordinate 4,759 of JAFZPH010000015.1, forward strand.
TACGTTTGTGCCGTTGGGGCACTTCTGTATCGACACGCGGCGTGTCTACTTCAGGTTGTCGATGGCTTCGCGGGTCCAGTTCTGGAAGAATTCCATCACTTTTTTGAAGTTGTAGCTCTTCTCCTCTTCGAGATAGGAGCTGTTTTGGATGTGCATGACGCGGCCCTCGTTGTCGAGGATGACCAGGACGGGGAAGCCGAAGCGGGCGGGGTTGCCCAGGCGTTTCATGGCCTCTTCGTTCTTGTTCTCCTTGGAATAGTTGACGTGGATGTAGACGAAGTGCTTCTCAATCAAATCGGCAATCTCTTTATTGTCGGTGATGAAATTGGCTAAGCGCAGGCACCAGGGGCACCAGTTGCCGCCCACCTGGCAGATGACAAGTCGGCCGCTCTCGCGGGCTTGGTCAAGGGCGCGGTCGATCTGTTCCATGGCGTCGATGTTCTCGTCGTAGAGCTTCACCTTTTCGCCGTCGGGGGTGACGTCTTTCTTGGATACCTCCTTTTTCTGGATTTTTTTGGCGTCCTTTTTGAGGTTGACGGTCTTCGACTGTCCCCACATGGGGAGGGCCAGACACATGACCATTGCTGCAATTAGAATCTTCTTCATTTGTATTGTTTTTTGGTGTTTAATGATATTGTCAGATAGCCATCAACACGAGCAGTTGAGCCGTGAAGATACGCAGGAACATGGTGAGGGGGTAGACGGTGGCATAGCCGGTGTTGGGCAGTTTGCACCCCTCGGGGGCTACGTTGTTGGCGAAAGCCAGCGTGGGCGGGTCGGTGTGCGAGCCGCCGATGAAGCCCATAAGGGTGTAGTAGTTGAGGTGCAGCACCAGCCGACCGAAAAGGGTGACGAGGATGGGGGGCACCATGGTGATGATGACGCCGTAGACCACCCACATGTAGTGCGTCTGCACGGTGGCCACGAAAGCCTGTCCGGCACCAAGACCCACGCCTGCCAGGAAGAGGGCAATGCCCACTTCGCGCAGCATGTGGACGCCCTGACCGTCGGTGAACTCTGTGCCATACCAGCCTTTCTTCACGCCGAGCCATCCGGCAATGAGGGCCACTACCAACGGGCCGCCTGCCAAGCCCAGCTTGACGGGGGCTTTCATGCCTACGGGGATGGGGATGGAGCCGAGCACGATGCCCAGCGCGATGATGATGAAGATGGGGATGAGCAGGATGCCGCCTTTCTTGGAAGTCTGATTGGTCGGATTTGTCTGATTAGTCTGACTGGTCTGACCCTCTTCGGTGGGCTCTTTCTTGAGGTCGATGCGGCAGAACCAGCGCAGCAGCAGGCAGGAGACAATCATGCCCACCACGGCCAGCGGATAGGCTACGGCATAGCCGGCGGCCAGCCGCTCGGATGCTCCTTCGATGCCGAGGTCGCCCACGGCCTGTTGCGCGGCCGAGAGACCCGGGGTGTTGGTGATGGCACCGGTGTATACACCGGCCATGTCCGTCAGCTCCTGGTTGGCCATCTTGGCGATAATCACCGTGATGCCCACGCCCAAAGCCACGTTCACCAATGCCATGATGTTCATGGCCAGACCGCCCTTCTTGAACGAGCGGAAGAATCCCGGTCCCACCTGCAGACCCACGGCGGTGACGAAGAGGATAAGGCCGAATTCCTTGATGATGTGTAGCATGTCGTGGTTGCATGCCACACCGAGTGCGCTCAGGCCAATGCCGACGAAGAGCACCCAGGTGATGCCCAGGGTGATGCCCTTTATCTTGATTTTGCCCAACAACAGCCCTAAGAAAATAGAGATGGCAAGCATCAGGACAGTCGTGCCGACTGTTGAGAATTGAAAATTGAGAATTGAAAATTGATAATTATCCATCTTGACGATTGTTCTTTTTAGTTTTTGTAGTTTTTATTATACTGGTCAATATTGCTATTAATTCATTAACATCGGTATTCAATGATTCATACATCTTGTTCCCGATAATGTCTGAGCGTTTCAGGACTTCAAGCCAAAATTGCGTCTCATCAGCTTCCTTCAAAGCAATAGTCAGTTTGGAAATAAAGTCTGCAGAACTTTGGGCATTATGGCTTTCCCGAACATTTGCGCCGATGCTTGTCCCACTACGGATAATCTGCTTACTGATGATGTATTCATGGCATTCATCCTGTAGGTGTCGGCCCAAACGCACAATCCTGACAGCAAAGTCGAGGCTTTTTGTATGAATTACATTGTTTTCCATACAACGATATTGAATTATAATTGAAAATTGAGAATTTAGCTTTGTGCAGGCCAAATTCTCAATTTTCAATTCTCAATTTTCAATTCATCAGTCGCCCAGGGTGGCAACCATGACGGCCTTGATGGTGTGCATGCGGTTCTCAGCCTCGTCGAAGACGATGCTGTTCTCGCTCTCGAAGACCTCCTCGGTCACCTCGATGCCGTCCAGGCCGAACTGCTCGTTGACGTCGCGTCCCACCTGGGTCTCCAGGTTGTGGTAAGCGGGCAGGCAGTGCATGAATTTGCACTTGGGGTTACCGGTGTTCTTCATCATCTGAGCATTCACCTGGTAAGGCATCAGCAGGTCGATGCGCTCTTTCCACACCTCGGCGGGTTCGCCCATGGAGACCCACACGTCGGTATAGATAAAGTCGCAACCCTTCACGCCGGCCACGGGGTCGTCGGTGACGGTCACCTTGGCACCGGTCTCTTTGGCAATCTCCTGGCATTTCTCAATCAGCCAAGCTTCGGGTTGCAGAGCCTTGGGGGCGATGATGCGGGTGTCCATACCCATCTTGGCACCACCGACCATGAGGCTGTTACCCATGTTGAAGCGGGAGTCGCCAACATAGGCAAAGGTCACCTGGTCGAGGGGTTTGCCGGCATGCTCCTGCATGGTGAGGAAGTCGGCGAGAATCTGGGTGGGGTGGCTCTCGTTGGTGAGGCCGTTCCACACGGGTACGCCAGCGTATTTGGCCAGCTCCTCAACAGTCTCCTGCTTGAAGCCACGGTACTCGATGCCGTCGAACATGCGACCCAGCACGCGGGCGGTGTCGGCCATGCTCTCTTTCACGCCGATCTGGCTGCCGGTGGGGCCCAGATAGGTGACGTGTGCACCCTGGTCTTTTGCACCAACCTCGAAGGCGCAGCGTGTGCGGGTGGAGGTCTTCTCGAAAATCAGGGCGATGTTCTTACCCTTCAGGGTGGGTTGCTCGGTGCCGGTATACTTGGCGCGTTTCAGGTCGCGAGCCAGGTCGAGCAGATAGTTGAGTTCCTTGGGGCTGAAGTCTAAAATCTTCAGAAAATTGCGGTTTCTTAAATTGTAAGCCATGTTATTGTTGTTTTAAATAATTAATTGTTTTCTTCTTCAAATATTTGAGTGTCTTTGTTCTTTCTATAGTAGAGTAAATACACCAGCCATGCGATTGCACAGACAGCCAAGCAACCGATGCCGAGAATCATCATCTTATCGCCGCCGGACCATTTCATAATGACAAACAGCAGACCTATCAGGGCAGCTGCCAGCGAGTATCCAGTGAGTGTCATCGCAAACTTCCAGATGGGTGCTCCAATGCGATGGGTGCCGGGGAACATCTGTCCCAGAAAGAAAGCCACGATGGCCAGTGTGCCGAAACCTACCGTGAGCAGGGCATCGTTGTAATGCACTCCTGCCAGCTTCAGTACCAAAGCCACCAGCAGCAGTGCACCGCCCATGATGGCCACCTTCAGCATGAAAGGCCTGAACTTTGGTGAGTCTGTGATTTGGTTCATGATTATGCTATATTCTGAGTAATCTGAATAATCTGAGTATTCTGAGTAATCGGATTATTCTGAATGATTTGAGACTATCACTGTACTATTCTTGTGCCGCAGTTGGGGTTGTCCAGCTGGCCGGCCTCGGTGATGATGCACTCCTTGCCGCCATTCTCGACGAACATGATGGCGGCACGAATCTTCGGGGCCATGCTGCCCTCGGCAAAGTGACCCTCCTCGAGCAGTTTCTTGGCCTCGGCCACGGTGATGGTGTCGAGGGCCTGCTCATTCTCCTTGCGGAAGTTGATGTACACCTTGGGCACATCGGTGAGGATATAGAACTCGTCGGCACCGATCTGCACGGCGCACAGCGCGCTGGCCAGGTCTTTGTCGATAACGGCTTCGATGCCGCGCACATAGTCGCTCTCCTCCACCACGGGGATGCCGCCGCCGCCCACGGTCACCACGATGTGTCCGGCACGGGCCAGTTTCTGCACAATCTTGATGTTGTTGATGCGGGTGGGCTTGGGCGAAGCCACCACCTTGCGCCAGCCGCGACCCTTGGGGTCTTCCTTATACACGGCGCCGGTGGTCTTGGCCAGCTCCTCGGCCTGCTCCTTGGTGTAGTAGGGCCCCACGGGTTTGGTGGGGTTCTGGAACATGGGGTCGAACTTGTTCACGGCCACCTGGGTTACCAGCGTCACCACGTCGCGCTGGATGTCGTGGCGGGCCATCACATTGCGCAGACCCATCTCGATGAGGTAGGCGATGGAGCCCTGGGTCTCAGCCACGCAAAAATCCATCGGCATGGCCTCGATACCGGCGCGCTTGCCCTCCTCGTGCTGCAGCATCACATTGCCCACCTGGGGACCGTTGCCGTGCCCGATGACGATGTTATAGTTGCGCTTCAGCAGATTGTACAGCGACTCGCAAGTCTGTTCCACATTCTCTATTTGTTCTTGATAAGTGCCCTTTTGGCCGCTACGCAACAGCGCATTGCCGCCAAAAGCCACCACTGCCAATTTTCTCATATCTATATATAATATTAATCTATAATTAGTTATAAACCTTAAACAACAAGTGTTTGAGACTGCAAAGTTACACTATTTTTTCAAATTACAAACAACTCAGCAATAAATAAATGCACTTCTTTAGCTGGAAGAAACGTTTTCGGTAAGCCGAATGCCGACGAACTTGTCGGTAAGGCGACTCAAGAAGGTGTTCGCCTCGACGAAACAAACAGTTCTTCTTGCCCCTCTGGCAGCGGCTGTTTCCTTGGCCGTGAAGTCCTCCTTTTTTTACTATTACTTTAGTTTTTATTTACCTATTATAATGACGAATCAAAATAGATGTAGTGCGAAAGGGAAAATGGGTTGCAGGGTACCGGTGTAAAGCAATCCATTTCTGTTGAAAAAAGAAAAAAAATCCTCTTCTGTCACTTTTCGTATGGAAAATGGCTCTAATGGGGCAAATTGATTGTTTATTTGTATTGGAAAAGTATTCGTATAAAAAAAAAGTGTATTTTTGCAAATTGAAAATTGAATAGATATGTTGAAAAGAATGTTATCAGTACTGGCACTTAGCTTGCTGCTGGGTGCCGAGATGCAGGCTCAAAAGATTGTCGACACGTGGGGATTTACCACAGGTGTCGACACCTCATTGTGGATGGACATCACCGGGATGGACTCTACCCTCATCGACGGCCACAACACGACGACGGGGATGTCGAATGTGTGCAACATCGGGTTCCCCTTTACGTTGGGGGCTACTACCCACACACAGTTCTCGACCAACACCAACGGCACCGTCAGGCTTGGTTCGGGCATTGCGTCTCCCAGCTCTTACAACCAACCATTGGGGTCGAACATTTCCAACGGCCCCAAGATTGAGCCTTTCGGACGGCGCGGTCGTTACGACGACAGCTGTTATACCCGCATGGCGTTGCTGGGCGACAGCGGCAGCCGGGTGTTGGTGGTGGAGGCAAGGGTGAAGGAGTACTCCAGCAACCTCTATCCTGGGTATTACAGTTACCAGGTGCAACTGTTTGAGACGGGCGGCCTGCGTATTGTATATGGCGATAGCGACAGCACGGGTTATGACGGCACATCGCAAAACGGCGTGTCGGCAACGCGGGGCAATACTGTTGACAAAGATGTCGTGTTCATTGATTTTGCTACCCACACAGTGTCGCGCTTAGATGTGGCCTGTACGCTGACCAATGCCGTGGCATCGTGGCCTGAAAGGGGACGCTGGTATATGCTTGCGCCCGACAGCGCCGCATGTCCCTACCCGCCGAGTGTTACTTCCAACAATCAAGACCCTACGGGCATCTGGTTGCAAAACAGCTACGGAGGACTGGCCGACCTGCGGGTGATGATACCGTCGGCAGGCATCGACACCATCTGGCCGATGGCGGATAGCTATTTCTTTCTTGGTGGAGGCTTCGACCCCACCACCACCTATTATGGCACTGTGCAAAGCGTATGCGACAGCGGCCGTACCAGCTACCGCACACGCCAGTTTCAGTTCACCACAGGCTGCGGTCCTGTGATACGCCTGCCGTGGAGCGAAGACTTCGGGACCTCGACCACCACCGCGTGCTGGGATGTGTCGCAGTATACCTCTACCAATAAGAAATGGAGACGTGTGGGTAGTGCCATGAGAGGTGGTGCGGCATCATCGACGGAAAACCCCTTCAACGAACACATGGTGTCTCCAGTGTTTCTCTTGCCCGATTCGGACGGCATCTTCCTCTCTTGGGACTATAAGTCGGAGGAGTTTGTGGGAGCCCCACATGTGGAGGTGCGCCTTGCGCCTTGTGCCGCCGACGGCACGATAAGCAGCGGGGTGTGGACGACATTGCTAACGCTCGACGACTACGTGGCAAACTATACCCAACAGCATGTTTCTCTCGACCCTTGGCGTGGAGAGTATGTGAAAGTGGACTTTGCCCTCACTGGGATATGGGGCAAATATGCTTGGGTGGACAATGTGATGCTCCGTCTGCAACAAAGTCCTATTGCCGAACTGCAAGCACCCACCATTGCCCAGGTGGGCGACAGCGTGAACTATGTTGCCACCATGTCCGAGGGTGTGGATAGCGGAGTGGTGTATTCTTGGCATTCTACCCTGCTGAACCAGACTTCGACGGCTGTAGGCGGCTGGTCAGTGGTGTATACGGAGACGGGGATTGACACAATCACCTTGGTGATAACCAATGTATACGGGGCTGACACAGTCACCGCCGTGGTGTATGTGGTGGACTGCAACCCCGTCACCGCGCTGCCCTGGGAGGACGGCTTTGCACACACGGACGACTGTTGGGTGACAAGCGGATGGCAGAAGGAGACGACTTATGCCTTCCACGACGAGGAAAATGCGTACCGCCAGTTTCAAAACGTGATGTATGCATCTACCACGGGTGCCTACATGCTGTCGCAACCCATCAGCCTTCCCGCCACGGGGATGCACAATATGAAGCTGTGGGTGGAATGTGCCTCGCCTTTGACCGTGCGACTCAGCCCTACAGCTGACACCGCCATTGCCTCGTTCACCGACACATTGTTCACCGACTTACATTCACGCAACCAATCCGAACTATGGTGGCAGGTGGCCGACCTTGAGCCTTATGCCGGTCAGACAGTGAGAATAGGCCTGTTCAAAGAGGCCGGACTGCAGGCGTTCGTAAACAGGGTGAAGATAGACTATGATACCCTGCCGGTGCTGTGGCAGGTGGTGGTGCCATCATTAGGCAGTACCGACTCGACGATAGTGTGCAGCGCAGCGCTACGGCGTGGCTCCACTGACAGCCTGACTGTCACATGGCATTCTACCCTCTTGGACAGCACTTGGGTTGTGAATGGGGATTATTCCATCGGCATCCATTACCCCTTCGGAGGTATGGATACGGTGACCGTGGTGGCTGCCAACGCATACGGGGCAGACACGGTGACGAAAACGGTGAGGGTTAGCGACTGCAACCCTGCCACTTCCTTGCCCTGGATGGAGGACTTCAGCGACGGAGCGTTATGCTGGTACACGCCACAGGGCAGCAATTGGGCCACAACCACATGGTCGGGCAACCGATACTTGTACCTCAATGTACTAAATGACACATTGAGCAACTGGATTTTCTCAAAAGAGATAGTCCTACCAGCGGACACAAACTTGCTGCCACACCTGTTTTGGAGACCCTCCTGGCTTCTCACCTTGGACATTGGCGTGTATGACCACCTACGGTACAGCGTGATGATAACCACCGACAGCGACTACACCGACACGACGAATTACACCGTTCTTTATACCGACAACTTGAGGCGTTCCCGGTTCGGCTTCGACGACCTTCTCAGCGCCAGCCTGGCCGTCTATGCCGGACAGCATATCCACATAGCCTTCCGCAGCTATCCCCACCACTTGATACGCACCGTGAGTGTGCATGACCAATATATCAATATCGACGATGTGCTTATCCGCACCACCGAGGTGCCTGTCCTTTCGGTGACAGCCGACGCCAACAGGTACTATTACGGCGACACCGCCACCTTTACTGCCACCCTTATCGAGGGCAATAGGGCAGGGATTTCTTATACCTGGCACTCAACGCTGCTCGACAGCACACTGACCACCACTACGGGAAGCCTTCGTCTCACCTATGGCTTGCTGGACGGCAGCGATACCGTCAGCGTGGTTGTCACCAATGCGTACGGCAGCGATACGGCACGGGTTGTGGTACGCTCGCAAATGATTACCACTCCGTCCATAACAGGATTTACAGCAGAGGGCAAAGTGTTTAGGCAGGGACTTGACAAGGCCGAGGTGGGCGACACGGTTGACTATCTGATTACTCGCAACAACTGCATAGCTACAGGAGTGGCCTACAGCCTGCACTCTACTTTGTTGGACACCTCCGTCACGGTGAGCGCCGCGGCAGAAACCGTCCGCATTCCGTTGGTATATACCATTGAAGGTGTAGACACCCTGACGGCCACCATCGCCAACATCTTCGACACCTCCACCTCTTCGACTCCTTTGCGATTGATGGTGAGCAACTGCCCAGGTGTCAGCGTGCCTTTCTTTGAAGATTTTGAAGGCATAGGTGTGGAAGACGACCAGATACCCTGTTGGCCCGGATGGTGGAGACTGTGTAACCTTAGCGACACAAATCATGCAGCCCATCCGGGCGGGACAGCAAGTTTGCACCCGTTGCTTATCTCGCCTCTCATCACCCTACCGACTGACACCCTCGGATTGCAGCTCTCGTGGTATAGCCACCCCGCCAATTACTCTTCTACAAGTTTACCTGTCAAGGTATTGATATCACCCACTGGTGGGAAATACTTTGATGACTTTACAGACACACTGTTTGTGGGGAATGTACCAAATGACGACTACCACGCTGTGCTGCTCGATGATTATCTGGGTGAGCAGATACGCTTCGCTTTCAATTATAATTGGGGCTACGAATTTTCTATAGACAACATCCGTGTGGACTACGACCGCTCAGCCCCTCAGCTGGGTATTGACATGCCGGATACCGTCTACACATACGACAGCCTATCGGTCGTTGCCACGCTTGCCGCAGGGTCGCCACAAGGCTTTGCCTATAGCTTGCACTCCTCTATTGGAACCGTTATTGGGACAGGCGACAGTGTGACACTCTTCTATACTAACGTTGGTACCGATACCCTCATCGTTGTCGCCACCAACGATTACGGTTCCGACACTGCTTTGCTGACGGTGGAGGTGCGCAATCACCCCCTTCCGCAGGCGGCTATCAGTGGTCCCGGATTGGTGGAAACAGGCGACACGCTGACGTTGACAGCCCTTCTTAACAACTGCTCGCAGTATGGGCTGGGCGTAAGTTGGCATTCGTCGCTGACGGGCAATAGCGCGTTCGGCTATCTCTTCCAACAAGTATATAGCACTGGCGGCATCGACACTGTCACCCTGACGGTGAGCAACCACTTCGGTGCCGATACCGCTATATGGGTGATTAGGGTGCTCGACTGCAGCGGGATAGCATTGCCCTATCACGAAGACTTTGAAGAGGTGACTGCCGTGTCGTCATCGACTGTTGGCTATCTGCCTGGTTGTTGGAGCTACAACTGGAATGGCAGCAATGCAGCCTACGCCCCGCATGTGATTACCACTGGTGGCTACCAATTCCTGAGCGGTATTCCCAACAATGCCCTCCTGCTCCTTGCCGGCAGTGCTACAGGCCATGGAAGCCTAGCCGAAGTGGTGTTGCCGCGGTTTGCAGACAGTCTGCAGCACCTCTCTATTGCCTTTGACTATTGGAGCGAGTCGTCCGGCACACTGACAGTAGGGTATCTGTACGATAACTTGTTCCATGCCGTTGCCACTATCCCCAACCATGGGGGCAATTACCTGCGCGACACCGTCAATTTCGCCTCAGCCTTCAGCCCCGATGGTCGTATTGCTCTGCACTGGAGCCATGCCACTTCGTATTGGGGTGTGGCGATAGACAATGTGGATGTGTTTTCCGACAACACCATCTATATCAATCAACCCGACAGCCTGACGGTCGACAGCATCGATGTCGTCTCTGCACGGGTGTCGTGGGGTGCTGTGACGGGTGCCACTGCCTACCACGTTGTGATGGACAGTGTGGTGGACACGGTGGTTGGCAGTCGCTCATTCGGCCTCACAGGGCTGGCACCGCATACTACATACACTGTGGGCGTGGCGGCAGTTGTAGGAACTGACACCGGTCGCTATGCCACGACCACCTTCACCACCCTCTGTGGTATACGGTTGCCATACTACAACGACTTCAGCCAAGGCAACAATTCCATCGACTGTTGGACCAATTACCGTACTTCGTCTGAAATCTATCAGCAGCAACTCTCCATCGCTATCGATGTCTATTCGGAATGCCAGATGGCAACACCTGTTATTCAGGCTCCCGGCAACAGTCTGTTCGTCACTTTTCAGTTGAAGAGGAGAACCTCTTCGCGCGAAGTGAGCCTCATCGTGGGTGCCATGACCGACCCGACGGATGCCAGTACATTTATTCCTATCGATACCTTTGCAGTGGGCAGTTCATGGACTGAGTGCCAATTCAACACACGCGGTCTTGGTACCACCCCGCTTGCCATTGCCTTCCGCCCCTACAACTCGTATAATGAACTCCTGATTGACGACCTCCTTATCGAGTCGCCCACTCCATGCGCCAGACTCTTCTCGGTCGAGGCAACGGTGCTCAGCGCCACTTCGGCAGAGCTCAGCTGGGAGTATGACATCGAGAGCGATTTGCCTATCACAGGGGCTTTAATTACCCTCTACGATCTCACCTCAGGCGACACGACCTTGTTCATAGCTCACGGTACTGACACCACGCTGAATGGTCTGCCATTGCTGCATACCTTCAGAGCCGATATCAGCACCCTGTGCGACAGCGCCACATCCGAAGCGCTCAGTGTCAGCTTCACCCCCCATCCGATGGCATGTGTAGAGTTGCAGGGAGATGATGTCTATGTAACTTCCCAACCCGTACAGAACTCCAACAACTATGGTTATAGCCAGATGCTCTACCCTGCCGACCTCACCGCTTCGGTCGACACGCTCTATGGCATCGCTTTCCTCCGCAGATACTATTACACCAACACCGGCGATTCACCCCGCCTCATAGATGTCTATATCGGACAAACGACAACCGACACGCTCACCGCTCCCATCAGTGCCAGCAGCCTCACGTTGGCAGTGCAGAATTATCCGTTGCAGACCAGCGGTCAGGGTTGGATGATGATACCTTTTTCCACACCTGTGCCGCTCGACGGTGTAAGCAATCTTATTGTCACTATCGATGACAATACTGGAGGCGTGGGTTCCATCCCCATAAGTTACGGTGCGCACCACTCCGATGTTGGCAGCATCATCTACTACAACGGATGGCCAGCCGTCAACGTCGACCCTTATACATTGGGTTTCGTCGTGTCGAGCAGCAGCAACATTCCCGACATACAGCTGCTTGGCCACTGTGTTACCGACCGCTGTTTGCCACCTGTCGTCAGCGTGGAGCCCGATACCAACAGCCTCACTGTCGCTTGGACACAACGCGGCAGCGAGAGCCTGTGGCGCGTGGAATACCGCGAGGAGCGCGACAGCACTTGGATAATGGTGGACAGTGTTGCCAACACTACGTACACCATCATGGGTCTCAATGCCAGCACACGCTATCAGGTACGTGTCGGCTCGGTGTGCAGCGACACCCATATCATATACAGCGATGTGGTGACAACGGCCACCCTCTGCGGGACTATCGACACCGTGTGGCATCAAGTCTCCGTGACTACAAACCCCGACGGCACTGCCGCGACATACGGTAGTGGTCGCTACGCCCATGGCGACACTGTGGAGATTGGATTCCATCTGCCTGATACTGCCACCGAGGGCGGGTCCTGGCAGTTCATTGGTTGGGACGACAACAATTCGACCGACAATCCTCGTATGGTTGTTGTCGTCTCCGACACCCTCTTCACAGCCCTGTTCCAGTGGGTGGCTGACCCCCCTACATATCGTCTCACTCTCGTCGTGAACGACACCACAATGGGCAGCGTCGGTGGCGATGGAACCTATCTTGACGGAACCCTGGTCACCATCGCCGCCATACCCAACGAGGGCTACCATTTCGTCCAGTGGAGCGACAGCGTGACCGATGCTGCCCGCACAATTGTCCTTCACAACGACATCAGCCTCACCGCCTTCTTTGCGCCTGACACCGTGTGGCATCAAGTCTCCGTGACCACAAACCCCGACGGCACTGCCGCGACATACGGTAGTGGTCGCTACGCCCATGGCGACATAGTGGAGATTGGATTCCATCAGCCCGATACTGCGACCGAGGGCGGCTACTGGCAGTTCATCGGTTGGGACGACACCAATTCGACCGACAATCCTCGTATGGTTGTTGTCGTCTCCGACACCCTCTTCACAGCCCTGTTCCAATGGGTGGCCGACAGCGTAGGGATAGTTGATGTGGAAGGACTCACGAGGTGGGTGAGCGTCTATCCCAATCCCGCCTCCCACACTGTCATCATTCGTAGCGAAAGAGATTGCACCGTAGCCTTCCTATCGGCTGATGGTCGGGAGGTGATGCGCATGGCGTGCCACGCTGGCGACAACCCTGTCGACATCCAACACTTTGCCCAAGGAGTCTATTTCCTCCGCGTAATCGACCTCCACCAGCCTCCCATCAAGCTCATCGTGACGAGGGAGTAAGGTTTTCTGAATTCGTTAATGAGTGAATGTATTAATTAGTTAATTGATTAACACATTCACTCATTGATATTAACGCATTAACACATTCACGCATTAACACATTCTCACGTTCCCACATTAAAAAGCTATGCTCCTGCCGTGACGGTCACCATGTCGATGAGGGTGGATTGGGCGAGGGAGAGGAGCTGGGCGGGGGTGACAGTGGCGAGGGTCTCCATAAGGTTGGTGGATAGGCGCTCGTCGACATCGGTGACGACCATCTGGCGGTAGCGTTCGGAGATTTCGAAGGTGCCGTCGATGCTGCGGATAAAGTCGCCCATCATAAAGTTGCGCACGCGTTCGAGTTCGGCATCGGAGACGGGCTCCTGCCGCAGGCGTTCAATCTCGAGGTTTATCTCGTTGACGGCGTCGTGTGTGGCTTGGGCGGCAACATCGGCGGTGATGAAGAGGATGATGCTGTCGCGGAATATCTGTGTCTGGCTGTAGATGCCGTAGGTGTAGCCTTTGTCTTCGCGCAGGTTGCTCATGAGGCGTGAGCCGAAATAGCCGCCGAGTACGGTGTTGAGCACCATGAAGCGGGAGTAGTCCATGCTGTGCCATGGGAAGGGGAGGAGGCGTCCGATGCGGATGGTGGACTGTACGGCATCGGGCAGTGGGGCGTGAGCAGGAGGGACAAGGGGCTGGGGACTGACCGGCAGGGCGATACGCATAGGGGCAGGAGCGTCGGCTTGAGGGGCAAGATATTGGTCGGCAAGCTGGAGCAGCTCGTCGTCAATCGGGCCGCTGAGGACGAGGTGGGCGTGAGCCAGGGAATAGTGGCGGTGGATGAAGTCCTGCACATGGGCGAGGGTGAGATGCTGCATGTCGTCGGGTCGGGCATAGGTGCCCAGCGGGTGGTCGGGACCATACAGGAGTTGGTAGTGGAGGTTGCGGGCCAGATAGTTGGTCTTTTGGAAGTTGGTCTTGAGCTGGGTGGTGCGACGGCTGATATAGGCCTCGAACAGGTTGGGGGTGACGACAGGCGACTGGAACATTTCGGCAACGAGGGGGAGGAGTTGTCCGGCAAAGCGTCGGAGGAGGTAGAAAGAGATGTTGCCGGAACAGACGTCGGACATGCGTTCGACAACAATGCCGTGGAAGTCGAGGAACTGGGCCATCTGGTCGGCGGTACGCTGTGCGGTGGCTTCGCCGAAGAGCTGGCTGGCGGCATGGGCCTGGCTTTTGTGGCTCTGATAGGCACTGCCGGCCTCAAGTGTGATGTCGAGCTTGATGAGTCCGATGGAGTTGTTGCAGAAAGTATAGAGGGTGTTGCCGTTGGGTAGTGTGTGACGGCCAGGCAGGAGGGGTTCGAGAGACGGGGGCTTAAGCATTGAATGATGGATTAAGGATGGTGAACTTGATGGGTGGGGTGGACTTTAGAAGGTGGCACTCAGTTTGATGTTGAATTGGCGAGAGGTGAGGTAGTTGGGGACGGCCCAGTAGTAGTTGGTGTAGTCGGCCACCCAGATGAAGGAGACGACGTTGTGGTAGTCGAAGAGGTTAAATACCTCGACGGTGACGGAGATGTCGTCGAACAGCTGACCGATGCGCGAGCGTCGGATGCGGTCGAAACGTGTAAGCTGGATAGTGTTGCCCCAGTCGGCACGGAAGTAGGGCGGGATATAGCGTTCGATGGAGCGGTCGGTCTGGTTGGGGTAGGTGGTCGGAGTGCGGGTGCCGTAGATAAAGCTGAGGCTCATGCGCCACCAGGGGAGCGAGGGCAGGTAGTCCTGAACGAATATCTTGAAGCTGAAGCGTTGGTCGGTGGGACGGTTGAGCCAGCCGAGATTGTCGTTAAGCAGGTCTTCCTGAGTCTTCATGACCGAGACGGAGGCCCATGACTCCAACCCTGGGACGAAGTCGCCGTTAATTCGGAGCGAGGCCCCTGTGGCGTAGCCTACCGCAGGCTCGGAGGGGTTGTATCGGATGCGGAGGTTGTCGATGGTGTAAGGGATGAGGTGGGTGATGTATTTGTAGTAGAAGTCAGCAGTAAGGCGGAAAGGCATGCCCCAAAGGCGGAGGTTCCAATCGATAGAAGCGGAGGCGAGATAGGAACGCTGGGCGGGGACGCCGGTGCATAGCGAGCCGTCGGGGTTGCGCAGTTCGCGGTAGAGTGTAGGCTGCTGGTAGATGCCTGCAACGAGACGGTAGAGGAGGTCGGGACCGGAATGGGGTTTGAAACTGGCCGAGAGGCGAGGGGAGAGAAGGGATTGGCTGTTAAGCACTGCGGAGTCGGAGCGGGTGTTGTAGTATTGTCCGCGGAGACCGGCGGTGATGCGGAAGAGGTTGTCGTGACGTGTGAAGAGGTTGATGTCGCGCTGCACATAGGCGATACCGCGTAGTGTCTGCACCCGGTTGGCAGCGTTGCAGTAGAGCTGCAGGAGGGGATTGAAGACGGCGGTGTCGTCAAGGCCGGGAGTGTGGTGGTCGGTGGGGTAGGCGTAGTCGGCGCTGTCCACCCACTTCCATTCGCGAAGTCGTCCGGAGGTGCGCTCCAGTTGTGCCTGAAGGCCGAAATTCCATGAGCCGAGAAGCGCGTAGCGGACCATCTTGAGCTGGGAGGAGAAAATGGTCATGTCCTGACGGTTGCGTGCATGCTCGAGGAATGTGCCGACGCCCTGGTCGAACTGGTTGGTGTCGGCGGCGTTTTCGCCCACACCGATGGCATAGAGCCAGTATTGGCTTTGAATATCGTAGTTCTCCTGCTCGCGGTTGGAGAGGGCTGAGTTAATCCATTGTATCTGGAGGTCGTCGTTGGGGTGGTAGTTGAGGGTGAAGGCTCCGAGAAGCGTGCGGTAGCGGTCGTCCTCGAGGCCGTCGAAATAGACGTTGAGCTTGAGCGACTGGTTGAAGGTGCCGAAGGTGGTGGTGCGGGTGTAGGGGACAAGTCCATAGATGTTGTTGGTCCATACGGAGAGAAGGCTGAGGTCGAGGCTGTCGTTTACGCGGTAGCGCAGGATGGCCTGAAGGTCGGTGTAGGCGGTGGAATAGTTGCCCTCGGTGTCCATGCTTTTGAAGAGGTAGCGGTTGCTGTGGTGGCGGAAACCGACGGCGTATGAAAACCGGTTGCCTATGGTACCCTGTGCCGAGGCAGAGCCTCCGAGGAGCGAGAGCGAGACGCGACGGATGGGCTCGGTGGGACGGCTGTAGATAATGTCGAGAACAGAGGACATACGGTCGCCGTAGGTGGCGTCGAAGCCGCCAGGGGAGAAGGTGATATGGTCGACGAGGTCGGGATTGATGATACTGAGACCCTCCTGTTGGCCGCTGCGGACCAGCTGCGGACGGTAGATCTCTACACCGTCGATATAGACCAAGTTCTCGTCGAAGGAGCCTCCACGCACGGAGTATTGCGACGAAAGCTCGTTGTTGGAGTTGACGTCGGGAAGGGTTTTGATGATGGATTCGACACTCTGACTCGGGCCAACGTTGTTTTCGATGCGTTTGATGTTGATTTGGGTAAACGCGCTGGAGCGGATGCGGTCGTCGCTGACGGTGACGGCATCGAGCTGTTTGGCGGCAGGACGGAGGTTGATGTCGAGCTGGATGGTTTCCCCCGCGGCGATGAGGATGCGGCGTTCCTGAGTTTCAAACCCTGTGCAGGAGAACCGGACGGTTACGGAGTCGGTCTGGTTGATGGAGAGCGTGTAGCGGCCGCGGTTGTCGGTAGTGGTGCCGTAGGGTGTGGCCACACTGACGACACCGATGGAGGCGTAGGGGACGGGTTCGCCGTCGGTGGAGACTACGCGCCCCTGCAGGTTCCCCTGTGCCTGCAAGGAGGTGAAAAAGCATGGCAATAAGGCCAGTAGAGTTATGAATAGTATCTTGTTCATTAAAAAAAACGTTTGATAAACGAAGTATTTGAAAAAAAATTGTATTTTTGCAAATTATTTTGGAGGAATAACTCCGCAATATAATTATTGATTACAAGCCCTGAACTGGGCATAAATTTTTGAAGAAGATGAAATGTAAGGTATTATTATTGGTGCTGTTGTTGGCGGGCATGGCCTGTCAGGCACAGAATCAGATTGACAAACAGGGACGCCGTCAAGGCCATTGGCTGAAGACCGACAATCAGGGTGCCAAGGTGTATGAAGGCACTTTTGTGGACGGGTTGGAGACGGGTACTTTCACCTATTTCTACCCCGACGGGAAGGTGCGCATACGCAACGAGTACTCGGTGCCGGGAAAGATATGCCAGCACACCGTTTACGATGCTGAAGGCAATATGCTGGCCAAGGGTACCTTCAACCAGAAGAACCGCGATGGCTTGTGGCAGTTCTTCTCGAAGAATGGGAAACTGCTGAAGATAACCAATTACAAGATGGGCGTCCGCCACGGCGAGCAGGTGCTGTTCAATTCGGACGGTGACACCATAGAAGTGAGCAACTGGAACGACAATCACCGTCATGGCCGCTGGTGGAAACGCATCGGCACGAAGGGCTATATCACGGCAACCTATGTGCATGGCGGCATCGAGGGGAAGTTGGTGGAGTATGACGACAACGGAAAACTGGTGCGCGAAGGCCATTATGAGAATGGCGACCGCCAGGGCGCTTTCCGCTATTATGAGGATGGTCAGAAAGTGATAGAAGAGACCTGGAGCAAGGGTGTGCTGCGCGATAAGCTGGTACGCCTGAAAGTGCCGGAGGAGATGTTCGTCTCGGTCAACGACATCAATTTTATGGTTCCGCAGGGAAAGAACAAGACCATTGTCTATCTGCCTGACGGCACCAAGCTGCTTGATGAGGAAGAGCCGGAACGCTTGTATGCCCATGTGGGCGACGGACGCTTCACCCTCGCCAACAAGGAGGCTCGTATCATGGTGGCCACAGAGCTTATTGTCGGCACCACGCGCGACAGCGAGGGTAGGGAAATCCTAAGCCTCGACCCCATGCCCGATTTCGTGATTTATCCCGATGAAGACTGCGTAAAGATGTTGAAGAGTCTGCAGATGCAGAAAGAGACAATCGACGCAGGCGGACAATTCGATTTTGATTAACAAAAAGAAGGGGACACCAATCGGTGCCCCCTTTCCCATTAAACACTATTACAAAATCCTATTTAGGTAAAACAAAAAAACCTAAGCATTTGATTGATGGCTCTATGAAGTGCTTTTTCTCTTTCAAATGCGTTTGCAAAATTACTAATAATTATTGATTTGGCAAATGTTCTGATTGCTTTTTAAATCTTTTTAACCATATATGGATGTAGCTACCCACACCTTGGGATGTAAGTTAAACTTTGCTGAAACCAGTCATTTGCAACGCAAGTTTTCGGATGCCGGGTTTAACATTGTGTCGTATAAAGAGAAGGCGGATTTGTACATCATAAATACCTGTACAGTGACCGCTGTAGCAGAAAAAAAGTGCAGGAATGCCATCCGTCAGGCACGTTCGCAAAACCCTTCGGCAGTGATAGCCGTGATAGGCTGTTTCGCCCAGAACGGGGAAGAGCAGGTGGCAGCGATACCAGGAGTGGACATCATAGTTGGAAACGACAGGAAGATGCTTTTGCCCGAACTTGTTCAGGACTATTTGAAGGAGCGTGCGCAGAACGGAACAAGCAGTCAGCAATGCATTATCAATCCGCAACCCCGCAGTTTTGTTCCTTGCTATTCAGGGGGCGACCGCACCCGTACCTTTTTCAAGATTCAAGATGGTTGCGACTACTTCTGCACCTATTGTGCCATTCCGATGGCGCGGGGCAGGAGCCGTTCGGCTACTATTGCCGAGACGGTGGCAGTAGCACACCGTATTGCCGCCGAGGGGGCTCGGGAGGTTGTATTGACAGGTGTAAACACGGGCACATTCGGTCAGGCACACGGCGAGAAGTTTATTGACCTGCTGCGCGAACTGGACAAGATTGAGGGAATAGTGCGTTACCGTATCTCGAGCATCGAGCCCAATCTTATCTCTGAGGAGATTGTCGACTTCGTTGCTGCGTCGCGTGCATTCCTGCCCCATTTCCATATCCCCTTGCAGTCGGGGTCGGACAAGGTGCTGAGGATGATGCACCGACATTATGACACGGCTCTCTATGCCAACCGTGTGCAGTATATCAAGCAGGCGATGCCCCATGCCTGTATTGCCGCCGACGTCATTGCCGGCTTCAATGGCGAGGATGAACGGGAGTTCGAGATTGCGAAGCAGTTTATATCCTCTTTGCCCATCTCTTATCTGCATGTATTCCCCTACTCCGACCGTCCCAACACAGCAGCTTTGAAGATGGGGGAGAAGGTGCCGGTTTCAGTCCGAAAGGCTCGCGGTGCCGAGTTGCACATACTCTCCGAGACAATGCGTCATGCCTTTGTCGAGAGCCAGATGGACACAGAGCACACAGTGCTCTGGGAGCATACCCGTCACCTGCTCGACGGCAAGCCTGTAATGCAGGGCTGGACAGAAAATTACATCCGACTACAACGTCCTTACGATGAAGCTTATATTGGACAAGTCACCCCGTTCAAAGTTTCCCATTCAACAGTTGTTGAAAACTTCGTTTGTGAAGATTGAAAAAAAAGTGTATTTTTGCTCCTTTATTCGAAACACGAAAAAATGAAATAAAACATTGTAATCCTTGTAATTATCAATTCAATCATATATTATTATTAGTCATTTTTTACATTCTTAGTCCATCATGAGCGGTCTTTTTGGAGTTATCAGCAACAAGCCTTGTGCTACAGATCTTTTCTATGGCACCGATTACCATTCGCATCTCGGCACCCGTCGTGCCGGCCTCAGCACCATCGACAACGGTGTGATGCACCTCAACATCCACAACATCGAGAACACCCAGTTCAAAAGCAAGTTCTCGCCCGACATCCACGAGATGAAGGGTGACAAAGGCATTGGAGTTATCAGCGATACGGACGCCCAGCCCATTGTGTGCAATTCGCATCTGGGTCGTTTCGCTGTATGCACCGTGTCGCGTATCAATAATATCCCCGAGCTGGAGCAGTTATGCCTGTCAAAGAACCAGCAGTTCACCGAGCTCAGTATGGGCAAGACCAACCCTACCGAGTTGGTGGCTCTTCTGGTGACACAGGGCAAGACCTTTGCCGATGGTATCAATAATGTATACAGCAGGGTGCGTGGCAGTGTCTCTTTCCTGATTCTCACCAGCGACGGCATCATTGCAGCCCGCGACCGCTATGGGCGCACTCCCCTTGTGGTCGGGCGTCGCGACGGCGACTATGCCGTGGCTTCCGAAACCAGCAGCTATGTGAACCTTGGATACCAGACCGAGTATTTCGTGAAACCCGGCGAGGCGGTGATGGTCACCCACGAGGGTGTCAAGCAGCTGATTGCCCCTAGCGACAAAATGCAGATATGCTCGTTCCTTTGGATATACTATGGTTTCCCCGCTGTGGAATACGAAGACATCAATGCCGAAGAGGTGCGTTTCCGTCTGGGTCAAGAGATGGGTCTTCACGACGATGTGCAGGCCGACTACGTATCCGGCATCCCCGACTCCGGTGTGGGCATGGCGCTCGGCTATGCTGCCGGAAAGGGCATCCCTTACAAACGCGGCATCCTTAAATACACCCCCACGTGGTCTCGCAGTTTCATGCCCATCAACCAAGAGTCTCGCAGCCTTGTGGCAAAGATGAAACTCATCCCTTCTCACAAAGTGCTTGAAGGCAAGGATGTGGTCTTCTGCGACGACAGCATCGTGCGCGGCACCCAGCTCAAAGACCAGGTGCGTATGCTCTACGCCAATGGTGTAAAGCGCATCCACGTCCGCATCAGCTGTCCTCCGCTGCTCTATGGTTGCAACTATCTCAACTTCTCGACCTCCAAAACCGACAACGAACTCATCACGCGCCGTGTCATCGCCGAACTTGAAGGAGGAGAAGTGCGCAATATCGAAGCCTATCGCGACGAGAGTTCCAAGCAGTACGCCAATCTGGTGGAGACTATCCGCAAAACCGTCGGAGTCGACACGCTCAAATTCAACAGCCTCGACACCGTATGCAAAGCCATCGGCCTCCCCAAATGCACTCTCTGCACCCATTGCTTCGACGGCAGCTCCTTCGGTGAATAATAAAACTCTGAATCCAATCAACCCCGTTGAATGAAAAAACTTCTTGTCATCACTGCTATCCTCTGCTTGTCATCCGGACTGAAAGCCCAGGACACCGTCTTCCTCTCCGTTAAAGACCTTGCCCCTTCGTTTGGCATCCAGGCCCGTTTCCTCGACGACACCCTGTCCGTGGCCCATTACCTCGACAGCCTTCAGGCCGAAAGTCATCAACTCACCGACTCATGCGTGTCGCTCAATGCACGCGTGCTCGCTTTCCAGAATGTCCTTTTGCACGACTACCGCCACTCCGGCGGCTATGTGTGGATGGACAACAACACCTGCATCAACGACTACGAAGTCTATCGCCATCGGCTCAACGACCTCTCGGCCTATGTGCTCCGAAGGGCGCATGCCTTTATCGAACAGGACCATTTGCGCCGTGGTACTGTCCAGCAAGAAGCTTTCAACCTCCGCAAAGACACCATCAACCGCCTCCATCGCACCATCGTCAGTGCTTGCGAGGGCTTCGGAATCAACGATGCCGACCGCAAGAAGGAACTCCGCGACATCTACTATGCCTATCTCTCTGTCTACAATCGCTACGACCTCTCCAAGCCCGCCTCCAGCGAGAGCTACACGGCCGAGCTCAACCGTTTCATCCAGTTCCAAAACCACCTTATCGACAATCTTCTTGGCTCAGGCAACTACCGTAGCCGCATCAAAAACTTCTACAACACCCTGAAGATACGCTGCGGACATGCTCACGTCGATGTGCTTCGCTCCTACCAGCGTTCCAACACTCTGCAGCCCTCCTCGGTCAAATTCTCCACTATCGATGGCTACTATAGATATGTCGACAGCCTCTCCAACGTGCTGCATGTGCAGGACTGCTACCTCTCCGTAGTCGACCTCCGCGAGAAGATAGCCGCCAACTCCGACCGTATTACACGCCTCTACGGCTCCCGCTTCCGGCAGGTGGTCAAGACCTATCAGGAGGTCGCCGCAAGCGTCAATACAGTCCCCTCTTTTACCACCGTACCCAACGCCAACTCTTTCATCGATAACATGCAGGAATTCATCAAGGTGCAGGACAGCTACATCAACGACTACAACCGCCTCTCCCTCATCAAGGAACACGGCGATTCCATCGCCACCCGCTGTGCCATTCGCTATTCCGATGTCTCCAAGGCCTATGCCAAGATGGTCGACGAGCTCTACCCCAAGTCCGAAACCCCCAAGCCGGCCTACCGTTCACTCGACGATGCCCTGCGTTTCGGCTCCGAACTCGACAATTTCGAGCGCCTCCAGCGTCAGTACGACACCATCATCGAATACCGGAAACTCATCGACCGCAACAAGGACACTATCAGCAAGGGATGGATGACACACATCTTGGTTTACAACGGATTCCAGACCATCCACAAACAGATGGTCCTCACCCCCTCGTTTATCAGCACCACCGACGGGAGCCGCTTCATCTCCGAGCTGAAAGACTTTGCCGAGACCGAGGATAAATGCATCCAGGCCATCCGGCTCTTCGACGAATACCGCCGTCTGGACAACCAAATCATCCCCCTCATCCAGCCCTATCGCAACATCCGCAAAGCCTACTCGCGTCTCGAGAAAGGCTACATCACCGTCAAGGCGATCAACCACACCTCTGAAGTCTACCTCTATTGCCGACAGCTCGAGTCCTTCATCTCCCTCCAGCACGAACTCATGCAGAAAGCCAACGGCAACGATGTGCAGGACATCAACACCCGCCTCTATAATATCACCGACTTGGATAAAATCGAAAACATTATTGGAATATGAACATTGCAATCATCCTTTCAGGCTGTGGCAACCGCGACGGCAGCGAGTTGCAGGAAACCCTTTCCCTCTTTCTGGCCATCGACCGTCGTGGCTGGCACTATCAGTGCTTCGCTCCCGAAGGCCAGTACAGCGTGGTGAGCCATCTCGACGGCAGCGAGTCCGACGGCCAGCGCGACCTCCTCACCGAGTCCGCCCGCATCGCCCGCGGCGACATCAAACCCCTCTCGCAGTTCCGTCCCGGCGATTTCGACGCCCTGGCGCTCCCCGGTGGCATGGGCGCTGCTCGCAACCTCTCCACCTTTGCCTTCGACGGCCCCGCCATGACCGTCCGTCCCGACGTCGAGAAAGCCATACTCGACATGTACCGTCTCCACAAACCTATCCTCGCCATGTGCATCGCCCCCATGGTGCTGGCCAAGGTATTGGGCAAGGAGGGGGTCTCCCTCACCCTCGGCTTGGAAAACTCAGCCTCGAAAGTGGCTGCCCAGCTGGGAGCCGACGTCCAGCATCGGGATGTCACCGAAGTATGTGTGGACACCCGTCACCGCGTCTACACCACCCCCGCCTACATGGTCGGTACCCGCATCAGCGAAATCTTCGCCGGTGCCGAAAACATGATAGCTGCTCTCGAACAGGACTGCCGCTAACCACCTGTCAATAATAAAAGAGCCGCACATCCTCGTATGCGGCTCTTTTTTTGTATTGTCGCGAATTATTGTTCTGTGGTGGTCACCTCGTTCTGGTTGCCTTCGCCCTTGGGATTGGGCCCCCACTTGTTCTCGCCATACTGCGAGTCGGTGAACATCCATACCAGGAAGATGATGCAGATGGCCAGACTGGCACAATAGAAGAGGATGGTCAGCCCCGTGTTCGTCTCCTGGAACATGTTGCCTATCGAACCCAATAGCGAGCCGCCAAGAAACAGGAAATACCAGAACCCCGACCTGCCGATGTCGTGCAAGCGACGCACCGTGACGGCGATGCTGGGGATAAGCACCGCAAGATAGTACAGCAGGTAGAGATACAGAAACGGACTGCCCAGCGTGGCGCGTACCAACTCCATGTCGTCAACTTCCCCGGGGTCGATACCCATCTTCACAATAGGTGCAATCCAACAGCCCATCAGGACCATCGCGATGATAAAGTTGATGAGCGAGAACCACCAGAACTCACTCCTCCGGGCACGGCTATTGAAATCCGCGTACTGCTTAAAACACTTAATAAACCACTTCATACTAATTCGTAAATTCGTTAATGTGTTAATTCGTTAATACTGTTGATAAGTTTATACGTTGATAAGTTTATATGGTTCGCAACGTATCAACATATCAACATCCAACATATCAACACATTCACACATTCAATCAGGCCTTCAGCAGGAAGTTCAGTTTATCCTCGAGGGCATACTCCTTGGTGTTCTCCATCTTGGTCTTGAACACCTTCATCTTGTTAGGCTTGCCAATCAGCTTCAGGTCGCCGTTCTCAAGCAGCAGGGCGGTAGCCTCGCGGATGGCGGCAACGGTAGCCTTCGGGTTCACCATGATGTACTCCTTCAGACGGTCGTCGCGGGTCTCGCCGCCGTGCTTCGGGTCGAAGAAGTCCGTATAGTGCGGGTTGATCTGGAACGGCACCAAGCCCATGCAGTCGAACGAGTCCGGCATCACGATGGGCATGTCGTTCGTGGTGCACAGCGTCGGACCGGCCACATTGCTGCCTGCACTCCAGCCCATATAAGGCATGCCGTCGAAAGCACGCTGGCGGATAGCTTGCATCAAGCCGGTGCGCTGCAGTTGGCGCACCAGGTGGAACGTGTTGCCACCGCCCACGGCCACGCAGTCGGTGTCGTACACAGCGTTGATGGGCAACGCCTTGTGGTGAACGCTCGTCAGCTTCACGCCAAACTCGGCATACACCTTGGCCACCTTCGCCTCGTAAGCGTCGTAGCTCTTTGTCAGACCGCCCTCGGCCAGGCTCACGCCGGCATACGGCACAAAGAGCACCTTTTTCACATTGTGCCGACGGCAGAAGTCGGCAATCATGTCCTTGCACCATCCCAGATAAGCCTCGCCCCGCATGGTGCTGTTGCTAATAAGTAAGAGATTTCTTTTATCCATAGTGCTTAATTGTTTATATGTTTATATGTTTATATGTTTATCCGTTTATATGTTTATATGTTTATATGTTTATATGTTTATCCGTTTATCTGTTTATCTGTTTATCTGTTTATCTGTTTATCTGTTTATCCGTTTATCTGTTTATCTGTTTATCTGTTGGATGTTGATATGTTTATATGTTTATCCGTTGATACGTTGCGAGTCGTATAAACTTATCAACTTATCAACAATTATCTGTTTATCTGTTGGATGTTTATATGTTTATCCGTTAACCTGTTTATCCGTTGATACGTTGCGAGTCGTATAAACTTATCAACAATAAATTCCAACATATCAACAAAAATTTCAACCTGTCAACGTGTTTTAATGTAGGCAATAAGCCTGTTTAGGTACGAACTAATCTTTCGTGTCAGCCCGATGAGTTGGGTCTGTTGCTCGGTTGAACAATAACCCAAATCGGTGCAAAGATACAACATGCTTCGTGTTTCTGCACAACTGCCTCTTGCAATATGTAGAAATCTGATGTTTGTTGCATCTGAGCCAGACTCACTCCCTTCCGCGATATTATTCATTATCGAAACTGCAGCTCTCTGTATTTGGTCACGAAAACCATAGTCGTTGTTATTTTTCATCATCTGATATATTGAGAGCGTCAATGTCTTGGCATCTTGCCATACTTCTAAATCCTCAAAGAATGCCATATCGTATAAACATATTAACTTATCAACATATCAACAAATTTTCTAAGCGTCTATCGTCGCGTACGTGGCGTTGCGCTCGATGAACTCGCGGCGGGGAGGCACATCGTCGCCCATCAGCATGCTGAACACGCGGTCCGCGCTGGCGGCGTTCTCTATCGTCACCTGCCGCAGCTGGCGGTTCTCCGGGTCCATGGTGGTCTCCCACAGCTGCTCCGGGTTCATCTCGCCCAGACCTTTATAACGCTGCACATGCACACCCTTGTCGCCCACGGCAATCATCGCCTGCTCGCGTTCCTCCTCAGTCCAGCAATAATAGCTCTTGTTGCCCTTCTTCACCAGATACAGCGGAGGGGTGGCCAGATAGACGTAGCCGTTCTCAATCAGCTCCGGCATATAGCGGAAGAAGAACGTCAGCATCAGCGTGTCGATATGCGCGCCGTCCACATCGGCATCCGTCATGATGATCACCTTGTGGTAACGCAGCTTCGACAGGTTCAGCGCCTGACTGTCCTCCGGAGTCCCCACGGTCACGCCCAGGGCGGTATAGATGTTGCGAATCTCCTCGCTCTCGAAAGCGCGGTGGCGCATCGCCTTCTCCACGTTCAGGATTTTACCCCTCAGCGGCAGGATGGCCTGGTACCTGCGGTCGCGGCCCTGCTTGGCGCTTCCGCCTGCCGAGTCGCCCTCCACAAAGTAAATCTCGCACATCGCCGGGTCGCCGTCCTGGCAGTCGGCCAGCTTGCCGGGCAGTCCGGCACTGCTGAACACATTGCCCCTTTGCACCATCTCCCTGGCCTTGCGGGCGGCCTGACGGGCACGGGCCGCCAGGATCACCTTCTCCACGATGGTCTTCGCCTCGTTCGGGTGCTCCTCCAGATAGTTCTCCAGCATCTCGCTCACCGCGCTGTCCACAGCGCCGCGCACCTCGTTGTTGCCCAGCTTGGTCTTCGTCTGCCCCTCGAACTGGGGCTCGGCCACCTTCACGCTGATGATGGCCGTCAAGCCCTCGCGGAAGTCGTCGCCGCTGATCTCCACCTTCGCCTTGGCCAGCATGCCGCTCTTGTCGGCATACGCCTTCAGCGTGCGCGTCAATCCGCTGCGGAACCCCGCCAGATGCGTGCCGCCCTCGTGCGTGTTGATGTTGTTCACATAGCTGTGGATATTCTCGTTGTACGTATTGTTATACTGCATCGCAATCTCGATGGGGATACCGTTGCGCTCCCCCTCAATATAGATAGCGTCAGGCATCAGCTTCTCGCGGTTCTCGTCCAGATAGGCGATAAAGTCCCGCAGACCCTTCTCGCTATAGAAATGGTCACTCCGCTGTTTGCCTTCTTCCTGCTCCCTTTTGTCTTCGATGGTGATGTCGATACCCTTGTTCAGATATGCCAGCTCGCGCATGCGTTCCAGCAGCGTGCTGTAGTCATAGGTCGTAGTGGTAAATATGGAGCTGTCGGGCTTGAAGGTGATGCGGGTACCGGTCTTGTCGGTGTCGCCCACGGTCTTCACCTCGTAGAGAGGTTTGCCCTTGCTGTATTCTTGTTGGTAAATCTTTCCGTTGCGGTAGACATTCACAATCATGTGTTCACTGAGGGCGTTCACGCAACTCACACCCACACCGTGCAAGCCGCCGCTCACCTTGTAGCTCCCCTTGTCGAACTTGCCGCCCGCATGCAGCACCGTCATCACCACCTCCAGGGCCGAGCGGTGCTCCTTCTCGTGCATGTCCACTGGAATGCCGCGCCCGTTGTCCTCCACCGTCACGCTGTTGTCCTCGTTGATGCTGACGTAAATCCTCGTGCAGAAACCCGCCAGAGCCTCGTCGATGCTGTTGTCCACCACCTCATACACCAAATGGTGCAGGCCGCGGAAATTCACGTCGCCGATATACATGGCCGGACGCACGCGCACGGCCTCCAAACCCTCCAGCACGGTGATATTACTCGCACTGTATTCGCTCTTCTGTTGTGTCGATTCGTTCATATATTGTTGATATGTTTATCTGTTGATATGTTTTGATATTAGTCGGTAAGAAATTGCAAAGATACGAATTTTTTCCGACATATCGGCCACTTTTCTGTCAAAAAACAGCCCTTTTTTCCACCCCCGTTGTTAGTAACCTCCCCTCACGCCGCAAACAGGTTAGCGACAAGGGTCTAAGTTCGTTCAATCCAGCATCGTTATCCGTTCGATACAGCATCGTTGCCCTACATCATAACGGAAAACGACACTGTAAAAACCCCGCAGCGATCCAGGATTGAAGGGCGTCACAAGGTAATTGACGTTTCCGTCGTGGCAGCCCGGAGCAGCGGATTGCCGAGGTTGGCTGGCGACACGGCCAGGCATTGCACCGTGGCGGCGGGCAGGTGGAAACGCCCTTGGCGGTCGGTTACTACGGTGTACATCAGCGTGTGGGTGCCGGCGGGAAGTTCTTTGATGTATATGTCGAGGCAGTTGACAGGTTCGGAGGGCGAGGCGGCAACAGACCCAAGGTTGGCGTCGAGGCTCTTGACTTCTATCCAGTTTCTGTTTTCAGCCGTAGTGGCGACTACACTGACTTGGCTGTGCGAGGCGAAGCAGGCGGCCATGGGGGCACGCAGATAGAGGCGGTCCATGGGGCGGCTGAGGGTGAGGGTCAGCTTAATGGTGAGTTCGCCGATGGTCGAGGTGGTGTCGGCTTTGTCCGACGTGTTGATTATCTCGCGGTTGAGGGTGATGAGGGGCTCTGCATTCTGCAGCGGTGTTTGGTCAGGGTTCCCAAGAGACGAGAGGGCGGGTTGTTCGGTTGGGAGCAGATGGCGGGCCACAAGGCGGGCGCGGTGCATGTCGTCCCAATGGGTGGTGGGGGCTATGTAGCGAATGCGCTGCCGCACTTGGTCGGCCAGGGCGGTGTCGTGCAGCACCTCTTCGAATATGTCGATGTAGAGGTTTATCAGCAGCGAGTTGTGGTCGAAGTATTTCCAGCGGCGGCCTTGTTCGGGATGGGCGGTGTCGTAGACGGATGACTGGACGATGTTCTTGGCCATTTGCCGTGCCAATGCCGTGTCGCCGCTGCGGTAAAGGTAGGGGATGACCCATTGGTCGGGCTTGTTCTTCAGAATGTTGGCATGTAGGCTGTCGCGCATGGCGTAGTAGGCGGTGTCGAGAGGATATTGGGCAAAGTGGCGGCGAAGGGTTATCCATTGGGCGGCGTTGTTGGTTGTTTTGGGGAAGTGTTTCCAGTATTGGAACATCAGACTGTCGGTGGTCTCTACCGCCCGCTTGATGTTGAAGGCGGCGGGGATGGTGAAGTGGGGACAGTGTTGTTGCAGTTGCATGATGATGTTGAGGTTATGGATGGCGGAGCTTTCGTTGAAGAGGGACTTCTGACCCCGGATGCAGGGCCAGCCGCCGGAGGGCAGTTGGGCGTCGGTGAGCACCTGTACCAGCGAGTCGGCGTTGGGGCGGTTGAAGACGACGGCATAATATAGTGAGTCGAAGAGATTGTCGATGTCGTCGGGCTTGGCGCGGTCGTAGGGGTAAAACATGCCGCGGTAACGGCTGGAGAGGGTGGGGTAGTCCTTGGCGACGGAGGGGTAGGCGTTGACAAGCAGGCGGGGGTGGCGCAACAGGGGTAGGGTGGAGGTCTGGGCATCGAGGACTATGCTGTTGTGCAGCGGGTCGCCGATGGCGAAGGTGAAGGTGCGGGATTTCGGCACCAGCGGGAGGAGAGTGCGAGGTGCCTGGATGGGGAATTGCACCGTGGTGGCTCCGGCAAGCAGGGTTTTGGTTTCTGGTTTCCCTTTTAGTTTGGCACCGTTGTACATACGGACGGCAAGGCCGTTGGTGGTGGTGCCGTCCATGCGGTCGACGCGGAGGGCTATTGCGGTGCTGTCGCCTGCATAGAGGAACGGCGGCACGTTGGGCATGAGCATGATGTCGCGGTAAGTATCGAAGAGGTTGGCGCGTTTGACGAAGGTGCCGTCACCCGACATGGCTATGAGGCTGAGCCACCAGCGGGCGAGCCTTTGGGGAGCGTTGAAACGGATGTCGACAATGCCGTTGCGGTCGCTGTGCAGGCGGCCAAACCAGGGACCGTAGGGCGAGAGGTTGTTTCGGATGGTGCCTTGGGGTTGCGAGAGGTTGTTCACTTTGCCCCAAGATATGTCGGGAATGATTGACGCTGACGCACAATAAAGAACATCGTAGCCGTGTGTGCCTACCGAGAGAAGCGCCATGACCCGACGCTGGTCGAGGTAACTAACGTTCTGCATACGTTGACGGTAGTTGTTTGACAGACTCAAGCGGTAGAAAGGTTTCTGCTTCTCTTTAGTCTGATTGCCAATTGTAAGTCTACTGCGATTGTCTCTGTACTCACTGCCGATAAACTCGTATCGGGGAGAATAGTGATAGCGATATGCCTGTTGGGGGTAAAAACAATGTTGGCCAACATGTTCGAGATGGTTGATGGCTTCGTCGAAGGCGGTGAGAGCCATGATGGACTGCACGGGGTTGCCGAGGCTGTCGGTGACACGCAGCCGCCAGTGGACGGGGGCACCGGCAAAGAGCTTGTGAAGGCGGAAGCCGGAGTCGGCCGGGGTAAGGTTGAGGGCTTCGGGTTCGAGCCATTGCAACTTCAATTGGGGTACAGGTTGCAGTATGTCTACACCGGTCGAGCCGGAAAAGCGTTGCCCTTGGTGGTAGGCAAGGATGGAGATGCATATTCTGTCCGACCATTGTTTCTGGATGGGGAGGGCGATATGGGTGAAGCCACAGTCGAGGCGCAGGTGGCTGAGCATGACGATGTTTTCACCGCAGCTGATGAGCAACATGGCCGAAATCTTCCCTGCTGAGCCCACACGCAGGCGCAGGGTGTCGCCCGGGTGGTATTGTTTTTTCTCGGTCGAGGCAAAGAGTGTCAGGCTGTCGAGCGGCATGGGGGCGTTGAAACCGAGGTGCGACACTTGCAGGGTGTCGGGGTGCAGGTGAGGATTGGCTGAGGAGAGGATGAGACGCAGGTGCCCGTCGGGCAGCTGGATGGGCGGAAGGAGGCTGGAGAGCGGCACGAAACTGGATGTGGCGGGGATGGATATTTCGCCCTGCCACACGCGGGAGGGGTTTGAGGGTATGGGCGTTTCTGATGCTGTGACGGTCTCGATGGTGAGGAGTGCGGTGGCGGACAATGGACTGTTGTCGAGGTTTTTGCAGCTGACATAGATGTCATTGAGGTTGTCGATATAACGTGAGTAATAGTCGCCTGTAATATTGTTGGTTGAAGAACTGTATTGGTTGATTGAGAAAGAACCAGTATAGTCGCCCACGGCTATGGAGATGCTTTCTTTGACCGTTTCACCCGTTGGGTCGGTTGCGGTTACGGTGAAGAGGTATTCTGTATATTCGCCGTCGAGATAGGGGAGGAAGTCGTATTTGACGGGGGTGAATTGGAAAGTGAAGTCGCCTGCCTGTGCACCGTGGTTGTCCGGCTGGGTTGACAGTTCGCCGGAGCTGACGACGAACGAGCCCCCGTTGTGTTCGGAGCCGACATTTTTCATCCAAGGGGCGAAACCGAAAGATTGGGTCAGGGTATATGTGACCGAAGAGGAAGCCACCGCAGAGCCGTTGCGGGAGGTGAGCCTGCCTTGTATGGTGACGGGTTGGCCGTAGAGGTGAGTGTCGGCGGTGGTGTTGAGCGATAGCGAGAGGGTGGGGAGGGTGTAGTTGTCGACCGAGAAAGAGGCGGTTCCCATATTGTTGCCATCGCGGTCGTAGGCTATAAGGTACAGATGGTTGTCGTAGTTTTTGTTGGCATTGAGCACTTGCGGCAGGATGAAGCTGCCTTCTGCCCAGCCCATGTTGTTGGTGGTGAGTTGCAGGGAGGT
Source organism: Bacteroidales bacterium (assembly GCA_017550405.1). Classification (GTDB taxonomy): domain Bacteria; phylum Bacteroidota; class Bacteroidia; order Bacteroidales; family P3; genus Colimorpha. Next base: position 36,269 of record JAFZPH010000015.1, read on the forward strand.
GATGCTATCGGAGTAGTAGTCTGTCGACAAGGTGATTCTGACGCGGTGGTTGGGAACCGGCTGGTTGGTTTTGGGGGTGCTGCGTTGCACCATGGCGGTGAATCGGACGGTGTCGGAGAAGCGGTAGACATGGGCATTGAGGAAGAAGGAAACCAGCTTGTCGGAGTCATCGTCTTCCCCGTCAGGGTCAATCTGCCCGCGACTGACAATGTTATATGTCTGGGCACCGAGTTTGACGGAGATGGGGTGGCCTTGATGGGTGATGCTGTAGACGGGGTAGGTGTACTCCCCAATGGGCATGAGGGGGCTGAAATTGAAGCGGCCGAGGGTGTCGGTGAGTGTGGTGAGGGTAAGGCTGTCGGAGTCGGGATTTTTAGTGTAATAGTATTTCCCCTTCATCGTGACAGGGATGTCGGGGATGGGCTGACCTGTTTCAATATTCATCACAAGACCTTGGCCGTGGGACTGGAAGATGGGTACGATGGTAGTCGTTTGGCAGGAGAATGTGTAGTGGTAGACTTCTGGCAGGCAGCTGTCGGGGATGTCGAGAGTGGTAGGAAAGGGCATTTCGGAGACAATCATGGAGTAGTCGCCCACGGTGAGTGAGGGGAAATGGTAGCGTTGTTTGTGTTGGCTGCCGGCCGTGGGTTTGTGCACATGCACGGTGAGGCTGTGCAAGGCGGGTTGCGAGAGGGCATAGCGAAGTTTTTTGTTGTAGGGCAAGGTGTCGAAAGCTTTGCTGATGGAGGGCAGTATGCGGAGATAGAGGGTGGTGTCGGTGTCGCCGGTGTAGGTGAAGAAACACCCGCTGCCCGGGGCCACAATGGGGCCGACATCCAGTCTGGCCGAGGGCTGGGCGCGAAATATGATGTGGTTGTTTTTGATGTAGGCGTTGGCGTAGTGGTCGATGAATGTGCTAAGTTCGCGGCAGAGGGTGTGCCATTGTGTGGAGTTGGTGTCGGTGCCGTTATGGATAAGGTATGTCGCCACCTCTTGCAGTATGGCGAGTTTGGTCAGGGTGGCATTGCCTTGGGGCTTGGGCATGGAGACCAGGATGAAGGGGTTGCAAAGGGCGTAGTAGAGGCTGTCGCTGTAGACAAGCGTGGAGCCGTTGAAAAGGAGGTCGGAGCCTACGATGTTGTGGATGGCGTCGTAGGAGGCTGCTTCGTAGAGCGTGAGGGCTGAGTAGTCGTTCAGGGTGTCGTGGGTGGCGAGGAAGTCGTAGTCTTTCATCTTTATGCTTTGCAGCAGTGTGGCGGAAGTGGAAAGAGCGGCTTGGCTATGGAACAGGATGCAGGTGGACAGTTTCTCGTTGCACCATTGGCTGTAAACGGTGTCGTCGGGGTTGTTGGGACACGGGAGGTCTTGATTGTCAAATCTATTTTGGTTGCGGTTGCGCAGGACTTGGGCATACGTGCCTGCCAGCAGGCTGTGGCAAAGCGCCTTTTCGGGAGGGGCGAGGTGTGGGAGGGTGTGACGGAGGAGGGCTTCGGCATTGGTGTTCACGGGCAGTTGCTTGCCCACAGTGGCCATGCCGCAGGCTGCACGCAGAAGGTCGTAGGACCGCCCTTCGGCTTTGGCGCAGGTGTATTCCTGTTGCAGGAGTGCATAGGCATCGGCGTAGGCTTTTGCTTTGACGAGGGAGTCGATGACGGAAGCCGTCGGAGCCTGTGATGGGGTGCCGTCAGCGGTCGTGTCGTACGGGGTCTGCGCAACCAGGGTCTGTGTGCAGAGGAGGATAAGGAGGAGGATGTTTCGTTTCATTTGCCGAGGGTGTTTTTGTTTACTGCAATTAGAGCCACTTTTGTGCCGAAAAGTGACATGGGGTGTTTCGTTTCGGGGTGCAAAGATAGGTTTTTTTTGCGTTTTTGTGGGTTTTGAGCGGGCTTTTAACTTTTGTTCCGAAAAAAAAGCGTATATTTGCAGGGTGTTATGATAAGAAGAGTTGCGCTTATAGTGCTGTTTGTGTTGAGCTTGGGTGCCGTGTGCGCTCAGGAGTTCCGTTGCGCTGTGTCGGTGAACCACCAGAAATTGATGTCGACGACGCAGCAGTTTGAGTCGACGGACAAGCGCGTTTTTGAGAGTATGAAGCAGGCGTTGGAGGATTTTGTGAATTCGCGCAAGTGGACGACGCTGGAGCTGCAGCAGCACGAGAAGATCGACTGCTCGATGAGCTTGATTTTGAACGAGCGGTCGAGCCTGACGGATTTCAAGGGGCAGCTGTCGGTGCAGATGCGCAGGCCGGTGTACAATTCGGGCTACACGACGGGTCTGTTCAATTATATCGAGTCGGCGGACTTCATGTTTTCGTATAACGAGAGCCAGCCGCTTGATTTCGACCCGAACACGTTCTACGGCAACCTGTCGTCGGCGGTGGCGTACTACCTGTATGTGATGCTGGGCATTTATTTCGACAGTTTCGGCCCCAACGGGGGCGAGCAGTTCTATGAGGTGGCGCGGACGATCTGCCAGACGGCGGACGCGCAGCAGCAGTATAAGGGCTGGAGCGGCCGCGAGAGCCAGAAGGCCCGCTACTGGTTTATGGAGAACCACACGAACGGCGCCTACGCGGCGTTGCACGATGTGTATTACAAGTATCACCGACTGGGGCTGGACATGATGACGAAAGACCAGACGCAAGCGCGCAACAATATCGTCGAGGCGCTGGAACAGCTGCAGCAGGTGCATAGGACCCGCTCCGGTCTGCTGTCGGTGCAGCAGTTTGTGGATGTGAAGATTTCGGAGCTGGTGAGCATTTTCTCCCCCGCTCCGGCCGACGAGCAGCAGCGGGTGTATGACTTGGTGAAGGAAATCAGTCCCATCAACGCCGCCAAGCTGCAGAAAAAGGAGAGTAGGTGAATGTGGGAACGTGTGAATGTGTGAATGTGTTAATGTGTTAGTCGATTAACGAAATAACGAATTCAATAATAACATAAACATTAATATTATGACTCAGATACCTATACAGAAAGAGACAATCGACAGGATTGCCCAGCAGAACAAGATTGCCAACCCGGGCAAGGCTTCCATCCGCGAGATGCGCAAGATGATTCAGGATGTGGAGAATGAGACGGGTGTCCGCTATGTGAAGATGGAGATGGGCATCCCCGGCCTGCCTGCCCCACAGGTGGGTGTGGAGGCCCAGATCGAGGCTCTGCGCAGCGGCGTGGCCTCTATCTATCCCGAGATTTACGGCACGGCGGACTTTAAGAAGGAGGCTGCCCGCTTTGTGAAGAATTTCCTCGACATCGATGTGACGCCGGAGTGCTGCGTGCCTACGGTGGGCTCGATGCAGGCGGGGTTCGCCAGCTTCCTGACACTGACGCGCTACGACGCCCGCAAGACGAAGGTGCTGTTTATCGACCCCGGTTTCCCGGTGCAGAAGCAGCAGTGCCGCGTGCTGGGTATCCCGATGAAGGCTTTCGACGTGTATGAGTACCGCGGCGACAAGCTGCGCGAGAAACTGGAGGAGGAGCTGAAGGACGGCGATGTGGCCTGCCTGATCTACAGCAGCCCCAACAATCCTGCCTGGTTCTGCTTCACCGAGCACGAGCTGCAGATTATCGGCGAGATGGCCAATAAGTACGGTGTGGTGGTGATGGAGGATTCCGCTTACTTCCTGATGGACTTCCGCAAGGATTACAGCGTGCCCGGCCAGCCGCCGTTCCAGCCTACAGTGGCCAAATACACCGACCGCTATGTGATTATGATTTCGGGCTCGAAGAGTTTCTCGTATGCCGGCGAGCGTATCGCCATGATGGTGTGCAGCCCGAAGCTGTTCAATATGGAGTGCCCCGACTTGGCACGTTTCTACAGCCAGACCCAGCTGGGCCGCGCCCTGATTTTCGGCACGCTCTACTGCCTGAGCTCCGGCACCGCCCATTCGGTGCAGTATGCCATGGCCGCGATGCTGAAGGGCGCCAACGACGGCACGTTCAACTTTGTGAAGGACATCAAGGAGTATGGTGAGAAGGCCAAAATCATGAAGAAGATGTTTACCGACAACGGTTTCTTCATTGTCTACGACAAGGATATGGGCGAGGACATCGGCGACGGTTTCTATTTCACTTTCTGCTATCCCGGCTACGAGGGAGTCGACCTCCTCAACGAGCTTATCCGTTACGGCATCAGTGCCATCGCCCTCGACATCACGGGCAGCCATAAGCAGGGCATCCGTGCCTGCGTGGCGTTGGTACTGCGCGACCAGTTCCCCGACCTGAAGGAGCGGCTGGAGAAGTTCCACGCCGACCACCCGGTGAAGTGAGAACCCTTTTGAATTGAGAATTGAAAATTGAGAATTGAGAATTGAGACCTGTCGGGTCTTATTTCTCAATTCTCATTTTTTTCTCCACGTATCTCGCGTATCACAAGTATTTGTAATACTAGTGATACGCGGATTTCTCAATTCTCAATTCTCAATTTGTAATACGGGTGATACGTGGAGCCGCGTTTCACTTTTCAATTTTCACTTTTCAATTCACAATAGCCTCTACGCTGCGGTAGCTTTTCTGGATTTCGAGGTAGTCTTCGGTGTTCTTGTTCCAGTCGGTGAAATAGCCGATGTGGCTGCGAATGGTGACGGTGTAGCGGTGCCCGTCGTGCTCGGAGACGATGTCGAAGATGGGCGCGACGAGGATGTCGCCTTCATGTTTCTGGAGGCTTTTGTTGGTGGCGGCCACTTTGAGACGGTGGGTGAGGGTCTCGATGTTGATGCCGGGGGTGGCAATGGTTTTGAGGTCGCGGCCTTCGAAGACCCATGTGTCGACGAACCCTTCGGGGTTGACGTTGACTCTCACTGTCGGGGGGATGACGAATACGTCAGTGTTGGCCTCGGCTATGCGGGTCTCGGAATAATGGTACTTCAGGGTGGAGCATGAACTGAGCAGGGCGGTTGCCACTGCGGCAAGGATGACAAGTCTTGTTTTCATTGTGGTAGTTTTTATTGATTGTTTTGTGTTATTTCTTGATTAGCTTCGAGGTGTGGCCGCCGGCCTTGATGAAGTAGAAGCCGGAGGGGAGGCCGTCGAGGCTGATGGAGGGAGCCGACGGGGAGACCTGACAGCGGAGCAGCAGGCGGCCGGTCATGTCGATGATGTCGACCTGTGTGGATGCGGTGCCTTCGAGGCCGTGGAGGCTGACGGAGGTCGTGGCGGGGTTGGGATGGATGGTAAAGCGGGGATTGTCGACATCGCTGATGGATACGGGGTAGTTGGTCTCATAGCAGCCCAGGTCTATCTTGCCTTGGCGGCAGCGGATGTGCTGCTCCATGTCGCCGTCGCGGATGCTCTCCTGTATGCGCTCACCGGCATTGATGCAGATGGAGCCTTTGTCCAAGTGCCAGTCGGCAGCGGTGCAGTCGGCAGGTCCGCGTGTGACGACGGGATTGATGAAGGCGGGGCCGTCGGGGGTGTTGCCGGTGTTCAGCAGCAGGCAGGTGCTGTCGACAAGTGCGGAGTCGCAGTCGAAGGCGCAGTAGCGGACGGAGGTGTCGCGGAGTTCGCTGACGATACGCAGGCATGTGTCGTTGTTCCAGACGATGTTGTTGACGAGGCTGCACTGTTTGTTGGCAAGCCGCAGAGCGAGGCCGCGGTTGGAGACGATGGTGCTGTTGACGATGCGGCTGTTGTCGAGGCTCAGGGCGATGCCTTCGTTGTTGTTGACGATGCTCTGGCGCATGATGGCATAGTTCATGGCGCAGACCACGGGCGCGGTGCAGTTCTCGATGGTGATGCTGCGGGCGAGGCCGTCGGCAAGATAGACTGCGCGGCCGCTGTCGCTGCTGCAGTTGCGTATTTTGATGTGCCGCAGGGAGAATTCCTTGGTGAATTCGACGGCATTGCCTTCGGGGCTGTAGCCGTTCTGCAGGACGATGCCGTTGAGGGTGATGGAATTGGAGCTGAGGTTACCGCCCGTCACTTTGAGGGCGCCACGGCGGTTCATGCCGTCGATGACGGTGGGGCGCAGGATGAAGTCGCGCTGGTTGAGGTCGGTCTCGTTGCCAGCAAAGCCTCCGTAGATGTTGCAGCTGTTTTTGAGGGTGTAGGCGAAGTCGGCGGTGGTGTCGCCGTAGTAGATGCCTTCTTTCATCCAGATGTTGCGGTCGACGAGTTTGGAGAGTTTTGTGGCTGCAATGATGTTGCTGCGGGCCTGCTGCCACGAGGTGCCGTCGCCGTTGCCGTCGGGCGAGACATGGAAGGTCTCCAGGTGCCCGTCCCATCCCGAGGGGATGATGTTGATAACCATGTCGTGGCTGGAGGTGAAGCCCTGCATAGTGTTGAGGCTGTAGAACCCGTCGGCGTAGCCTCCCCATCCCCAGTTGAAATGGTATTGGTTGCTGTTGTTGTAGCCGTCGAGAACGAAGGCGTGACCACCTTCGGGGCCGGAACCTGCATACTCGATGGGCCGTCTGTTGTCAATCTCGTTGATAATCATCTGTCGCCATTTTACATCGTCGTTCACGTCGGAGCGCGAGTAGTATTCGGCATCGGTGTAGCCGAAGTGCATGAGTCCTTCGGGGACGAGATAGTTGTGCGAGCCGCTCCCTGTGGTATGTCCGGCGTGCTGGTATTCCATCTTCACAACCACCCCGCAGTAATAGCAGAGTCGGGAGACCATGTCGATTTGGGCAGCGCTGGAACTGCGGCGTATGCGGTTGGGCATGAGGGTGTAGTCGAAGTCGGTGGTGTCGAAGTCGACGCTCAGTATTCCGTATGCCGTATGGAGGTAGCTCTTCTTCCCGAATCCGCGTGAGGGATAGCCGTAGTATCTGATTATTTGTGCCATGGCTGTGGCCACGCAGCCCACCACGACATGCGAGCCGTTCATGACGGGACAGTATTGGTTGTAGCCGGAGCCTTGCTCCCAAGTCGATTCAATCAGGTAGCTGTCGGCTTTGGGCTGAGGGATGTCCTCTCGGCTGGACAGCAGGCTTTTCCATTCTTCCAGGCGTTCGGGATTGTCGGGGGCGTTGGCTTCGATGCCGGCACTGATTTCGGTCGCGTACCCATCGAGCCATGCCTTCATGTTGTCGGGACAACGGTTGTCGTCGAAGCTTCCGTTCATTGAATAGCCCAGGATGGGGACGCTGCGGTTGTCGGCACTTACGATGACGAACCCCTGCTGGTGCAGGTTGAAGATGTAGAAGCAGGGTGTGGCTGCCGACCCGTATCGGTAGGTGGTATAAAGTGTGAGGGTGTCGCTGTTTTTCATCAGTCCTTTCTGCTGCAGGAAATGTGTGCCAGCGGTCTTGGCGGTGCCGCTGTCGACAGGTCCTGCATTGAGGATGTGGATGGAAAACAAGAAGATGACCAGGAGTGTGAGGCTCCTTTTAAGGTAATGCATGATAGCGTTCATAATGCTTGATATCTGTATTAAATTTTTAAGTTCAAACTGCAAAATTACGATTTTTTTCGCGATTATTGAAAAAATAATTTCCCGCCGTGCTCTTTGTGGTTATTGTGTTCGTGTTTTATCACTTATGCTGATGCCGTGGCGATTGCCGTGCGGCTTGCTGCATGCTGTTTTTTCTGCCATGTCGTAAATTTGTAGTATCTTTGCAACGTGGTTTCACTTGGTGGCAGTTTCCATCGGTGTTCCCACGCTTATTGTACGGTTCCCAAACATTTTTTCACCATTGAATAATCCTATTATGGCAGAGTTTAAGACGAATGTAATGCGGATTCTCGACAAAGAGAAGATTGATTATAAGGCTTTTGAATACCCTCATGGCAAGGAGGCTGTGGACGGCTTGACGGTTGCCAGGCTGTTGGACGAAGACCCTAAATGTGTTTTCAAGACCCTCGTGACGCAGGGTGCAAGCGGAGGCTATTTCGTGTTTGTTGTCCCTGTGGAGTGCGAGCTGGACTTGAAGAAATGCGCCAAAAGCGTGGGTGAGAAGTCGGTGGAGATGATTCATGTGAAGGATATCACCAAGGTGACAGGCTATGTGAGGGGTGGCTGCTCGCCGTTGGGGATGAAGAAACAGTATGTCACCACGTTCCACCAGACGGCCCGCGACATCGGGACCATCATGGTAAGTGCCGGCAGGATAGGCTATCAGATTGCTCTGGCTCCTTCGGATTTGGTCGCGCTTTCGGGCGGGCAGTATGCCGACATCGTCAGAGAATAGTCTCGGACGGTATGAATAGTAAAGAAAAGCGTGAAGAATCGCGTCGCGGTTGGCCTTGGTTCTTCACGCTCTTTATGTGGGTCTCTTACGTGTTGTCCGAATCGGGTGGATGGGGTTACCGTATGAGGGTGACGGTGCCTTTCAGCTGGTGCTTGATCTGCTCCGAGTCGGTGTACTGAATCATGTAGACGTATGTGGACTGTGGGAGACGCCGTCCTTGATAGGTGCCGTCCCAAGACTGATTGATATCATAGGAGCGGTAGACCATGTGTCCCTGGCGGTTGAAGATGAGGATGCGGTAATCGCTGATGGCTGTGTGCGGTTGGGTCAGACCCACTTTGAAGGTACTGATTGCGGGGTCGTCGGAGCCAGGGGCAAAGGCATTGGGTATCCACAGGATGGTGTCCTGGAGCGGATTGCCGGAAGAGCTTTTCGCTGCGGGCGATGTCGGTTCGGCAGCAGGTGCTTTGGTGTCGGACTCGATGTCGGCCAACTGCGCGGGTTCCTCGGTTTGTGGCACGGGGTTGATATCCTTCCCGATGGTTGCAGCCGGGGTGGGAGCGGCCACCGGTGCTGCAGCTATGGGTTCGGCGACGGCCTGTGTGCGCTGGATTTTAGGCATGGCGGCTGGCTGAGCGGCAGGAACAGTGACGGCAGCGGCTGTGGCTTTTGACGGAGCGGGCTCGCTAACGGCTGCAGGACGCGTGGCAGCGGGTTCGGACGTGATGGTGGGCTGCACCTCGTCGGGTGAGGTCACTGCTGCGGGCTGGTTTTGTGCAACAATGGGCAGTGGGTCAGCCTGCAGGGGAGCGGCCTCCTGTCGGGGGATAAGATACAAAGCTGCGGCTACGATAACGGCCACAAGTGCAAATGCTCCGGCAGCCCCTTTGGCGAGGCGGCGGCGTATGGCACGATGGCGCATTGTTTCCTGTATTTTCTCCCATACCTCGGGGTCGGGTTGGGACGTGTAGTTCTTCAGATTTGTTTTCATACCGTTGGGATTCTATTTTTAAGTTTCTTTTTCAATATATTACGGGCTCTTGTCAGCGAGCTGCGAACCGTCGATTCGTTCTGCTTCAGCTCCTTGGCAATGGCCTTGATGTCCATCTCATCCACTTCGAACATGTTGAATACTAGTCTGTAGTAGGGCGGAAGGCTTTGGATGGCGTTGATGATTTGCTCCATCGAATAGGGAGTGTCGTCTTCGCGGTCGTCCGGTTCTTCCTCCGGCAGGTATTCGTCCATGGCATTGAGGTCGTAGTATTGTAGTTGTTTGCGGCGTTTAAGGTAGTTGATGCAGAGCCGTGTCATTATTTGACCCATCCATGATTCGAGGGCTAAGGGGTTGGTCAGTTTTTCGATGTTTTCAAAGACCTTGATGATACCGTCGTGGAGCAGGTCCTGTGCCTCGTCGCGCGAGTGGGTGTAGCGCATACACAATCCGAGCATCTTTGGCGCGTAAAGCTCATAAAGTTTCTTCTGAGCTAAGGGGTTTTTGCGCTTACATCCTTCTACAAGTTGTTCCAATTCGGTTGTCATACGCCCTTATGACACACAGCGTCCATTTTGCTGCAATTTTTTAACTCTTTTTATGATTTTTTTTTGTTTCGACCTTGCTGCGATGAGTGAGTGGGGTAGGAAAATAGCGTCATAGTGTTATCGTATATGTCGGATTATCCGTTAATTAATTCATCAAGTTCCAGCCAGCGGAGCTCTTTCTCGTCCAATAGGGAGATAATGGTGCCGACGCGCTGTGAAGCTTCGGTTAGTCGGGTTACGTCGGTCTCGGAGCCGCTGCTCAATATGGATTCGAGTTCGGAACGTTCGCGGTTGAGGGAGTCAATCTCGGCGGTCAGGGTCTCGTATTCTTTCTGTTGTTTGTAGGTGGCGCGGGGTTTGTTGCTGCGATTGCGTTCGTATTTCGGTTTTTCGTCGCGTTTCTGGAGGGTCTCTGTACGTCGTTGGGCGTTGCGTGTGGCGCGGTATTCGGTGTAGTTGCTGTGGTAGTCGTGGATGTGGCCGTTGCCCTCGAACACCAGCAGGTGGTCCACAATGTGGTCCATGAAGCTTCGGTCGTGGCTGACGATGATTAGGCATCCGCGGTAGTCGCGCAGGAACTGTTCGAGTATCTCGAGCGTGTAGATGTCGAGGTCGTTGGTGGGCTCGTCCAGTATCAGGAAGTTGGGGTTGGCCATCAGCACCTTCAGCAGGTATAGTCTGCGTCGTTCGCCACCGCTCAGATTGCCGAAATAGTTGTATTGCGTCATGTCGTCGAAGCCGAAATAGCTGAGGAACTGGTGGGCGGACATCTCCTTGCCGTTGTCCAGCTCGATGCGTTCGGCCACGTCTTTCACTATCTCTATCACCCTGCGGTCGGCGGGAGCGGTCATTCCTCCCTGCGTGTAGAAACCGAAACGGATGGTTTGCCCCACGATGATGCGACCGCTATCCGGCCTCAGTTGTTCGGTGATGAGGTTGAGGAAAGTGGACTTGCCGATGCCGTTGGGTCCCACGATGCCTATCTTCTCGCCCTTTTTGAAAGTGTAGCTGTAGTCGTCCACCAGCTTCACCCCATCGTAGCTCTTGCACACGTTGTACATCTCCAGAATCTTCCCGCCTATGCGCTCGGTCTTCACCGTCAGCTGCGGACGGCTCTCGTCGAAGCGGGTGTGGGCTTTCTCTTCCAGTTCGTAGAAGGCGTCAATGCGTGCCTGGGCTTTTGTCCCTCGCGCCTGCGGCATGCGGCGCATCCAGTCCAGCTCGGTACGGTACAGGCTCTTGGCCTTTTCCACCTCGACACGCTCGTTGTGCTGGCGTTCGGCCTTCTTCTGCAGATAATAGTCGTATGTGCCGCGGTAGTGATACAGGCGGCTGTTGTCGATTTCCAGTATGTCCTGACACACGTGGTCGAGGAAATACCTGTCGTGGGTCACCATGAGGATGGCCAGCCGTTGCCGCGACAGGAAATCCTCCAGCCATTCTATCATCTCAATGTCCAGATGGTTGGTGGGCTCGTCCAGCAACAGCAGGTTTGTGTGGTCTATCAGTATCCGGCTCAACGCCGCTTTCTTCTGCTCGCCGCCGCTCAGGGTATCCATGGATTGGTCCAGTTTCCCGTCAAGACACAGACGGCTCAGTATCTCCTCTATCCGCTGTTCGAAAGTCCACTCGTCCTCATGTTCGGGCCGTTCCACCGAGTAGACGAAGCTGCGGAGGGTCTGGTGGGGTGCCATCTCGGGTTGTTGGGGCAGATAGGCCATCTTCACCTCGCCGCTGAACGTCACCTTGCCCTCGTCCTGAAGGGTCTTGCCTGTCAGTATGTTCAGCAGGGTTGACTTCCCGTAGCCGTTGCGGGCGATAAGGGCAGTCTTCTGTCCGGCATTGATGCCGAAGGAGATATTGTCGAACAGCAGTTTGTCGCCATACGACTTGGTCAGGTTCTCGACAGTAAGCAGTGCATCGGCCATGGGATGAATAGATGATTGAGAATTGAAGATGGTTGTTTATTGGGTCGGCAAATCCTTGTTTGTTACATTTAATAGGTTGTCACCGAAGACGCCTTGTTCCACAGCCCCCTTTTCGGCCACAATGCGGGCAGGCACTCCGCCAATCGTCACATTGCTTCCGAACGACTTGTTCACCACGGCGTTGGCCCCAACGGCCACGTTGTCGCCCAAAGTCACGGGGCCGTAGATTTTTGCCCCGGGACCTATATATACATTGTCGCCCAGGCGGGGTACCCCGTTGTAATCGCCTATACTGGTGGAGGGGTGCAGACGGCAGTTCCTGCCCACACGTGCATCGGGGTGTACCACGATGGTGCCGTAATGCACGATGTGCAGTCCCGGCCCGAAGACATTCTTAGGTATGGTGAATCCCAGCCGGGTGGCCAGCCGGTGGTTCACTACCTCCAGTACGAAGCGCCACAGCTGTTTAAGCGGGTTGTGGCCTGCGGTGTTGTGCAGGTATTCTATTCTTCGCAGTCTCAGCTGAAACCGCAGGCAGTCCATCCACCAGTAGTTGTAAAAGCCCACGCGCGTCAAGCTGTAGGCCTTCAAATCCTCCTTCACATATTCGCGGTATGTCTGTCTGTCCGTTATCATGGGTGATGGGAATCAGTAGTTGTACTTCTCCTTCCAGCGTGCGCGCAGCAGGCGGCGGGTCTCCTCCTCGCGCGGGTTCTGGCCTGGTTCATAGAACTTGGTGCCGCGCAGGGCGTCGGGCAGGAACTCCTGCTCCACAAAGTTGCCCGCGTAGTCATGTGCATACTTGTAGCCTTCGTGGTAGCCCAGCTGTTTCATCAGTTTGGTGGGGGCGTTGCGTATATGCAGCGGCACTGGCAGGTCGCCCGTCTGGCGTACTGCCTGCTGTGCGTTGCCCAGTGCCACGTAGGTGCTGTTGCTCTTTACCGACGATGCAAGATATACCGCACATTGCGACAGTGTGATGCGGCATTCCGGGTAGCCGATTTTCGTCACCGCCTCAAAGCAGGCATTGGCCAGCAGCAGTGCGTTGGGATTGCTGTTGCCGATGTCTTCTGAAGCAAATATGAGCATCCTGCGGGCGATAAACACAGGGTCTTCGCCGCCCTCTATCATGCGTGCCAGCCAGTAGACAGTGGCGTTGGGGTCGCTCCCGCGCATCGATTTGATAAAGGCGCTGATGATGTCGTAGTGCATCTCGCCCTGTTTGTCGTAAAAGGCCAGATTCTGCTGTACCACGTTGGTGGCTCGCTCGTTGTCAATCACCACGGGCCCCTCGGGACTGTTGTTCACCACCAGCTCGATGGCGTTGAGCAGCTTGCGGGCGTCGCCTCCCGATATGCGTAACAGGGCTTCGTCCTCCTTTACCTCCACCGTGCGGCCCTGCGAGGCATAGTATCGCACCGCGCTGTCAATAAGCTGGTGCATCTCCTCTTTGCCGAACTCTTTCAACACATACACCTGGCAGCGCGACAGCAATGCCGAGATGACCTCGAACGAGGGATTCTCGGTCGTGGCGCCAATCAGGGTGACGATACCTTTCTCCACAGCGCCGAGCAGCGAGTCCTGCTGGCTCTTCGAAAAGCGGTGTATCTCGTCGATAAACAGGATGGCGTTCTCCTCCTCCTTGGCCTTGTCTATCACCTCGCGCACCTCCTTCACCCCACTGCTGATGGCGCTCAGCGTGTAGAAAGGGCGGTGCAGCATGTTGCTTATCACCATGGCCAGGGTGGTCTTGCCGATGCCCGGAGGCCCCCAGAAAATCATCGACGGGATGCGGCCGCTCTCCACCAGGGTTCGCAGCACAGCCCCCGGCCCCACAAGGTGCTGTTGCCCGATGTAGCTGTCGAGGTCGGTGGGCCTCAGTATTTCGGCTAAGGGTTTCACTTGTCAGTTGATATGTTTATCTGTTGATTGTTTGATTGTCTGATTGCATGATTGTTTGAGTATTTTTTACTCAAGCATTAACACAATCAGGCATTCAAGCAATAATTCACTCACTCACACAGGCTATAGGATGACCATGGCGTCGCCGTAGGTCGAGAATTTATACTTCTCACGAATGGCCAGCTCATAGGCTTGGTGGACAAAGTCCGGGCCGCCGAAAGTGCTTGCCATGATGAATTGCGACGACTTGGGATGGTGGAAATTCGTCACCATCATGTCGGCGATGGTGAAGGTGTAGGGCGGGAAGATGAACTTGTTTGTCCAGCCGTCGTAGGCGCTCACCTTGCCGGCGATGGTCACGGCGCTCTCAATGGCGCGCATGGTGGTGGTGCCCACCACACATATCTTGTTGCCGTTGTTCTTTGCTTCCATGATTACGTCGCATGTCTCCTGCGACAGGTGCATCTCCTCGGCGTCCATGCGGTGTTTCGACAGGTCTTCCACCTCGATGTCCTTAAAGTTACCGATACCGCAGTGCAGGGTCAGCTCGGTCCATTTGATGTCGTTGATTTCGAACCGCTTCAGCATCTCGCGGCTGAAATGCAGGCCTGCGATGGGGGCGGCCACGGCGCCTTCCTCCTTGGCGTAGATGGTCTGGTAGCGTTCGGCGTCGTAGTTCTCGATATTGCGCAACTGCTGCAGCTCGTCGGGCAGCGGTGTGTGGCCCAGACTGCGGATGTGCTTGTTAAACTCCTCGTCCGTGCCGTCGAAGAGGAAACGCACCGTGCGGCCGCGCGACGTGGTGTTGTCAATCACCTCCGCCACCAGCGATTCGTTGGGGCCGAAATAGAGCTTGTTCCCTATTCTGATTTTGCGGGCAGGGTCTACTATCACATCCCACAGGCGCATCTCCTTGTTCAGCTCGCGCTGCAGAAACACCGTAATCTTGGCACCGGTCTTCTCCTTTTCACCATACAGCAGGGCAGGGAAAACCTTGGTGTTGTTCGCCACCACCACATCGCCCTCGTGCAGATAATCCAGCAAATCCTTGAACAGGCGGTGCTCAATCTGCTGCGTGTCTTTGTGAAGCACCATCAGTCGTGCTTCGTCGCGTTGTTTCGAGGGTTTCTCGGCAATCAGTTCCTTCGGAAGGACAAAATTGAAATAAGAAAGTTTCATACTAATATCACATAAAAAACGTGCAAAGATACGAAATTTTGCGACCGTTGTCAAGTTTTTTAACTTTTTTAACGCACGGCGATGACGTAATCTGTTGCCCTATATTAAGATATAAGGTGTGTCTATTTTAACAAAAACGCCTCTTCCCAGACCTTTTCCGACAGCCCGTTTTTCACTTTTGCCTTGCCCTGACTTCGTTCAATCTTGCATCCGTCTCCCCTCGTTTCTCCATCGTTTCAGGATAAGGTGATGGATAAGGATGCAGGAACAATCCTGTAGCGATACAATATTGAACGACCCAACCCCTAATCCTGAATGGAATAAAACGTAATTTTTTAATTGCTCAACCGGGCAATAAATGCAGGCGATTGGCGTTTTTTTGAATGATATGGAAGGAATGAGATGGAAGAAAACGGGTGGCAGCAGAAATCTGAAGTATTTGGAGCAGGAGTTCATCACCAAAGGAGGGATTAAGGAGCGGATGCACGCTGCCCGCACGGGCTACAGGGAGGAGCAGGACCGCCGCCTGCGCGAGCTGGAGGAAGAGAACAGAAGGTTGAAAGCCGAGAACGAAGAACTGAGAAAAAAATTAGAAAGACTAGTTTAACTAGAAAAACTAGTAATACTAGTAAAACTAGTAAAATATAGAACAAGATGAAAAGAATACTACTATCTATTGTTTGCCTGGCAGCGGCCTTGGGGGCTGCTGCACAGGGAGAACCCTCGAAGGAGGGAACTGTGAACACCGAGAAACCCAAGAAGGTGAAAGTTACGCCTTACGGCTTTGTGAGAAACTATCTGCTGTTCGACTCGCGGAAGACCTATACCGTGGTGGGCGACGAGTACAACATGATTCCCTACGACGAGAAATGGAACGGCACACCTGCCGAATGCCAGGCGCTGGGCGTGGAGCGTGTGGATATGAACGCGGTGCCGCAGACGAGTTTCCAGGCGTTGACCACACGTTTCGGCTTGAACCTTGAAGGTCCCGATGTGCTTGGTGCTGCCACCAGCGGAAAGGTGGAGGGCGATTTCGGCGGCTTCGGCACAACAAACACGGTGCTTCGCCTGCGTCTGGCGTTTGTTAAGCTGACGTGGAGCAACGACCAAGGGCTGCGTCAGGAGTTGCTGGCGGGTCAGTATTGGCATCCGCTGAGCGGCGACATCATGCCCGAAGTGCTCGGTATGGCAGCTGGAGCTCCTTTCCGCGCCCATAGCCGCACGCCGCAGCTGACCTACACCTTCACACATGGCGGCTGGGGATTCACCGCCTCGGCGCTCTATCAGTTGCAGTATATGTACAACGGCCCGTCGTATTCGAACGGGGTATGGAGCAGTGTGGCCAGTTTGGACTATGCCAAGCAGGGACTGATACCCGAAGTGTTCTTGGGAGTGCAGTATAGCGGCGAGCATGTCTACACCCAGTTGGGAAGCACCTGCCAGACCCTGAAGCCCCGCACGATAGGGTACAAGACCGTGGACGTGGACGGTGTGCCGACCGCCATCGCCACACCGGTGAAGGAGCGGCTGACCTCGTTCACCCCGACATTCTATTTCCAGTATACCGACGGCCCGCTTGCCGTCAAGTTCCGTTCGTTGCTGGCACAGAACACTAGCCATGTGAACCAGTTGAACGGCTACGGTGTGACCAATGTGCTGCCCGACGGCAGTTGGGAGTATGCACCGCTGCGGGCAGCTATCGGATACCTGAATGTCGCCTTGGGGAAGACCTACCGCGGCAATCTCTTCCTGGGATATATGAAGAACCTGGGAGCAGGAAAAAACCTCTATGATTTCGGCACCGAGCAGGCCGTGCGTCACCTTATCTTCATGAAGGCCGGTGAGAGTTTCACCCACCTGAACAGCGTATGGCGTGTGGCTCCGTCGGTGAGCTACAACCTGAAACATTTCAACATCGGTCTGGAATACGAGTGGACTGTCTGCACCTACGGCGACCAAGCCGCCAACGGCAGCATCGTGTTGAACGACAATCTGCACATGGTGGACAACCACCGTGTGTGTGCTTTGATTAAGTATAACTTTTAGGAGTTGAGGAATTCCTCCACCTTGTCGAGCGCGATGGCGTCGGCAAGGGAGTAGGTGCCTATCTGTTCGCGTCGAAGCGCGGAAAGATAGGCACCGCTGTCGAGGGCCAGTCCGAAGTCGCGGGCGATGGAGCGGATGTAGGTGCCTTTGCCGCAGCGGATGCGGAAATCGAGTTGCGGCAAGTGGGCGGGGACTGTGCCCATAGGATGGTCGTAGAGATGGAGCGCATCGCTCTGGGTGGGTTGAGCCAAAGGCTCGGGGACGGCATCGGGGTCTCCCGGACGGAAAGCGGTGATGTCGAACTCGTAAATCTGTACCGGCTTGGGGGTGGGAGAGGGGGTCTCTTCGTCGGCAGCCGTTTGGCGGGCATATTGGTAGGCTCGCTGCCCGTTGATCTTCACAGCGCTGAAGATGGGCGGCACCTGCTGGACGGTGCCGAGGAACTGCGGCAGCACGGACTGCAACAAATCGGGAGTGATGTGGGCAAAGGGATAGTAGTTGTCGACGGCGCGCTCCAGGTCGTAGCAGGGGGTGGTGGCACCGAGAACCATGGTGCCAGTGTAGACTTTGGTGCCTGCCTGCAGCTCGTCGATGCGTTTAGTGGCTTTGCCGATGCATACAAGCAGCAGCCCAGAGGCAAGGGGGTCGAGGGTACCGGCGTGGCCGATTTTGAATTTCTTCAATCCATAGACGTGGCGAATGGCCGCCTTGATTTTGTTGACGGCCTGGAAGGAGGTCCACTGACGGGGTTTGTCGACGGGGAGGACAATGCCCTCGAGCAAGGCTTCCTGAGTCATCAGAAGATGGGAAGGAAGATGGCCAGGATGCCGACGATGGCGCAGTAGAGGGCGAACCAGATAAGCTTGCCTTTCTTGACGATATTAATCATCCATTTGCAGGCAAGGCATCCGCTGATGAAGGCGGCAAGGAATCCGACCACAAGGGAGAGGGTGGGGAGGCCTGCCATGGCGTTGCTGACACCTACCTCGGCCATGTCTTTGGCATCGAGCAGGGCTTCGCCCAAAATGGGAGGGATGACCATGAGGAATGAGAACTGAGCCAGTTTCTCCTTCTTGTTACCCAACAGGAGACCGGTGGCGATGGTGCTGCCCGAACGGGAGAGACCCGGCAGGACGGCGACGGCCTGGGCGATACCGATAACGAAGGCGTGCCAGGGAGAGATGTTCTCACGCTGACGGGGTTTGGCCCAATAGGAGAAGGCCAGCAGCGAGGCGGTGACGAGGAGGCAGATGCCCACAACGAGCAGTCCGCTGCCGAAGATGGCCTCGACCTTGTCCTTGAAGAAGAAGCCCACAATGGCCACAGGAATCATGGAGATGAGGATGTTGACCACATATTTGGTGCCCTCGTTCCATTTCCACTTAAAGAGGTCTTGGAAGAGCCATACGATTTCGCGCCAGAGGATAACGCATGTGCTGAGAACTGTTGCCACGTGCACGGCGACGGTGAACGCGAGGTTCTCCTCGCCGTTAAGGCCAAAAAGATGGGCTCCGATAGCAAGATGGCCGCTACTGCTGACGGGCAAATATTCGGTAAGACCCTGTACAAGGCCTAACACTAAGGCTTCGAACCATTCCATAGTTGTAGATTATGAATTTTGTAAGGTGATTATTGTTTGCGGTGGGGATTATTCACGGTCTTTGCCTCGGTACATGATGGCCACTATCTCGGTGATGAGACCGAGGATGATGAGGATGGGGGCCAGGTAGAGGCGACGGCCATTGAACATTTCGGGATTGAAGACATTGGGGTCGTCGCTGCCGCCACCGGCAAGGAAGATGTAGCCTAGCGCCAGGAGCACTACGCCCGCAATCATGATGATATAGTTGACCTTGTTGAAGACGAAAGTGAATTCGCGTTTGGTGTCTTCGGAGTTTTTGATTTCTTTTGCCATATTGATTGATAAGGTGTTATTGGATGAATAAAAGGATAATCAGCGATTGTTGTGAAGATAACGCATCACGGCGGAGAGTGTCGAGAAATAGGAGAGCACAATGCCGAGGATGATGATAATGCCGGCGATGCCCGCATACCATAGCATGTGGGTGGGAGCCAGAAGGTCGAGACCGCCGAGCGACTGGTTGAAGATGCCCGTGGCAATGGCGAGGACGAGGATGGCGATGAGCGCCCCCAGGAGTCCGTACCAGATGCTGCGCGTGAGGAAGGGGTGGGCGATGAAACCGCTCTTGGCGCCGACCAGCTGCATGGTGCGGATGGTTTCGCGCTGGGCATAGAGGGCGATGCTGATGGTGCTGCGAATCATCAGGATGCTGATGAGCACAAGGAGCGCCATGAAGACGATGAGAAACCAGGTGGCTTTATAAAACACATCGTTCAGCTCGTTGACGATATTCTCCTGGTAGGCGACCCCGATGACATTCTCGAGGCTGCTGACATCGTCGGAGAAGCGGGCGATGCTTTCGGCACGGGCTTCGGCACGGGCTTCGGGCATGTAGTCGGCACGGAGGTTCACCATCATCGAGGGGTAGAGGGGATTGTAGCCGATGAAGCCTACAAAGTCGTCGTCGAGGTCTTCGGAGAAGATTTCGGCTGCCTGTTGACGCGAGATGTAGTCGACATGCTTGACGTATGGTATGGCTTCGATGGTTTGTTTCAACTGTGCAGCATCCTCGTCGGTGATGTCGGCGGTGAGGTCTACCTTGAAGGTGATGCGCTCCTGCATGTCGTGGGTGGCGCGGTAGATGTGGTATTCCACCATCAGACACAGTCCCAGAAGGAACATCACCAAGGTGATGCTAAGGACGGTGGAGGTGTGTGTTTCCCACAGATTGACCTTGCTTTTGCTCATACCTGTATCGGTTGGATTGTTAGTATTAAACTATAAATTGGAAAGACCTTGCTGTGTAAAGTGATACGCTTGAATCTGCAGATGTAAAAGCAATGCCTGTCGTATAAAGAAGATAAGTAATAAAAGTAGAATTAGTGCAAACGATGCACGAATCATCCATATTATATACTTATCATCAATTATGTCTTTTAGTTTCATATGCTTACATGAGATTGGAGTTTCTTTAGAAGTGTAGTACCATGTTAATCATAGGGACGTAAGGAGTAAGTAATTGCCAAGGTGCGGTAAGCGGCGGACTTAGTTGGCCAGCATGACGGGCATGACCAGCATCAGGATGTCTTCGGGCGAATCTTTGCCTTCGAGCACGGGGAAGATGATGCCGGCGCGGCTGGGGTGCGACATCTCGATAAGGATTTGCTCGCTGTCGATGTTGGAGACCATCTCGGTGAGGAACTTGGCGTTGAAGCCAATCTCCATGGGGTCGCCCTCGTACTGGCAAGGCAGTTTCTCGTTTGCATCGTTGGAGAACTCCAAGTCCTCGGCACTGACAACAAGCTCATGCTCCTGGATGGAGAGACGCACTTGGTGCGAAGCCTGGTTGGCGAAGAGGCCGACGCGGCGGAGTGTGTTGAGGAACGAATTGCGGTCGACCGTGAGGCGGTTGGGGTTGTCCTTGGGAATGGCGGCGTCGTAGTTGGGGTAGCGGCCTTCGACAAGACGGCAGATGATGTAGAAATTCTCGAATGTGAAGAAGGCATTTGTGTTGTTGTATTCCACGCTTACCTCCAGTTCCTCTTTGTGGGAGGCGATGATGTTCTTCATCATCATGACGGGTTTGCGGGGCAGGATGAAAGAGACGGGGTTGTCGCTCTTGATATCGTTGCGGCGATAGCGAACCAGCTTATGGGCGTCGGTGGCCACAAAAGTGATGTTCTCGGTATTGATTTCGCACAGGATTCCGCTCATCTGTTGGCGCATCTCGTCGTTGGAGGCGGCGAAGGCGGTTTTGCCGATGGCGTTGGCCAGCAGGCTGCCGGGCAGGGTGATGCTGGAGGTGTCGTGCGACTCGGGCATGGCGGGGAAGGTGTCGGGGTTTTTACCTGCCAAACGGTAGCGTCCTTCGCCGGAGGTGATGCTGATATTATAGTTGGTGTCGTCAACACTGAAGGTCAGCGGCACGTCGTCGAGGCTTTTCAGGATATCGATCAGCAGTTTGGAGGGGACTGCGATGTCGGTCAGGCCATCGATGGTACCGGTTTCCACCTCCACTTTCGAGACCAGGGTGGTCTCCAGGTCGGTGGCACGGATGGTGAGAAGACCTTCGTCGAGGTGAAAGTGGAAGCAATTGATGATGGGTACGGTGTTATTATTGGTCAGCACACCGCTAAGCGACTGAATCTGCTTGGAGAAGAGCAGGCTGTTGATGATGAATTTCATAACTTTACACTAATTATATACTTTCTATGGCCTTTGGCCGAATCAATTTGCAAAGATAATACATATTTTCCACATAATGGAAAAAACGCAGCAATTTTTTTTCAACAACCCATGATGGCAGGAGTGTGCAGGTTGTTGAGGGGTGCAGGGCGGCAGGTCAGTCGAGCGAGTAGCACACCCCCTCGGGGAGGCCGGTGTCGTGGTGGAAGTTGCAGTAGGCTGCCGAGTACTTGTTGTCGATGTACATCTGTCCGCTAATCGCGTCGCCGTTATAGAACCTTGAGCGTGTATGGTAAATGATGACGCAGTTGTGGTAGGTGGTGTTGTTGATGGTGAAGTCGGCACCAACGGAGTCGGGGGTCTGGAGGCTGGTGATGTAACCAATGTCATATTCCGAGATATGGGATACCATGCCTGTGCATTCCACGAAATATACCACTGTGCCTTTGAATTCAAAGATATCGGCTTTCTTCTTGCAGGAGCAGAAGATGAACGGGATAAGGAGGAGAAGGAGGTATTTCTTCATGATGGATGGATATTGGTGATTAAACGCTTACCCCAAAGTCGCGCAGGGCGTTGTTGAGGGATGTCTTTTTGTCGGTTGACTGAGTGCGGCGGCCGATGATGAGGGCGCAGTTCACCTGGTAGTCGCCTGCCGGGAAATGGCGGGTGTAGCTGCCGGGAATGACAATGCTACGGGCGGGAACGCGTCCCTTCATGGTGACGGGTTCAGGGCCTGTGACGTCGATGATGTGAGTGCTGGCAGTGATGACAGTGTTGGCTCCCAGCACCGATTCCTCCTCCACAATCACGCCCTCCACCACGATGCAACGGCTGCCGATGAAGCAGTGGTCCTCGATGATGACGGGAGCAGCCTGCACGGGTTCCAGCACGCCGCCTATGCCTACGCCGCCGCTCAGGTGTACATGCTTGCCTATCTGGGCGCAACTGCCCACGGTGGCCCAGGTGTCCACCATCGTGCCGCTGTCCACGTATGCACCGATATTGACGTACGAAGGCATCAGCACCACACCGGGAGCCAGAAAGGCTCCGTGACGGGCTACGGCATGAGGCACCACACGCACCTGGGAAGTGGCATAATCGTGTTTCAAGGGCACCTTGTCGTGGTATTCGAAGGGGCTGCACTCAATGGTCTCCATCTGGTTGATGGGGAAATAAAGAATCACGGCTTTCTTGAGCCATTCGTTCACATGCCAGCCGTCGGGGCCTTTTTCGGCTATGCGAAGTCGACCGCAGTCCAATTCGTCCACCACATCCCTGATGGCTTTCTGCACGGCATTGTCTTTGAGCAGTTCGCGGTTGTTCCACGCCTGCTCGATAAGGTCTTGAAGAGCATTGTTCATGACTGCAAAATTACAAAAAATAATTGAATCATCACCTTTTTTTTTACCTGACAAAATAAAAGCTCCAAAATTGCGTTAAAAAGAATCGATGAAAAATATGAATAAATTCATACTCTTCTGCATGGCACTGCTCGTGCTGCTGCCTGTCGCACAGGGGCAGAACAAGGAGCTGATGACCCGTTTCCAGTCGGAGCTCAACCAGCTCTACCGGCAAGTGTTCACGGCGCCTACCGACAATGAACGCTACCACGCCAACGAGTCGGCCCTGCAGCTGCTCTCCGAAGCCCTCGCCGAGGAGAACTCCTTCAAATGGCAGTGGGACTTCGGCAACCAGGTGTCGGTCCTTACCGCTTCCGACAACAAGTTCCGTATCTTCACATGGCCTGTCGTCAACGATGCCGGTGAATACGAGTGCTTCGGGTTCGTCCAGGCTTTGAACGAGAAGACCAAGGAGTATGACGTTTCGCAGCTCAACGACCGTTCCGACGACATCGTCAACCGTCAGGAAGAAACCCTCGGCCCCGACCGCTGGCTGGGGGCAGTATACCAGGAACTCATTGTCACCACATACGAAGGCCGCACCTTCTACACCCTTCTTGGATGGAACGGTGTCGACAACCTCACCCAGCGCAGAGTCATCGAGCCCGTCTGCTTCAAGTCGGGTGGCAGCACCCCCCAGTTCGGGCAGAATATCTTCCGCCGCGAGTCGAACCTGCGCCGTGTGGTGCTTGAATACCGACACGACGCCATGGTCTCCCTCCGCTACGAGGAGCAATACCTCCATCTCACCGAGCGTGTCCAGTCCCGCCGTTCAGGCCGCTCCCTGTCGTCGTTCTTCTCGTCGCTTTTCTCCAACCCCTCGCGCTCGCGCGGACGCAAGCGTGGGCGGAGAGGTCCCAGCCGTCCGGTATCCACGGCGGCACGCACTTCGTCCGCCGTGCAAAGAAGCGGCAACCGGGGTCCGACGTACAAAGTGACCGACAAGAAAGAGCGCATGATCATCTTCGACCAAGTGGCACCGCAAGTGCCGGGCATGGAAGGTCTGTACCAATACTATGTCCCCTCCGGGGTCGAGATGGCGTATGTCTTCACCGGCGGCAAATGGGAACTGTACGACACTGCCCAAGGCCGTGCCACAGACAAGAAACTGAACAAAGATTTCGACAAACCTATTGAGAAAGAAGCCCCTGCCTACCAGGTACAATAGCCTGGCCACCCCAACCTATACTACAAAACACACCATCTATGCACAACACCCAAGGCAACAGCACCCCGCTCTACCCCTCGACAGGAGTGATACTTGACAGCATCAACTCCATCGACGACCTTCGGCGCCTACCCGTCGACGACCTTGCCCAGTTGAGCGTCGAGCTGCGCCACTACATCATACATACCCTCGCCAGCCATCCCGGCCACCTCGCCTCCAGTCTCGGCACAGTCGAGCTCACCCTCGCACTGCACTACGTCTTCAACACTCCCGACGACAAACTCATCTGGGACGTCGGTCACCAGGCCTACGCCCACAAAATCATCACCGGACGTCGCGACCTCTTTCCGACCATCCGCACCTATGGTGGTCTCAGCGGTTTCCCCCGCATGGACGAGTCGCCTTTCGATGCCTTCGGCACCGGCCACAGTTCCACCTCCATCAGTGCGGCCCTCGGTATGGCCACAGCCTCCACCCTCCAGGGCAAGACCCATCGCCAGCACATCGCCGTCATCGGCGACGGCTCCATGACCGGCGGACAAGCCTTCGAAGCCCTCAACAACGCGGGTGTCTCCAAAGCCAACATCCTTGTGGTGCTCAACGACAACGGCATCAGCATCGACAAAGCCGTGGGTGGTCTCAGCCGCTACCTCACCCACATCACCGCCTCGCCCCAGTACAACAAGCTGAAAGAAAAACTGTGGAAACGCCTTGGCGGCGACAGCATCGAGCGCGACCCACGCAAAATAAAATCCCTCAACTTCTTCCAGCGGGCCACCTCCATGGCCAAGACCGCTGCCCTCGGCGCCCCCAACCTGTTCGAGTCGCTGGGATTCCGCTACTTCGGTCCCATCGACGGACACAATGTCGCCGAACTTGTAGAGGTGCTCGCACAGCTTAAAAACATCCGCGGTCCCAAGCTGCTTCATGTCATTACCAAGAAAGGCAAGGGGCTCCGCTCCGCCGAGCGGCATCCTGTCACCTATCATGCTCCCGGACGCTTCAATGCCGAAACCGGTATGCAGATAAAGAGCAGTTCGGAAGGCAAACCTCTCAAATACCAGGATGTCTTCGGTCACACCATCGTCGAGCTGGCCAAGCGCAACCCCAACATTGTAGGCATCACGCCCGCCATGCCCACAGGATGCTCCCTCAACATCATGATGGAGCAGATGCCCTCCCGGGCATTCGATGTCGGCATTGCCGAACAGCACGCCGTCACTTTTGCCGCAGGGCTTGCCGTCCAGGGCATGCAGCCCTTCTGCAACATCTACTCATCCTTCATGCAGCGCGCCTACGACCAGATTATCCACGACGTAGCCCTGCAACGCCTGCCTGTCATCCTCTGTCTCGACCGTGCCGGACTGGTAGGTGACGACGGCCCCACGCACCACGGTGCATTCGACCTCGCCTGCCTGAGGCCCATCCCCAACCTCACCATTTGTGCCCCCATGGACGAACATGAACTGCGCAACATGATGTACACCGCACAGCTCCCCGGCCAGGGAGCCGTGGTCATCCGATACCCCCGTGGACTCAGTGTCCATCCCGACTGGCGCAACACGTTCGAGGCCATCCCCGTGGGCCGTGGACGCTGCCTGCATCAAGGCACCGACATTGCCATCCTCTCTATTGGGCATATTGGCAACACAGCCCTCGAGGCCGCCGTCAAGCTTGCCGACGAAGGCATCTCCGCCGCCATGTACGACATGCGGTACCTCAAGCCCCTCGACACCACACTCCTCGACAGCATCCTCGCGCAACACTTCCGTCGCGTCATAACCGTGGAGGACGGAGTGAAGAAGGGTGGACTGGGCAGTGCTGTGATGGAACATTTTGCTGCAGTCAAATCTGCCGACCCCCGCATCGAAATCCCGCCAGTCACCATACTTGGCCTCCCCGACCTGTTCGTCACTCACGGTCCTGTTCCCCAGCTTCACAAAGACTGTGGCATCGACCTCGACAGCATCCTCGCCGCCGCCCGCACCTAGTCGGGCATTCATGTTAACTACACTACTTTCCCGAGTTCCCTTGAGGAACCTTTGAATAGAGAACCTCACGGAATTGAGATTTTAGACCTGTACGGTGCTATTTCTCAATTCTCAACTCTCAATTCTCAATTAATTCAAGTGCTGCTGTTGGTGCGGAACTCCGTTGGGGAAAGACCTGTCTCGCGACGGAAATAGCGGCTGAAGGTGGCCTGCTCGTCGAAGCCTAGCATATCGGAGATGGCCTGCACCGTGAGGTCGTGTCGCATGTGGAGCAGCATCTTGGCTTCAACTATCACTTGTCGATGTATCCAGTAGGCGGCGGTGTGGCCGGTCTCCTGCTTGATGATGGTGCTGAAATGCTTGGTCGACAGGCAGGCCTGGGCAGCATAGTAGCCCACATCGCGATGTTCGCGGAAGTGTTGTGCAAGGCAAGTGTGAAACCGTGCGCTGACCTGTTTGTCGGTGTTGGTTTCGTTCAGTTTGCCCTCGCGGTAACGGCTTAGCAGCCGCAGGAAAAAATCCAGCAGTCGTGTCATCAGCATCCGCCTGTCGGGTAGTCCGAGTCGTTTGATTTCGCGCATCCCCTCCACAACACTCGTTATCATCTTGTATTCATGTTTGTCGAGTTTCACATTGGGATGCGGTTCGAAGCGGTAGCGCATCTGGTTGATGATTTGCAGCATGGGGTCGCCGAGCACCGAGGCGTCGACTATGATTAAGGTGGCCAGATAGTCGTCGGTCACACTTACCTTGCGCAGGCTGTGGTTGGGGAATATCACCCCCACGGTGTGTTGCTCCGAATAGTCGGAAATATTGTCGTACATCAGTTCGATGCGCCCACGGTGACCAATGCAGATGACATAATCGGACGAGACAAAAGGTTTGTCGCCTGTGGGCAATTCCCTCACGTTGTCGAAGACCACGATGCCTTCCTTCTTGATTTTCTGTGGGAATAGGTTCATCGGGTGGGTGTATGGATGTGCAGTTTTCATAGTGCAAAAATACGGATTATATTTGACACGAAGGACAAAAATCCGACTTTTTGCCAAATAATGCCGTCGATATGTTATTGTGCAGGTGACGTTTTCGCCGTAATTTTGCAAAATGAAATTAAATACGCTTTTTTTATGAAAAGGACATCCATCTTATTCATTCTGTTTGCTTTCGCATCATACAGTGTTGTGCTGGCACAGAACGACAACATCGTAGAAGTTGTTTATGACGGCACGACGGCAACGGTAAGCGTGGCCGACAATGTGTCGCAGTATTTGACCGTCACCCAGCAGGGGGCTCACGTATCTATCGCTCAGAGCGATTCCCTTGCCACCGAGATTACCTACAGGCTAAGCGGCACCACGACCGACGGCGAATTCTACATGTCGGGCTCCTACAAGGCTACCATTGAACTCAACGGCCTGACGCTGACCAATGCCACTCCGGTGTATAGCGGTGCAGCCTTGCACATCCAGAACGGCAAACGCATCAATGTGAAGGTCGTCACAGGCACAACAAACACCTTGGCCGATGCTGCCACTGGCTCTCAGAAGGGCTGCCTGTACGTGAAGGGACACGCCGAGTTCAAACAACAAGGCACGCTCAACGTGGTGGGCAACGTAAAGCACGCCATCAAGGCGGGCGAGTACATCAGTCTGAAGAACGCCACACTCAACATCACTTCGGCGGTGGGAGACGGCATTTCGTGCAACCAGTATTTCCTCATGGAGAGCGGCACCATTAACATCAGCGGCACTGGCGACGACGGCATTCAGTGCGACCTGGACGGCGACACTGCCACCGCTATCACCGAGGATCATGAGGATGAAGACAGCGGCAACATCTATATCAGCGGTGGCACCATCAGCATCAACTGCTCAGCCATTGCAGCCAAAGGCATTAAATGCGCAGGCGACATGTTCATTACCGACGACCCCGTCATCAGCGTCACCACCACAGGTAAAGGTGCTTGGGACGAGGACGACCTGGAGACCAAGGCGGCCTGCGGCCTGAGTGCCGACGGCGACATCAACATCAGCGGCGGCACCCTCACTCTCGTTGCCACTGGCTCGGGCGGCAAGGGCATGAAATGCGACAGCGTGCTTACCATCAGCGGCGGCGACATCACCGTCACCACCTCCGGCGGCCTATACTACAACAACGGCACCACTGAGAACACCAACTACACTGGCAATCTCGACCGCATCAGCAGCGACTACTACTCTTCGCCCAAAGGCATCAAGGCAGGTGTGAAGACAGAGGTGGGCAACAGCTATACCTATGGTGGAGGAATAGTCATCAGCGGCGGCAAAATCAAGGTGACCACCTCCGGCTATAACGGAGAGGGTATCGAGAGCAAGAACTACTTCAATATCTTAGACGGTGAGATTTATATCAACGCCTACGACGACGGCATAAACTCGGCGCAGAACCTGACCATCTCCGGCGGCTATGTCTATTCGCACTCTAACAACAATGACGGCATCGACGCCAACGGTAATGTCTACCTCAATGGAGGTTTGGTGTATGCTATCGGCTCACGTTCGCCGGAACTGGGCATTGACGCCAACAGTGAGGAGGGCAAGAAGGTCTTCATCAATGGCGGCACCGTCATTGCTGTCGGCGGAGTAGAAAACGGCAGCTCGATTTCGCAGGCCACTTACCGTAGCTCGTCGGTCAGCGGCAACACATGGTATGGGCTCTCTTACGGCGATGAAGTGATTGCCTTCTACGTTCCGCAGGTCAGCACAGGCGGTGGTCCCGGCGGTGGCGGTCATGGCCCCGGAGGCGGCAACTCGTCAGGGTTGGTGATTTCCGTTCCCACAACGCCTACCCTCAAGAGTGGCGTCACGGCCAGTGGCACAGGTATCTTCGAGAACAACTGCTATCTCGATGCCACCGTCAGTGGCGGCAATGCGGTATCGCTGACCCACATCGGCGGCACCGTGGGCATCGACAGCGTTGAGCCGGAGCAGTCAGCGGGCGACCAGCGTGTGTACACCCTCGACGGCCGCTACCTTGGCACCGAAGTCCCCGCCACTTTCCGCGGTGTCTACATCCAGAACGGAAAGAAACACGTCAAATTATACTGAGCCACTCAGGATTCTCCACGAGTCTCGCGTGCTTTTTACCTCCACGTATCTCGCGTGCTTTTCACCTCCACGTATCTCGCGTATCACAAGTATTATCAATACGTGTAATACGCGTGATACGTGGAGGTTGTATAATCCGTGTAATACACGTGATACGTAGAGGTTGTATAATCCGAATAATATGCGTGATTATCTGCTTCTTGGCTGAAGGCTGCGGCGGTAGTCGCTAGGCGACTGGCCGAGGTGCTTGGTGCAGTAGCGGCTGAAGTAGGAGAGGGAGGAGAAATTCATGCGGTCGGCTATCTGCGATAGCGAGAGCCGCTCGTCGTTGAGGTATTTCTTCAGGATGGGTACGGTGGCGCGGTCGATGAAACTGCTGACGCTGTGCCCTGTCACGCGTTTGACGGTGGCGGAGAGGTACTTGGTCGAGACGTTGAGCCGTTGGGCATAGTAGCTCACTTCGCGCTCCGTGCGGCTGATGCCTGTTGAGAGCATGTCCGTCAACTGCCTGATGATATAGGCCGTGCGGTCGCTGTGAGTGTCGGTGGCCTCGCGCCGGGCATGGAGTTCGAAGATGTCGTATATCATTGTCAGGCAGAGGCTCCCCATCATTTCGCGGTAGAACAGCAGATGGCGGTCGTTGAGGCGGTCTCTCAGGCGGTGGAAATCCTCCAGCATGATGGCCGCTTGGCGGTCGTTGAGCTTGATGATGGGGTTCTGGTTGAGGCTGATGCTGCCCCCGATGCTGTAATTGTTGGACGGCAGCAGCCCCTGAAGGAACTTGTTGTCGGCGGCGAACCACTCCACCTGCATCCCATTAGCTGCGGCTACATCCTTCGCCCTGTTGGGCTGCGGCATCACCACCAGGTCGTTCTTCACGACATGGTAGCACTTCCCGTTGAACACAAAGCTGCCTTCTCCCGCCGTGCACAGCAGGTGTATACAGGTGTGCCCCAGCTCCGAGGCGTTCATGCCTAGGAAATCCGTCGAGTATTGGAAATCAATTTTCATCAGTACTTTTCTTCTAACCAGCGGGACAAGAATATATCGTTCAAACTGTAGATGGAGTTGCCTTCCACTACATTCTCGTCAACGATGTTTTTCTCAATCAACGATGTCAAGGTGCGAAGCACCGAGGAGGGATTCCCCAAGTGGTATTTTAGGAGAAACTGGCGCGAGGTTATCTTAGATACTGTTCCCTCCTTCGCAATGGCAATCAGCAGATTCCATTGCCCGGCAGTCAGTAGCTGATGGTATTGTCCAAATACTGCTGAGTCCGCTTGCAGTATCTCGACGGCAGCCTTTTTGACAAGATCCACATCTACCTTTTTCTTGGCCATATCAAACACCGTATGGCATAGCCGTTGGGTGAAGTAGGTGTGTCTTTGCGTCCAGTCGAGGATGTAGTCGGTGGCATCGTGTTCAATATTGATACCCGCTTTCTTGAAATGAGACTCAATAAAATCAGAATAAACGATGGGGTCTAGTTTCTGTAAAGTCAGGAATTCGGTGCTCCGGTAGAATGGGTTGCGTTCTCCGCTGAAGATATCCAGCATCATGTGTCGCTTGCTTCCGCAATAAAGGAATGACACGTTGTTAAGGTTTTGAATGATAGTCCGCAGCATAGCCTCCACGTTGGTTTCGGGATACTCCCGTATCTGCTGGAATTCGTCGATTGCCAGCAGCACCTTCTCATTCTGACTGTCAAGAAAGGTGAGCAAACCCTTCAAAGTCTGCTGTCTTTCTACGTCATTTTGCAGCGTCAGTTGTATTTGGGGCATAGAGGTCAAGGGGTCGTATGTGATTATCGGGCGGAGCGATTTGATGAATTTTGAGAATTTCTTCCCTATACTGCTCTTTTCGGGTAATGCTGTCATGATGGCTTCGGAGAGTGTTCTCACCAAATCGTCCAATGAGCGGGTGGCAAAAATGTCGACATAGATGGGAATGATAGGCTTTTTTTCTGTCTTTATCTCATCAAAAAGACGAAAAATCAACCCTGTTTTTCCTATTCTACGCTGTGCAATAAGGGTTGTATCGGCCCCTGAAAGAGCGTTTGTGAGCAGCTTTTTCAGCTCTTCTTGACGGTCACAAAACAGTTCTTTCGACTTGTATGCTCTGAATATAAACGGATTATCCATGTGAAACAAATTCTTTTGTGATACAAAGATACAACAAAAAATGAAATTACACAAAATGTGTACCACAAAAAGTGAAATGAGTACCCGTTGGACATACCCAATAGCGAAGCGGAAAAGCGACTGCCTCTGACCACATGCTGACTTAAATCAGTATTCCGCTGATGCGAACACGTCGGTATGGTTTTGAAACAGATAAGTGTGCCTGATAGAAAATCAGACAAGTTCCCTGCCAATGAATTTACTGGGTGAGAATCCTGCTTGGGTAATCCAGGGATTGTCTTCTAACAGTTGTCTCTTTGCTTCTTGACAATCATTTCCAGATGCTATACCGAGAACTTGACAATTTTCCACCCTGTAATCTTCGTTTGGGGCGATTGTGTAACCTTCTGTTGTGTAAAATATGTATTTTTTCATTTTAATCACCATATAATACTCTTGATTCTTGAAAGACTTTCATACATTATTGCTACCCGTTGATAATCTAAAAACGAGACTCTGCTCTGTATGGAATCAAACATGGATACATGTATTTTATCTTCAAACTCTTTCTTACGACTCGAATCTGCTACTATAAAAAAACCAGCATTAAAATCCTGTAATTCGTAAAACTTCGAGAGAGAGTTTTTTATATCAGTGGTGTGTTCGACTTCATAAAAGGCTGAAGGCATCTTCCTCTCATTAAACCATACTACATCCACAGTACGTGCCTTTCGCTTTAACTCCTCGTAGGTGAAATCAGGCAACTCAATAGTATCCACTATATTCAACAAGGGCTGTCCAATAAAATTACGGTTTTTGTCTTGGGCAGGAATATATGTTTTCTGCTTTCGGTACTTTCCAATTTCAATCAGTAGCCCTTGATAATATCCGTGGCTAAATAGTTCCTCGCTTTTTTGATTGCCTGGCTTTAAGTTGAATTTCTTTAGAACTTCTTCTTTTGATTCTTCTAGAGCCCATAAACCCGGTTGAATGCGGAAAAATGATTTGCTATCCTGTACAATTCTCCGAATAGTTGCTTCTGGGGTTTTTGTTTTCCAATTCGAAAAATCCACAAGTTCGTTTAGTCGACGTAGTGTTGCAAAACCTCCAGCCTGACGCATTGTTTCTATTACTTGTTGTTCTTGGGTAAATTGTTTCATGCTGCAGTTTGATATCTATTTATATTGACCCGCTAGTTTCATTTGTTGTTGCTTTTGAATGTTAATGAATCTTCATACCATGTCGTCCAATATGTATCACCATTGCCATCGTCGTACAGTTTGTTGAATTCTTCTTCAGTATGATGGTTGTGGAGGCATTTCTCAGAGCAATATGTGTCATGACCATCTACAACAAAGCCTTCTATCATGGGTTTGCCACATTCGACACAAACACGGAAACAATCTAATTCTTCACTTAGATTATCCCAGAATTCTACATTGGTCGTATGAGACATCAGACCCTCTCCGAAATTATCCCAAAGATAGGGTCTTAACATACACTCTTGAACAAGAAAATCATATACATGTTCATTGTTGTATTCCAGAAGTAGGGTTTCTTTATGAGCAATAGATGCCATTATTGTTGATGTTGACAGGTGTAGTATATAATTGTCGCTATTTTTTATTCTGCAAAATTACTCTTTTTTTCTGAAACAACAATATTATTGTCCATCAAAATCTTTCTTTCTGATGGGAAACTGCTGTAATTAAACTTCTTTGTATGGCTTGCAATGCGGTTCATGGTGTGGCATGGGGATTGGTAGTACCCTTTACATCAACTGTAACGTTGTAACGCTGTAACTCAATAACTGGACATTGTCTTTTCCTGATTTTGGTTGACAGTTTTTTTACTTTTTCCTGATGCGGTTGTCACTCGTCGTACTGGAGAGGTTGACATTTTCCTGACATTGTTGACAGTATTCCTGAAAAGGTTGACAACTGCAGGGTGTTTCCCAGT
>JAFZPH010000016.1 GCA_017550405.1 Bacteroidales bacterium
AAACTCGAACAGGCGAAAGAACCGAAAAGTGTAAACCGATACCGTGATGGTGTAAGCCGGATTAGGGATATGGCCTAAATATTGTAAACCAATTCAGTTTAACCGTCCCAAATCTGTCAACCAATTCTAGGGAAAGTCATTTTTTCAAATATAATCACGGAAAAAGTGTCATTTTTTTATATAAAACATCGTAAAAAGTGTCATTTTTGTTTTGCATATCACAAAAAAAGTGTAATTTTGCATGATAAATAACCCATGTAATGCAATAATTGTCTTTTTATGGATAGATTGATATACAGCGATTTACTTTATTCCTCAACCTATGGCAGAAATCCATGTCATAGAGTACATGCTTTCAGATGTTTGCTAAACAATCTACAGCAATAATACTGACCCTTCCCTCACTTTTAGTAATATCTACATAAATCACTCATACCATGCCACTTTTATTTGTTTGGATAGGATGATGGTTTCAATCAGTAAGTAATAAGGGCAAAGGTATTTTCTTTCCTCTCACAAGGAATGCATTCCTTTCACGACTCTGTCCAACCTTTTTGCGGACGAATCTTTTATAAGTTACGTACCTTAAATATGTCCTGAAATCTTTGAGGTGGAAAACAAATCATATCTTTCTCAATCCAAACTTTCTGCCTCTACCATCTTGGGGGGAATTCCTTCTTTAGTAGCAAATGGAAGTATCTCATTCAAGAATGCTGAATCTTTGAAGTAGCAGTTCGGGTTGTTTTCGAGTTGCTCGTGCATGTGGGCGAAACCATAGTTGGCGTATTCTTCCATCTTGTCAATCAATATATCAACTACCTTAGAGGGTTCAATCTCACCTTTATCAATCTACAAGTAGTTTTGTCTAGTTTGCATATAGTCCGATAGAAAGGGTAATAATATAGTCAAAGGATATATCCTTCCTGATCATAACATCTGTGGTAATTATTAATCAAATCTATCAATCTTTGTAGGCAGGGAACATCGCTACACAAATGTTGAAATCTGATATATTGTTCATTATACCGAACCTGTGAGCCTTTTGCCAGCCTTTGTTCAATATCTGTAGGAATCAAGAATGTGGAACGGCTACTAAGATATTTGTGAAATTCTGTCAAGAAGATATTAATCCCTGCCAGGTCAAAATCTCCAAAATGAACGTATTTACTGGGTATGCCCTGAAGCCATTTTCGCAGATCTGTTGATTGAGGATAACGGGACACAAAGAGTAAAGGAGCATTGCCAATCTCCCTTTCGAACAACTGACGTTGCCTGCGAACCATCCGAAAGTTCTCCATATTCTCTATCCCGACCACGATTACATCCTCAGGAATGGCGAATTGCTGCCAATTATCGATAAACATAAAGCTTCCTTCTGGGGGATTAACAACAAACGGTTCACCATTTAACATACACTTAATAGGCTGATAGCTGTTAACAGGGAATCCTGGGCACGAGCGTACCTTAACCAACTTTGAGTTGCCTGTCTCTACTGCCTGTTCTGAGCGTGTCTCATATGATTGGGGTGTTTCATCTCCAATCATCCGCAGTTCTTCATAGTGTGTCTGCAAAAAGTTTTTCAAGCCAACAGTGTCAATGGCTCGGAAATTCCTGTGCCTACCATGCGTCTGTATTGTCAGCATCCCTTCTGCCAACAAGATGTCTGCGAAGTCCTTCCTCAACAGACTTGCAGCAACCGTCTCGCCGTTCAGGAGTTGTAGCAATGCATTCGTCAAGGTCTTAGATAATTTCATCACGAATTAATTGTCATCAGACGCTTAATGTGCGTCTGCGACTTGCCGTCCTTTGTCAGCAGATAGTTGTACTTATATAGGTCAGCATTATACCCCATTGGCGAACTGTTGATCAGATAGATGTTACGCACATTGGCGAACTGCAGGATACCACTCACATTGCTTGGATGCAGTTTCCCAACCTCGTCCATCATACAATGGATGATAAAATCGCCATTCTTACGCGAGGCTCTGGTCTTGAACACATTGATGAGCATAATGTTCACCATTGCTTTCACCAGAATATCAGTGCCATCGGAACCTACGTTGTTGATACGTTCCACCCAGCCTGTATTATTATCATTCTCCTGAATGCGGAACTGCAGACGGAACGTATCGCTAAGTGTAAGTTCTGTCCGTGAAGGTTCCTTTTGTAGCTGTTTCATGAATTTCTTCAGATAATCTACCACCTTTTCGTTCACCTTGTCATGGTCTTCGCCAGAGAATAGGTTTAACTCACCGATAGTCAGAGAGTTTTCTTCTGTAAAATCTCGAATCTGACGCAGCAGAAGTATCATCCGGTCGGACGATTCTTCTGCCCTCAGTTCAATGCTGTGAATGACGCCAGCGAAGTTCCGTTCCTGGAAGTCGCGGTTTACTTCAGCTATGATACTCCGGATTTCTGCTGAGTGATTCATCAACATTCCAACTTCACGGGAAACACTGCGCAAGATGGTGTTATAGTGGTCGCTGACACGTGAACGATACACCTCAATCTTGTCGTTCTCGATGAATTCCTGCAGGTTGAGGGCGAAGCTCAGATAGTCTTCATCATATTGCGGAGTGATAAAATGGAAAGTGTTGTTGACACCAAAATGGGAATTGAACGAGTTGGTAGCACGCTTCAGCTCCTCCATCTTCTGACGTTTCTTGTTGACTGCTCCACGCATCTGTACCACAAGGTCTGTCAAAGCCGTTGATGATGGCAATACCACATCGTCGTTCAGAAAAACTTCTGGCAAGATGTTCTCAACCTGACAGAGTTGATTATACTGTTTCAGACCATCCTTCATCGTATCAACGGCAGATTGCTTCTGTTTGATTTGCTCGGTTTTCTCCGTCAGTTCTGATTCGAGGCGTTTTCTTTTGACCTCATATTGCTGATGGTTATTGGCATCCTTTGCCTCGAATAGCTTCTTTTCTTCACGGAACACTTGCTCATGCGAGAAAAGTTCTTCTTCGTCCTTACGGTATTCAATAACAAAGTGCCTCTGCTCGCTTATCTTATCTAATGCGGTTTGCACGCTGGCAAGGTCGTGACGACATAGGTCAAGGGCATTGGTATCCGCTCCCTTGCCCTTCAGCTCGTCACGTTCCTGTCGCTCCAGCATCAGCCGTCGTTCATCAATATCATTTTTCTTGTTTGCTTTCTCCTCAGTTTGTTTCTGACGGAAGGCATCGAATTGGCTATCCAGATTGCGAATGGCAGCGTTATATTCCGTGTCAGCAGCCTTCCAGTTCTTGTCGCGTTTGGTCCGCTGGCTGGCTCTGTCTGTTTTCTCGTTTTCCAATGCCAAACGAGTCTCGTTATAAACAGTCATCCTCTTTTCGCGCTCTGCGGTAACCATCTCCTGTTCCTTCTTCTCTGCTTGATGCAAACGAGTCTCGGCATCCTTTATTTTTATGGGGATTTGTCCCAACTGGAATCTCTGAATGGTCTCTTTCTCACTGAGTTCTGAAATTCGTCCTCTATAGTTATTGCGCAGACTCTCTTGCTCGTTTTCGCATTGAATCTGGAGGTTTACCATCTCATTCTTCTTTGTAGACACAGCCTCTGCTTGCTGTTTTTGTAAACTACGATAGTCATCTGGCGTGCGATGGTGAATAGGTATGGCTTCAAGGTTGAGGCTGACGCCAAAAAGGTTGCCATTATTTGATAATTGAGGTGACAATCCTTGCGCATAGAGCACCTGCTGTTCATCGACAACCTTGCCAATGGTATCCTCCCATCCAGGTTTGTTCTGAGTTAACCAGTCGTATAAAGAACCTTTCCAACGGGCGAGCAAGGCTTCTGTTTCTGCCAGTTCTGCCTGTAGTTTATTCAGTTGTCCCTGTGCCTCTTCATGTCTGCGAGCGTAGTCAAGCTTTATTTGTTCATCCTTTAACTCTAATTCCTGACGAAGCGCTTTCAAACAGTTGGTCGTAACAGAAAGCTGACTCTTCAACTCTTGTTCCTGTATTTGCAAATATCGTATATCCTCCTTGCAACTCGATGTCTCTTTCTCCATCGGGTGCCAGTATTTCAATTCGGACAGGCGCTTGTCTGCCAGATTATGATTCACTTGAAACGTTGTGAGTCGTTCGTCTGATGCTGAAAGCCATACGCTGTACGCATCCTCAACAGATTTCTTTCGTTGGTCCCGTATCTTTACGCATCTGTCTCTCTCCGTTTGAATACTGTCTCGATAGCGTTGCAATTTTTCCTTCATAGCAATTTCAAACTTACTCCACTCGTCTTCAAGAGCAGCGAAAAGTGCTTTGTATTTCTCCGTCACATCCTTATACTGTTCCTCTAAAACATGAAGCAGTTTTTCTTTTTGAGTCTTCTCGTTAATAAGTTTAGGCTCCTGTTCAACCTGTTCGATGATAGCCTTAATGCCTATTCCCTCATAATGCTTGCGTTTCTTGCGAATATCATCCAGGCGTTGCTCCCGCTTGCTGATTTCTTTCGTCAACCTGTCGTGTTCCTTCTCGTATTCCAGCTGTATAGCGTCAATTTTTTCCTTAATTTTTCCAAGACTTCCCCGTATCTCATGAATTTCTTCTTCCACCAGTGGCAATTGCTCATGGGTATAACCCACCACATGGTTCAGCTGATGCCATGTTTGTGTCATTTCGTAGTCAAGTGCAATAAGCAGATGATAGGTTTCAACCACCTTTGT
Organism: Bacteroidales bacterium; assembly: GCA_017550405.1. GTDB lineage: Bacteria > Bacteroidota > Bacteroidia > Bacteroidales > P3 > Colimorpha. Next base: position 4,676 of record JAFZPH010000016.1, read on the forward strand.
TGCTTTTTTGCGTACTATAATCTCTCCACTACTGTCTTTCTTGTACCAACAGTCAATCTCGTCGAATTCCTGCTCAAAATCAGCCACCAGATGACGATAATCAGACAGACGGATGCTGTCCTCCTCGTCCGTCATCGACTGAATAATGGTGTTCTTCACAAAATCGGCATCGAGTTTGCTGTTAAGAAATACGTTCTGGATGATTCGCGGTATGTTTTGATACTTCGGACTTTCTACGATGGCATATTTGTCGTAGCGATGACTGCGGTCATGAGTGTTGCCAAAGATGATGTTGCGGTATTGTTCGTAGGTCTCAATCTTTGCGCTAATTTCTTTGTTACCTATGTGTTCACGAATTCGAATCCAGTCACTTTCTACTCGTCCGCTGTCATCCACAAACCATGATTTCTGATACGGGGCATCAATAAAGCGGAACACAGCCTTCCCTTGACTACGGTAGGTCATAATGGAATATGCACTATGCTCTGTCTTCACTTCATAAATGATGTACGAGTTACTATAACGGAAATAGAACTCTTCGAAAGACTTCTGACCCTGCTGTATTCCAAGACGCATTTTGTCGGCATTATAGAAGAACAGCAATGCCCTCAATACCGTACTCTTACCTACACCCTGTGTTCCCGCGAAATGCACATTGCCATCCAACTGCACCTCTGCGTATGGTATGTTTGCCGAGTTTAGGAATATGATTTTGTTCAGATGTCTCATAGCTCAGGTACCTCCTCTTCGTTATAGATAGTTATCAGGTTTACCATATCCTCAGCATAGTGGAAGGCGGCGGTTACTTTGTAGGTGCCATCCTCCTCGTTAATGAGTTCGGCAAAACCCATGTTGGTGAGTTCATTGATGAGTTTTTCAACAATCTCCTGATTGGTGTTCTGCTTGCGGAACAGTTTGCGGGCTTTGTCGCGTAGTTCTATATCGAGGTTGATACGTTCCAAAATGTGAGTGGAACGAAACTGGAAGCCTGTGGAGAATGTGATATCGTATGTTTTCAAGAAATCCAGAATATCCACCCATTGTGCAAAACTCTGCAATTTCTGCTCAATGGTTTGCTTTGCCTCCTGTGTGCGGGCAAAGTAGTAATAGCCGTCTCCCGACTCCAGTCGTAGGCCTAACTCAAGGAAATAGGTTTCGTAGTCGGAATAGTTTTCCTCGATATCGTCGTACAGGTGCTTTACCTCCTGGTCGGTACTGTCAACAGAGAGGAAACCGCCCTTGCTCATCCGTTCAAATATTCGTTGTGTATTAATTCGCATATATCAGTGCATATTCAACGTTTTCAAAAGTCTCGTAGTTGTCAGTAATGCGCAGGTCATCACTATGTTGAGTTGCCATCTGGCAATAGAGGATAATGTGGTCATTCAGAGTCCGTGGCTGATGGTAGATATAGTTTCTGATGAATGAGAACAAATGTTGCCCCTGTGCCTTGAAAGCATTCCATAGTTCTGTCGTGTTAACGCTGTTCACTTCTTCTATGTCGTCATTCAAAAATACTTCATCCAGCGGGTCTGCCTCTGTCCTTGCTAACCGACGAATATCATTCTTTCCGGCTATTTTTTGTATTAATGCGTAGGCTTCTTCATTGCTACGGAGCATATCCACCGAAAGAAAGATACGGTTGTAGGGCCTTTTCTCCATCCACAACGGATTGTCAGCGTCCAACACACGTACCACATTAGTGTCTTCTCTCCATGTCAACTGGTCTTTCAGATAATTCAATCGACGTATTTTCTTCAGCAGCAGGCTCTGTTGCTCAATCTGGTTGATATAGTCAATAATCTGCTTCTCAATTTCCAGCAGGTTATGGTCAGCTTCTGTGAAATCATTGCGGACATCCATCGTCGTGCGTTGCATATCTGGGTCAGCAGCCATTTTAAAGAATACCACCTCACCATCCATCATCTTCTCGCACTCTGCTATCAACTGTTTAATGCCTTTCCGTTTCTCATCCAAATTCTCCAGTCGCGTCTTCTTTATCTTGTAGTTGGGCTCCTGCTTGTAGGCCACATCCACATTGCGTTTCAAGTCAATCACATTCTTCAGCGTCCTCAGTCCGATGCGTCGAAGCATCTTCCTGACATTGCTCTGATACTGTGACTTCCTGTGTTCGTTTGTCTCCTCAAGATAGTAGCCAATATTTTCCTTCAGCGCATTGATGTGCTCTCGGACGCTCGCCACACTGATTTCCTCATTCATGTCAAGCACTTCCTCGAAGAACTGCACATACACATCCTCCATCTCCAGAAAGTCGCCATTCTCGTGCATCACTCCATGTTCGATGAGATATTGCACCCGTTCTCGCTTATAGTCTACAATTTCCATAGCGAAGTCTGTGCGGTAGGAGAGTGACTTGCGCCGCTCGAACATATCTCGGAACAGCACCTTCTCCCTGTCAAGCATCTTTACAAGTTCCTCTATCGTCCTGAAATGAGTTAAAGAATCCATATTTTCAAGAATGACCTGAAGAATTAAAAAAGTGATTCTATTCTATTTGCCTTTTCGTATTCCTCTTTCAGTTCTTCATTTGTAAGCGGTTGCAAATATACACATTTTTTCCAAATCAAACACTTTTTTCTGTCAGAATCAAAACAAATGCCTATATTTCTATTAGATAAAGAGACACTCCATTGTCACTAGAGTACATGGTTTATTGGGCAATATGTATAAAAATGGCTATACTTAGATACTGTTCGTACATTAGTTGGTATCAGTTTTATTCGGATTCTGAGAGCATACATTTTTCTGAATTATATCCTTGATTAGTGTTTGTCAGCGACTTGTGTTTGTGTAGGCGTAATTAATAAGCGGTGGCGTTACGGCGTTTCAGTTGCCGTGAGGCGTTCGCTATACACCGAAATAATAATAAACCCAAATCGGTCGTTAGGAAACCGAAAACTCCTACGGTTTAACTGCCGAATCATGCAATGTACTGGGATAACCCTTGCCCCTTACCTTGTTCTGCCTGCTCGCCCTGCGCCATGGAGCGGCAACGTTTTCCCCTCGCTACGGAGAGGGGCCGTTCAATCCTGCATCGTAATAGTATCGTTATAGCTTCGTTACTCGATATGATAACGGAAAACAAGCCGAGAAGCAGGCAACATCGAGCCGAGATTGAACGGCCCAAGTGGGCCATGCGTGCCGTCCGCTGAGTGCGGTTATCCCGATTGATAAGTCGGCTAATGACCGATTTGGGATAAAAAAATTCTATTTGCTTTCGGCATAACATTTTTTGTACTGTAACGCTGTAACGGTCGTGTGGCCGTAACATGAAGGTCGTTTCTTTGCAGCTCGAAAAAGGCACGACCCACAAGGCTGAGAAGAGCGTGTTTCTCCACCCTATCTCCATCCTAACTCCAGTCTATCTCCACCCTAACTCCACTCCCAGGAGTGACGGGAGGGGCAAGGCAGAGGGGTGCAAAGGGGGCTCACGCAATCTGCCGAGTTCCTCCGAAGGTGAACAGCCGTAGGGGATGCACCGCAATCGTGGCGGGGGATAGTAGACGATTGCCGTGCCTGCAAATAGTCATATCGGTGAAGTTAACCTCTAAAAATTGCCTTGGAAGGGCATTCATGATAAACCCAAATCGCCACAAGAAGTCTCCACGTATCACACGTATTACACGTATATAAAATCACGAAGTCTCCACGTATCACTCGTTTTACACGTATATAAAATCATAAAGTCTCCACGTATCACACGTATTACACGTAAATAAAAGCACGAAGTCTCCACGTATCACACGAATTACACGTATATAAAATCACGAAGTCTCCACGTATCACATGTATTACACATATAAAAATTATACTTGTGATACGCGAGATACGTGGAGAAAAGAAACGCATGAGATTATTGGTGGTTGCCTGAAGCAATAAATACGGATGGATGGCGTTAAGGGGTGTATGCTTGAAAACTTAGGGCTTCTAGGCCTCTTTATCGGATGTATGCTGGCGGCGACGGTGGTACCGTTCGCTTCTGAGACCTTGTTGGCAGGAGCTTTGCTGATGGGGTACAGCAAGTGGGTGGTCACGCTGGTGGCTACCTTGGGCAACACAACAGGGGGGATGATTAGTTACCTGTTGGGATGGCTCTGCAAGTGGGATTGGCTTGAGAAGTACCTCAGGGTGAAGAAGGAGAAACTGATGAAGGTGCACGACAGGGTGGCGCGCTATGGTGTGTGGGCGGCATTGCTGACGTGGTTGCCCGTAGTGGGGGACTTGATAGCCATCGCCATGGGACTGATGCGGGTGAACCCATGGTGGACGCTGGTGCTGATGTTTATTGGCAAGATGGCCCGTTACCTGATGGCGACGGGGTTGCTGAGTCTCACCAGTTGGATATAGTCAGGTTCTTTTTTTCGTGTCGAGTCCCTGACGGGACGCAGCAGTTTGCTTCAGATCATCACCGCACTACAGCGTTATTCATACCTCACCCCTCTGGGAAGGCTCCCAAAGGATTACTTGAGCTTCTTTTTCAGTGCGCGGACGCGTTCGGCGGAGGCATGGATGTCGTCGGCCGACAGTTGTCCGCTCTTCACCAGCTGGAGGATGGTGTCGACGGCGCGGGGCACCACATTGGCGTCGTAGCCCCCTCCGTTGTTGGATAGGCAGAGGAGGTCGCATCCTGCAACGATAGCCAGTCGCAGGGCTTCCTCAAACCCGTAGTGGCTGGTGATGGCCCCCATAGCGAGGTCGTCGGTGACCACCACCCCGTTGAAACCAAGTTGGTTGCGGAGCAGTTCTTTGACTATGACAGGGGAGAGGGAGGCGGGAAGGTTGTCGCCGAGGTTGCGGTTGACGACATGCGCCACCATCACCATGTCGACAATGCCTTTGTCGATAAGAGTGCGGTAAGGCTCCAGTTCTGTTTCTTTCCAGGTGTCGGAAACGTCGACAAGACCCGCGTGGGTGTCGCCGGTGGCACTTCCGTGTCCGGGGAAGTGTTTTAGGCAGCCGATGACCTGCTTTTTGTTCAGCTCGTCGAGCCATATTGTGGCGCACCGGGTGACGGTGGCGGGGTTGGAGGAGAAGCTGCGTCCCAGCTTGCCGATGACGGGACAGGCAGGGTTGATGTTCACATCCACGCAGGGTGCGAAGTCGAGGTTGACGCCTGCCTCGCTGAGTTCCTGAGCGATGATAGCGGCATTGCGGGCCACGCTGTCGTCGCCCCCTTTGGCGGAGGCCTGGGCGGTCATGGTGGCGGGGAATCCGTCGCGGGCACGCATGCGGGTCACGTTGCCGCCTTCCTGGTCGATGCCGATAAGCAGGTTGCCGTCGGCGTACTTCTGCAGGTCGGAGCAGAGCGTCTTGAGCTGGTCGGGTGACAGGACGTTGCGGTGGCGGGTGCCGGTGGGAGCGTCGTATTCAAAGAGGATGACACTGCCCACATGGTATTGCTGGATGTCGCGGATGATGTGGTTGTCGGCCTTGAGGGTGGTGCCGCGGAACCCCACAAGGAGCATCTCGCCGATGTCCAGCAGCAACTGGTCGTCTTGTTTCACAGGCTGCACAGCGGGTTGCGGTGTCTGTTCGATGTTCTGGCCACAGGCCGTGAAGGCGAGAGCGGTGAGCATAAGGATGAGAAAAGAACGTTTCATGTCGGTTAGATTGTATGATGTTGAATCTGTTATGCAAAGGGGATGCGGTTGACAATGCTGCGGCCGAGGGTGATCTCGTCGGCGTATTCGAGGTTGTCGCCGATGGCGATGCCGCGGGCGATGGTAGTGATTTTGACACCAAGAGGAGCCAGCTGTTTGTTGAGATAGAAAGCGGTGGTGTCGCCTTCCATGGTGGTAGGCAGGGCCAGGATGACCTCGTCGATGTGGGCGGGGATGCCCTGCTGGACACGCTGGACGAGGGTATCGATATTGAGGTCGCGGATGCCGATGCCGTCGATGGGCGAGATGACGCCGCCCAGAACGTGGTAGAGACCTTGGTATTGCTGGGTGTTTTCGATGGCCATCACGTCCTGCACATTCTCCACCACGCAGACGATGCTTTGGTTCCGCTTGGGGCTGGCGCAGATGGGACAGGTGTCGGTGTCGCTGAGACAGTGGCAGATGTGGCAGTAGTGGATGTCGGTGGTGAGGCGGTGGACAGCGTCGGCGAGAAGCAGCACCTCGTCGGCCGGTTGTTTGAGCAGATGGAGGGCGAACCGGAGAGCGGAACGCTTGCCTACACCCGGGAGGGAGGAGAGGTGTTCGACGGCATTGGCCAATGTGTTCGAGGGTAATTCCATTGGTTTTCTTTGTTTGAATTTGCAAAGGTACGATTTTTTTTCGTATTTTTGCATTTTGAAATGCCTGTCGCCCTGAAGGCGGAAGGCGGTAAAATGAGATAAATAGAGCGTTGTATGAAACATATCACCGATTTTGTCATTGAAAACAGAACGCAGTTGGGCGAGCAGTATTTCTCGCTGACGCTGCGTCATCCCGGCCAATTGCCCCCGATTGCTGCCGGCCAGTTTGTGGAGGTGGAAGTGCGCCATTGCCGCGAGGTGCTGTTGCGCAGACCTATCTCAATCCACGATGTGGATGCGGAGCGGAACACCCTCACCCTGCTCATCCAGATTGTGGGCAAAGGCACACGGCAACTGTCGGAACTGAAGGTAGGGGAGGAGTTGAACCTGGTATATCCGCTGGGACATGGGTTCAGTGTGGAAGGCAAGCGCCCCTTGCTGGTTGGCGGCGGTGCCGGCATCGCTCCGTTGTTCCATCTGGCCAAGTGCTATCAGGCCAAGGGTGTGGTGCCGACCATCCTGCTGGGTGGCCGCACCAAGGAGTTGATACCTGTGCGCGATGCGTTCGGACAGTATGGCAAGGTATGCTACGCCACCGAGGACGGCAGTCTGGGTGAGAAGGGATTGGTGACACAGCACACTGCTTTCGCGGGCGACTACGACCAGATATGCACCTGCGGACCGACGCCGATGATGAAGGCGGTGGGGCGCTATGCGTTGGAGAAAGGTATCCCTTGCGAGGTGTCGTTGGAGAATATGATGGCCTGCGGCATCGGTGCCTGCCTGTGCTGTGTGTGCGACACCGACGAAGGGCACAAGTGTGTGTGCAAGGAGGGGCCTGTGTTTGATGTGAGAAGATTGACCAAATGGTTGGAGGCAACCAAATAAAACTGAAACATCATGGCAAAGTTAGAGACCAAGATACACAATATCGTGCTGAAGAATCCGGTGATGACGGCTTCCGGCACTTTCGGTTATGGCGAGGAGTTCGCCGACTTCATTAATTTAAGCCGTCTGGGCGGTATCATAGTGAAAGGCACTACCGGCGAACGCCGTCAGGGCAACCCCTATCCGCGTATGGCCGAGACCCCTGCGGGCATGCTGAATGCCGTAGGACTGCAGAATGTTGGTGTTGCCACTTTCTGCAAGGAGGTGTATCCCCGTATCAAAGACATCGACACCAATATTCTGGTGAACGTCAGCGGCTCGTCGATAGAGGAGTATTGCAGCGTGGCAGAGCAGATTGACGAGCTCGACAATATTCCGGGCATTGAGTTGAACATCAGCTGTCCCAATGTGAAAAAGGGCGGCATGGGGTTCGGCACTAATCCCGAAATGGCCGCACAGGTGGTCAGCGAGGTGCGCAAAGTGTATCATAAGACGCTGATAGTAAAGCTCACCCCCAACGTAACCAGCGTGGTGGACATTGCCAAAGCGGTGGAGCAGGCGGGAGCCGACAGTGTGTCGTTGATTAACACGATGCTTGGAATGGCCATCGACGTGGAGCGTCAGCGGCCTTACCTCAGCACCATCACGGGTGGCTTGAGCGGCCCCTGCGTCAAGCCTGTGGCTGTGCGCATGGTGTGGCAGGTGGCCCATGCTGTGCAGATCCCCGTGGTGGGTCTTGGCGGCATCAGCTGTGCCGCCGATGCGTTGGAGTTCCTCATGGCCGGAGCCAAAGCCATCGAGGTAGGCACTGCCAACTTCCTCGACCCTGCGGTGACCGTGAAGATTGTGGACGGGCTGCAGGACTACTGCCAGCGTCATCATATCGATGATATCAACGACATCATAGGCATTATCTAGGACCAGCGCTTCTATGAGATTGATTGCCGACAGCGGTAGCACCAAGACGCACTGGGTATTGCTGAATGGTGAGCAGGAAAGCCATTGTGTCACCGAAGGTCTCAACCCTTGGTTGGCCGACCGGGCTGTTTTCTCGTCGGTGGGCAAACAGCTGTGTGGCCAGTTGGGCCTCGAAGGCGTGAGGGTGGAACAGGTGTTCTTCTACGGTGCCGGCTGCGGTACGGAGAGTGCCTGCCAGCGTGTGAGGGAATGGATGGGAGAGACGCTGCCCTTTGACAGCATGGAGGTGAATAGTGACTTGCTGGGAGCTTGCAGGGCCACCTGTGGCGGCAACGAAGGCATGGTGGGCATACTTGGCACGGGAAGCAATATGTGCTATTACAACGGACAACGCGTAGCCCTTCAACGCGTGTCGACAGGCTTTATTCTGGGCGATGAGGGGTCGGGCAACCATATCGGTAAAAGACTGCTGAAAGACTACCTCGAAGAGCGGATGCCGGAGGATTTAAGAGTCATGTTCCATGATGATTACCCCTATACCACCGCCGAGTTTATCGATTGCATCTACCGCCGTCCGTTCCCGAATCGTTTCCTGGCCTCGCTTGCATCCTTTGCCGCTAGCCATAAGGACAAGCAATACATGCAGGAGGTGCTGCGCAACTGCTTCCAGGCATACTTCGAGCAGATGACCTATTTCGGAGAGCACGCCTCGCTGCCTCTCCACATGGTGGGCGGGTTGGTCTCCTCGTTCGAGGCGGAAATCCGCCAAGCGGCTGCAGGAAACGGTGTGCCGTTGGGTGTTATGGTGCCGTCGCCGGTAGCCGGGCTGGTGCGTTTCCATAAAGAATGATTTTTTTTCCTGCGGCTTTATAATAATAAATGCAATTCCGCGTTACTTGTGAGTTTTAAAATAATATCATACACAATGGATTTAACAAACATCTTAGCTATTTCGGGCAAACCCGACTTGAATGAAATGGTCTCCAGAACGAAAAACGGAGCTATCGTCAAAAACCTTGTCAACGGACAGAAATTCCCCGTATTCTCGAGCAATAGCATCAGCCAGTTGAGCGAAATACGCATGTTCACTACCGAAGATGAAAAACCCCTTGAAGAGATATTCCAAAATGCCTATAATATCTTGGAAGGCAAACCCACCGACTTCGACCCCAAGAAGGCAGACAGCAAGGAGCTGTTCGACTTGTTGGCCAAAGTGCTGCCCAACTACGACGCCGACCGTGTGCACACTTCGGATGCCAAGAAGTTGTTCTCGTGGTATAACATCCTGCTCGCTGCCGGTAAGCTGACGGCTGAGGAAGAAGAGGAGAAGGCCGAAGAGACCGCCGACGCTCCTGCCACCAAGAAACCCGCTACGCCCAAGAAGCCCGTCGCCCCCAAGCAGGCTGCACCCAAGGCCACCACACAAGCCAAGGCCGCCCCTAAACGTACCACCACGGCCAAGAAGGCTATCTGATGCGTATCAACCCATTCCCATTAAACCTATAAAATCCCGTAGTCATGAAGAAATTATTTGTCACGTTGTGCACACTGGCGCTGCTTGTCTCGGTTGCGTCGTGCAAAAAGGAGAAGGAACCAGTCGTAGAGAATCCCATACCGGTCTATAAAGAGGGTGTGTACCATCCCATCATGAAGGTCGCCACTGTGAGCGAGAATGGAAACATCGTTCAAGAGTGGAGCTGGCTCGGTGATAATCTGGACCATATCACTTGGACAGGTGAAGGCGACAAGAGCTACAGCTATAACGGAGACCTGATCACCAAAGTGGTATCCAACCAGGGGCTGGGCGAGGAGCTGCGCTATACCTACACCGGCGAACAGATGACCAAGTGTGAGGTTTACTACGAAGAAGAACTTGCCGTGTCCATCGATCTCCAGCACAATGAGGCTGGGAAGATCAGCGGAGGCGTGATAACGATTGACGATAACTTCCTCATGAATCTGGCCGCACAGCTGCTGGGCCAAGGCTCGTTTTTTGAGAAACTGGTGGGGACCCGGACAGCTGAGACGATGGTCCAGATGGCCAAGATAGCCAAAGCACAGAACGACTCGAAGTTCAGTATTGCCAACAAGAGCTTTACGATGAACTTGGAATGGAATGGCGAGAATGTCGACAAACAGATTCTGAATGGCTCTTTCGTGGTGAATGTCACTTCGGAAGACTTGGAGTTTGTCCAGAATTTCTTTGAAATCCCTGAACAATATCTGTCTATCATTCAGATGGTCATGGCTATGACTGGGGGCAATCTCCCGTTGCAGGTGACTCTTTCCGACACCATAGTGGCCACCTACGACAACATGTACAACCCCATGTTCTGCAACTGGGGAGAGGTGTTCAGCCAGCTCACCCTCTCCAGAGCCAATATTCTGAATCAGGAGAACCATTTCGACGTTGCAATTGCCATCTCCGTGATGGGTCAGACCCAAGAGCTTTTCCGCAGACCGGAAGATACGTTTGCCGAATATAGCTACGAATACAACGACAAGCATTACCCCACCAAAGTCATCAGTGATACTGAGATTATTTACACATACAAGAACTAATCAAAATGACATACAGCGAAAAAGACAAGCAATTTAAGCGTTATACTGTCACCTCGGCATTGCCTTATGCCAATGGACCTGTCCATATCGGACATTTGGCAGGTGTCTATGTCCCTGCCGATGTCTACGTCCGCTATCTTCGTGCCCAGGGCGAGGATGTGATGTTCATTGGCGGCAGCGATGAGCACGGTGTGCCCATCACCATCAAAGCCCGCAAAGAAGGCGTCACTCCCCAGGACATCGTGGACCGCTACCACAAGATTATCAAAGACTCTTTCGCCGAGTTGGGAATCTCGTTCGACATCTACAGCCGTACTTCCTGTCCCGAGCATCATGCCACAGCCTCTGCCTATTTCAAGAAACTCTACGACGAGGGCAAATTTATAGAAAAGACCTCGATGCAGTATTACGACGAGGAGGCTCATCAGTTTCTGGCAGACCGCTACATTACAGGCACATGTCCCCACTGCGGCAACGACCACGCTTATGGCGACCAGTGCGAGGCGTGCGGTACCTCTTTGAATGCCACCGACCTGATTAACCCCAAATCGATGCTCAGTGGCAATCCCCCCGTCATGCGCGAGACGAAGCATTGGTATCTCCCCCTCGACCAGGATGAACCTTGGCTGCGCGAATGGATTCTGCAGCAGCATAAGAGCGACTGGAAGACCAATGTGTATGGTCAGTGCAAATCGTGGATTGACGCCGGTCTTCAGCCCCGTGCCGTCACCCGCGACCTCGACTGGGGTGTGAAAGTGCCTATCGAGGGCACCGAAGGCAAAGTGCTGTATGTATGGTTCGATGCTCCCATCGGTTACATCAGTTTCACCAAACAGCTGAAAGGCGACGACTGGGAGAAATGGTGGAAGGACAAAGACACCAAGCTGGTTCACTTCATCGGCAAAGACAATATTGTGTTCCACTGCATCATCTTCCCCGCCATGCTGAAGGCCGAAGGCAGCTATATCCTCCCCGCAAACGTGCCCGCCAACGAGTTCCTCAACCTCGAAGGGGACAAGATAAGCACCTCGCGCAACTGGGCTGTCTGGCTGCACGAATATCTGCAAGAGTTCCCCGGCAAACAGGATGTGCTGCGCTACACCCTTTGCAGCAATGCTCCCGAAACCAAGGACAACGACTTTACGTGGAAGGATTTCCAGTTGAAGAACAATTCCGAACTGGTGGCAATCCTCGGCAATTTTGTCAACCGTACACTGGTGCTCACGCACAAGTTCTATGGTGGCAAGGTCCCCGCTCCCGGTGCGTGGAACGAGCTTGACCAAGAGATTATCAAGGAGATGGCCACCTACCCCGAAAAGGTGGGACGCAGCATCGAGAGCTACCGCTTCCGCGAGGCCTTGGCCGAGATGATGAATCTGGCCCGTTTGGGCAACAAGTATCTGACGGACACCGAACCGTGGAAACTGATAAAGACCGATCCCGAGCGTACGGCTACTGTCCTCAACCTCTCCTTGCAGATTTGCGCCAATCTCGCAGTCCTTTGTGCACCGTTCATCCCCTTCACGGCCGACAAGATGCACCGCATCATGAATCTGCCCGCCATGGGATGGCAGCATGCAGGCAACGCCAACCTGCTGATGGAGGGCCATGTGATTGAGAAACCCGAACTCCTCTTTGAGCAGATAGACGATGCCACCATCGAGGCCCAGGTGAACAAACTGCTTGAGACCAAGCGTCAGAACGAGCTCAATGCCTGGCAGCCCAATGAAGTGAAAGAGACAGTCTCTTTCGAAGACTTTGGCAAGATGGACATCCGTGTGGGCACTGTGCTCGAATGCACCAAGGTGCCGAAGGCCGACAAGCTCCTGCAGTTTAAGATAGAAGACGGCATGGGCACACGTACCATTGTCAGTGGCATAGCCAAGTACTATCCCGAGCCTGAGAAGCTGGTGGGCATGCAGGTCTGCTTTATCGCAAACTTTGCTCCGCGCAAACTGAAAGGTGTCGAAAGCCAAGGTATGATTCTCAGTGCCGAGGACAAGGACGGCCGCCTCATCCTGGTGTCACCAAGCCAGTTGGTCACCCCAGGGTGCAATGTAGGATGATATGACTGTTCTGTTATTGGGAGGCAATGGCCTTCTTGGCCATAATGTGTTGAGGATTTTACTAGGGCAAGGGACCGAGGTGCATGCCTTGGTGCGCAACCCGGCCATGTTGCATGCGCAGGATTTCCCCCAGTCATCCTCGTTGCTCACTGTTTTCGAGGGTTCGTTGCTCAGCGACGACGACTTATACCGTGCCGCACAAGGCTGTGATGCCATCGTCAACTGCGCCGGCACCACCGATATGTCGCTCCTCCATTACGAGGACTATCTACCAGTCAATACCCATCTGTGTCAAAGATTAGTAAGTCTGATGTCGCAGATGGGTATCTGCCGTCTTGTCCATACCAGCACGGCCAACACCATCGGCTACGGCATCTCGTTCCGGCTGGCCACCGAGCTCGAACCGATGCAGCCCCCTTTCAGCAACTCGTATTATGGGCGCAGCAAGAAAGAAGGGGAGGACTACCTGATTCAGGCAGCGCGGCGCTATACCGACTGGCATATCGTCATCGTCAATCCAGGATTCATGGTGGGACCTTACGACACCAAACCCTCCTCCGGTGCCCTTCTGCTTGCCGGGTACCGCAAACCGTTGATGGTCTCTCCGAAGGGTGGGAAAAGTTTCGTCCATGTTGCCGATGCCGCCACCGCCATCGTGAATGCCCTCACTATGGGACATCATGGAGACCGTTATCTCCTCACCGGGGAGAACCTTTCCTTGCGTCAGTTTTACCGTCTGCAGGCGAAGGTATGCCACTATCGGCAGCTCGTCTTGCCGCTCCCCAATGGATTGCTGCGGTTGGCAGGATGGTTGGGCGACTTGCTGAGGCACTGTGGCATCGCCACACAGCTTTCTTCGCGCAACGTCCGGCAGCTGATGGTATGCGAGTACTACGACAATGGGCATGCCGTTAACGACCTTGCGCTGCCTCGAACCCCCGTTTCCCGCGCTATCGAGGACTTCTTCGCATGGTATTCCAAAACCCCCAGATAATATTTTAGGCGGAGGGCAATTTTTAGCCCCAAGTGTCGTTATCATAGTAAACAAACCCCATAAAGCCCCGTAAAAATGAAAAAGATGCTCTCACTCATGCTGCTTGTGGCATTGACACTCTCAGCATGCAATCCCAAATCATCCGAGCCTCCCAAAAAGAAAGGCTCTTCCGGAAAGACCCTCGAGTTGATGATTGTGGCTGACAAGGATGTGTATCGTGGTGAGACCAAGGCCTTAATCGACTCCCTCTTTGGACGTCCCCAGATAGGACTGCCTGTCCCGGAGAAGATGTTCGACATTGTCAATATCCCGGTTTCGTCCTACAAGAACACCGAGATGTTCCAAAACCACCGCAACATCATCTTCTGTGATGTCAATCCCGGTAATCCCGACAAAGTGTATATGCACATCGACGAGTATGCCGCCCCGCAGGTGGTGTTCGACTTTGCTGTCAAGGACCAAGCCTCGTTGCGCGACATGCTGCGCAAGTACGAGCACCATATCCTCGACCAGGTCTACAATGCCGAACACCGCAGGGTGATCAAGGCATTCAAGGGGATGGAGAATTTCAAAATCAATGAAGCCATCCGCAAGCAGTTCGGGTTCGGCCTGATGTTCTCCAACGAGTTCGCCATCGCCAAACAGCTCGATGGTTTTGCCTGGATACGCAAGGAAGCCAAAGACTTCGGCATCGGTGTGTTGGTCGATGTCTTCCCCTACGAGAACCAGAATGTGTTCGACGAGCAGCATATCCTCGACCGTCTGGACACTATCATGAAACGCAATGTACCCAGCAATGCCGATGGCAGCTATACCGGTATCGAGCGCCGTCGCGACGCACAAGGCAATTATCTGGCACCCATTACTCTCCGCAAAGTGGACTTCGACTCCAACTACTGCATCGAGACACGTGGCTGCTGGCGTTCCTTCGGCGATTTTATGGGAGGCCCCTATGTCTCCTATACCCTCCTGTCGCCCGACAAGAAGAATGTCATCATGCTCATGGGTTATGTCTATTGTCCACGCAACAAGCCTTGGACCAAACGCGACCTGCTGATGCAGGTGGAAAGCATCTGCTGGTCGATTGAATTCTGATTCAAAGCACGTTGATATTACGCTATTCCGACATGCGCAGGTTGTTATTGCTACCCATCCTTCTGGTGCTTGTCCAGCCACTCCGGGCTCAGAATTTCCTTGACAGGAGCGAGGTGGGTATTACCGTAGGAGGAATGAACTACCTCGGCGATCTCAATAACCAAAGCATGTTCGGCAAGGTCAATCCTGCGGCAGGACTCATTGTACGTTACAATTTCGACACTCGTTGGCTGCTCTCTTTCGGCGCCTCCTATGGCCATGTGGAGGGAGGCAATCCCGACTATATAGCACGCCGCAACCTCAGTTTCCGCTCCTCCATCATGGAGGGATATGTACGCGCCGAGTTCAACTTCTTCCCCTACGGCATCCGTTCCGCCGCCTACAAGCGTTCCACGCCCTATATCTTCTGTGGCTTCGGTGCATTCAAGTTCAACCCCATGGCAAAGTACACCCAGCCCTCCTCCGGCCAGACCGACTGGTATGCACTCCAGCCCCTCGGCACCGAGGGACAAGGCTCACGCTCCTATCCCGACCGCGTGAAATACCAGCTAATCGAGGTCTCCATGCCTTTCGGCATCGGCTATCGGTGGCGGCTGGCAGCCAACATGCACCTCACTGTGGAGTATGGCTGGCGTAAAACCTGGACCGACTATATCGACGATGTCAGCACCACCTATGTGGGTACCCAGGTGCTCAACGAAACCAGTTCAAGCAGCATGGCCGCCGTGCTGGCCGACCGCAGTGGCGAGGTGGAACCCGGCTATGTCAACGCCCCCGGCATTAAGCGGGGCGACAACTCGCTCAACGACTGGTATTCATACTTCAATATCAGTCTCACGCTCTCAGCCGAGATGCTTTTCGGCTGGATGCGGGGCAAAGTGTGCGAAAAATAAATCCCAGTGAATGCGGGAACGTGGCATGGTGTGAATGTATCCCGTCAACACACAAACAAGTTAACAAGATAACACTTTCATATTATGAAACTCGAAGACATAGACAAATCGCGTGTGCCGCAGCATGTGGCTATCATCATGGACGGCAATGGCCGCTGGGCTCAAAAGCAGGCCCACAAACGTATCTTTGGCCATCAGAACGCCATGACTGCCGTGCGCCAGGCTGTGGAGGCAGCCGTAGCCTGCGGTGTCAAATATCTGACTCTTTACACCTTCAGCACCGAGAACTGGAATCGTCCACAGGACGAAATCGACGGGCTTATGGAACTCCTCATCAAGGCCGTGCGCGACGAGACCAAAACCCTGATGGACAATAATGTCCGTCTGCAAACCATCGGCGACACCGCCCGCATCCCCGAGAAGTCGCGCTCCAAACTGCTCGAGTGCATCGAAACCACTGCAGGCAACACCGCCATGACCCTTGTCCTGGCACTTAGCTACAGCTCCCGCTGGGAGGTGGCGCAGGCCCTCCGCTCCATCTGTGCCGACGCACGCGACGGCCGTCTCCTGCCCACCGACATCACCGAGGAGACCCTGCGCAACTATCTTGTAACAAAGGACTATCCCGACCCCGACCTGCTCATCCGCACGGGCGGCGAACTGCGCATCAGCAACTTTCTCCTCTGGCAGATGGCCTACACCGAACTCTATTTCAGCGACCAGCTTTGGCCCGACTTCCGCCACGAAGACTTCTACGATGCTGTCTACGACTTCCAGAACCGTCAACGCCGTTTCGGCAAGACCGGCGACCAAGTGACGCAGGCTTAACCAGCATGCATCCCGATGAAACGACTGCTGCAGCGGCTTATCGTAGCCACTATGCTCCTTGCCCTGGGGTCACCCCTCCGCGCTCAGATGCTTGGCGCTGAGGACATCACACCCGTCTACGACCTCGTCAAGACCTTCAAGCGCATCATCCCATACTACGACACGGCCAGCCATCTCGCTGTGACGCATGTCTTCATGAATACCGACTACCGCTACGTCAAGCTCTTTCTTAGGTACGACCCCGACCAGAACATCACCCCAGAGACCCGGAAACAGATACTCGACTACCTTGTCCACCACGACCTGTGGTCACTCCAACCCCTTGCCGACCACACCTTCGACCTCCGTGTGGAACTAACCATAAAGGACAAACCCGTCTCCGCCCGATACAACTATACCACCGACGACCTCCAGAACGCCCTATCGCCCCCGCTCGAGCAGCAGGCACGCGACTACATAGCACAAGTGGTGCAGTCTATTCAAGCCGAATTACCCGTTCATCTGGACGAAGATGGCCAGATGCTGGTAGCCTCGCAATATGACACTGCGGCCCGCCGGATTACCAACATCTATGTTTTCCCCGACACCGTCTGGCCTCCCATTCGCGACCGTATCGTCAACCATCCCGACGAGGTACGCCGCACCACAGCCCAAACCCTTCTTTCCGGTGCAGCCGAGGGATTGGCCACAGCTGCCTATCTTGCCGATGTCACCCTGTGCTACCGCTATGGCAACTATTCCCGCACCGACTCGGCCGAGGTGTTCATTGCCCCTTGGATGTGGGAGACTTATTACAACGACATGGATTTCGGCCTGGATACTGCCGACATCATCGAATCCACCGATACCCTGCTGATTCTGTTGGGCATGATAGCCGACGATGTGAATAAGGGTTGCCCCACTGCAGTCGACAGCCTTACAACGATGCTCAGTTGTGTGTTCGACTCCGTCAACCGGGTGCTGACCTACACTTATCGCGTCACCGAGCTGGCCATGCTCAACATCGAGAACAACGCCGAAGCGCAGAGTCAACTGACCGCTGCCGTAGAGCAAGTGCTGCTCTCCGACGAAGGCCGCCTGTTGACACAGATGCTCGTGTCCGCCCGTGCCTCGTTGGTCTATTACTACACCTCCCCGCACAGCCAGTCGCCGCTCATCCTCTCGTTTCCTCCTGCAAGGCTGGAGGAGCTATTGAGTCAATGACAGTCGCAGGTGGTGGGCAACATAATTGTTGGGGTAATTCGCCGACTTTTCAGGCACCCTCGAAGAATAGTTGACGCTGTAGACTAGATGCTGGTAGGCTGTAGCGTCCTTATCCTTTTTTGTTCGTTTTTCCCTCTTTGTCCGAACGTTGTCCGTCAGGGTAACGGACAATGTTCGGATAACCGTTATTTTGATGTGACCGCATTGATACAACGAAGATACAACAGACCTGAAAAAGAGAGAATGATTGAAAAGCCGGCCTAATGACCGATTTGGGTTAACCCCACTTGGGTCGTTCAATCTCGGCTCAATGTAGCTTGCTTCCCGGCTTGTTTTCCGTTATCATTTCGAGTAACGATGCTATAGCGATACTATAACAATGCAGGATTGAACGGCCCCTCTCCGTAGCGAGGGGGAATCGTTGCCGCTCCACGGCGCAGGGCGGGTAGGCAGAACAAGGATATGGGGCAGGGCTAATCCCCGTGCGTTGCACGATTCGGCAATTACTACGGAGTTTTCGGTTTCCTAATGACCGATTTGGGATAAATGAGAATGAAGAGAGGCTGTGCGGAAGGTCTGCAGGGTAGGGGAAGCAAACCTCACGGCAAGGTGCTTGTTCGCCACAGTGGCAGGGGGAAAGGTGCAGAAAATATAACTTTTTTTGGGGTGATAAATAATAAAATATGCAAAGTGGAGTTATATTAAACCTAAGGACTTATGGCCTTGAAGGCTGTGAGTAGTGTATTGATTTGATTGTTAGTAGTATACGTATATTAATGAAAAAGATACTCATTATCCTGCCGTTGCTCCTTTTGCTCGGCTTACCATTTACGGGCAGCGCCCAGGTTGTTGTGGGCAACCAAGAATACGACATTGACTATCTCACCCCAAAGACATACGAGATAGGCGGCATCACGTTTCAGGGTGCGGAGAATTACGACACGCGCATGGTCCTGTTGGTTGCCGGCCTGCAGGTGGGCGACCGGATAAGGGTGCCGGGCGACAAACTGGCCACGGCGGTGGACCGCCTGTGGAAACAGGGGCTGTTCGAGGATGTGCAGATTTATGTCACACGTATTCAGGGTGACCTGATTTTCTTTGAGATAGTGTTGAAGAGCCGTCCTAAAATGAGTATGTTCAAGATTAACGGCGTGAAGAAAAGTGACAACGACAAGTTGAAGGAGGAGATGAACATTGCCACAGGCGATGTGGTGACCGAGAACCTGTTGACTACGTCGCGCAACCGTATCCGCGCCTTCTATCTCGACAAGGGATACAGCAATGTGTCCGTCACTACCGAGGTGGAAAAGGACACCATCGTCGCCAAAAACGAGAACCGGGTGAATGTCATCTTCAACGTGAAACCCGGCAACCGGGTGAAAATCGACTCGCTGATTATTGAGGGCAATAGCCAGATAAGCACCAACATGCTGCTCCAGCAGATGAAGAATACCCACGATGTGAACTATTACAAGAAGTTCTTCTTTTGGACGAAAGGGTTCTGGAGCCGCTCGAAGTACCAGGAGTCGAAGTTCAACGAGGATTTGGAGAGCCTCATCACCTATTACAACGAGAATGGTTACCGCGATGCCCGCGTGGTGTGGGACACCGTCTATCCCGCCACCCGTATTGAGGATGGCAAAGAGGTGGGCGCCGACCGCCTGATAGTGAAGGTGAGGCTGCACGAAGGCAACAAGTTCGTGTTCCGCAATATCACTTTCTCCGGCAACACCATCTATCCGTCGGACCTGCTGCTGAAACATTTGCGTATTGAGAAGGGCGACCCCTACAACCGCACGCTGCTGGAAACCAACTTGCGCTATAATCCCTCGGGGACGGATATCAGCTCCATGTATATGGACAACGGATACCTTTTCTTCAAGGCCATACCTGTCGAGGTGGGCGTGGAGAACGACTCCATCGATATCGAAATCCGCATTGTGGAGGGCAAACAAGCCCGTATCCGCAATGTGTCGGTGGAGGGCAACACGTTGACCAACGACCGTGTTATCCTGCGCGAGCTGCATACCCGTCCGGGCGACCTGTTCAGCCGCGACGCCGTGATGCGCAGCCACCGCGAGTTGACCACGTTGGGCTATTTCAAACAGGAGACTATCCAACCCGATGTGAAACCCAACACCAACGACGGCACAGTGGATGTGGTGTATAAGGTGGAGGAGGGCAACACCAGCCAGATACAGTTGCAGGGTGGCTACGGCAACAAGATGCTCATTGGTCAGATAGGCTTGACGTTGAATAACTTCTCTGTACGCAACATCTTCAACAAAAAGGCTTGGCACCCGCTGCCTGTGGGCGACGGACAGAAGCTGTCCATCAATGCGGTCACCAATGGTACGTATTATTACTCGTTCAGCGGTTCGTTCTCCGAGCCGTGGCTGGGAGGCCGCAGACCGCAAACGCTCGGTCTATCGGTGTACCACCACTTTATCAGTAACGGCTATTGGTACAAGAAAAGCGAGTCGCAGTATGGCAACCTGCGTATCAGCGGCGCCACAGTGTCGTTTACCAAGCGTCTCAAATGGCCCGACGATTACTTCATTGTTGCACACACCATTTCCTACAAGCATTACAATCTGAATAACTACTCCCTGTTCAGTGGAACGACGTTCACCAACGGCAAGGCCAACGATTTGTCGTATGGCTTTATGATCAGCCGCAATTCGCTCGACTCACCTATCTATGCCCGCAGCGGCTCGGAGGTGTCGGTGGCCATGTATGCCACACCGCCCTACACCGCCATCAGTGGCAAGGATGTGGAGAATGTTACCGAGCAGGACAAGTTCAACTGGACGGAATACTATAAAATCAACTTCAGGGGTTCGTGGATGCTGAACCTGGTGGGCGACTTGGTGCTGAACGCCAAGACACGTTTCGGCTGGATGGGCTATTACGACAAGAACATCGGCCTTTCGCCCTTCGGCCGCTACTTTGTGGGTGGTGACGGTTTGCAGGCCTATGCCTACGACGGCCGTGAGATTATCCCGGTGCGTGGTTATGAAGACAGCCGTCTGAGCCCCGATGAGGGTGCGTCGATATTCACCCGCTATACCCTCGAGCTGCGCCATCCGGTAATCGAGAGCTCCAGCGCCACAATCTGGTTGCTAGGATTCCTGGAAGGCGGTAACAGCTGGTACAATGTGAAGGATTTCCAGCCGTTCAGTGTCTACAAGTCAGCCGGTGTCGGTGTGAGGGTGTTCATGCCTATGTTTGGCTTGATAGGTGTCGACTGGGGCTATGGTTTCGACGGTTCCGGCATCGGTGGCTCGCACGTACACTTCAGCATCGGACAAAGTATGGATTAACACTCAAAGAGACAATACAATCGTTTACCTATGCGCAGACTGATTCTTATAGCAACGCTTCTCATGCTGGCGCTCCCCGTAAGGGCGCAGAAGTATGCCTGTGTGAACACGGAGTATATCATGAAGAATGTGCCGGAATATAACCAGGCGTTGAACAAGGTGAACAAGTACGTGGAGGAATGGCGCAAGGAGATTGAGGCCAAGCAGGCTGAGGTGGAAGAGTTGCGTCAGCAATACCAGCAGGAGTCCTATCTGTTGCCGGAGAATTTGAAGCAACGCCGTCAAGACGAGATACGCACCAAGGATGCCGAGCTCCGCAGCCTGCAACAGCAGCGCTTTGCCCCGGGAGGCGACCTCGACCAGCGGAAAGAGGAATTGCTGAAACCGGTGCAGGACCGTGTGTATAACGCCATCGAGCGTGTGGCACGCGAGAAGAACTACGCCTTTGTCTTCGACAAGGCCGGAGCCGCCACCGTGCTCTATGTGGCGGACAAGTACGACATCAGCAACCAGGTGCTTGAGATGCTGGGTGTGAAGCCGGGGTCCGCTCCCGAAGGAGGCATCAATCCCAATGCCGGAGAAGGCAGGCAGAAAGCCACCTCCGGACAGCAGGAAAAGCAGCGCGGGGTTCCCCCTCCCGCCGAACGCAAGGAGAGAATGTAAAACAACATGAATAATAATAACAAACAAAACTGATAAACACAACATGAAAAAAGGATTTATCGTAGTAATGATGGCCCTGCTGGCTTTCGGTGGCAGCGCCATGGCTCAGAAGAACATTAAACTCGGTCACATCAACTCGAACGACCTGATGCAGATTATGCCCGGCCGCGACTCGGCTCAGGCTGCTTTGCAGAAAGAAGTGGAAGCCCTTCAGGCCGAACTGGAAACCATGAATAAGGAGTTTGAGACCAAGTACAATGACTATCTCGCCAAGAGAGACCAGCTCTCTGAGTTGATTCGCAAGACCAAGGAAAGCGACCTCCAGAACATGAGAGCCCGCATCGAAGAGAGTCAGGCCAATGCCCAGAAGCTGCTCGAGGAGCGTCAGGAAGCCCTGCTCAAACCCATCGTGGACCGCGCCAAGAAGGCTATCGAAGAGGTGGGCAAGGAGAACGGATATACTTATATCTTCGACTCCGGCATCGGCACTGTCCTCTATTCGCAGGACAGCGACGACATCATGCCTCTCGTGAAGAAGAAACTCGGCCTAAAGTAATCTAAATAGGATAATTGAGAGTTGAGAGCTGAGAGTTGAGAGGTGCCGATATGCGGTAGCCAATTCTCAATTCTCAACTCTCAATTCTCAATTTTTTTAGTATATGTTAGTCAAGACATTCGGCAGTGCTATCTGCGGCGTCAACGCCATGATGGTCACCGTGGAGGTGAGCGTGGAGATGGGCGTCAATTTCACCCTTGTCGGTCTGCCGGACAGTGCCGTGAAGGAGAGCCAGCAGCGTATTGCCACCGCCATTGGGCAGTATGGGTTGCGCATCCCCGGCAAACGGGTGGTGGTGAACATGGCTCCTGCCGACTTGAGAAAGGAGGGGGCAGCCTATGACCTCACCATTGCCATCGGTATCCTTGCCGCCGCAGGCAACATGCGTGCCGACGACTTGGAGCATTATGTCATCATGGGCGAGCTGTCTCTCGACGGCAGTCTGCGCCCCATCAAAGGGGTGCTACCCATAGCCATCGAGGCCCGCAAGCAGAAGTTCAAAGGCATCATCGTCCCCAAGGAGAACGCCCGCGAAGCCGCCATAGTCAACAATCTGGAGGTTTACGGGGCCGAGAATGTCAAACAGGTTATCGACCACCTGAATGGGGAGAAGATGATGGAACCCACTATCGTCGACACCCGTGCCGAGTTTGCAAACCACCTTAACCATTACGAGTACGACTTTGCCGACGTAAAAGGGCAGGAGAGCATCAAGCGGGCATTGGAGATTGCCGCTGCGGGCGGCCACAATGTCATCATGATTGGCCCTCCGGGTTCAGGCAAAACCATGTTGGCCAAACGTATGCCCTCCATCCTGCCCCCTTTGAGTCTAGAAGAGTCGTTGGAGACTACCCAGATACACAGTGTGGCGGGCAAGATGAAGAAAGAGGACTCGCTGATAGCCATCCGGCCGTTCCGTTCGCCGCACCACACGATCTCTGATGTCGCCTTGGTGGGTGGCGGTACCAACCCCCAGCCGGGTGAAATCTCATTGGCACACAATGGGGTGCTTTTCCTCGACGAGCTGCCGGAGTTCCGCCGTCAGGTGCTGGAGGTATTGCGCCAGCCTATGGAGGAACGTCGTGTCACCATCAGCCGCGCCAAGATGACCATCGACTACCCCGCCTCCTTCATGCTGGTGGCAGCGATGAACCCATGCCCATGCGGCTACTACAATCATCCCACGGTGGAGTGTACCTGTCCTGCCGGAGCGGTGAAGAAGTACATGAACAAGATTTCCGGTCCGCTGCTGGACCGTATCGACCTGCACATTGAGGTGACGCCGGTGCCCGTCAGCCAGCTGAACAACATGCAGCAGGGAGAGAGCAGTGCCGTCATCCGCGAGCGGGTGGTGGCTGCCCGTGCCATCCAGACAGCCCGTTTTGCAGGTCACCCTGGCGTCCACTGCAATGCACAGATGACCAGCAAGCTCACCCGCGAACACTGTGCCCTTACCGACGAGTGCCGCAGCATCATCGAGACCGCCATGAACCGCCTTGGCCTCTCGGCGCGTGCTTACGACCGCATCCTGCGTGTCAGCCGCACCATTGCCGACCTCGAGGGCAGTCCCGCCATCCAGCCCCACCACTTGCAGGAGGCCATCACCTACCGCAGTCTCGACCGCGACAGCTGGGGGAAGTAACAATGAAAGAATAACAAGTATATGCCTATGAGGAAAAGATGGATGTACATATTATTGGCGGCTGCGGTTTGTGTGACGGCCTGCCACAAGAAGAAAGCTCCGGAACAAAGTTCGGAGGCCGACACTGTGATAGAAATAGTGGATGAAGGGGATGATTTTGGGTATGCCGACGTGACGGACACCACTGCTGCCGATGTGGAGGCATGGTTGAAGACGGTAAGCATGGATTCGGTTGAGCGTCTGTTGTGCCGTCATGGTGGGAATGTGGCAATCCCGGATGGCCGCACGCTGCATGTCAACATCACCGATGTGCTGCGATGCCTCCCCGAAAAGGCAATGGACTACCCCTTTAAGGAGGCAGCCAAAATCCTTGACATCACCGACATTCGTTCAGAAGACGGTCGTGTGCGCATCATTACTTGGAACACAGGCAAGGGCGGCACCTGCCCTGACGTTGCACGTTTCACCCTCCTGAAGGGAGACGATGGACGGGTATACAGCCAAGGCCACAACCACGGGGAGGCCTTGGTGTTAAAACTTCACCAATTATCTCCATTGGGTCACCACCAGCAGGACAACAAAGGAAGCACTATCTATCTGACATACGACTACTACCGCGAAGGGAACACCGTGGGTGCCGCATGGATGGATGCATGGTACATAAAGGGCGATTCCCTTTGCGAGGCAAACGTCTTCCCCAATGGGGAGTACCGTGTGGGGTTGGAATACAAAATCCCCGACTGGTATGCCATCACCAACAACGGCGAAGGCTGGGACTGGCTTTTCGAGTTGGTAGGGCGTAACCTGTACGTCCCCGAATCCAATCTGGAGCAGTTTCTCACCGACCATTATAAACTCTACCGATGGATGGGAGACCATTTCGACCTGTTGGGCGTAGTGGGCAACCGTCGGTTACACATCAGTCTGAAAGAGTATGAGTCCCTGCAATACTATTTCGTTACAAAGGACTATCGTGTCCGTATCGACCGCCTGGACAATAGTACCCTTCGTTATGCATCGTGGAAGCGGAATAAACAGACTGAGTCCAAGCCCGATCTGGTCATTACAGGAGGCACTTATGACGAAGAAAAGGGGTGCTACCTGTTCGAGAACGACGGCTATTATTATCGTGTCACCACAACGGTAGGGGAGAATCACCTCATTGTAGAGAAAGACGGCCGGACAGTGCTCCGCCAAAATATTGAGTAACAAACATTATCTCCAGAATGGTGGGAGCGTGGCTGTTACAGGCATAGTATCACTTACGAAATAATCTTATTAGTCATAAATAGTACTGATGCGTTAATTATTAACGAATATTAAGATATCAAAACAAGGTAAGTTCTTTGACATTTTGGGATTGAATGAGAGCGGGATTTTGACGGGTCAGTAACTCGTGTATGGATATTTTCTCCAATGCTGACACA
>JAFZPH010000017.1 GCA_017550405.1 Bacteroidales bacterium
TCACTTTTCACTTTTCACTTTTCACATTTCACTTTTCACATTTCAATTTTCAACATCGTGTTCAGCACCCCCATACTGCTTATCAATTTCAATCGCCCGGACTTCACCCGCCGTGTGTTGACGACCGTCATGCAGCAGACGCCGGCGCGCCTCTATGTCTTTCAGGACGGCCCGCGCCCGTCGCACCCCGAAGACCCCGAACGCCTTGCCGCTGTGCGCGAGGTGATAGGTGAGTTGACAAGTGGAACCTCCACCGAGCTCTTCACGCGCTATTCCGACCACAATCTCGGTTGCGGTCCCGGGCCAGCCGATGCCCTCTCGTGGTTTTTCGGCCACGAGGAATGCGGAATCGTTATAGAGGACGATGCCGTGCCGCACCCCGACTTCTTCCCCTACGCCCAGGAGCTGCTGCAGCGCTATGCACACGATTCTTCGGTCATGGCTATCGGCAGTATGAATGTGGACCGCGAGCGTCCCACCCCCTATAGCTACTATTTCTCCATGATGAACCGCAACCTTTGTGCATGGGCATCGTGGCGGCGGGCATGGGAACATTTCGACCTGCGGCATTTCGCCGTGTCGCGCGGCACCCTGTCGCGTGCGCTGCGCCGCTACGGCTGCGGCATCCTCGAGCGGCTCTATTGGTGCGACCGTCTTGACGAGATCCATCGCGATGGTGTGGGCAATTCCAGCTGGGACATGCAATTCCTCATCTCCATCTGGTTGAATCATGGCAAAGGCATTATCCCCAATGTCAACCTGTCTTCCAACATCGGCACAGTGGTCGATGCCACGCATCCCTCGGGGCAGGGCAACATCATCGACAATATCCCCACCAGCCCCATACTCCCGCTCAACCATCCTCCCACCACCGAGATACAGCGTGGGGCCGACCGCCAGTTCCACTTCCGCTATTTTGAGCCGTCGCGTGGCAATTGGTCGCAAGGCAAGACCTGCCTCTATGCCGTCAACCGTTTTGTGAAACGTATAATAGGACACCAAGGGCCATGGCGACAGAAAAAGTGAAATACCGCATACAGAAACTGCTGGGACGCTTGCTGGGCACCCCCGTCATCCCTCCCGGCAAAACCACCGGATACTCGTTGGTGCGTTCCGAGAGGGCGGGCTGTCGGCTGGGTAGCCACACCTCGCTGCAGGCGCCATACGTGCTGCATAATGTGACCCTTGGCGACTACTCCTACATCTCACGCAACGCCCTTGTTGCCAATACCGACATCGGCAAGTTTTGTTCCATAGGTCCCAACTTCTGCTGTGGACAGGGGCTTCACCCCACATCCGCACTCTCAACCCACCCCATGTTCTATTCCCCGGCTCGGCAAAACGGCGTCACGCTCAGTCCGAAGAGCCAGTTCGCTGAAACCAGACACACCACCATCGGGCATGATGTCTATATCGGAGCCAACGTCTTTGTGCTCGACGGGGTTACCATAGGCCATGGAGCTGTGGTGGGTGCAGGGGCAGTGGTGACGAAGGACGTGCCGCCCTACGCCATTGCCGTTGGAGTGCCTGCACGGGTTGTGAAATACCGTTTCGACGAGGAGACCGTCCGTCGCCTGCTCGACAAGGCATGGTGGGACGCCCCCGAAGGCGAACTCCCCACCGTGGCGGAGCATATTTGGGATGTGGAGGGATTCCTTAGTCCCAATCGTCCATAATCCTCATCAATCCACTTGGGATTATCTATTATGATCTTGCTTTGGGTTTATTGTGTATCACCTACGCCTTTATTGGAAGAGCCAGAAGAGTTGGAGGTGCCGACGTTCAAGGAGGAGTTTGGTGGACTGACTGTGACTATTAAGCGTGAGATATCCACTGAGATTCAGCGAGGAGGACGCGTAGACGACAAGACTGGCAGGATTGTCAAGAATGACATCTCAAAGAGAGAAAATGGCTGCCATAATGTCGTAAGTGGTGTCGTAAGTTTGTCGCAAGTTCATCTAACTGAAAGACAAAAGAGAGAGTGTGAAATAATTGAAGACAATCCATTTGTTTCAAGTAAGCAAATGTCGGTAGTTCTGTCAGTAGATTCCAGAACCGTGCAACGGGATCTCGCCACATTGCAAAAAATAGGAGTTCTAATTCGCGAAGGTAATACTAGTGCTGGCAGATGGGTGCTTGTGAACAAATGGAAAGACGTTTTCGCTAAGTCGAAATGAATTTATGGATAGGTGACTGTCTCAACGGACAAAATGTCGAAAGGTTTGTTCTTTCTTGCCATCCATGCCGTATCATTCCAGTACATTATTATTGCGAATTGCAAATCCAGCCCAACGAGAACGACAGAGTGATAACGAACATCTGCCACTACTAAGTTGCAAATCCTTATAATATTTTGCGTCAGATTACAAATCTGACGCAACTGAGAACATCCGCCGCGACGGGTTGTTGTTCAGATACATTTGAGCCTGTTGGCTTCCCCAACTATCACCTTTTTCCTGAAAAGATGTTGTCAGCATAAAGGTACTATTACTTCCATCATTAACCTCAAATAATGAGTATTCAATTTCAGAATGGTCTGCGAAAAATTCAAAGACTTCGTATGCATTATTCTCGTCCGTATTAAACGAAAGTCCGTAATGTTCACCTGTTAATGTATAATCACGACCTCGTTCGCCATCTTTTATGGCTCTAAACAATACACCTTCTGCAACCTCAACAAATGAACCATCAGATGCCCTGATAGTGTCGGCATTGCTCCGGTTTTTCCATATCATAGACCCATCATCAGACAATTCCCATACGTCTTTCCCATCCGGATCCACCAGCTTCACAGGATTCCAAGCGCAATAGGCATACGGTGATATGCCAGGGTACTTATCCGACATCGGGTCGACGCTCAGCCACATGGTCATCAACTCGTGGTCCATATACCTTGCACCGAAATATCCGAAGCCGGTTTCTTCGTCGCGTTCTTTGCCGGTGCAAGAAGGGGGGGGTAAAACCGCGCGTTTCTCGTGCGGTTTACCCATTCGACTTTATATACTGGTGGGGTCAATCAGTATTTGTTTTTATGCGCTTTTCAGCATTAGAGCAGAAATCTGTCTCTGCATGAATGATATTTGATACATTGTACAATTGACCATGTTTGAATGAATAAACTAAACTATCGGAATCTCTATATGTAATTAGTTCTGAGAAGCCGTCTTCATTGACATCACGAATGACTAGATTCGTGAAAGGTAGCTTATAAACATACCAATAGGTGCACAAATAACACTCTCTATAAATGACATAATACTCAATGGCTCCGAAAGTCGACCCTTTTACATATAATGGCAGTACGTACGATACTCCAGTCTCATCAAAATAAGTTGAATCAATGGTGATAGAATTGCTATCAGTATAGCAGAAATCTATATCTCCCCCACCACATAATGATATGACCCAATCATCATGTTTTGTGGATACCATCATGTAATTTTCAGATAAGTTCTGAGTTACTATTAATGAATCGGTCGAGCCACTATCAGAAACTAGGGGTAACGCGATTCGATTCGTTAAGTCATTGTTATTTGCCGTATTACAAGACGAGATTCCAATAAACGAAATAACAAACTGTACTACAAATATTAATCTATTGTTCATGTATAATCAGTTTTTGTATTTAAAACACCGCATACTATTCGAGTAGACGCCTTGAGGATGCACTTCCTGTAGGAGCGTAAAATTCCATCTAGGCATGCTTCCCTTGGGGCTCATTGATTGAGGGCTGAAATATAAAGTTGCACCGCATCCAACTCCTCTTGAAAAACCGTTATAAACACTAATCGCACTAGAAACACAACTTCTCCAGGCATCAATATTGGGGGCATTTGTTAGAGTTGATGCTGGATTTTTATAATACTTATTGTTTACGTCATTCTCCCTTACTGACGAAAAATGATTTTTTTTCTCAATAACACCAGCTAATGAATTGGGATACCTGCCATCTTCTACTCTATTTAGGACGATATCAGCGCACACGCGTTGCTCTGCGCTAGATTGTCCTCTAAATTCTGCATATAATAATCTAGACAGCATCCCAATGTCACTATTCATTGTTATTTCATCAGAATTACTCTTTAATTGTTCTACATGTTTGGTGTCAAGAGTTCCTCCCCAGTTGACGTTTTTGTTTTCCGTTTTGGCACGAAACTCTTTCTTTAGCATATAAACCTTTCCATCATTTTTGCCGTCATTCCCAAGGTAATTTCCTTTGTGATCAAAAAAATCTGCGAATTCTTTTCCGTCAGGATCCACCAACTTGACAGGATTCCACGCGCAATAGGCATACGGGCTAATTGACGGGTACTTATCCGCCATTGGGTCGATACTGAGCCACATGGTCATCAACTCGTGGTCCAAGTACCTCGCACCGAAGTAGCCGAAGCCGGTTTCCTCGTCGCGTTCTTTGCCCGTGAAAGTGAAACGTTCGCTATAGCCAGTGGAGCGTTGGTCAACAAAACGTTCCCCAAATGGCAGGTACTGCAGGTGCTGAATGGGCATACCTGCTGCA
>JAFZPH010000002.1 GCA_017550405.1 Bacteroidales bacterium
GACGGGGACACTCCGCGAGAAAGTGGCCAGAATGATGCGCTATGTGGCATCAACCATGTTTGAAGAAGCCTGCACGTCCATTCCCTTACGCCCCAGTCTACCCATCCTTGTGAAAAATCAGTCTTGAATTAAATAAGAGCGTTTTTATTTAACACATTTGCTTGTTTGCAATAAAAACGTAAAAAGAAACGAAAAAACTACACTACTGCAAAAAAAATATCACAAATTGGTCAATAGAAAACGAAAACGCAGCAGGGGATATGCAAAACGGTCGTTGTTCCAACATTATATACTTTAGCTTTTGTTTACATTTACTTTAGCTATTATTTAGGTACAATTAAATAAAAGTAAAAAAAAGCGCAGTCAAAGTGGAATGTAAAATGAGTGGAAATACCGACTTAAACCTTTATGACCGATTTGGGATGAAGTAAACAGGGATGTGGAATCTGATATAAAGAAGAAAGGCACGCCTTTGGTAGGTGTGCCTTGTTGTTTTGTGACTCCTGCAGGATTCAAACCTGCAACCTTCTGATCCGTAGTCAGATGCTCTATTCAGTTGAGCTAAGGAGCCATCCGTTTGCTTTGTGGTTCTTTCCTCAAAAGCGGTTGCAAAGATACGACTTTTTTCCGACTTACCAAATTTTTTTTTCCTTTTTTTACTCTGAGCCGAGTTAAAGACGTATCATCATGTGGTTTACATAATGCATTTTTTTTGCCTACCGCATGTTTGAGGGCTTGCATTTGTACACTTCGCGGTACAATATATCGCGAATTTCGTCGAATTCCTCATCGTCAAGTTCGTACTTCGTCATAATAATCATTGGCACAGTGACTTGGTCACCATGATATGACGGTTGGAGATAATCCTGCGGGTTGGTGTAAAGGCCCATACTTGCGTAGAATTCAACACGATGCTCGGAGGTTTCGTCGTGTGGATGTTCCACTTCGAGCACCACCTGCTGTTTCTGCTGCGAGAGGAAATTCAGGAAGACGGCCTTGCCGAGGCCTTGGTTGCGGAGGTCTTCGTCGATGGCGAAGTGTTCGATATAGATGAACTCGTCGAAGGTCCAGTAGGTGAGGATGCCTATGGGTTCATCGCCGTCGTCGTTGGTGGCGACCATGAAATGAAATTTGTCTTTGTTACGATTCTTCAACTCCCCGAAAGGAGGTCGTTCTTCGTCGGGGAAAGCCGACTCAAATAGATCTTTGGCGAAATGCGGATGGTCGGATTGCGAAAGGTCTGTTAATTGTATCATTTAAATGTTGTGTTATTGAATATTGATTTATACCCATGCCTGTGGGGCAATGAAAGATTATCGGTTAATTGAAAAATTTGAAGTTATTGATGTTAAAACGTGCGAAGATGGTGTGTTGGAGGGCATAGGCGTCGTTGTCGTTGAAGCCTTTGTATTTGGTCTGCATGTAGCGGATGGCGTAGCCGATGTCGACACGCGCGCCTTGGAAGGAGTAGCCGACGGCTATGGAGCTAAGGCCTCCGATGCCTATGCCGCCTTGGTTGATATACTCGTAGGAGCCGGCGCCGGCATAGGGGCTTTGTCCGCCCCACACATCAAGGATGCTGTAGGTGCGGCCGGCGATAACCATTCCGTTTTGGGTGACTTTGGTGTTGTTGACATCAAAGCCGATGCCGAATTCGAGGTCGAGAAGGTCGGTGATCGGGACTCGCTTGGCGATGACGAAGTCGATGAGGATGCGTTTCTCGATGCCGAAGATGTCGCACGGCACGTACTGGCGGCTGCCGGGGATGCCCACACCGTTGTCGGAAGAGAGCAGGAACTGCCCGGCGGCGGTCACCTGGCTGTAGTCGAAGTTGAGCATCCATCCAAAGCCGTTGTCGTAGTCGTAGCGCAAGCCTACGCCCACCTGGTAGGTGAGCTTATAGTACATGTCGGGGTATTCGGCGATGGTGAAGGCGCTATAGTTTGGGATGGCGCTGGGTGAGATAAGCTGCTGGTTGACAAGGCTGGTCCATATCTGGGTGCCGTACTGCTCGCTGCGGAGGACGCGGTCGATGGTGTTGGCGTTGCCAGGACGGCCGCTGTAGAAGTTGGCTTGTTTGGAGTTGGGGATAAGCAACCCGGCATCGACGGCAACGGAGAGGCCCGTGATGCGGGGGACGGAGGCGGTTTTCTTTTTCTTCTGTGCATGTGCAGGCACAGTGCAAAGGAGCAGGGCGAGTAGGAGAAGGGGTATGCTGTGCTTCATAGAGAGTGTTTTTGTGACTTGATGATTTCGGCAAGGAGCAGGCGGGCGCGACGGAGCTGTATCTTGACGGTGCCAAGGGGAATGTTGAGCTGCTTGGCGATTTCCTCGTAGGAGAGTTCGTCGAAGTAGCGCATGTTGACGATGCGGCGGTAGCGCGGGGCGAGACGGTCGACAAGGTCGCGCACTATCTTGTCGCGCTGACGGGTGATGAGTTCCTCCTCGGGGGTGGGGTCGTCGGAGGGGAAGGGGTATTCGTAGGTTTCGTCTTCGTTGGAGACGGACATGGAGTTGAGCGGCACGAGGCGCATGTGCTGACGGCGGATGAAGTCGATGCCATGGTTGCTGGCAATGGAGAAGAGCCAGGTGGCGAAGGTGTTCTGGGGTGTGTAGGAGGAGAGTTGGCGGAAGGCTTTGCCGAAGGCCTCCATGGTGAGGTCGTCGGCATCGACCGGGCTGTGCGTCATGCGGAGGAGCATCAGGTAAATGGGCTCGCGGTAATAGCGCATCAGGTCGGCATAGGCCCGCTGGTCGCCTTTGTCGCGGGCGGCAAGAACGAGCTGGTAGTCGCGTTGTGCCTTTTCGTTGGTAAGGAAGGGATCCATGCCTTTAATGACTGCTATTTCTGCAATTATTTCTTGGATAACGGAAATAACGTCAAAAAAGTATTTGCGATGAGAAAATAAATTTCAAAGAGTGGCGAGAGAATGTAGACGACGGGCTTGACACCAAGGCGGCGCGAGGCCTGGGCAACGGAGACAATCTGCCAGGCAAGCTTGAGCGCGAGGGCGGCGGCAAGGATTTGCCACGGGAAGGTCTGCATGGCCAGGAGGAGCGCACCGGAGAGGTAGAAGAGCAGCACGGAGAGGGGTTTGACAAAGCGAGCGCACTTGAGCCAGAAGGAGTAGAGGGAGTGGGTGGTGATGCGGTGCTTACGGTAGCGGTGCCATTGGCCGAAAGAGGGCTGTGGCTGGACGACGGTGTAGGCATCGGGCGACAGGATGACGGAGGTGTTGCGGCGACGGGCATTCTGGTTGACGAAGATGTCGTCGGCACCGTCGGGTATGTAGTAATGGTAGATGAATCCGTCGTGGTTGAGGAAGAGGGAGCGGCGGTAGCTGAGATTGCGACCGTTGCCGGTGAAGGGATGGCGAAGGGCGGCAGCACCGAGATACTCGACGCTGTAGTCGAGGTTGTCGTATTGCTGGAGCCAGTTGAAGGGGGAGTTCTTGTAGACAATGCCGCAGAAGCCGAGGACAATGTCGGTGTGGTCGTGGACATACCCCTGCACCATGGAGCGGATCCAGTGGAAGCGGGTAGTGTCGGCAGGCATGCATTCGGGTTCGGCAAGGAGCAGGATGTCGTTCTTGGCGGACTTGATGCCGATGGAGAAAGGGTATTTAAGGCCTTGGTAGCCGTTGGCATTCTCGTGGAGGGAGACCACCTTGAGGTGTTTGTAGTTCTCGGAGAGGAGACGGAGGATGAATTGAGTGTCGTCGGTGGAGAGGTAGTCGACCACGACAACCTCGAAGTCGGGATAGTCCTGCTCAAGAAGATAGACGAGGTTGGTGCGTAGCCACTCGCCGTCGTTTTGGGCGGTGAGGACTACGGAGACAGGTGGAAGATTCTCGGATCCGTCGTCGTTTTTTTTGCGCGGTACGCCCCTGTAGTGGCCGATACGGAAATAAAAGAGGCCGTAATAGAGGCACAGAATGACCAGACTCAGGGCGGCCACAATGGTGAGCGCCATGGTGCAATGGTCTGTAAGAACATGCGTAAAGTCCATTTTGGGTTTTGTAATTTTTCTTGCAAAAATATGTATTATTTTTGATTTTATTCGTATCTTTGCAAGATGAAATATCAACCGATTGTTCATAACTGTCGGTGCTGATATGCTGATAAGTTGATAATTATGAAGTTCAATATAGAGAAAGAGGATGCTAAAAGCTGTGCACGGGCAGGAAAGATTACCACTGAGCATGGCGAGATAGCCACGCCGGTTTTCATGCCTGTGGGAACGGCGGGAAGTGTGAAGGCCGTGCATCGGCACGAGCTTTACGAAGATATTGACGCACAGATAATTCTTGGCAACACATACCACTTGTATCTACGTCCCGGACTTGACATACTGAAGGCTGCGGGAGGACTGCACGGCTTTGCCGGATGGGAGCGGCCACTGCTTACCGACAGCGGTGGGTTCCAAGTCTTTTCGCTTGCCGACAACAGGAAGATTAAGGAGGAGGGCTGCACGTTCCAGTCGCATATCGACGGGAGCCGACACATTTTCACACCGGAGAAGGTGATGGACATCGAGCGGGTGATAGGTGCCGACATTATCATGGCTTTCGACGAGTGCGCACCGGGCGAGTCGGACTACCGCTACGCCAAGAAATCGATGGAACTGACACACCGCTGGCTGGACAGATGCGTGGCGAGGTTTGAGGAGACCGAGCCGCTGTATGGATACCGTCAGAGCCTGTTCCCCATTGTGCAGGGGTGCAAGTATACCGACTTACGCCGCCAGTCGGCCGAGTATATCGCCTCCAAAGGTGCCGACGGTAACGCCATCGGCGGCCTGGCCGTGGGAGAACCGACGGAGACGATGTATGAGATGATCGAGGTGGTGAACGCCATCCTGCCCAAGGACAAGCCCCGCTATCTGATGGGGGTGGGCACACCCGCCAACATACTGGAGGCCATTGAGCGCGGGGTGGACATGTTCGACTGCGTGATGCCTACGCGCAACGGACGCAATGGCCTGTTGTTCACTGCCCACGGCACTATCAATATCAAAAACAAGAAGTGGGAGAGCTGTTTCGAACCCATCGACCCCGAGAGCACAGCCTTGTGCGACCGAAGCTACACCCTCGCCTACCTGCACCATCTGATACGCTCGGAGGAGATTCTTGGCCTGCAGATATGCTCTATCCACAACCTGGCTTTCTACATGTGGCTGATGCGGACAGCAAGGAATCACATTGTGGCGGGGGACTATATGGATTGGAAGGCGGGGATACTGCCCGAACTGGGAAGAAGGCTATAGCGAAGAAGAACACCTCTGGCTGGCAACACACTGACACCGGCCTGGAGACGACAGACAAAGAAGCATCATGTTCGCAAGACAATAATACGATAACAAACAGATTATACAATACTTACAGAGATATTGCAGCACAGAAACGCATCACAACAAAACGGTAGAGACAAAGAAAATTCATAAATAATGTTAAAATATTGCAGCAAAATGAATGTTGTGTGTCATATAGACGATTAAGGAACAATTATTAAGATAATACGTAAATAGTCATGAAACATTTGGTATCATTTTTCTTATTAACCATGCTGTTGGCCGGCATGGGAGCATGGGCACAAAACCACTGCCCCCAATTGCATAACCCTACTACTTTCAGTGCAATGGTGTCAGACAAGGGGAAATGGTCGGCACGCGTTGGCGACCGTGTACAGGACCAAAGCGGTGGAAGCACAGGATACAATGTGCTGAGTACCTGCAGCAGGCCATCAAAGACTCCTATCGTTGGGAATGCCAATATCACCTCGGCGACTTATAATTCGGGCTACGATGAAGATCGTTGCGCCTGCAACCACTGTTCCCTTTTCGACGGCCACGACCAGCGTTTCCGCATCTACACAAGTGCCGACGCAGGTTTGGACCTATTCACTGTCAACAACACGACAGGACAAGGCATGCAGCGTATCCCCGAAGGCCATGCCACAAGTATCCGACTGGGCGACATGCGCGCAACCGGTACATGCCAAAATAACATCAACTCCAACGGTAACGACAAGGGTGCCGAAGCCCTCTTCTACACTATGCTGGTGACACCCTTCAACGCATTGCTTTTTATCGACTATGCCATTGTGGCATGCCGCTACGACCACGACCCCTGGCAAGCCGGTGAGTTCCTGATCAGGGTGTGCAAGAAGAACGGCGACCAGTGGCAAAATGCTCCTATTAACGACAGCCTATGGTTCAACGTTGCCGCTCCTCATGTCCAGGGAGGCCTTCCCGAACCTTGGGTTGCGGGTTTTACAGGGTCCCCCCAATCGGCAGGGGCCACCAGTTGCACCTACTGCTACAAACCGTGGACACGTGTGGCCATCAGTTTGATTGACTTCCTCTACGACTCCGTCCGTATTGAAATGTATACGAGCGACTGCATCTATGACGTGGATCCCATCTATGCATACATTGCCGGTTCCTGCCAGAAGATGCAGATTTCCTCTTCGGGATGTCCTATAGGTGTTTCTGACGCTATTGACACACTGCACGCTCCGGCAGGTCTGCTCACCTACGACTGGTATGTCTCCTCCACGGGATACGATGGACCGACTACCAATACTGAACTCATGAATACTTTAAATTTCAGATCATTGCAGAACTACGACAGCACTTTGTTAGTGAGAACCGACCATTTCATCACCAGCTTGGACGACCTTCAGCGCGACATACATGCCGGCGACACCGTGGGGACTACCACCTACAAATGCATCATGACATCGGCGATGGACCCTGAAAAGCCTTTCCACTCGACACTTTATGCACAAGTCAGCAACGTCAAACCCATCATCAATGCAATCATCACCGAAGAATGTCTCGACACTTCAGTATTGACAATGATTGCCCGTGGCAGGGTTCCTTTCAAGGGTTCCAACGCTCCGGAAATTGACCACAGCCTGACCCGTTGGGAAGTTCACCAGGGCAGTGACCCCCTCACGCCCATCGACACGGTGATGTATGGCGACACCGCCTACTACCACAGTGCTAATGCAGGTTACCGCGCTGTGGTGCTGACCATGTATCTGGAGGACAGTGCCTGCAGCACGACAAATGTATATGTTGCCCAAGTCCACACTCCGCCAACCACAAGAGTTGAGATAACCAAGCGCACCATCTGCGAGGGGGAGACAACCACCCTCACCGACCTAACCGAAGGCATCGTTGAACGCAGATGGGTGTTTGCCGACACCACCATCAGCAGTGAGGTTTCGGGACTGTCTGCCACCACCTCTGTGACACGCGACTTCACCGAGTTTAAGAATCCTTTCATGCTCATCACAAAGGGTGACGCTGACTGCTACGACACCCTGTTCGATATCATCTATTTCTTCCACGACCCGAAAGTGTCCTATACCGAGGACACCATCATTTGCAACGGTCACGAGTCGCATGTAAAAGTGTCCACCGACATGACGGGTGTCTCATTCGCATGGTACAAACACAAAGACCAAGAGGGTGAAGAACCCATCTGCCGCGGCGACGTGCTCTATGTGCGTCCCACCCAGCCTCGCACCACTTACTACTTGAAAATCACTGCTGATGCAGGCTGTGTGGCATGGGACAGCGTAACCCTCTCATTGCTCTCCACCAAGATTATCCCCACTCCCAGAAGTGCAAAACACTGTCCCGGCGACAGCGTCACGCTGAGAGGCGAAGGGGCCATGTGGTACGAGTGGAGCAGCTACCCCCCCGACCCCAACCTTGAAGAGCAGAAGCACAACCAGACCATTACGGTTTCACCCTCTGAGGACACCCGCTACTTCCTCGTGGGCTATGCTTCCGACAGCTGCGACATCGCCGCCATCGAAATACTGGTGAAAGAGATCCCCCTGCCTATCATCGAATTTGAATATTCACCCCAATACATCGACACCGAGACACCTGTTGTCAACTTCTCCGACCATTCGCAGTATTCCGACCACTCGCAATGGATATTCGGCGACGGTGCCGTGTCGACAGGCCAAAATGTGACCCACCACTTCGACATCTACGCCACCGGCTGCAACACTGTCACCCTGCGCAGTTTCAACGAGCTGGGATGCTCTGTCGACTCTTCATGGACAATCGTCATCGACACCTTCGGTTTCTTCCGCCCCAATATCTTCACCCCGAACAAAGCCACCAACAACGTCTTCAGCATTATCAGCAAGAGCAATATGGACAAATTCCATATCGCCATCTTCAACCGCCGAGGCGCGCTGGTATTCACCTCGGACGATATTAATTTCAAATGGGACGGTACCCACGACGGCACACCTTGCCCGCAGGGTGCATACCCCTATGTTATCACCTACACCCGCCAGGGCAGTGTACAAGAATACCGTGTAAAAGGCACTATTACTCTGATTAGATAACCCACATACTGTACTACACTTGAAAAGGTTGGAAGCCTCTGCCGCACAAAGCCGGTGTGCCAATCCTTGACAAACAAACGATGAGAGAACTTATTTTTGCCACCAACAACAAGCACAAGTTAGAAGAAGTGAGCCGACTTCTGCAAGGCAGCGTGAAAGTCATCAGCCTTGCAGAAGCCGGGCTTGAAGGGGAAATCCCCGAGACCGCCGAGACCCTTCAAGGCAATGCCTTGCAGAAAGCACAATGGGTTTGGGAACGCACCGGCAAGGACTGTTTTGCCGACGACACAGGTCTTGAAGTGGATGCCCTTGGAGGCGCTCCCGGTGTCTATAGCGCCCGCTACGCCGGTGAGCACTGCTCTTTCGACGACAATATCGACAAACTGCTCCAAGCCCTCGACGGCAACACCAACCGCAAAGCAGCCTTCCGCACGGTGATATGCCTTATCGAAGGCGGCACCCCACGCTATTTCGAAGGCAAAGTCAACGGCTGCATCCTCACCGAACGCTACGGACAGGAAGGCTTCGGCTACGACCCTGTGTTCATGCCCGACCGCTTTGCCGTGAGCTTTGCCGAGATGCCCCTCGACGTGAAGAACCAGATAAGCCACCGCGGCCTGGCAATAGCCGAACTGGTGAAGTACCTCACCGCAAACTAACGTCAGTGCCATGAGCTACACACAGGTATACCCTTTGCAGATTTCGCAAACCATGTCGATGAGCGATGCCTATGTGCTGGTGCTTGATGCTCCTGGCACAGGCAAACAGGTGCCCGTCATCATCGGCGAACCCGAAGCCCAGGCCATTGTCATGGCCATCGAGCAACGCCAGGCGCGCCGTCCCCTCACCCACCAACTGATCAACAACATCATGGAGCAGTACATGCTCATCCTCAAGCAGGTCACCATCGACCGTTTCGACGAGGGCATCTTCTACTCAACACTCTATATCAGCGACGGATTCACCGAGAAACGTATCGACAGCCGCACAAGCGACGCCATCGTTCTTGCCCTGATGCAGGGGTGCCCCATCATGATGGCACAAAACGTGCTGGACGAAACATCCATGGAACCCGGTGCCCTCGAGGACAACCTGCCCAAAAACAAAGCCCAACTGCCCAATCCCGACGAGACCCTCGACCAGCTCGAAGCACTTCTGCGCCAGTGCGAGGAGAACGAGGACTACGAGCAAGCCGCCGAAATTATGAAAAGAATCAACCGAATGAAAGGCAACGACCCGCAATAAAAGAGACTGCCGACCTCCATTCAATCACCCAACCCCAACACCCTACCACGCAATGAACATACAACAAATAGACGAAACCGCAGGCTTTATCCGAGCATACTGCGGCGAGCAAGTACCCCGGATAGCAATCATCCTGGGCAGCGGACTCGGTCCTTTGGCCAACCATATCGACGACTCCGTCACCATCCCCTACAGTCGCATCCCCCACTTCCAGCAACCCACCGCCACCGGGCACCAGGGCAACCTCATCATCGGCACCCTCGGCGGCAAACGGGTCATGGCCATGCAAGGCCGTTTCCACTACTACGAAGGCTACACCATGCAGCAAGTCACCTTCCCCGTGCGCGTCATGGCGCGTCTGGGCGTGAAATACCTCTTTGTCAGCAATGCCGCCGGAGCAGTCAATCCCGAATACCGTGTGGGCGACCTGATGATTATCACCGACCACATCAACTTCATGCCCAACCCTCTCGTCGGGCCTAACATGGAGGAATTCGGTCCCCGCTTCCCCGACATGACCACCGTCTACAGCCGACACCTCCGCGACATCGCCCTTGAGCAAGCCGCCCTCAAAGGTGAAAAGCTCAGGCTGGGTGTGTATGCCGCCGGAACAGGCCCCACCTACGAGACCCCGGCCGAATACCGCATGTACCACATCCTCGGCGCCGACGCCGCAGGCATGTCCACCGTGCCCGAAGTCATCGTGGCCCGCCACAGCGGCATGGAGATTTTCGGCATCAGTGTCATCACCAACCAAAGCGCCGACCTTGGCGACCACTGCCTCAACGACGGCGACGACGTGGTGCTTCAGGCCAACCGTGCTGCCGACAAGATGACCGACCTCCTCTGCGCCATTATCTCCCAGCTCGACATCCAACCCCTACCGCAAGCCCAATAACCCAATTCCACTGTCACCTGTCCAACACCCCTCATCACTCCCACAAATCAACAATCCACCCCGAACTACACAATGATCAAAGCCGCATTTTTCGACATCGACGGCACCCTCCTCAGCTTCAAAACCCACCTGGTATCGCCTGGCACCATCCTGGCCTTCGAGGAGTTGCACCGCCTAGGCATACACACATTCATCTCCTCCGGCAGACCCAAAGTGCTTATCCCGTCCATGCCCGTCGATTTCGACGGCTATGTCACCATGAACGGCGGCTACTGCTTTGTAGGGGACCAAGTGCTGCTGCGCAGCCCCATCCCCCAGCAGGAGACCGACCGATGGCTCGAGTATGCCGAACAGGAGAACCTGTGCACAATGATATTCACCGAACACGAGATGTTCGTCAACACCCACTCCGACCCCGTAGCCAACGCCATCCGCAACCAGCTTGAGTTCCAAATGCCTCCCCTGCTCCCCACCCGGCAAATGATGGGACGCGAGACCTTCCAGGTCATCGCCATCATGCCTGCCCAACGCGACAACGACGTGCTGCAGATGCTGCCCCACTGCCGACTGCCACGATGGCATCCCCAGTTCAGCGACCTTGTCAACGCCGACAACAGCAAAGCCACGGGAATAGACAGCATCCTGCACCATTATGGCATCGACCGCAACGAATGCATCGGCTTCGGCGACGGGGGCAACGACATCGAGATGCTCGACTTCTGCGGCATCGGGGTGGCCATGGGCAACGCCGACGACAACGTCAAAGCCCACGCCGACTACGTCACCACCAGCGTCGACGACGAAGGCATAGCCAACGCCCTGCGCGAGCTACATATTATATAAGTATAGTGGAAACGGCGTCGGCTACGACTCCTCCTTGAAATAGACCTTATAATACTTCCCCTTCTCGTCCTCGCCCTGCTCAATCAGTTCGCGGTTGCCGTGGACATAGATATGGAAGTTCTTGTCGAGTTTGATGACACTTTTATACGCCCTCGCCTGTTTCTTCACAGCGCTCTCGCTGATGTCATAGTTCTCGGGCA
This sequence comes from Bacteroidales bacterium, assembly GCA_017550405.1. GTDB lineage: Bacteria > Bacteroidota > Bacteroidia > Bacteroidales > P3 > Colimorpha. Next base: position 11,563 of record JAFZPH010000002.1, read on the forward strand.
TCTGCACATCATACTCCTGCTGATACTGCTCGCGGTATTCCTTGAAACTGTCTATCACCTCGGGCTGGGCAATCACCTCCTGCGTAAACGTCTGCAAGTCGAAATTATCATTCTGCTTGAAATAATTGCTGCAGCGGTTCAACATATCCGCCTGGTCGGCCTTGCTCACCCCCTCAAACTGCTGGGGCAGCTCGTCGGTGACAAACTTCTTGTAGGCCTGCATCTCGGTGTGGGTATTGTAATAATCATCCTCGCGCTGGCGGACGGAGAGGAACGCGTCCTTCCAATAGAGTGCGTCGACGGTGCGGTTGGTCGCATCTACCACGCTCACGACATAGCCTTTCTCCGCCTCAGTATTGAAGATGATGGCTCCTTTGTCCAGCTTGGCGGGATTAATGCCCTGCTGCACCTCCAACTCGTAGCGGGCAGTGGCACTGGCGTCGTCCTCGGCACGGCTCCATTCCTCGTCGCCATGCAGCACCTTCAGAAACGACTCTTTGCTCTCCGACTTGAACAGACCGATGGCATCCATGGTCTCGCCATTGAACATGCAACCTGAAAAATAGACCACAAACAGCTCGCCGCCCTTTATGTTGGCGTGGGTGGAGGCGTCGTAGAGGAGCCGTGCGATGTCGCACGACGCCTCCATCAAGCACTCCGGGTCGGAAAAGATATCGGCACAATGACGATAGAGCGGGTTCATCTCCACTCCATCGTCACTGTACAAGCGGTAGTACTCCTCCACTTTGAAGGGACCAAGGAAATAGCGCACTAGCACATCCTGCAGTTGTTCTGTCAGGTGCAACGGCTCAGTTGAAAGGACATAGCCCTCCTCCGTGGCCTTGTTGCCCACACGGTGCAGGACAACGGCGTGTATCGATGAGGCTTCAAAAACAGGCATCGGCAGGGAGATTTAACGCACATTGCGGACCAGACGAACAGCCATTCCCGACACGCGTGAACCCATTCCAAAATTGATAGTCATGTTATGGAACTCAAGCAGGTCGGCATACCATTCAATTTGATTCTCTACCGTAGAGGTCCAATAAAGACCCGACGCATTATCAAAGCGGTTAATCTCTCTCCCATATCGGCTACCCACTGCTGGAAGGAAGATACAGCTGTCGGGGACAGACTCGAAATTCCTTTCCTGTTCCTTATAATTGTCAGGGAATAGCAACAATCCATACTGCCCATTCAAGACACACAACAGATACGAATGACCTACACCGGTGCCCTTATTCACCTCCCGCTTGTAAAGCAGATAATTCCACTCATCCTTCGACAGCGTGCGCCATCCAGCACCCAGCGAAATGACCAACTCGGGATTTGTTCCCCAGTCCACAAAACTGCCGGTGAACAGTTGCTGGTTGGTCTCAAAGGTCCTACCCCAGTTGTTCGAGGCGGTGCTCCAGCCAAAGAGATCCATCGCATTCTCGTCATTTTCTTCCAGAAAGTCTTCTTGATGGGCTGCAAAACGCCAACGGCCCGACACATACTGCAGATTGCCCGGGCTGAAACGCACCTGTTGCGAATCGCTGATGGAGAATGTCGCCGTAAGGGGCTCTTCGGGAGGCAGCACCGTGTCTGTATCAGGGGGCGTCACCGGTACTATCGGGCGCACCGATTCGTCTTTCCTGCACCCCACGGCAATGACCATGCACAGCATCGAGCTGAACAATACTTTCGTGATAAAATGTTTCTTCATAAGACCTAAGAATGATTTGAATCAATAATTTGGACTCGCCAATCTTCATCAACTACGGCATGAGTGGAGCCCGTTCCCCACGTCGCAGTATTCTTTAAGTATTAGAAACGCAAAACAGGCTGTTTTCTTACAGCCATCGACGTTAAAAAACGTTAAGGGGATACGGGAAGCCCATTCGCTGAACCTTTGAGACGTTATTTCAAAGACACATTGTCGGCTGAGGGGTAAGTCATCAAACGACGCACCTTGTCACCACCGCCGACATGCAGTTGGGTTTAACCCAAATCGGTCGTTAGGGTATTTATGCCAAGTCGGTCTAATGTCCGATTTGGGTTAACACATACCGAGAGGGGCCGTTCAATCCTGCATCCTTATAGTATTGTTATAGCAACGTTACTCGACATGATAACGGGTAACAAGCCTAGAAGCAGGCAACATCGAGCCAGGATTGAACGACCCAAGTGGGTCGTGGCGTGACGTCCGCTGAGACTTCCCGGCACTGCGATGGGACCGGGGAGGCGCAGTGAGGGAGAAAAGGCTGGGCAGGGAAAGAGTGTGGAGGGCGTTGCGGGGGGAGGGCGGAGTGTCCGTCGGATAAGTGTAAAAAGTGAATTGAGAGTGCGGTTATCCCGATTGAAAAGTCGGCCTAATGACCGATTGGGGTTGAAACAACAGTCACACGACAACGACTACCTGTCGCCATAATGGGTAATGCGGAACACCCATGCGCCGCGCATCTTGTTAAGGTCCTCGATAGTGAGGTTGTTGAGACGGATATATATACTGCCTGCAAAGTAGTAGTGGACAATGGGCTTGTCGCATCCAAGCAGTTTTATTTGCGAGAAGAGGCCGGGACGGGGCATGTTTTTCAGCACGAGGGTCTTGCCGTCGAGGTGGGTGGCAATGGCGTAGAGGTTGCCGCCTGCCCGGGTGTAATAGACGGTGCTGTCCCTCTCGCACATCTTGTGGTAAGGACGTGAGCCATAAATCGCCTCTCCGTTCACCTTCAGCCAGTTGCCAAGGTCGAGCAGCCGCTCTTGCTGAAGCATCGGGATGGTGCCGTCGGCATTAGGTCCCACATTAAGCGTAAGGCCGCCGCCAGCAGCAACCAGCTTGACGAAATGACGTATCAGCGAGTCGCTGGTGAGGTAATTCTCAAGCGGCTCATTGCGGTTCAGGCCGAAGCTCTTGCCTATGCCGCGACATTCGGCCCAGGGTCGGACAGTGTCGTTGATGGCGCCTTTGTATTCGGGGGTGCGGAATCCGTGCTGCGTGCCCTCGCCCCAACGGTCGTTGACGATGGCTTCAGGGCCTACGGTGTTGTAATACCAGGCTATGAGTTCCTTGGCCCGGAATTGCTCGGCCGAGTTCTGCCATTCGCCGTCGGTGAAGATAAGGCTGGGCTTGTACTTCCTGACAAGTTCCTTGAACTGGGGCATCATGTAGTGGTCGACATATTCGCCTATGGCGCTATCGGGGTCGTGCATCCAGATATGCAGGTTGTTGGTCCACTCGGTGAGGGAGTAGTAGAAACCCATCTTGAGTCCTGCCTTGCGGACGGACTTGGTGAGCATGTCGACAATGTCCTTGTGGGGACCTGTCACCACGCTGTTCCAGTTGGGTTGGTAGCGGCTGCGCCATAGGCAGTAGCCATCGTGGTGCTTGGTCACCAACACCACATATTTGGCACCCGACCGCACAAAGAGGTCGGCCCACTGGTCGGGATTCCAATGTTCGGCATGCCACGATTGGGCGTATAGCGTATAAAGGTCGGTAGGCTTGGGGCGTTGCTTTACGCCGGGGCTATTGCTCAGCCTTCCACTCCATTGGTCACCCAGCATATAACCCCACCGACGGTTGTAGTCTCTCATTTCCTCCACCCTGACAGTATCGCCGGTCATCAGTCCGCGGTAGAACCATTCGGCATAACCGTCGGGTGCCGACCAGGCAGGGACGGAGTAGAGGCCCCAGTGGATGAAAATGCCAAGTTTGGCATCGCTGAACCATTGGGGGTAGCCTCGCTGGTTCAACGACTCCCACGTGGGCAAGACCTCGGCGGGTTGTGTGTCCTGTGCCATGCCTCGCACACCGCACAATGCACACAACATCGTTATTACAATATATTTGAAATTCCGCATAATATCAACGTTTTCAATGTAAAATAACACTTGGTCATCTATTACTACAAATTGCAAAGTTACGAAAAAAAAGTGGATTCCAATTTTTTTCGTAACTTTGCAATTTCAATTTGGAGTTATGACAACCAATCTTGACAAAATTATAGTGGTGGGCGACAGGGTTTTAATCAAGCCCAACGATGTTGCCGACCGTACCAAAAGCGGGCTGTATCTGCCCGCCGGATATCAGGACAAAGAGAAGATACAATCGGGCTACATCCTAAAATGCGGACCGGGCTACCCCCTCCCCTCCATGGATGATGGCGAGTCGTGGAACAGCAGCCATCGCGACACGCACTATATGCCCCTGCAGGTGCAACCCGGCGACCTTGCCCTCTTCCTGCAGAAGAATGCCATCGAAATAAAATATAACAACGACAAATATTTCATCGTCCCACAGAATGCAATACTGCTTGTGGAGCGCGACGAGTTTTAATCAGACCTTTTAGCTATGACCAGCAACGAAATCCGCAGCCAGTTTCTGAAATTCTTCGAGAGCAAAGCCCACCACATCGTGCCTTCCGCTCCCATGGTGATCAAGAACGACCCCACCCTCATGTTCACCAATGCCGGCATGAACCAGTTCAAGGACATCTTCCTTGGCAACGCCGACGCCCCCTACCCCCGTGCCTGCGATGCGCAGAAATGTCTCCGCGTCAGCGGCAAGCACAACGACCTGGAGGAAGTGGGCCACGACACCTACCACCACACCATGTTCGAGATGTTGGGCAACTGGTCGTTTGGCGACTATTTCAAACGCGAGGCTATCGCCTACGGATGGGAATTCCTGACTGAGGTGATGCATATCGACAAGCGCAACCTGTACGTCACAGTGTTTGGCGGCGATGAAACCGACGGCCTGGAGATGGACACGGAGGCCTATGACTACTGGAAAGAACACATCGACGAAAGCCGCATTCTGAAAGGTTCGAAGAAGGACAATTTCTGGGAGATGGGCGAGCAAGGTCCCTGCGGCCCGTGCAGCGAGATACATATCGATTTGCGCGACGAGGCTGAGAAGCAGCTTGTGCCCGGGCATGAACTGGTGAACAAGGACAACCCCTTGGTCATTGAGATATGGAACCTCGTATTCATGCAGTACAACCGTCTGGCAAACGGCACCCTTGAACCCCTCAAGGCCAAACATATCGACACCGGAATGGGTTTCGAGCGCCTTTGCATGGTGATGCAGGGCAAGAAGTCCAACTACGACACCGACGTCTTCCAGCCCCTTATCCAGCATATTGCCCGACTGGCAGGACGCACCTACGGGCAGGAGAACCAGGCCGATATTGCCATGCGCGTGATAGCCGACCACCTGCGTGCCGTGAGTTTCAGTATCGCTGACGGCCAGCTGCCCGGCAACGCCAAGGCTGGCTACGTGATACGCCGTATCCTGCGCCGTGCTGTGCGCTACGGCTACACTTTCCTCGGATTCAAAGAGCCGTTCATGAACACCCTTGTCGACACACTGGTGAACCAGATGGGCGGCCAATACCCTGAACTGGTCAAACAGCAACAGCTTATCCAGCGCATCATCCTTGAGGAAGAGCAGTCGTTCCTCAAGACGCTTGCAGGCGGAATCAAACGTTTCGACGACTATATCGCCTCCCATGCCACCGGCAACAACAAAACCATCGACGGGGCGTTTGCTTTCGAACTTTTCGACACCTATGGTTTCCCGGTCGACCTCACACAGCTCATGGCCGCCGAGCAGGGCTGGACTGTCGACATGGAAGGATTCCAACAAGGCCTGACGGAACAGAAAAACCGCTCGCGTGCTGCCGCGACCGTGGAGAACGACGACTGGGTGGAGCTGATGCCCAACGTAAACCAGGAGTTTATCGGTTACGACGAGCTTGCTGCCGAGGTTCACATCACCCGCTACCGTCATGTGAAAGTGAAGGACAAGGAGTTTTACCATCTGGTTTTCGACCGCACACCATTCTATGGCGAGAGCGGCGGACAGGTGGGCGACCAGGGTACCCTCACCCACTCTACAGGCGAAACGGTGCCAGTGGTCAACACCAAAAAAGAGAACAACCTTATCATCCATATCGTATCCAAGCTGCCCGAGCATCTTGACCAGCCCTATAAGGCCGAGGTCGACAAGTGCCGCCGCATCGCCATCCAGTGCAACCATTCGGCCACCCACTTGCTGCACAAAGCCCTGCGCAATGTGCTCGGCACCCATGTTGAGCAGAAAGGCTCGAGTGTCGACGACCAACGTCTGCGTTTCGACTTCTCGCATTTCGCCAAACTCACCCACGAGGAGATACGCGAGGTGGAGAAGCAGGTCAATATCGACATCCGCCGCGCCATCGCGCTTGAGGAACACCGCGCCATGCCCATCGACGAGGCCCGCAAGCTTGGAGCCATGGCACTCTTTGGCGAGAAATACGGCGACAAGGTACGCGTGGTGAAGTTCGGCGACAGCGTGGAATTCTGCGGCGGTACCCACATCGACAACACAGGCCATATTGGTTCGTTCCGCATTGTGAGTGAAGGAGCCATTGCTGCCGGCATGCGCCGTATCGAAGCTGTCACAGGTGCTGCAGCCGAAAGCTACAACAACAACCTTCAGGACCAGCTCGACGCCCTCCGCGAACTGCTCAAGAGCCCCAAGGACCTGCTTGCCGCTGTTCAGCGTCTGCAGGACGATAATGCCGCGCTCCGTGCCGAGGTGGAGAAATACCAAAAGGAGCAGGCCAATGCCGTGAAACAGGAATTTGCCCGCCAGCTTGAGCAGGCGCCGCTGCTTGTCCGCCGGATGGACAGTGACCTCAGCCAACTGAAGGACGCCATGCTTGCCCTTGCAACACAGTATCCCGACATGGCTGTGGTGCTTGGCAGCGTATGCGCCGGCAAGCCCGCACTCCTTGTTGCGCTGGGCAAGAACCGTGTTGATGCAGGTCTCAACGCTGGAGCCATTGTCCGTGCCGCTGGTAAAGAGATTCAAGGCGGCGGCGGCGGACAGCCCGCTTATGCAACTGCCGGCGGCAAGAATCCCGACGGCCTCGACGCTGCCCTGCACGTGGCAGAAGAGATGCTGAAATAACAAACGCAGTTACTGATTTCATATACCCTCGGTAGGAACACACTCCCTACCGGGGGTTTTGTTTGCTGAATGGTTAATCCGGATAGGGTATCTTAGGCATGCCTTTTTGAGCGGTTCTGACAGGTACTAGACATTATTTAATGTAATCATAGGCAGGCGATTTTATGCATTGTGAGATTTTTTTTGTATCTTTGCAGTTGGTTTAGAATGTCCAAAATATACGGCCCACCATGTTATTTGCATGCAAACCAGAACATTACGGACACTCTATATTGGTTATGAAAATACAATTAATAAAGATATGAAGAAAATTGCATTGATGTTCATGGCTCTATCAATGGCCGTGTCGGGATTAATGGCACAGCCACAATTGTCGGCCCTGTTCGGCTATTCCGTCTTTTATCTGCCTGAGAGCAACCAGCCCTATGTGGAGACTTATCTGCGTTTCGATGCTTGGAGCCTCTTCTTTGCCCAAGAGGAGCAGGACAGATACCGCGCAACGGTGGAGGTGACGCTGGTCGCCCGCAAAGGGGATACGGTGGCTTATGTGAAGAAGTACGACCTTCATAGCCCATATACCAACAGCGTTACAGCGACTAACTTCACATTTTTCGACCTTCAGCGTTTCGGTCTGTCCAATGGCATCTACGACCTCGAACTGAGTTTACGAGACAAGGGGGTCGACGACGAGCCCGTTGTGATACAAGACAAACTGATTGTCTATTATCCCAAGAATGCCCCCTCGATGTCGAGCATTCAGATGATGGAGTCGGCAACACCCACCACGACGGAGAACATGCTGTCGCGCAACGGATACGACATGGTGCCGTACATCGACGACTTCATGCCCGCATCCGTGTCGACGCTCCACCCCTACTTCGAATTGTACAACATGGACAAGGAAATCGGGGACAATACCTACACCGTCAATGTCTATCTCGAACAGAAAGAGAACGGGAGGAGAATCACCAATGTGGGAGAAACACGCCAGGGCAAAGGTTCCTCCGGCACCAAACCCTACTACACTACCATAGACATGAGCCAGGTACCTTCGGGCAATTACAACATAGTGGTGGAGGTGAGCAACGACAATGGCGACCCCTTGTTCAAGAAAGATGTGACTGTGATGCGTTCGAACCCCATCGTGACGAATGCCCAAGTCACCGAGACCGAAGTGGCCACCTCGTTCGCAGGACTTATCACCGAAGAGAAAACCCTTAACTACTACCTCGATGCCCTGTATCCTGTGTCGTCGGCAGTTGAGGTGGACCAAGTCCGCAACCTCATCAATCAACAGGACATGAAGAGCAAGCAGACTTTCCTTTACCGTTTCTGGAAAAGCCGCAACCCCATCGACCCCGAAGGGGAATGGAACAAATATCTCACCAGGATGAAATATGTGGAGGAACATTTCACCTACCCCCTCACACCGGGTTACCGCACCGACATGGGCCGTGTATACCTCCAGTACGGTCCTCCCGACTTTGTCCGCGACGAGAAGAACTTTGTGGGTGCTTTAAACAATGTGAAATGGTCCCAGCGTATCTCCACCACATCTTACGGCGAAGGCGAGCATGTCAACGAAGGACTGATTTACTATCTGCCGTATCAGCTCTGGCGCTACAATCTGATACCGGGAGACTACAACAACCGCGTCTTCATTTTCTGGGACGAGTTCCGCAGTGGATACTACCGGTTGCTCAACTCAAATGCCATGGGAGAGGTGACCACACCCGGGTGGGAACGCATGTTGAGCCGTTACACCATGGAAGAAGGTGCTTTGGGCGAAGTGGGAATGCAGTTTAGACGAGGCTATTAAGATTGAACAGGCTACTCTCAGACATATTATTCTTTATCGCTTACCACCTGTTGCGTTACCGACGGGGGGTGACAAGGACCAATCTGTCCAAGGCCTACCCTACCCTCAGCGATGGGGAACGCTCCCGGATAGAAAAAGCCTACTACCACCACATCTGCGACCTCCTTCTGGAAGGAATCTATAATCTCTACGCCAAACCCCAGAGCATCATGAAACGCTATCGTTTCGTGAACCGCGAGGTGGTCAACCGCTACTACCAGCGGGGACAAAGCGTGGTGCTGATGTCGGCACACTACAACAACTGGGAGTACATGATTACTTCGCTCAACTACCAGCTCATGCACCATGGGGTGGGTGTAGGAAAGCCCCTACAGGACAAAGCTGTAGCCTCCTACATCACTCGTCGCCGAGGCCGTTACGGCACCGAGATTGTCGACCAGTTCACTGTGCGTCAAACAATGGAATACTATCACCTTCACCATGTTCCTGTGGCCTACATGATGCTCAGCGACCAGTCGCCCAACGATGTCCACAAGTCGTTCTGGACGATGTTCATGAACCAGGAGACTCCTTTCCTCTACGGTGCTGAATACTTTGCCCGGAAATACAACATGCCGGTGTTATACTACGATGTGACCAAGGTCAAGCGCGGATACTACGAGGTGCGCTTCACGCCCCTGTGCGAGAATCCCAGCGAAGTGCCTCAATACACCATCACGTCGCGATACATTAAGATGCTCAAAGAGACTATCGACCGACACCCTGAATACTGGCTGTGGTCTCACCGCCGCTGGAAACGCACCCGACCCGAAGGGATGGAGCTACACTCTTACACCCAACTCTCCTCAAATACCGAACAACAATAAACATGACTACAACAAGATGACTACCGCCGTTGTAATACTGAACTGGAACGGAAAGAAAATGCTGGAGCGTTTTCTTCCCTCGGTGACGGCCTACACTACCGGCGACAACGAAGTGATTATTGCCGACAACGGCTCCACCGACGACTCCCTCGATTTCGTCCGCAGCCATTACCCCGGCCTTCGTATCATTGAACTGGACAAGAACTACGGCTTTGCCGAAGGCTACAACCGTGCCCTCAGCCAAGTGGATGCCGACTACTACGTTCTGCTGAACGACGACGTTGAAGTGACTCCCGGTTGGATTGAGCCTGTCATTGCGCAGATGCAGCAACACCCCGGCACTGCCATCTGCCAGCCCAAGCTGCTGATGTACGACCAGCGCGACACCTTCGAGTACGCCGGCGGAGCTGGAGGATTCCTCGACAAATACGGCTACCCCTTCTGCCGTGGCAGGATGTTCACCACCCTCGAGAAAGACCACGGCCAGTACGACAATCCCTGCGAGATTTTTTGGGCTTCGGGGGCTGCAATGTTTGTCCGTTCCGATGTTTGGAAACAGCTGGGTGGTCTCGACAACGATTTCTTTGCCCACATGGAGGAAATCGACTTCTGCTGGAGGGCAAAGAATGCTGGCTACCCTGTCGAGTATTGCCCCCAATCCACTGTATACCATGTAGGCGGCGGCACCCTGCCTAAGTCCAACCCCCGGAAGACATACCTCAATTTCCGCAACAACATGGCCCTGCTATACAAGAATCTGCATCAAAGCCGACTCGCATGGGTCTTGTTCTGCCGAATCATTCTCGACTACGTGGCCGCCTTCAAATTCCTTCTCGAACGCAAACCCAAGGAGTTCGGTGCCGTAGTGAAAGCACACAAGGCTTTCTATAAGTGGATACCCTCACTCAAAGCCAAACGCAAGAGTCTTAAGCAACAGAAGCGCGTATCAGGGCTGTATCCCGGCCGTCTCCTCATCGACTACTACCTGCTGCGCAAAAAGAGATTCTCCGACCTCAATTCAACGACCTTTTAGACGAAATAACAATAAACTCCAATATATCACAATGAGAAAAGTACGAGTTCGTTTTGCCCCAAGTCCCACAGGCCCGCTCCACATAGGCGGCGTAAGGACTGCTTTGTATAACTATCTATTCGCTCGCCAGAACGGCGGTGACATGATTCTGCGTATCGAAGACACCGACCAGACCCGCTTTGTGCCGGGTGCCGAAGACTATATCATCGAGGCACTCGACTGGCTGGGCATCAAATTCGACGAGGGTGTCCACCTCGGTGGCAACTATGGCCCCTATCGCCAAAGCGACCGCAAGCCCCTCTACCGTCAATATGCCGACCAGCTCCTTCGCGATGGCTGGGCCTACTACGCCTTTGACCGTCCCGAAGCCCTCGACGCCAAACGCAAGGAATACGAGGCTCAGAAAAAGACCTTCCAATACGACTGCACCACCCGCGGCACCATGGAGAACAGTCTCTCCCTCCCTGCCGACGAGGTGACACGTCGCATCGATAGTGGCGAGCCCTATGTGGTGCGCTTCAAATTCCCCGAGGACCTCGACATCACCGTCCACGACCTCATCCGTGGCGATGTCACCATGAACAGCCGACTCCTCGACGACAAGGTGCTTTTCAAATCCGACGGAATGCCCACCTACCATCTCGCCAACATCGTCGACGACCACCTCATGGAGGTGTCGCACGTCATCCGTGGCGAGGAATGGCTTCCCTCGGCGCCCCTCCACGTCATGCTCTACAAGGCCTTCGGATGGGAGGAGACCATGCCCCAGTTCGCCCACCTGCCTCTGCTCCTCAAGCCCGACGGCAACGGCAAACTCAGCAAACGCGACGGCGACCGCCTCGGTTTCCCCGTCTTCCCTCTCGACTGGCACAACCCCGAGACCGGCGAAATTTCCAGCGGCTACCGCGAACGCGGCTACTTGCCCGAAGCTGTGGTCAACATGCTGGCCCTCCTCGGCTGGAATCCCGGCAACGACCAGGAACTCATGACCATGGACGAGTTGATCAAACTCTTCAGCATCGAGCATATCAGCAAGAGCGGTGCCAAATTCAACGTCGAAAAGGCCAAATGGTTCAACCACGAATACCTCCAGAAGTGCTCCGACGAGCGCATCGCCGAGATGTTCCTGCCCCAGCTCAAAGAGCACGGCATCGATGCACCCATGGACTACGTTGTCAAAGTCTGCGGCATGATGAAGGAACGCATTTCCTTCCCCTCCGAACTGTGGGACCAGACGCATTACTTCTTCGTCGCCCCCACCGAATACGACCCCAAGGCCGTCGCCAAACGCTGGAAACCCGGCATGACCACCCACATGGCCAAGGTCATCGAAATCCTCAACACCGTCCCCTTTGAATATGACGCCATCCATCAAGCCCTGCTCGAAGACTATATCAAAGGCCACGAACTCAACATGGGACAAATCATGAACTCCCTGCGCCTCGCCGTTGTAGGCACCACCGTCGGTCCCGACATGCTCACCCTCGTCATGACCATCGGCAAAGAGGAGACCATCGCCCGCGTCCAGCGTGCCATCGACACCCTCGGCGAACCCCAAGAATAAAAAAAGTATCAGACCACTCCGATTATTCAGATTATTCAGAAAAATAAAAAAAAACAATGGAAATCAATCAAGATCTCAACAAACCCGTCGATGACAACTCCATCGACACCATCGAAATGAAAGAACCCCAAGAGCAACACCCTGCCAACCCCGAGCCGCTGCCTCAACCCGAAGCACCCGAAGCACAATCCGCTGTCGAGAACAGCACCTGTGACAGCAAAAAGAAATGCTGCCACACCGGCATCCTTGTCTGCAACATCATCCTGCTCATCGGCCTCATCCTGCTCTATATCTTCCACTTCACCGGTTTTGGCGTCAAAACAAAGTACAACCCCAACGCCACCGCTCCCGTAGTGGCCAAAGACGGCGTGCTGAAAGTTGCCTGCATCGACAGCGACACCCTCCTGGCCAAATACCAGTATGCCATCGACCTCCAGGAAGAGCTCAACAAATACAAAGAGTCTCAGGAGAAGAACTACCAGCAGCAGGTTACCAAGTTCCAGAAGGACTACCAGACCTATCTGCAGACCGGCGAGAACATGACCCTCAGCCAGCAGCAGGCCACCGAGGCCGAGCTCAAGCAGCGTTCCGAGAAACTGAGTACCCTCGAGGCTGAGCTCACCCAGAAAGTTCTGCAGAAGCAGATGGATGCCAACATCGAGCTCCTTAACCGCATCTTTGCCTTCGTGCGCGAATACAATGCCGCCAACCAGCAGTTCGACATCATCATGCGCAAGACCTTCAACGACAGCCCCACCATGTACATGAATCCCGCCATGGACATCACCGACGAAATCATCGAAGGCCTCAACGAAGAATACAAATCCGTCAAGGGTAAGAAAGCCGCAAAGTAAAATGAGAATTGAGAATTGAGAATTGGCTGCCACATTCTGACAATTCTCAATTCTCAATAAATTATTTCTCTCGCCAATTCTGACATAGGACACCGTTAAACGTTGCACTCTCATCCCCGTCATACAACACAGTGGCATTCATCACCTTCTCCCCATATAGTTTCTTGAAATAGTCGAGTCCGGCTGCAAATTGCGAATTGTAGCGTTTTGCCGACTTGATTTCATATATATGCAACTGATCAAAAGTTTGCTCCTCTATTAAGTCAACTTCCTTCTGAGAACTATCGCGATAGAAATACAAGTGGGGCGTACGTCCCCGATTGAAATAACGCTTATAGAACTCCGCCACCACCATATTCTCAAACAACGCACCACGCAAAGGATGTGTGGCAACCTGCGCTACATTCTCCAACCCCAACAAATAACATACCAACCCAACATCATAGAAGTATAGTTTGTGGGCTTTCACTATGCGCTTTCCAACATTGCGATAATATGGAGGCAATGTGAACGTGATATAAGAGGTATTCAAAATGCTCAGCCAGTTCTGCACCGTCTTCACGTCGATACCAATCTCATTGCTGACATGAGAGGCATTCATCTCGGTGGCAACGCGACTGGCCATTAATCTGACAAACTGTCGGAACAAGTCAAGGTCTTTGATGTTAATCAGCTGACGGAGGTCACGCTCTATATAGGTGCTATAATAGTTCGAATAAACGTCGTAAGGCTTCTTGCCGTCACCCCATACACCTGGATAAAACCCTCCGTACAAGAGTTCATCCGTTGCATGGCTCGTACCAACTTCGGATACAGAGAGTGGCAGCAACATCAGCAATGCCGCCCTGCCAGCTAACGACTGCGTGATGCGTTCCATCAAAGTGAAATTGTTACTCCCACTGAGTACGAAATGCAATGATTTGTCCTCATCCACAAGCACCTGTATATATGAAAATAGGTCAGGATACAGCTGTGCCTCGTCAACAATCATTCCCTCTTTGTTCTCCTTCAAAAATGATATGGGGTCGCGAACCAACAACTCTCTCGTATCAGGATTCTCCAAATTGACATATCTATAAGTTGGAAACGCCATTTTGCACAACGTAGTCTTTCCCGACTGCCTCGGACCAGTCAAAATAAGCACCTGAAAATCCGCAGCCAACCGCAACGCTTCGTTCTTTAATTCTCTATCTATCATAACATTATCATTTTTTTGTACCGATTTGGAGTTACACTCCAAATCGGTACAAAATTACACAAAATAATTTATATACAGAAAAAAAAATGCAAGTAAATACAGGGTCTTGCAATCCGCCATCACATCGACCCACTATGTGTTTATAGAGAACAGAGAATTACAAATCCATTTCTCAATCGTGGCGAATTACAAATCCGCCACAACGAACCACAACAAGCGAACATCCGCCGCGTCGGGGCTTCCCCTCCTATCATATCTATCAAATCTATCCTATCATCCTATACCCCAATTACTCCTTGTAGTCCCCGCGGTCCACGACACTCTCGAAGCCTATCTTGCGGATGCGTTGCTCGGTGCAGGCACGACACTCTGCCGCTTCCTCTCCTGTGCATATCTTGTTGTCGTATATAGCGTAGTCCTTCCGATGCGTGCGAGGCGACAGGTTGGGCATCACAACATTGGCGCCAAACTGGATGCCGAGTTCTCGTCCGCGGGGGTGAAGGGTGCCGAGGGCTGTCGTAGCGGGCAGCAGCACACGGGGATGCAGCAACCTGATCAATGCCAGTAGTCGCAGGGTCATCTCCACTGTGCCGTTGGGGTATCCCTCGAAGGGGGTGTTGTGCGTAGAGACAAAGGGACCGATGCCCACCATGTGCGGCTGGAAGGAGCGTATGAACTGCAGGTCGGCATACAGCGTGTCAATGGTCTGGAACGGTGACCCCACCATAAACCCGCAGCCCACCTGATAACCTATCTCCTTCAACGCCTGAAGGCAGTCCATCCTATGCTGCCACGACATCTCGGCGGGGTGCAACTTGCCGTAATGCTCCGCGTCGGCGGTCTCGTGGCGCAGCAGATAGCGGTTGGCACCCGCGTCAAACAGTGCCTGATAGCTCTCGCGGCTCCGCTCACCCAGCGACAGCGTGATGGCGCAGTCGGGGTACTTCTGCCGCACGGTGGAAACAATGCGGCACATCCGCTCGTCGTTAAACCAGCCGTCTTCCCCACCCTGCATCACGAAGGTGCGGAAACCAAGCTTATAGCCCGTCTCGCAGCAGTCGTATATCTCCTCTTCCGTCAGGCGGTAGCGCACAGCCTCCTTGTTGCTGCGCCGCAGCCCGCAATAGAGGCAGTCGTTGCGGCAATAGCTGGAGAGCTCAATCAGCCCGCGCATGAAAATCTTGTTGCCATACACGGCATCGGCCTCGGCACGTGCTGCCTGTCTGAGATACTCTATAGCCTCCCGGTTGTCGGTAGTGAGTATCAACTCCAGATCCTCGCGCGTAATATCCCGCTGCTCTTTTATCTTGTCAATAATATTCATAAACCAATGATTGTTTGATTGCTTGAATACTTGAATGCTTGAATGTGTTAATTCGTGAATGTGTTAGTCAATGTGTTAACGTGTTAATGTGTTAGATGTTGATATGTTGGATGTTGATATGATGCGAGCCGTATAAACTTATCAACGTATAAACTTATCCACAGTATTCACGAATTAACGCATTAACACATTCACACATTCATCCTTTCTTTTTATCCACCGGCCGGTCGCTCAACACCTTCACCTCGTAGCCGATCTTGGCAAAAGCTGCCGTCAGCTTCTTCACGTCGGTCTTGGAGGCATCGTAGGTGATAGTCACCTGCTGTTTCTCAATATTGGTTTCAATCTTCCGTACACCCGACTCAAAGCGGATGTTCTCCTTGATTTTCTTCTCGCAGTTCTGGCAATGCATCTCGGGATTGGTGGTCACCACCAACACACGCATCTCCTTTTTACCGCCGCTCGTATGGGCGGAAACTCCAATGGCAACAAACAGCGCCATCATGATCATCAATAAACGTTTCATATTATTTTAAGATTAACGAATTAAAAGAATGTGTTATTGTGTGAATGTGTAAATGTGTGAATGTGTGAATGTGTAAATCGATTCACGAATTAACGAATTCAAAAGACTAACGAATTAACGAATTAACGAATTAACGAATTCAAATATTCACCCTCACCCCGGCGTAAGCCATGATGCCATGTACCGGTCCCCAAATCATGGTAGGTTCAAACATATCGTTCCATGGGTCGTCGGCACAGAATACCGGGACAGGCTGACGGTAGTTGGTCAGGTTCTCGCCGCCCACATACACCGACACATGGCGGAAACGCCTCGTCACCTGTATGTTCAGCTGGGGATAGGCAGGGAAACGCTTATCCCACGACAACGCACCGTCGACCTCCCTGTAAGGCTTCGGCATCCGTCCGCCGCCGTTCAGCTGCAGGGTCACATCCACCTGTATCAACCCCATATAGGGCTTCCACGCCACGGTGAGCAGCCCTTTGTAGCGCGACGTGAGGGGCTTCTCCATCAGCTGCCCGCCGTAGGTGCACTTCACATTGTTGTAGCGGTACGCCAGCATCAGCTCCAGCTCCTCGTCGATGTCTATCGACCCATCCACCTGCACGGTGTGCGAGAACGACTTCCCTTTCAGCATGCCGATACTTATCTTCTTCGGGTCGCTGTCGTAATCCACCACCAGCTGGTTGATGAAATTCGTGTAATAATACTCGGCATTCAGCTTCAGGGTCTGCTCGCCCACGGGGATATAGAACGCCGCCGACACACCGCTGTTCCACGCCTCCTCCATCCGCAGGTCCTCGTCCACCGTCACATCGCGGCCCGAAGCCAGCAGGTAGTGGTTCTCTGCCCAGGCGTGGGGCGAACGGTAGCCCTTGCCTGCCGACAGGCGCAAGGTCATCATGTCCGAGACCATCCACTTCGCATGCAGTCGCGGAGTGACAAACGTGCCGTACAGGCTGCTCCTGTCCACCCGCAATCCCGCCATCACCGTCAACCGGTGCGACGGCTTGTAGGTGTATTCAGCATACGCTCCCGGCACCACCTCGGGCTGTTGGTCCATCAAAAGGTATCCACCCACCATGCCTTCCGGCACCCGGACCGGCCACACCCGCTCATCTTTTCCTTGTGCCAACAGACTGAACCCTGCCGACAGCTGGTGACGCTCGTTGAACTCGTGTTCAAGCATCAGCCGAGCATACAGGTCCCTGTTCTTGGTGGAGTAGGTACGCCGGCCGAACTCCCCCTGCAGGCCGTACAGGCTGCCCGTGGCCATCAGGGCGAGATTGGTGTTATGCGCATAGTCCAGCAGCACGGCATGCTTCATATACGCCTCCACGCGGTCGGCGTCAAGTTTCACACGGAAGGGGTTGTCCGAGACGCCCTTCATCTGGCCGCCCTCGCGCTCCTCGCGCATCAAGCCGATACCGCCGTGGAAGATATAGCGGCCGTTGACGTACTTCCAACGGTTCTGCACATGCCACTGGCCGATAGCCGGCGAGTCGTGCCAGCCATCCTTGTTCATGTCGTGGTGCAGCCAGTCTTTCTCGCCATGCAGCAGCAGCTCGGTGCTCAGATGTTTGTTCAGGTGGATGTTCGCCACCGCATTCCCTTCGGTCTTCAGGCGGCTGTCGGTATACAGGTTGATGTCCACGCCCTGTTCTTTGTCGGGCTTCAGATACTCCACGTCAATCTGTCCGGTGATGCTCTGGAAGCCGCTCTTCACGCTCGACGCCCCCTTGCTCACGGCGATGCTGTTCATCCACGCCCCGGGCACATAGTTCAACTCATACGGCGACGCTGCCCCTGCAAAGCAGGGCAGATTCTCTATCAGCAGCTGCACATACTGGCCGCTCAGCCCCAGCAGCTTGATTTGGCGGGCGCCCACAGCGGCGTCGCTGTAGTTCACGTCCACGCTGGGATTGGCCACAAAACTCTCGCCGAGGTTGCAGCAGGCGGCACGGAACAGCACCTCCTGCCCCATCTTCTGCCCGTTCTCGGCACCGCCGAGGCGGCT
Organism: Bacteroidales bacterium; assembly: GCA_017550405.1. GTDB lineage: Bacteria > Bacteroidota > Bacteroidia > Bacteroidales > P3 > Colimorpha. The sequence continues at coordinate 29,707 of JAFZPH010000002.1, forward strand.
CAAACCCTCGGCCTTCGACCTCACGCTCACCTCTGTGAGCGTCTTCCTCTGCACTGTATCCCTCTGCTGAGCCTGCAGACTCAACAAAAGGGTGCTCATAATAATCAAAACAACGATTTTCTTCATAGTTAAAAAAGTTCTCAATTTGACAATTCCCAATTCCCAATTCCCAATTCTCAATTCTCAATTCGTCAAACCCTCATAACTATGTGATGAAGCCAATCCGACGGCGGACCGGTATCTACAACGGCAGCCATGGGCGATTTCCTTACATCGCGGCAACAAACAGCATCCTCCATGCTCTGGACAACGGCACACGGCACAGCGGCGCAAACCACCGGCTGCACATCTTGCTGCAACTCCGCTGTCGACACATGCAAAACCTTCACTGTCATACAGCTGCTGCTCTTGCAGCAACCATCGCCCGACGGCGACACAAGACTTACATGTCCTGTACAAGAACACTTCTGCCATCCGATGCCTCCTGCACCGAACAGCACCAGCACCAGCACAGAACAAGTAACCATGATATGCGACAGCCTTTTCATCGCCCCAATAACGTTAACCCTCCCATAATATTGCACAGCCCGAATGCTAAATATTCTCAAAAGATGAAAAAAAAGTAGTATATTTGCAAAATAATTATAGGTTTGAATTCGCTATTTCGTTATTTCGTTAATCGACTAACACATTAACACGTTAGCACATTGATTAACACGATAACACATTAACACGTTAACATTAACACATTGACTAACACGATAACACATTAACACATTCACACATTCACACGATAACACATTGACTAACACATTAACGCATTCACACGATAACACATTGACTAACACATTCACACAATCACACAACATATCAACATATCAACATATCAACAAAAAAACACCATGAAAACACCACTCTGCATCATCGCCGCGCTGTTCCTGTTCCCCTTGGTCGCCACCGCACAGGACACCACCCAGACCACACGCCCAGACAACCGACTCACCGCCGACCTGCAAATCTTGACCCGCGGAGAAATCCGCGACGGAGGACTATCGACCATCGAGTCCGAGGCCGCTCTTGGCGACCACGCCAACTTCGTATTGGGCCGCGCCCGCCTCATCCTGGGCTTCGAGAAGTCTTATCTCTCCACAAAGGTCGACCTCCGCCAAACTGGCATCTGGGGACAGGCAGGAGGCACCTCGTTCAATGTCTATGAAGCCTGGGCCAAGCTCAACGCCCCCAACGGTCTGTTCCTGCAAGCTGGACGGCAGTCCCTCTCCTATGACGACGAACGCATCATCGGCCCCAACGACTGGGCCGTGGACGGCACCTCCCACGACGCGCTGAAACTGGGCTTCAAGGGCTACGGCCACAAGGCGCACCTTATCCTTGCCTACAACCAGAACGAGGAGAATATGACCAACGGCACCAGCTACTACACCGGTGGCGCCCTGCCCTATAAGACCATGCAGACCGCCTGGTATCATTACGACCTCCCCACCGCACCCTTCGGCCTTTCGCTGCTGATGATGAACATCGGCATGCAGGCGGGACTGCCAGGCAACAACGACCACATCGAATGGCAGCAACTCTATGGCGGCTACGCCAAATATTCCCCGTCGCGATGGTCACTCGAAGCCTCCTACTACCGCCAGACAGGCCACAACGAAAAAGGCCAAGCCATCAAGGCATGGATGGCCAGCCTCTTGGCCAGATGGCAACCCAGTAGCACCTTCGGTTTCAAGGCGGGCTTCGACTATCTCAGTGGCGACGACTACTTCGTGGTGCCGCAAGAAGGCCACATCGGACTCATCCAGCACGACACCCTCCGGGGCTTCGCTTCCGTCTTCGGCTCCCACCACCAGTTCTACGGCGCCATGGACTTCTTCTATATCAGCACCTTCGTCCACGGCTTCTCCCCCGGACTGCAGAATGCCTTCTTCGGCACCAGCATCAAACCCATCGACAACCTGCGTGTGGACATCGACTATCATTATCTGGCCATGAGCACCCGCCTGCGCGACATCGATATGGATATGACCCTCGGCCACGAAGTAGAGCTGGAAGCCGCCTGGCAAATAAAGGAAGACATCTCCCTCTCCCTCGGCCTCTCCTTTATGGTCGGCACCGAAACGATGCAACGCCTCAAACGCGCCTCCACCGACGGCCTCCTCCGCTGGACCTGGCTCTCCCTAAACATCACCCCCCGCATCTTCTCCAAAGCCTGGTAAAGGAAAGACCTTATGTGGCAGTAAGAACACAAATAGGGGCGACAACCCCGGATAATAAAACATTTCAAAAAACCCCTAATGGGTGACAGAATAAAATGCACGGTTTTCTTTCTCCCTTTTAGGGTTCAGCATCTGTCATTCATTACCATAGGTGATTTACTGTCCTCCCCCGTCATTCAGACTGGCAATACACCCGACTCCAACAGCGAGGCCTTCTCGCCCAAGCAATCACCACCTCGGCAGCAACAGCCATCGTCCAGCAGGAGGATACTCACCCTCCCCGAGCAAGAGCAACGCTGGCATCCCATGCCCCCGGCCCCAAAGACCAGCAACAGGAACACCGCCAGCGACACCATGATATGCGACATTATTTTCATCTCTCAAATAACGCCCCCACCCAAATAATATTGTGTATCCTCTATGTAATTTCTTCCCTATTATATCATCCCAACAAATCAGAAAAAAGTTGTATTTTTGTAGTCAAGAAATTATATACAAAAACATTCCAGCACCCCACATAAAACACTAATATATAAACAATAGAACTACAAGAAGCTTATGACACCGATACTTCTTATTCCCTGTGATATCACCCAATGGATAGATGAGAACACGCTTGCATTCATTAGCATTATCGTAGGCGTAATAGGTATTTTTATAACAATTCTTTCCATCGTAGGCGTAAAAATCACACTGCCCCACACCCGCAAATGGCGCAGGAATCAGATAGATGAGATACCAAATGATTTTGATGGTTACTATCCAAACAAAAACTTTATCCAGCCTTACTTCACTTTTATTGACACCGAGAGCGGAGACTCTGCTGAGCATCGACTCCGCGACTTCTTTCTCAAAGAGGTCTTTGTAAAGAATTCCACAAAACCCACTCTATACTGTCTACTTGGTGACACTGGCACCGGGAAAACTGCTGCACTCGTCCACCTCTATGCCGACTATATTAACTGCCACTCTGCCAAAAGCAACTATCAAATCAAAATCCTCTCCCTACGCCAAGAAGAAGTATTCGACAACATCAACAATATTCAAGACAAAAGGCACTGTATCCTACTACTCGATGCCATAGACGAGAATCCAATGGCTCAAGACCCTGACCACAGAGATGATTTCGACAAGGAAATAAACAACATCTGCCGAGACTTTGCCTTTGTGGTTCTCACCTGCCGGCCGCAATTCTTCTCCAACGATAACGATGAATCCAATCAAGTGGAAACACGTATAGGAGATCATCAGTGGTTAAGATATACACGTCTGAAGCTGTCCGATTTCAACACCAACCAAGTCCAGGAATACTTGGACAAGGTTTTCACCTTCCGCTCCGACAACGAACTTCGCCAAAAGGCCGAGAAGATTGTAAACAAACATGCCCTCATCGCCATCCGTCCTTTGGTACTGAATTACATAAGGGAAATAGTCAAAAGTGAACGGGAAATCAACACCACACTCGACTTCTACGACACCATTGTTCAAAAACAGATACAAAGAGAGTTGGAGAGAATCTCACCCAGAAACCTTGAAAAAAGAACACAGCAATGGTGGGACATGACTTCCGAAGTGGCAGGTTACATCTATCGAAAGACAAATGGGACAACAAAAGAAAAAGCTATTACGATTGATGAACTCCAAAATATTTTCCACGACAATGGCAATGAGGAACTTACACACTACCTTTCCAGCCTAAACATTGCGCTACCTCATAAGAAACAAGAAGAAACCCAATTCTTGCAACGCTCCCTACTCACACGCACAGGCGATTCGTTCCACTTCTCGCACCAGTCTTTCTACGAGTACTTCATAGCCTATCGTTTCTTACTCCATCCATATGATATTAAGCAGGTACGAGGCATAGACTTCGCCCTTACACTATATGATGAACTCTTTGATGCATACCACAATCAACGTCATGATGCATATCACAATCAACGTCAAAAACTTGTTGCCGACTTCTCATCGATATCAGATATTGAAGTAGCCGACTCTCTGTATAATGTTGGATGCGAATTACAAGACATCAATAATTTCTCTAAAGCAAAGGATAAATACGAGAAAGCCTTGACCATCCGCCGCCAACTGGCAGCACAAAACCCCGATGCCTACCTGCCATACGTAGCTATGACGCTGAACAACTTGGCCGTCCTCCACAGCGACACCAACCAACTTCAAGAGGCCGAAGAGGAATACAACGAGGCCTTGTCCATCCGCCGACAACTGGCAGACAAAAACCCAGATGCCTACCTGCCCGATGTAGCTATGATACTGAACAACTTGGCCAACCTCTACAGCGTCACCAACCAACTGGAGAAAGCCGAAGAGGAATATAACGAGGCCTTGACCATCCGCCGCCAACTGGCAGACAAGAACCCCGATGCCTACCTGCCAAGAGTAGCCGATACGCTGAACAACTTGGGTCTCCTCCACAGCGACACCAACCAACTGGACAAAGCCGAAGAGGAATACAACGAGGCATTGAACACTTACCGACAACTGGCAGAAAAGAACCCCGATTCCTTCCTGCCATACTTAGCCGGGACGCTGAACAACTTGGCCGTCCTCCACTATAACACCAAACGATACAATGAGGCCGAAGAGGAATACAACGAGGCCTTGACCATCCGCCGCCAATTAGCCAACAAGAACCCCGATGCATACCTGCCCGATGTAGCCCAAACGCTGTACAACTTGGCCAACCTCCACAGCGACACCAACCAACTGGACAATGCCGAAAAGGAATACAACGAGGCCTTGACCATCCGCCGCCAACTGGCAGACAAGAACCCAGACGCCTTCCTACCCCATGTAGCCAAGACGCTGAACAACTTGGCCATCCTCCACAGCGACACCAACCAACTGGACAAAGCC
>JAFZPH010000018.1 GCA_017550405.1 Bacteroidales bacterium
AAACTCGAACAGGCGAAAGAACCGAAAAGTGTAAACCGATACCGTGATGGTGTAAGCCGGATTAGGGATATGGCCTAAATATTGTAAACCAATTCAGTTTAACCGTCCCAAATCTGTCAACCAATTCTAGGGAAAGTCACATAGACACTGGCATTACTAAAAAATCCCTTCGAGAGGGATAAATTTTAGAAAGTCGTCCCTCATTGAGGGATTTTTTGTATCTTTGCACTGAGAAACAACAAAAAAAATGGTAGAAGAATCTCTTTATCAGACTATGGACAAACTCGTTACAAGAACAACGTCTCCTTTTAGGCGTTATCTTTTTGACGAGATACCATGGAATACACGCATGGTTGGCATTGTCGGTCCACGTGGTGTGGGGAAATCCACATTATTGCTCCAGCGCATCAAAGAACAACAGGGCAATGGAAAATACCTGTATGTGAGTGCCGACAACATTTACTTCACCAACCACACCTTGGTCAATCTCGCCAACGAGTTTGTGAAAGACAACGGCACACACCTCTTTGTTGACGAAGTCCATAAATATCCCCACTGGTCGCGAGAATTGAAGAACATATACGATGAACAACCCGACCTGCACATTGTCTTCACAGGTTCTTCTGTACTGGACATTCTTCATGGTGAAGCAGACCTCAGCCGCCGTACCCTTATGCGTACCATGCAGGGGCTATCTTTCCGCGAATTCCTGGAATTGAATCATGGCATCATCAGTCCAGCATACAAGTTAGATGAGATTGTGCAGCACAAGGTCGAACTAAGGGATTTACAACACCCTCTACCCCTTTTCCGGCAGTATTTGAAAGAAGGATACTATCCTTTCAGCAAGGAAGATGGTTTCTATGAACGCCTTCAGCAGATAATCTCCCTGACTCTGGACATGGACATCCTACAATATGCCGACTTGCGTGCTTCCACGGCAGCCAAACTCAAACTATTGCTCACCATCATCGCCCAATTAGCCCCCTACAAACCCAACATGACCGACCTTGCTTCGGAAATAGGCGTAAGCAAGAACAACATACAAGACTACCTCTCCCTGCTCGAACGCGCAGGACTGATTGCACAACTACACGACGATGTAGGCGGTATTAGACTACTAGGCAAAGTAATGAAAGTATATCTCGACAACCCCACACTCATGTATGCCCTATCGGGAGAGAACCCCAATATCGGCAATGTACGAGAGACTTTTTTTTACAACCAGATGAGAGTTAGACAGGATGTGACCGCCTCAAAAGAATCGGATTTCCGCATCGGGAAATACACTTTTGAAGTAGGGGGAAAGAAAAAAGGGAAGAAACAGATTGAGAACCTTACCGACGCTTATATTGTGAAAGATGACATTGAATATGCTCACGACAACACAATTCCCCTGTGGATGTTCGGATTGAACTACTGAACAGACCCGACCCAGCAACAAAAAAGCCGATGCGGTGTGCATCGGCTTTTATATTTGTGAGAATTATTATTATCTTGCTATTGCGTGGTTCCCTTTCGGTCGCATCACTCTTACATAGCATTGACCTTTTTCTGGAGCTTCGACTTCAGGTTAGCGGCTTTGTTCTTGTGGATGACGGAACGCTTGGCGAGCTTGTCGATGATGGAAACCATCTTGGGCAGTCTCTCGGTAGCGACCTGCTTGTCCTCAAGGGCGCGGAAATCGCGCAGGGCGTTGCGCATGGTCTTGGCGTAATAACGATTCTCGACTCTTCTCTTTTCGTTGGAACGGATTCTTTTTTTTGCAGAGTTGTGATGTGCCATAATTCTTTTTTATACTTTTTTATCTGGTAGTCCGTGCGGGATTCGAACCCGCGATTTTAAGAATGAAAATCTTACGTCCTAGGCCAACTAGACGAACGGACCACTTTGCTCTCTAAAAGCGGGTGCAAAATTACTAACTTTTTTTGGATTGGCAAAATATTTTTTCACCATTTTCTGTGGACAACCTCCAGAATTATTCCGTATCTGCCTGAAATCTAAAGCCTAAACGCTTGCCAGTAGCCATCGATTTTTTGTCCATAACGTTCCTCATTTCACCCACCGAAACCATCTTCACTTCGTCGTATGGAGGTGTTAATAAATCAAAATTTGTGGTATACTCGATAGCCGACTCAACGATACTTTGGACAGACTCATTGGAAATCAACGAAGTATTGAAATTATTATACAGCATACCCAACTCGCGCTTGCCCTCGATAAAGTAGTGGTATTCATTGTTAACAAACACTCTTCCAATCATATAACCGAGGTCTTGGTCGCGCTGGTAGATGAACGAGTCGGATAGGAAGTTATAGATGCGTATCACCCCGCAATACGAGCGGCGAGGGTCCTCGTGGATGTAAGGCGATTTCATCACCTGATGGTCGCGCGAGAACTCGAAGACATTGGTGTGCATGCAGAACACCAGCACATCGCCCCCGAAACGCACCTCGAACTCGAAATCGCCGTGGTCCTTGAACTCAAACAGGATCGTCCTGCCTTCGTTGTGAGCCTGTTCCTGGAAGAGCCTGATGAGGCGGTCGGCGGTGCTGCGGAACAATTCGAAAGCCTCCTTTGTATTGTTAAACACCTGTTGTTTCAGTGCAGTCTTGTCGAAAACAAGTTGTTTCAATGATTCTTTCAATTCCATTCTTGACGTGTTTTGAGGATGCAAATATACGACTTTTTCCCGATATGTAGCACCTCTTTTCTCTCTTTCAGGAAAAAAACGTATCTTTGCATCGTGGCACGTCCTCGGGCAAGCCACCGAAAACGTTGGATTACACATTAATGACATCATGAATACAAAGAGACTCATTTTCATTGTGGCACTCGTTGCCGCATGGGGATGGCAAGGCCATGCCTGCACCAATTTCCTGCTCACGCGAGGCAGCACCTCCGATGGCAGCACTATGATCACCTATGCCGCCGACAGCCACACCCGCTACGGCCAGCTGCGTTTCCACCCCGGTGGCACCCACCAGCCCGGCGAGATGCTCAGCCTCTACAACTACGGTAGCCTGAAGCATCAAATCGACATCCCGCAGGCCGCCCGCACCTACCGCGTGGTGGGCTTCATCAACGAGCACCAGTTTGCCATGGGCGAGACCACTTGGGGTGGCATCGCACCCCTCAGCAAGGGCAACCTCGAGGGCATCGACTACGGCAACCTCATCTACCTCGCCCTGCAGCGTGCCCGCAACTGCCGCGAAGCCATCCGCGTGATGGCCGACCTCGTGGCTACCTACGGCTATGCCGACGGCGGCGAGACATTCTCGCTCAGCGACCCCGACGAGGTATGGCTCTTCGAAATCACCAGCAAAGGACACGACGAGAAAGGCGCCGTCTGGGTGGCACGCCGTGTGCCGGAAGGCTACGTCAGCGCCCATGCCAACCAAGCCCGCATCACCCAGTTCCCGCAGGAACCCACCCGCTGGCGCAAAGCTCGCGGCAAAGGCCTGCACCCCGCCATCAGCAGCCTGCACCTCGACTATATCAACGAACCCGAAGTGGAGTGCGTCTACAGCCACGACGTGGTCTCCTTTGCCCGCAAGAACGGTTGGTTCTCAGGCAAGGACGCCGACTTCAGCTATGCCGACACCTACAACCCCCTCACCTTCTCCGGCCTCCGCGCCTGCGAGGCCAGGGTGTACGCCTTCTTCAACCGCATAGCCCAGGGCATGCAACGCTACGAAGCCTACGCCATGGGCGACCCCAAGGCCGAACGCCTCACCTTGTGGATCAAGCCCGACCAGAAAATCAGCGTACATGACGTGATGGAGCTGATGCGCGACCATTTTGAGGGCACCCCCATGGACATGACCCAGGACGTGGGCGCAGGTCCCTTCCACTGCCCCTACCGCTGGCGCCCCATGGACTTTAAGGTCGACGGCAAAGAGTACATCCACGAGCGCGCCATCTCCACCCAGCAGACCGGCTTCAGCTTTGTGGCACAATGCCGCAAAGACCTCCCCAACCATCTGGGCGGCATCATCTGGTTCGGTGTCGACGACACCTACAGCACCTGCTATTGCCCTATGTTCTGTGCCATCGACAGCATCCCCCTCTGCTTCCGCGAGGGCAACGGCTCCATGAGCCAATACTCTCCCACCTCCGCCTTCTGGCTCTTCAACCGCGTCAGCAACTTCTGCTATCTCCGCTACGACTCCATGATTGTGGACGTGCGTAACATGCAGAAAGAATGTGAGAATTACTTCATCCAAAGTGTGGAGAGTCTGAAACCCAACGCCTCCCCCACCCAGCTCAACGGCTTGAGCCACCACCTGGCCGAAGCCATGATGGAGGCCTGGAACCGCCTCGACCAGCTGTTGCTGACCAAGTATATCGACGGCAATATCAAGCACGTGAAAGACGGCCAAATCGAGACCACCCCGACGGGTGTGGTGCGTTTCCCGCAGCAGCCCCCCTACCCCGACTGGTTCTACCGCCAGATAGTCGACGACCACGGCGAAGTGCTGAAGGTGAAATAGCTGCCAACCCTTTCGCCTATTACAGAGCCGTAAAAAAGAGGGGTGCAGGGAATCAGAAGCGGTAGCTCATGCCGGCGCCGAAACTGAGGAGCCCTTGACTGATATGATAGCCTGCAGGCCGCCACGGCACCAGATAACAGAGTCCTCCCTTGACGTTGAACTTGAAACGCTCCCAGCCGAAACGCAACTCAACTGTGGGTTCCAGCAGTATGTTGTCGGCAAGGGTAGTAGCATAATCTGTTATCCATTCACCGTTCACTTCATAAGGAACACCCTTGCCCACCTTTATCTCGCCCTTCAGTACTCCTGTCTTGAGGCTGAAGGCAAGGTCGAGATGGCCCTTTCGGGTCATTTCGAGCCAGCCCGCATCGCCCTGCACAAAAACTGACCGGAACGTTCCGCTGGGGATTGTCCAAGGCTCCATGCCCCCAATATTAGACTGACGACCCTTGCCCGTGCCCGCGCCGACATAGATTTCCCACACAAAGTTGTTCTCCTGCGGGAAGTATAAACCGGCCATGGCCTGCGAATAAGCGCGGAAGGGGTCAATAGCGGCCTGCACAGCCAGATGGTTTGTGATGCCCCACGCCACCGAGGCACGCATGTCAAGGGGAACAGGCCATCTGGTCGTTGGCAGTAAGGCACCCTCCAGCTGCACCTCGCCGCGCTCGTGAATGAGAGGGATGTGTACCGTCATAGGGTTGTATACACCGCAGCCTGTCATCAATACTGCAAGAATGGCACAAAGAATGAATAATCTGGTCGTTTTCATGGCGGTAGGTTTTTATTGGTTGTTTTTGATGTTTTCGATGGCTGCGTCTAATTTACGAAAGGAGCGGACTATGCCCCATGCGTTGAGGGGCAGGAGCACGGCGCAGAGGATAATCCACACGATGACGAACCACCTGAGACTGAAGAAGTCGAAGCCCAGAGGGGGACCGAAGAGGGGGCCGAGACAGACGGTGAGGGGCAGCTTGATGTAGAGGGTGTAGTGGTGGTTGAAGCGCTGCAGGAGGGTCATACGGTCGGCATAGGCGTTGACCTCGGCCACGGGACGAGTGGGGTCAAGGTGGCGGATGGCGATGTACATCTGCACGGCAATCATCACCCGCATCAAGGCTATTGCAAGCACGACGAGATAGCACACCAGATAAGGCAGCGGAGTGAGGTAGAGGGGTGCCAGCACTGCTACGACGGCAAGGATGACGATACTGCCGGGCAAACCCCAGTTGAGCCGCCATCGCAGGTGGCCGTAGGCCGAATGGGCTTTGTTGTGCGTGGTGAGACGCTGCACATCGATTTCGCGCTGCCGCTGCGGGGGTTGGTTCAAGCGGCTGTCGCGCAGTTGGTCCAGTATATCTTCCATAACGCTTAGGATTTCAGTTTGACAAGTTTTTGTTTCACGCGGTGGATGCGGACACCCACATTGCTTTTCGATATGCCGAGAACGGAGGCCATCTCCTCTTCGGTGGCGCCGTCGATGTAGAGGAACACCAACGCTTGGTCGTCTTTGGGCAGGAGGTCGATGAGCCGGTATAGTTCACTATACATAGGGTTGGAGAGTTCGTCGGCAACGGTGTCTTCCATGAGGGGCGTTATCGGGGTGGTCTTCACCCTTTTCTTCTCCTGCCGCCAAAGGCTGATGGCGGTGTTCAACCCCACACGGTAGAGCCAGTTTTTGGGTGAGCACTGCCCGTTGTAGCGGTCGCGGGTGCGCCACAGGTTGTAGAGTATCTCCTGGTAGATGTCCTTCTCCACTTCGGCGTCGCCGCGGGCAAAGGTGACGCTGATGCTGTGAAGGAGGCGCTCGTGTTGCGAGAGCTGGGCTATGAACTCGTCGTCGGTCATGGCCGCGGGCTGCTCATGTTATACAAGCTGTCAGTGACGACGAGGGTGAGTTTGCCGTAACCCATGTAGCCTTTGAAAGGTCCCGAGGGGTTGGGGCGCCCCTCGTAGCGGTAGAGCGAGGCAGGGGCATTGGCATCATTAATACGGTACAGCGCATCGGCCCCGACGCTGTCGCGATAGAATGTGAGGATACGACCGTCGTCGAAACGGATTTGCACACTGTCGCCATAAAAACGTTGAGGGATAAGATAGGCGAATTCTCCAAGGTCGGCTGTGCCAATACCCCCGCTGACATCTACAACGCTGTCGGTATGGGCCGGAGCCGAAAGGGGATGGAGCATGGCATAGTTGCTGCGGACGGTGTCAACAGGCTGGAGCGACTGGATAGTGAGAGCGTGGTCGGTGCGGTTGTCGATGGCAAACTCCGAAGTGTGAGCGGGGTCGCAGGCCGTCAGCAGCAAGGCGACAAACAGGAGGATGAGCGGTGTCTTTTTCATTGCAGTAAGTTTTGTTTACCTATAAAGACGCAAAAAAGCAGGATTTCTTACACATGAAGTGAAAAAAAATCCTGCTTCATAGGGGTATTGTTGCCTACAGGCGTTCTATCCAGTGCTTGATGTTCTGCTCGTCGTCGAGGCGGCACACCAGCAGGCTGTGGTCGCGCAAGGCCACAAGACAGTGGTCCATACCCTGCACGACGGCCTCATAGCCGGGCTCGATGTTGACAACACTGTTGCGGGTCTGCTCCAGCACAGCGTGGCCGCTGACGGCATTTTCTGCAGTATCGTGGGCGGCGTGCTCGTAGAGCGAGCCCCAGGTGCCGATGTCGCTCCATCCAAAGTCGGCGGGAATGGTGAAGCGGTTGGGGGAGCGTTCCATCACGCCGTAATCGATGCTGATGTTCTCGCACTGCGCAAACATGCCGTCGATGAAGGCCTGTTCCTTCTCGGTGCCGAAGAGGTCACGGCCTTGGTCGAAGAGCCGCTCCATGTCGGGCAGGTAGTCGTGGTAGGCGTTGCGGATACCCTGCAGCGACCAGACGAAGATGCCGGCGTTCCACAGGTAGCGGCCCGAGACGAGGTACTTCTTGGCGGTCTCCAGATTGGGTTTTTCCTTGAAGTTGACCATGGGTTTCACCTCCTCGGCCGAAGAGGCGTCGCGGTCGGCATTCCATTCAATGTAGCCATAGCCCGTCTCGGGGCGCGAGGGCTTGATGCCGATGGTGAGGAGGGCGTCGGCGTGGGCGGGGTTTTCGACAAAGTCCATGCCCACACGGATGATGCGCTGAAACTCCACCTCGTTGGTGACGAGATGGTCGGCGGGTGTCACCACTATGCTGGCCTCGGGGTTGCGGGAGAGGATGCGGTAGTTGGCGTAGGCGATGCAGGGCGCAGTGTTGCGGCGCATGGGCTCGCACAGCACCTGGTCGGGCTTCAACTCGGGCAGATGCTCCAGCACCATGCTCTTGTAGGCGGCATTGGTCACCACCAGGAAGTTCTCGGCAGGCACGACGGGCAGAAACCGCTCGAAAGTGGCGCGGATGAAACTCTTGCCTGTCCCCAGAATATCGAGGAACTGCTTGGGGTAGTTGTTCTTGCTCAGGGGCCAGAAGCGGCTGCCTATGCCGCCGGCCATAATGACACAGTAACGATTGTTCTTCATGATAGATTCGGATAGATAGAATAGAATAATAGAGGGTTAATTTCTGTAGCCGATGACGTGGCGCACTTCGTGGATGGTGCGGTCGGCGCTGGCACGGGCTTTCTCTTTGCCGCGGTCGATGATGCGGCGCAGGCCCTCCTCGTCGGAACCCACCTCGAGGATGCGCTGACGCAGGGGCTCGACAAAGGCCACCATATCCTCGGCCAGCTGCTTCTTGAGGTCGCCGTAACGAATCTGGCAGCGGTTGTAGAGGTCGTCGAAATATTCGACGGTCTCCGGCTTGGAGACAGCCTTCAGCAGCGAGAAGAGGTTCTCAATCTCCTCGGGTTTCTTCTGGTTCATCTCGGTGGGGCCGCTGTCGCTCTTGGCTTTCATGATTTTCTTGCGAATGACGGAAGGCTCGTCGGTGAGGAAGATGGTACTGGCCTCGCCCTCGCTCTTCCCCATCTTGCCGCTGCCATTGAGTGCGGGGATTTTGACGAGGTTGCCGCTCGACCCCACAGCCTGCGGCAAGGGGAAGACCTCGCTGCCATACATGCTGTTGAAGCGCTGGGCATAGGTGCGTGTCATCTCGAGATGCTGCTCCTGGTCCTTGCCTACCGGGACGCGGGTGGCTTTGTGGATAAGAATGTCGGCGGCCATAAGGGTGGGATAGGTCAGCAGGCCGGCGTTGACGTTGTTGGGGTTCTGGCGCACCTTGTCCTTGAAGGAGGTGACGCGCTCCAGCTCGCCAAGGTAGGCGTTCATGTTGAAGAAGAGGTAGAGCTCGACCGTCTGTGGGAGGTCGCTCTGGAAATAGATGGTGGAACGCTCGGGGTCGAGACCGGCGGCAAGGTACTGCACCAGAATCTGGCGGGCGTTCTGATATAGGTTGTCGGGGGTGGGATGGGTGGTGAGGGAGTGGTAGTCAGCCACAAAAAAGAAACAATCGTACTCATCCTGCATCTTCACGAAGTTACGAAGGGCACCGAAATAGTTGCCCAGGTGCAGGTTGCCGGTGGGGCGGATGCCACTGCACACAATCTCACGCTTGTTAGTATCAGTCATAGACATAGAGTGATAAATGAATAATAAAAACCGTTGCGGCGTAGAGCCACAAAATGCAAAGATACGAAAAAAAGTCGACGCAGCAAGAAAAAAACGCTTCCCCAAGGGGGATAAACCCAAATCGGTCATAAGGCCGACTTCTGTCATCAACCCCTATGACCGGTTTGGGATAAAAGAAAGGAACCATCCTTTTGCAGGACGGTTCCCTTTCATTTTTCGGTTGTTTGGTACTGATTATTCAGCAACCTCGGTAGCCATCTCGGCGGCCTCTTCAACAACGGCCTCAACAGCGCTATCAACGATAGGCTCTTCAACCATCTCTTCAACAGCGGGAGTGTCGATAGTCTCGGTCTCAGCGGGGGTGTTGTTGCAAGCTGCAAAGGCGAACATGCCGGCGACAGCCATAAGGAACATTACTTTTTTCATCTCTTTGAATTTTTTAAAGTTATCTTTACTATTGTTTAAAATTGTTTTCTTTTTTGTTGATGTTTCGACTAACTTTTTTCGTCTCAAATCGGATGCAAAAGTACTACTATTTCCACGACTAAAAAGAAAAAAAATGTCAAAAAATCTTAACGCCCTCCCAAAATGTTAAAATTCAAAATGTTAAAAAATGGGATTTGTAAGATTCTTTTGACTTTTTTTCTTGAAATTCAGCCTTTTTAGTCGGCAAAAAATCAAAATTTGACCCCTTTTGAGGTACTTTTAGGGGAGTGGAACGAGGCCGTTGAAGCCCATAAAAGCCATTGCGAGGATGCCGGCGGTGACCAGTGCGATGGGGACGCCTTTCATGCCTTTGGGAACACCGGTGAGCTCCATCTGTTCGCGGATGCCGGCAAAGATGACCAGTGCCAAGGTGAAGCCTACGGCAATGCTGGCGGCGTAGACAACGCTCTCAAGCAGGTTCATGTTCTTCTGCACAACGAGGATGGCCACACCCAGCACAGCGCAGTTGGTGGTGATAAGCGGGAGGAACACGCCAAGCGTCTGGTACAACGCAGGGGCAATCTTCTTGAGGACAATCTCCACCATCTGCACCAAACCGGCAATCACCAGGATGTAAGCAATGGTTTGCAGATAACCAAGATTAAACGGTACCAGTATATAGTTATATATAAGGTACGTGACCAAAGTGGCCAGAAGCATGACGAAAAGCACTGCTCCGCCCATGCCGATAGAACTCTTCACATCCTTGGAAACGCCAAGGAAAGGGCAGATACCGAGGAACTGAGCCAACACGACATTGTTGACAAAGATGGCTCCGATAATAAGAGCAAAGATATTGATACCCATAGTATTATTAAAGTTTTATTCTATAATATTATTACTGCATTCGGACTGCAAATTTACATATTTTTTTTCATTCATGCAGTTTTATTGTGCTTTTGACCGAAAAAAAATGTACCGCCATGTAATATCTCCCCCCTTTTTGCGTTTATCGTGGCAATGATAAAAACAGCATTCATCCTATGAAGAAAGCAATTGCAACTATCCTTTTTGCGGCCCTGGCCTTCACATCCGCAGCGCAACATGACAGGTGGAACTTTTATGCTGGATGGACATTGCCGCTGGGCGATTATGCCAAAGCCGACCTTGCCAGCAACAGGTGGGCACTGACGACAGGCGGCAGCCTGGCCGGTGCTGGAATGGGAGGCAACCTGGGTATGGCTTACCACATTCCCACCCGCGACAGCAGCCGGATGAGCATAGCCCTCAGCACCGACTTGGTCATCAATGGGGTGAACTCCGAAATCAGAGTCAACCGCATCACTACTCTGGCCAATCTGCGCCGCAATTTTGCCACCGTGAAGCTTACCCAGCCCCTTTTTCTACATATCCCCGTGCTGGCGGGCCTCCATTACGAGACCCCCATCAACCAGAAGTACAATTTCTATGTTACAGCACAGGCCGGCTTGGGCTTCAACATCATTACCAACCGCAGTGCAGAGATGCTGGGCGGCGCCCAACCTATCGAGGTTGGCAACTTGCAACTATATGACTACTCTTATGTGGACCACTACAGCACTAAGGTGACGGCCGCCTGGCGGGTGGCGGTGGGACTGACAGAGAGCCGGCACTGGCTGGCCGACCTGGGATTGTGGGGCATGGGGGCTGTTCTGATTGAGGGTTATGAGGACTTCAACTATCGGGCCGCTGGGGACAGGTCTCTCCAACAGGGAAGCATGGTGTTTAAAGGCGACTTCTTAAACCCCTTGATGTTCATAGCCCGGATAGGCTATCGCCTATAGCACGGCGGCCATTACAGACCAAACAGAACGGTGGCCGAGGCAGATGTCACCTCGTCCACTTCGGCGATGGAGACACCTTTGAGGGCTGCAATTTTCTCGGCTATGACAGGGATGTAGGCGCTCTCGTTGCGTTTGCCTCGATAAGGCACGGGGGCGAGGTAGGGGGCATCTGTCTCCAACAGGATACGTTCCAACGGTACCGCAGCGGCTACGGTTGCCAGCGTTGCGTTCTTGAAGGTCACCACTCCCCCAATGCCGATATGGAAACCCATCTCGACGGCGCGGTGCGCTTCCTGCACACTGCCGCCGAAGCAGTGCATCACTCCACTATAGGTGCCGTAGTTCAGGTCGCGCAGCAGGGCGAACAGCTCGTTGTAAGCCTTGCGCACATGCAGGCACACCGGCAAGCCTAGTTCTCTAGCCCACCGAATCTGCCGTTTCAACACCTCGCGCTGCTGCTCCAGATAGGTTTTGTCCCAATACAGGTCTAGACCTATCTCCCCCACCCCGACATAGTCGGCCGCAGGGGCGAAGAGCTTTTCTTGTACGATGGCCAGCTCGTCCTCGAAACTATCGTTCACCGAGGTGGGATGCAATCCCATCATCTGTCTGAAATACTGTGGATAGCTTGAAGCCAGAGTTTCTTGTCTGCTGTGGCTTGCACTGTCGATACCCGGCAGGAGCATCATGTCGACACCGGCGGCAACGGCTCGTGACACCGCCTCGTCGCGGTCGGTGTCGAAAGCCTCGTCATAGAGATGGCAGTGCGTGTCAACCATTCTTTATCTTCTGAATCAGTTCCGTCATGCGGTCGTAGAGTGCCAGATATTCGGCATTGTCCGCCAACAGCTTGCGGTGGGCGCCGATGGTCTTCTTGTCGTTGCGCACAGCAGGACCGGTAAACTGGAAACGCACATCGCCCCATTGCAGTTTCTTGGCTGTTGTGAGGGCAAGGGGGTGGAGAATCTCGAAGGGGATGTTCTTTTCACGGCATATCTGCTGGGCAACGGCATAGAGTCCATTAGTGAAATTATTCACAAACACGGCGGACAGATGGAGATATTGGCGTTGCTCGAGTCCAGTGCGATAGATGTGCGGGGATATCATCCCGACAAACTCTGCGATGTCGTCCTCGGTCTGAGGGTCGCAACCCTCAATGCAGAACGGCAATTCGCCATATTCCAGTGCCACATCGCGCACGAACGTCTGGGGAGACCACAGCACCCCATAGCGTGTGCTGCACTCTTTCAACACTTCAATCTGCGTGGCACCCGAGGTGTGCAACACCAGTGCGTCGTTCACCTTGATGCTACTGGCCACCTCGGCGAGGGCATCGTCGGCAACAGCGATGATATAGACGTTGGATTTGTCTGTGAGTAGTGTGAGTTTGTTGATTGGTTTTGCTTCGACACGTGCAGCGAGCAGGGTTGCATGCTCCATATTGCGGGAGTAGATCTGTTCGACGACATGTCCGCGGCCATACATGGCCAAAGCGAGGTGAGTGGCTACGTTGCCTGATCCGATGAAGGTTATTCTCATTATAGTTGTTTAATACTCGTCTTCCTGAAAGAAGAAGTCGTCTTTAGTTGGGTAGTCGGGCCAAAGGTCCTCGATGCTATCGTAGGGGTCGCCTTCATCCTCAATCTCCATGAGGTTCTCAATCACCTCCATAGGGGCGCCGGTACGTTGGGCATAATCGATAAGCTCGTCTTTTGTGGCGGGCCACGGGGCGTCTTCTAATTTTGTTGCCAGTTCAAGTGTCCAATACATAATTTTTCTAATTTTAATGCTCTTTACCTTTTATTATAACTATTTGAACCTGTTTCTGTTGGTGCACATTTAAGGGCTCCGACCGTGGGTCTAATATTTTGCAAAGGTACACTTTTTTTTCCAACCTTGCAAATATGTTTTTCGCTCTCTGTAAATACCTACCTTCAGGCGCGATAGCGTCCACCTGCGCAGGCACGGGAGCGGCTCAGTTGAAAAGCGACTCCTCACCACCATGGGCAATGACAAGATGCCGCGAAAGGATGAAGAGATAGTCGGAGAGTCGATTGATATATGCTGTCGTCAAGTTGTCGACAGAAGCCTCCTGTCCGAGGGCGACGATAAGCCGTTCGGCACGGCGGCACACCGTGCGGCATACGTGGCAGTAAGCCGATGCCTGGGTACCGCCGGGGATAACAAAGCTACGGAACGGCGGGACACCCTGTTGCAGGGCATCGATACGATGCTCAAGCCCCTTCACGGCATCGTCGGGAAGCGAGGGCAGCTGGAAGGGCACCTCCTTCTCTGTGGCCAGAAGGGTCTGGATGACAAAGAGGTGACGCTGCACCTGCTTAAGCTCGGTATACACTTCAGGATCGGAATCCTTGACCATCTCGGCCAGATAGCCGACATGAGCGTTCAACTCGTCGACAGTACCATAGGCCTCCACACGGGGATGGTTCTTGGCCACCCGTGTACCACCCACGAGGGAGGTGGTGCCGCTGTCGCCTGTCTTGGTATATATCATACGCCGGAAGGTTAGACTCGTTCAACCGATTTCACTTCGGGAATCACCCGTTTGATGGCCGTCTC
The DNA here is from genome assembly GCA_017550405.1 of Bacteroidales bacterium. Taxonomy (GTDB): domain Bacteria; phylum Bacteroidota; class Bacteroidia; order Bacteroidales; family P3; genus Colimorpha. Next base: position 13,880 of record JAFZPH010000018.1, read on the forward strand.
GATGCCCTGTTTGAGGGTCTGCAAGGCATGGGGACAAGAGCCGCAGTGGCCAGTGAGGCGCACCATGACCACTCCCTGCGGAGTGATGTCGACATATTCCACATCGCCGCCGTCCTGCTGCAGGTAGGGGCGAATCTGAGCGAGGGCGTTCTTCACGCGGCCTTCCACTACTATTCTTTCCTGTTCTGTCATGATGTTTGTTCTATTTAGAGGTTAACGACTGTGTAACTGAATGGCTGGAACTATTTGTTCTGGATTTTGCAAATCTCGCGGATGGTGTTCTCTGCCAGCTGCATGAAATCTTTGCTCTCGTCGGTCTCATTATCCGTCCAGAGGGAGACGGGACGACCGCTGTCGCCGCTGTCGGCGATGCTCTGCACCAGCGGGATCTGTGCCAGCAGGGGGATATTCATCTCGGCGGCCAAACGGCTGCATCCCTCACGGCCAAAGATGTAGTACTTATGGTCGGGGAGCTCGGCCGGGGTGAACCAAGCCATATTCTCCACAAATCCGAGTACTGGGATATCCAGGCCCGGGTTGCGGAAGAGCTCGACACCGCGCACCACGTCGGCGAGTGCCACCTGCTGCGGGGTGCTGACGATGATGGCGCCCGTGACGGGGAGCGTCTGGGCAAGGGTGAGCTGCACATCGCCCGTTCCCGGAGGCATATCGACCACAAGGTAGTCAATCTCGCCCCACCAGGTCTCGGTGGCCAGCTGCTTCAAAGCACCCGAGGCCATCGGGCCGCGCCATGCAAGCGCACGGTCGGGGTCGACGAGGAAACCAATCGACATCAATTTAATGCCGTAACGCTCGATGGGGAGCATATAGGTCTTGCCGTCGTGCTGCTCGCCTACCACATCCTCCTGACCCAGGTTGAACATGATGGGGATGGAGGGACCATAGATATCGGCATCGATAAGGCCCACCGAGGCACCTGTCTTGGCCAGCGAGATGGCCAGATTGACGGCCACCGTGCTCTTGCCTACGCCGCCTTTGCCCGAAGCCACGGCGATGACGTTCTTCACGCCCGGCACCAGGTCGTGGGGGTCGGGCTGCTCCTGCTGCCGCGAGGTGAGGTTCACCGTCACCTTTGCATCGGCGTCGACATATTCGTGTATGGCGTTGATGCAGTCGTCGGTCATGCGCTTCTTCATGGGGCAGGCAGGAGTGGTGAGCACCAGGTCGAACGAAACGTTGTTACCGTCTACGGCAATATTCTCAATCATCCCCAGTTCGGTGAGGCTACGCCCCAAATCGGGGTCGTTCACATGGCTCAAGGCCATTTCTATCATTGTTGATGTGATCATGTAATGTCAAATCTTTATTCTATATGCTATTCTTTCAGTTCTTAATAGTGAGGGGAGGCACCTGTTTACTCCGCTTCGAGGAGTTTCTCCAAAGCCCGCTCGAGGTCGGAGCCGCGCAGGTTGCGTGCCACCACCTTGCCCTCACGGTCTATCAATACGGTGTTGGGCACCGAAGTGACACCGTAGGTCTTTCCGCCCGACGAGGTCCAGCCGTTGAGGTCGCTCACATGGTTGGGCCAGCTGAGATGGTCGTCGGAGATGGCGCGGAGCCATGCATCGCGTGTCTTGTCGAGCGACACGCTGAAAATCTCAAACCCCTGGTCGTGATACCTCTCATACAGGCGCACCACATTGGGATTCTCGCGGCGGCAAGGGCCGCACCACGATGCCCAGAAGTCCAACAGCACCACATTGCCACGCAGGTCGGAGAGCCGGCGGGTATTGCCGTCGGGGTCGTTCATCTCAATCTCCGGGGCTTCCATTCCCGGCAGCACCACGCCCTGCAGCTTTTGGTCGACATGCTTCACATACGGGTCGTCGGGATACTCGTTAATCAAACCATCGCGCACCTTGGCAAAGAGGTTCACATAACTGTCGAAATTACGCTCGAAGAAGGTGACCAGGAAAGCGCTCATCAGGATAGTGCTGTTGTTCGAAAGCAGCAGGGCGGCACGGTCGGGCAGCTGAGTCTGCTGCTCGGGAGTGATGGCGGCCAGGAGCAAATCGTTGAACTGGCGGTACAGCTCCACATTGCGCGAGCCGCTGCACGAGGCAATGCTGAATGCACGACGGTCGGCAAAATAGACCAAGTCCACCTTCACCTTGTCCTTCGGCTCGAGGAGCAGGTGGCACATGCCTCCATCCTTCTGGGTGGTCTGCAGGAGATACAGCGTGGGTGCGGCGTTCTCCAGCTTCACTTTAAACGAACCTTTGTTGTCGAGCCGGATGGTGTCCACGGGCACAGGGCGGTTGTTCACAATCTTGCTGAGGACGATGCGCGACCCGTCGGGCACACCGCGCAGCGAGCCGCTGAGGGTGGCCTTCTGTGCCTGAAGCGACAGCGCCGTCACTAACGTGAGAGCGATGGCTGCAAGATGCCGCAGATGATGATTTAGGGATATACGTTTCATGGTGGTGTTGCTTTTTTGTTAAATGAATACTATTGTATGACTGATTGTTACTTTTGTTTGGCGTGGAGGGCGCGTTGCAGCTCGTTGTCGAAGGGGGCATACACACGATAGAAAGCGTTCTCGTCGAAAAGCGACTGAGCCATCAGCGACTTGTAACGGTTGCGGATGTGGTCGGCATACTTGTTCAGTGCAACGGGGTGACGGCGTATGCCTTTCCTGTCGGCGCACTGCAGTATCTGTTGCCATGTACTCTCCGGCACCTTGTAGTTCTTCACAAACGCATCGGCATCGGGATACTGCTGTATCAGTTGGTTGTAGCTGTTGTACAGCTCTTTCTGAAGCACATCCTCAAGCACCTGTTTTTCCAACAGCCTGTTGTAATACACCCAGTTGGTGTCGAGGATATAGGGCAGGGTGACATCGGGCTGTATGCCTCCGCCGCCATATACCTTGCGTCCCTTCTTGGTGAGGAAAGACTGCGACGTGTCGGCCGTGGCGTTGAAGAGCGAATCGGCCGAGGTATAGTTCGAGAAGACACGGTCGAGATAATCCATATAATAGGCATCGCTCCCCTTGTCGTAGGGGCGCTGGATGCAGCGGCCGGAGGGCGAGTAATAGCGGGCAATGGTCAGCAGTACCGCATCGCCGGTGGGCAGGTCGAACTGGCGTTGCACCAGTCCCTTGCCGAAGCTGCAGCGACCTGCTATCAAGCCGCGGTCATTGTCCTGGATGGCACCTGACACCACCTCGCTGGCACTGGCCGAAAATTCATTGATGAGAATCGTGAGACGGCCCGACTCAAACAAACCGCCCATGGTGGCGTAGATATTACTGCGGGGTTGATGGGCTCCTTCGGTATACACTATGAGGTCGCCTTTGGGCAGCAGTTCGTCGGCCATTCTTACCGCCGACTCGAGCGAGCCGCCTCTGTTGCCACGCAAATCCAGCACCAGGTGCTTCATCCCAGCCCGATTCAGCTCCAGCAATGCATTATGGAACTCGTCCGACGTCGTTTCCGCAAAACGCGCCACAAGGATATAACCCGTCTGTTTGTCGAGCATGATGGCCACGGGGACAGAAGCATGGTGTATCACATCGCGCTTAATCTTGACGAGCAAAGGCTTCGGGCTCCCCTTCCTGTCCACGGTAAGGGTCACTGTGCTGTAGCGCGGACCCCTTATCAGTTCCACCACTGATGTAATATCTCTTGGCTCACCCTCTTTTTTCTCTACGCCCTTGGCCTTTTTATTCTTTCCGGACTTTGCCTTCTTGGTATCGTCGGATACCGTCTTTTTAGTCACTCCAGGCATAGCCTTGGAGACCTGGACAGAGTCCACCTTCATGATGCGGTCGCCGGGTTGCATCCCCGCGAGTGAGCCGGGACTGCCCGGAATCACACTCGTGACGCATACCGTGTCGTTAATCAAGGCGAGTGTCACCCCGATGCCCTCGAAACGGCCCCGTATCAACTCCACCTCCTTGTCGTAATCCTTGGGCGAGAGATAAGAGCTATGGGGGTCGAGTGCCGACAGCATCGACTCCACCGCGATAGTGGAGAGCGAGTCGTGGTCCACCTTGTCCACATAGAAATGGTCGATAATCTGCATCAAAGCCCCCGTGCGTTCGTCAGCCACAGGAACCAGAAACCCCTGGGGCGTGTCGGACGGGTTGCGGGGCGACAGCAACACACCGCACAGCAGTCCTATCACCGCCGCCAACAGCACTACACCGAGGGAAAATGTGTATTTCTTCTCTGACATAATAACGTTCGTATAACGGAACCGCCTAACATTTATTGTATGCAGCAGTATTTGACCCGCAGCCGAAGCGCCGCGCCATTGCCGCCGCCACGATCTCGTCGTGGTCGAAGGCCAGGGGCGGCAGCTCGTCGAGAGCGAACCAGCACGCCTCGCGGGCATCGTCGCCTCCCTTCACGGGACACTCCTCCACCTCGGCCATGAACGCCACTGTGACGGTACGCCCGCGAGGGTCGCGGTCCACCTTGCTGAAACTGCCCAGTTCCACCAAGGGGGCCGTCACGGCGCACCCCGTCTCCTCCTGCAGCTCGCGGCGGGCGCAGGCCTCTAGGGTCTCGTCCATCTCCATAAAGCCTCCTGGCAGCGCCCACATGCCTTTGTAGGGGTCGCCTCCACGCCGCACCAAAAGCAGCGAATAGGTGCCGTCCTTTCGTTCTCCGATCACCACACAGTCTGCCGTCAACATTGGCCGGGGATAGCGGTAGGAATACATCTCCATGTATCAACTCAATTCGTAGGTAGCGCCGTCTTTGCCATCCTTCACGGTGACACCGAGGGCACCCAGTTCGTCGCGAATCTTGTCGCTCGTGGCCCAGTCCTTGTTGGCTTTGGCTGTGGCGCGGGTGTCGAGAATCATCTTCATCAAGCCGTCGACCAACGCCGTATTGTCCTTGGCCGACTCGTCGCGGAGACCCATCACCTCGAACACAAAGGTGTCCATCACACCCTTCAGCTCGTCGATGTCGGCCTGGGTGAGGGTGGCCTTTTTGTCGTAGACGGTGTTGATAACCTTGGCCATGTCGAACAGATGACTGATGACAATAGGGGTATTCAGGTCGTCGTTCATGGCGTCGTAGCACAGCTGCCTGTAGCCGCTCACATCCACGCTGCTGCTCTTTGAGGGCTGCAGACGGCCGAGGGTCTTATAAGCCTGCATCAAACGGGTATAGCCTTTCTCGGCAGCCACCAGGGCCTCGTTGCTGAAGTCCACCGTGCTGCGGTAGTGGGCCTGGAGGATGAAGAAACGTATCGTCATCGGGGCGTAGGCCTGCGTCAGCAGCTCGTGCTTGCCGGTGAAGAACTCGTCGAGGGTGATAAAGTTGCCCAGCGATTTGCCCATCTTCTGGCCGTTGATGGTAATCATGTTGTTGTGCATCCAGTAGCGGCAGGGGCCGTGGCCGCACACCGAGGTCTGCTGGGCAATCTCGCTCTCGTGGTGGGGGAACATCAAGTCCATGCCGCCACCGTGGATGTCGAAGGTCTCGCCCAGATATTTCGTGCCCATGGCGGTGCATTCGGTATGCCAGCCGGGGAAGCCCACGCTCCAAGGCGAGTTCCAGCGCATGATATGCTCGGGCTGAGCCTTCTTCCAAAGGGCGAAGTCGCCGCTGAAACGCTTCTCATCCTGGCCGTCGAGGTCGCGGGTGGTGGAGAGCATCTCCTCAATCACGCGGCCGCTCAGCCGTCCATAGCTCTTGAAATCCTCGTGGTACTTGCGCACATCGAAGTACACGCTGCCGTTGCTCACGTAGGCATAGCCGGCATCCAGTATGCGCTGCACCAGCTCAATCTGCTCCATCACATGTCCCGAGGCGAGCGGCTCGATGCTGGGGCGCAGCACGTTCAGCGCATCCATTGCGGCATGGTATCGGTTGGTGTAGTACTGTGCCACCTCCATGGGTTCCAGCTGCTCGAGGCGGGCCTTCTTGGCAATCTTGTCCTCGCCCTCGTCAGCATCGTGCTCCAGATGTCCCACGTCGGTGATATTGCGCACATAACGCACCTTGTAGCCGATATGCCGCAGATAGCGGTACAGAACATCGAACGTAATTGCCGGGCGGGCATGGCCAAGATGGCCGTCGCCATACACCGTGGGACCGCACACATACATGCCCACATGGTCGGGCGTGACGGGTTTGAAAAGCTCTTTCTGATGCGAAAGAGTATTGTAAATCAACAACTGTTGCATATATCTCTTCTAAATATTGTTTTGCAAAGATAAGAAAAAACCACGGTCAATGCGCAATGATTCATTACACATCAACACTCCGCAGCACGCACTATCCTCGGTCTCAATCAATCGTCGTATTCGTAATAGTGGGTCTCGCGCTCCAGGCTTCTGTGGTCATTGTCCTCCGAGAGCATAAACACGGTTTCATGCAAGCACTCCACCGGCCATTCGTTCTGATAGACATAGCTGTAGGTATCCTCCATACGCTGTCCCTCCTCGTAGAGGGCATATTTGATGTCGGTAACCGATTTCACGATATTATTCTTGTTGGCAAACACCAGCCCGTCGGCAGTGTAGCCGTTCAGTGTGTAGAGGAAATGCTTGAAGGGGTTGGTCTTGTTGTCGTAGGTGTAGACAATATCCATGCTGGTGAAGTCGTCCTTCACATTCATCTGGCCGATATTGTCGCCACTCCACGTCAGTGTGACATACTGCACATTCACTGCCTTGGCGCCGGGGTCGGCCTGCCTATCGGCGGGGAGACTTTTCCAGCCCATGGAGGCCTGCAGCTCTCCAAGCCAACGGCTCAGCATCCCCTGGGCGGCATGCTTTTCGCCGAGTTCGCGGGTATGGACATCGATTTTGGAAATCTTGTTGCCGTCATAGGTGAAGAAGTAGGAGGTAAACGGAGCCGTTGTGCTGACCTTCTTGTCATACAGCTCGGCCTTGCGCATTTTCTTGCCATTGTAGGTGAAAAGCATATACTCTGTCGAACTCTCGATGCGGCTGACACGGTTGCCGTCGTAGGAGAAATGCAAGGTCTCCTCTTTACCGCCGGGAACCACCTCGGGGCTGTAGACAACCTTCATCAGTTTGCCATTCTCCCAGTCCCAGGTCTCGGCCAGCACTTTGGGGGTCGACGACTCGCTGACGGTCGACCATGTGCCGGTGGCGGCATCCAGACTCTGCTCCACAAGCGATGTAGAACGATACACTTTCTCTATTTCCTGTTTGGGGTTGTAGCGACCCTCTTTCTCACCACAAGCTCCGAACAGACAGATTGTTGCGAGAGCAAGTACGCAAAATAAACTTCTTTTCATGTTGTTTTCTTTGTTGTTATCCGGGTCCTTGTTCAGCCTGTAACGTCTGCGGGCGGGACCCTTTCGTCCGGCAGCGGCTATTTTTTACCTTTTCACTATCATAACGTGTGCGCGGTGTTTTTATTACTATATACCACAAAAAAATTATTCCCGACCCGCAAAACGGCCATCGCAACCGCCCTTACGCCCTTCAATCTCCTATCGATACAGCATCGTTACAGCATTGTTACAGCATCGTTATCCTTTCCCCTAACGGTTAACGATGGGAAAAGGAGGGAGGAAGGATGCTGTATGCGACGAAGGCAGAGGAGGAAAGGCGGTTTGGCACAGGAGGGGCGTGGGTTTGGATGAAAATGCTTGACAAGACAACACAAGTGTCGCTCCCCAACCTTCGCGCCGTTTCCGCAGTTTTTGAAGGCATCCGGAGGGGATGTCTTCGGACTGCTGCGGCGTTGGCGGGATGAGGGCCGGGGAGCGACAGAGATGCACGCTATGGGACGCGGTGACGGGACAGCCCGTCAAGGCATCAGCGCATTTGCGGTTTATTTATACTCGAAGTAGTTGGTGGAGGTACTGTTGACTTTGTAATCTTCTTCGTTGATGGTGGTAGTCATGGTCTGGCTGGTGGGCCAGCTGCCGTCGTAGGTGTAGGTGTAGTTCATCTCCGAGACAGAGCTTTCACCCATGAAGGATTCTTTGGAAACAGCCTTGACCACATTGTTCTTGTTGAAGGCGGCGGTGGAGGCGTCTTCCAGCATGCCGAACATGCCGAAGAGGAAGTGCTGGTAGGGGTTGTTCTTGTTGTCGTAAGTGAAGCTGACCTCAGCATTCACGGGCATCATCATCAAGGTCATTGACATTTCCATTTTGCTGACATTGTCGCCGTCCCAGGTGAGTTTGACGGGGATGGTCATTCCTGCTTTTGCGCCATTCTTGTGCATGGTGTTGCTAATCTTGGCGATGGCCATATCGGCTTGCTCGAAAGTGGGCAGAATCTCGCGGAACACCACTTGCTCGAGGCGGCGTGCAGAAACTTTGTCCAATTCGATATCTTCACCGGTGACTTTGATTTCGACGACTTTGCCATCCTTGTAGACGAAATCGAATTGGGCTATCGGGGCAGCGGTGTTCTCTGTATCGTACATTGCGCAGCTCTTCAGCTCTTTGCCGTTGTAGGAGAAGGTCATATATTGACCGTCGCCCTCGGCACGGACCATCTGCTTGCCGTCGTAGGAGAAGTTGATGACGTCCTCCACTTCAGTGGAAGCGTTTTGTTCGTAGAAAGTGATTTTTGCCAGTTTCTTGCCGTCCCATGTCCAAGCCTCGGAAAGGTACTTGGCCACGGTGACGGTGTCGGAATACCAACGGCCTGTCGATTCGTCGAGACTGCTGTAAATCGTCACACCGGACTTGTAGATGTTGGCGATTTTCTTTTTGGGGTTGTAGACACCCTCTTTTTCGGAACATGCGGCAAAGAGGCAAAGGGCTGCCAGTGCCATGACTAAGAATGATGATTTCTTCATTTTGTTGATGTTTTTTGTCTGGGTCCGCTTGATGTGTTTCCGCCGGGGACGGGGGGACCCTGTGCCGCGTCCGTCCTGCGGGGTGTTTGTTTATAAAAACGGCAAGGGGCGTGATTTCTTACACCCTTCTAAGTTAAAAAAACCTAAATAAATTGGAAGTTGGAAATATCCGTGCGATGATTTGCCCGTCCCTGCGAGGTCTCAACAACCGTATTTCAATTTTTAATTGATACGGTGTCAGCATTTTATCTTCTAGGCTGAAGTTTTAACTTTTCGTATTGGAGATTTCTTTGTATCTTTGAAAATTCATAATTTGTGAAAAATATCAAGAATAATCTAACAAACAAACACTTAAATAAGATCTATGAAAATATTGGTTCTTAATTGTGGCAGTTCGTCAATCAAATATCAGCTGATTGACATGGCCAACAACGCCGAGGTGATGGCCAAGGGCCTCCTGGAGCGCATCGGACTGGAAATGGGCGAGTTCACCCATAAGTATCATGGCGAGAAGCACTACGAGCAGCTTCCCATCCCCGACCATACGGCGGGTATCAAGATTGTCCTCAATGCACTTATCGACCCGAAGATGGGTGTCATCAAGGACTTCAAGGAGATAGGTGCTGTCGGCAACCGCATCGCCCACGGCGGCGAGGCATTCGACAAGAGTGTCATCGTCACCGACGAGGTGATTGAGACCATCAAGTCCCTCACCCACCTGGCTCCGCTACATACCCCCGGCAACCTGGCGGGTATCTACGCCATGCGCGAGGTGCTGCCCGGCGTGCCGCAGGTGGCTGTGTTCGACACTGCTTTCCACAGCACGCTGCCCCCGAAGAGCTACCTCTACGGTCTGCCTTACGAGTATTACGAGAAGTACGGTGTGCGCCGCTATGGTTTCCACGGCACCAGCCACAAGTTCGTTGCCGAGAAGGCTGCCAAGATGATTGGCCGCGACTGGAAGGAGCTGAACATCATCAGCTGCCATCTGGGCAGCGGTGCATCCATCTGCGCCATCAAGCAGGGCAAGAGCTTCGACACCACCATGGGCATGACCCCGCTGGAGGGCTTGATTATGGGCTCCCGTCCCGGCGACGTAGACCCCGGTGTCATCGAGTTCATCATCAAGAAAGAGATTACCGAGAACGGCAAGGACTGGAAGGACATCACCAAGATGCTGAACAAGCAGAGCGGCTTGGTGGGTATCAGCGGCGGCAAACAGGACATGCGCGACATCCGCGCCGGGCGTGATGCCGGCGACGAGCGCGCCACCTACGCTTTCGATATGTTCGCCCAGCGCGTGAAACGCTACATCGGCGGCTACATGGCCGAGATGGGCGGCTGCGACCTGCTGCTGTTCACCGGCGGTATCGGCGAGAACGCCTGGTTCATGCGCCGTCCCATCCTGGAGAACATGGAGTGCCTCGGCATCAAGATTGACTTCTCGAAGAACGACAACGTGATGGGCGAGGACATCATCCTCAGCACGCCCGACTCGAAGATGGCCGTCGTGGTGGTGACCACCGACGAGGAATACGTCATCGCCAGCGACACCTACAACCTGGTGAAGTAGGTCCGACGGATATGTGAAGTGTGAATTGCATCGCCAATTCACACTTCTTTTTTCACTATTGACTATTACCAACAAACTAACAATGAAACCCATGAAAGGCATTCCCTTTGTTCCCAAGCCGCCGCGTATCGACCCCAACGGCAGTATCTCGCGCACCTTGCTGCTGACTGTCATCGGTACCACCATCTCCATCATCCTCACCTTCGGCACCAGCCAGCTGCTGCAGACACACCGCAAGGCCAAAGACCGCAAGATGACCGCCATGATGGTGATGGGCAACATCGAGTCGTATGCCTCAGAGCTGGACGATATTTCATTCCAACTGGGTTGGCGCGACACCCTGGCGACCATCCTCCTCGCCATCCCGCAGGACTCACTCGACGACCCCAAGTACTCCTCCACCATCGAGTCGGTCGTCATGTTGTTCGGGCTTCCCAGCTTCACCTACGACAACACGGCTGAGCAGATCTTCTCCAACACCATCGAGACTTGGAAGAACATGGGGAATTTCCAGTTCATCAGCAATGTGGGTGACTGTTTCAGCGCGATGCACTCCATACAGGAGGAATATATGAAATACGCCAACGAGAACATGGCCCTCATGGGGAAGATTACCCAACATCCCGACCAGTACCCGGGCAACTCGAGAGACTCTAAAATCCTGCTCAACCCCGACATCCGCGTCAAGATGCGCACCCTCCACCGCCGCACCTCCTACTATAAGTATCTGGCAGAATATATGCGCTACCTCAACGCCATCAACATGAAGCTCATGGACGTGACCGAGGAGAAGGTGCTGCAGTTTGTCAACGAGAAGGACGAAGAGGTGGAGGTGGACCGCCCCATCCCCTATCAGCAGAACTACAACGCTGCCGACATCGACCTGGCGGGCATCAAGGACGTCCCCGGGTGGATTGACAACCACCACTTCTGATTGTCCTGCGGCAAATAATATTGGTTTCATCTTTCACTTTTCAATTTTCAATTAATAATAATGAAACGCATCAACTCCCTGCACTCCCTTACAGTCATTTCCAGCATCATCAGGCGGACAGCCGTCTGCCTGCTGCTGGCTCTCACCACACAAGGCAGCTATGCCAACGACGGAGTCTATTACACCAAAGGCAACCAACTCGTCCCCCTCGTGGAGACGGACATCAGCGTGCGCAAAGAGATCCTCACCATCCGCCTGATGGATGACGGTTTCGCCCATGTGGATGTCTATTACGAATTCTGGAACCCCGGCCAGCAGAGCAAGCGGGTGCTGATGGGTTTCGAGGCCGACCCCTCCTACAACGACGACTGGAAGTTCCACCCTTCGGGGGTGCATCCCCATATCAAGGACTTCACCGTCGAGATGAACGGCACCATGCTGTCCTACGCCAATGCCCCTTGCCGTGCGGGGACTGGACGGCTGGAGCCGATTGACACCACCAAACAATACGAGGTGTGGGGCGTCCAGCTCTTCAAGAAAGGGTTCACCCCCGAAGAAAGCGAGAACGCCAAAGGGACGGATTTCGCCTATGTATACTACTTCAATGCCGACTTCAAGCCCGGGTTGAACCGCGTACACCACACCTACACCTACCGCACCTCTTTCTCCGTGGGATGCCCCTATGTGGTGGATTACAAGCTCACGCCCGCCACCCGCTGGGCAAACGGACAGATTGACGACTTCACGCTGGTCATCCGTGCCGACAACACGGCCAAGCACTTCACCATCCCCACCGAGGTGTTCCCTACCGGCTTCACCCCCGTCAGCGACGGCACACCCTATAAGATGCGCACAAGCAAGCTTTGGGACACACCCTGCTACGAGTTTGCCCTGCGCAATGGTGCCATCACCTTGCACCTCACTAACTTCAAGCCCACCAAGGAGCTCAGCATCACGGGGGCAGGATGGGACAAGTGTTACGAACACCACCTCTTCCACGTCGCCGCCGCCTACGACCGCTCCCGCTCGGTGATTCTGTTCGAGAACATCTGGGCGGAAGAGCTCGACCCGAAAGACAAGGCTTTCTGCCAGCGTGTGCTACGCAACCTCCCCTACGCCCACCGCGGCCATGTGTTCCGCGACGCCCGCCTGCGCCGCTTCTTCGAGTCGCAATGGTGGTACATGCCCGATCCGAACTATAAGGACGACACCAGCGACTTCACCCCCGTCGACCACTACTATATCCAATTAGGACAAGGGAAATGAGCGACAGCCTCCTCGTCCAAGCCGTTGTCAACGCTGTTCTACGCCATCTCGAACAACGAGAGGCCAAGAATGACCCAGTGCCGGGACACAAGAAAACCACCACCTTCAAAGCCCGTGGCGGCGCATGGTTCATGATTGCCATCTGTCTCTTCTGCATCGGACTCTTTCTTTGGGGACTATTCAGCGGTTGCCTTGACGATTTCTGGGGCTATGCCTTCTTCGTATTCCTAATCTCCTACATGGTGCTTCTGCTGCGTTTCAGCACCACGATGCTCCGCTCCAAGATACAGGTAGGCCCCGAGATGCTGCTGCTCGACGGCGCCTACGAGACCATGGAGCACCCAACCATCTGGCAGCGGCTAAAGGTTCAATTGTTCCTCACCACACCCCTTGTGGTGGAAGTCAAATGGGAGTCTATCCTGAGCCTTGCCGTCGAGTCCCACATGCTCAAGATAGAAACCCTCGCCCACCAGCATTTCCGCATGCCCCTTGGCTATTTCGACATCCGCGTCATCTCCGCCATCAGCAAATACCACAAGATAGCGATTGAATGAATGTGTAAATTCGTGAATGCGTTAATTCGTCAATCTGATTTACACATTCACACATTAACACGTTCACACATTAACACATTCTTCTCGCCACCTCCCGGCAATAAAGCGGGACATTCTGCGTTATACCTGTGGATGTAATTAATGATTCCATAATTGATATGCGAAAGATTGCCTTTTATCTACTCTTCGTCCTGGCTGCCGGCGTGGTCTCGGCGCAGTATACTGTCGACAACAAGAAAGCCGTGAACGAGTTCGAGAAGGGCCAGGCCCTGCTCTCCTCCAATCCCGTCAAAGCCTTCGAACATTTCGAGAAAGCCCTCAAGGCCGAGCCCTCCTTTGCAGAAGTACACCTCACCATGGCGGCATGGCTGATGGACCACGACAGCCTCGACCTCGCCGAGGAGCATCTGCGAACCTTTCTCCGTACCGACAAAGGGAAGCACAAACGCTGGGGAGCCGGAGCCGAGCACGACCTGAAGTGTATCGCCTTCCGCCGCGAGGCCATGGCCAATCCCGTACCCTTCACCCCCGTGAACATGGGTCCCGCCGTCAACAGCCCCGACGACGAGTATCTGCCCACCCTCACCGCCGACGGACGCACACTCCTCTTCACCCGCTACAACCGTCCCTCGATGGCGGAGGACTTCTACTACAGCCGCCTGATTGACGGCAAATGGAGCAAGGCCGTCCGCATGGCCGAGCCCCTCAACAGCGACGACAACGAGGGCGCCGGCTGCATCTCGCAGGACGGACGCATACTCTACTTCACCGCTTGTGGCCGCCCCGACGGCGCCGGACGCTGCGACCTCTATATCTCCTACCGCAAAGCGGGCGGCTGGAGCCAGCCCCAGAACCTCGGCCCCGCCGTCAACACCAGCGGATGGGAGTCGCAACCCTGCCTCTCCATCGATGGCCAGACGCTCTACTTCGTCAGCGACAGAAAGGATGGCTACGGCGGTATGGACATCTGGCGCAGCACCCTGGTGGATGGCCGCTGGAGCAAACCGGTGAACATGGGGCCCGGCATCAACACCAAAGGCGACGAGAAGAGCCCATTCATCTCATTCGACAACCAGACGCTCTACTTCTCCAGCAACGGCTATGTAGGCATGGGCGGCATGGACCTCTTCGTGTGCCGCCGCACGGGCGACACCACCTGGAGCGAACCGCAGAACCTAGGCTACCCCATCAACACCCGTGGCGACGAGAGCTCACTTATCGTCAGTCCCGACGGTCGCACGGCCATCTTCTCCAGTGCCGTCGTGTCGACCGACCTGTCGCCAGAGACAACAAAGACCCCCGATGGATTGTCAGCCCCTGCACCGAGCGGAGGACTCGACCTCTACTCCTTCGCCCTGCCCGAAACCGTGCGTCCCGAGCCTGTAGTATACAAGGAGGAAATCACCGAGGTGGCCCCCGAACTGAAGGTGGGCGAAAGCATCACGTTGAAAAATGTCTTCTTCCAGACAGGCAAATACACCCTCCTCGACATCTCCATTGTGGAGCTGGACAAGGTGGTCGAAATGATGCAACGCCATCCCTCCATGCGCATCGAACTGGGAGGACACACCGACAATGTGGGCAGCGAAGCCTCGAACCAGAAGCTCTCTGAGCAACGTGCAAAAGCCGTCTACGACTACCTTGTGCAGCACGGTGTCCCGGCCGAACGGCTCACCTACAAAGGCTATGGCCAAAGCCAGCCCGTGGCCGACAACAGTACCCCCGAAGGACGCAGGCAGAACCGCCGCACAGTGTTCACTATCATAGCGAAATGATTTTTATCCTCACAGATGAAAAAATATTTGTATCTTTGCAGACGGAAAGAACATACCGGATGATTGGTTTACCACTGAAAAACAGACACTAACACATACACACTTAACACCCTGACAACCCCATCCCTTAAAGACCTTGACAAACCCTTAATACCCTAATACCATGAAGAAAAAGGTGATAGTACTGACAGGTGCCGGCATCAGTGCCGAAAGCGGCATCAGCACCTTCCGCGACAGCGACGGCCTGTGGGAACAATACCGAGTGGAAGACGTGGCCACCTACGACGCCTACCTGCGCAACCCCGAACTGGTGTTGAACTTCTACAATGAACGCCGTCGCCAGCTCTTCCAAGTCAAACCCAACGAAGGACACCGACAGCTGGTGCGTCTGGAAGAGAAATACGACGTACACATCATCACCCAAAACATCGACAACCTCCACGAGCAGGCAGGGAGCACAAATGTACTTCATTTGCACGGCCTCCTCACCCAAGCCCGCAGCGACCGTAACGACGACCTTATCATCGACATCGGCGACCGCGACATACACCTTGGCGACAAAGCCCCCGACGGAGCCCAGCTGCGCCCCCACATCGTATGGTTCGGCGAAGCCGTGCCCAACATCGAGCCCGCCGCCGAGCTGTGCGAAAAGGCCGACTACTTCATCGTCGTAGGCACCTCCATGAACGTCTACCCCGCCGCCGGACTGATACACTACGTCCCCCGCTCCACACCCTGCTATCTGGTCGACCCCAAAGCCGTGCCCATCTCGCGGCCCATCACCATCTTCCAGGAGAAAGCCGGCACAGGCGTGAAAAAAGTGGTGGACGAACTGCTGGCCGAGTAACCGCAACCCTACGGGGTATTCACCCCGCCCGACATTGAATTATTAATCATTAATCATTTTATAACCATGAAGAAAATCTTATCATTAGCACTGCTGCTCAGCAGCCTTTTCCTCATCAATGTGCAAGGTCAGATTGCCCTCATCTACAACGGCAACACCTACCAAAACGGCGACAACTTTACGGTAAACCTTGAAGCCACTGCACACCAAATCAATACTGTTCAGCTGAAAAACATCAGCAACAGCGTTGTCCAGAACATCGTCGTCACCCTCACCCCCATCGAAGAGAATGGTATCTCAGCCTGGGGCATCTGTGCCGGCGGCAACTGCGTCGCTGCCCTCACCAGCACCTCCTTCAACCTCGCTCCCGGCTTGGTTGACGAAGGCTTTGCCATCGATATCGATATCGACAACACTGTCCCCAACCCACACTCCTCCTACAATGTCAACATCACCTCCGGCTTCATCTCCATCGACATCGTCATGAATGTAGTGGTGGGCACTGTGGGCATCGACCAGCCCCTGGCCAACCTCTCCGCCACCGCCTTCCCCAACCCCGCACAGGGCATCGTCAACATCAGCTATGAGCTCAACCAACCCGCCACCCTCGCCATCGTGGACATTCAGGGTCGCCTTGTGCGCCAGCTTCCTGTGGCAGGCACCGGCACCGCCACCCTCAACGACCTGCCCGCCGGCATCTACGCCTACGGCATTCTGGGCAGCAACAACATGAAAAAGCTTGTTGTAAAATAACATTTGTGTCATCCATCGACAGCCCCTGCGGATGACCTCTCCGCAGGGGCTGTTTCGTACAGATCCACCCCACTCCTCTCCTCCTCAAACCAAAGAACAGACGACAAAAAAAACGAACCAACAAAAACCCCGCACCGATGAGACTCTACACCACCTGCCATTGCGGCCACAACATCCGCCTGCGCGGCAGCTACCCCACAGCCGACGAAGTGCGCCGGCAATTAGGCGACTTCGTCACCCTGCATTGCCCCCACTGCGGCCAAACAGTTCACCTGCCCTACACCTGGATTTACCCAGTCTCGTGGGGTCTTTGGGGCGCCATCGGCATTCTGTCGGCCTTCATTTTGGGCAGTGTGGCCGTGATGGCACTGCTGCAAAACGCCGGAGCCGACATCGGGGCTGTGATATGGATCCCCATCGTCGCGCTGGCCTTTTACGTACAGATTGCCAAGTTGGAGACGGACACAATGGATCGGTTTGAACACTCCCGCAGCATGAGTTCTTCACCCCGCCTCACTCCCGAGGTGGCCGCTACATGGAGCGACCAAGCCCTGCTCGAATGGTATAACATCTGCGAACCCGACGATCTCGACCACGCCAATCTCTGCGAGCGGAGAGTCTACTACGCCACAATCTTGAACTACGAAGAGGCGCCTCGATACATGGAATGGTTCTATTTTTACGAGTACAACTACAATCCCCTGCCCGACGACGGCACCGAGCTGTACCTAAGCCTGATGGCTGTGGGAGCCACGCGCCATGCCGCCATCGTACTCGAGGCACAGGAGATATACCTGCAGCACAAAGCCGAAGTGGAGGAGTGTGTCAGCAGCGTGATGCACGACGGCTACCAGTTGCTGCTATCGATGAACCTTTTCGAGCGGCAGGACGATGCTCTTGCCTTCGCCTACCGCAGCGAGCCGCTAATGCCTCTGGTGGCACAATACATCCGCCAGCATATACCGCAACTGGAAGGAACAAACACCGAGAACAGCTAATTAACACCATGACATCATGACCGACGAATACATCAAACTGGGACTGGAAAAACTGGACAGCGGCAACCCACAGGCCGCACTGCACCACTTCGAAGCCGCATACGCCCTGCAGCCGGACAACCCCGAGGTTCTCTTTTATTTGGGACGTACCTACAACGAAATGGGCAGGGACAACGAGGCTGTACACTACTACCGGCTTTCGTTGCAGCTAGAACCCGACAGTTCATCCGCATGGCTGAACATGGCCAACTGCTACGACCGCCTGTCGCAGGTGGAAGAGGCCGAGGAGGCCTACCGCATGGCCAGCAATCTGGAACCTGACAACGACGAGGTGTATCTGGAATGGGGTATCTTCTACTACAATCAGGAAAGGTACGAGGCGGCGCTGGCCTGCTACGAACAGGCCTTGCGGCTGAATCCCGACAACGACATCGCTCTCCAGAACCAATGCGACTCGCTGGTGATGATGGAGCATTATGAGGAGGCGGTTGAAGTGGCGGAGAGCCTCACCCAACGCCATCCCGACAACTGGCAAATATGGTACAGCCTGGCCTGGTGCTGCGAACAGCTGGAACAATATGACGAGGCCATGGCTGCCGCGCAGAAAGTGATACAACTCTGCCCCGAAAACAATGACGGATATGAACTGCTCGGCAACGCCCAATTGAACACATGGATGCTTGACGAAGCGTTGGAGAACTACGACAAGACGCTGGAGTTGTGCCCTACCAATTGGCAGGCATGGGGCAACAAAGGGCTCTGCCTGTTTCGTTTGGAGCGTTATGACGAAGCCTTGGCGTGCTACGACATCGCCACGATAGGGGAGCCTGCCAACCCCGAATGGTGGAACAGCAAAGGGTTTATGCTATTCAAGCTCAACCGCTTAGACGAAGCCATGGAGTGCTACCGCAAGGCCATAGACCTGTATCCCGACTTCGCGATGGCCATCGGCAATATGGCCGATGTGTACCAGAAACGCAAAGACTTCGGCAAAGCCGAAGAGCTGTATATGCGGGCCTACGCCCTCGACCCCGAACACCGGCGTGTAGAACTCTTCTCGGCCACCTGGTGCATGTTCCGTATGCAACGATACGACGAGATGGTGCCTCACCTCATATCCCTCCTGCCGTATGACAAAGAGGACGAGCTGCATGTGGCTTACCGCCTGGGAGTGGTATACAAGCAGATGGGACAGTACCAACAGGCCATCGACTATTTCAAGCTCAACCTGGAGACCTTTTGTGACGACCCCAACAACAACGCCTGCTGGCTGAACATAGCCATCTGCGAAGAAATGCTGGAACATTACGACAAGGCCGAATCCGCCTGGAAGAGGTCGCTGGAAGACATCACCGACGACGACTACAAGGCTTTCTGTCTCTACGGGCTGGGCTTGATGTATGGGAAACAGGGATGCTACGGTGAGGCAGCGTCCTGTTTCGAGCAGGCGCTTGCTCTCGACCCCGACTTAGACGACTGCCGTGAAGCATTGAAGAAAGCACAGCGCCTTTCAAAAAGGAAAACACATGAATGAGCCAGATTCCCACACTAACAAATTAACGCATTCAAGCATTAACAAATTAACACAATAACACATTCACACATTCACACATTAACACATTCAAGCATTCAAGCATTCAAACATTCAAGCACTAACGAAATAACACATTAACGCATTTACACATTCAAACATTCAAGCACTAACGAAATAACACATTAACGCATTAACACATTCAAACATCCAAGCACTAACGAAATAACACATTAACGCATTAACACATTCAAACATTCAAGCACTAACGAAATAACACATTAACGCATTAACACATTCAAACATTCAAGCACTAACGAAATAACACATTAACGCATTAACGCATTCAAACATTCAAGCATGTCCTACCTCACCTACGCCGACTACTGCCGCCGCCTGTTCGGCGCCACCGTTCAGAAGATTGCCGTGGACGGCGGCTTCACCTGTCCCAATCGCGACGGCACCCTCGGCGCCACAGGCTGCACCTTCTGCAACGGCGAAGCCTTTGCACCCGCTTATTGCCGCACGGCGGGCAGCATCGCGCAGCAGATTGAGGAGGGCATCCGTTTCCACACCCGCCGCCACCGCAAAGCCTTGCGCTATGTGGCCTACTTCCAGTCGTACAGCAACACCTACGCCCCGTTGGAGGTGTTGCGCTCGCGCTACGAGGAAGCTCTCGCCCACCCTATGGTGTCCGGCCTTGTGGTCAGCACCCGGCCCGACTGCGTCGATGACGAAAAGTTGGACTATCTGGCCTCTTTGGCGCAACAGCACTATGTGGCGGTGGAGTACGGCATCGAGAGCTGCTACGACGACACCCTGCAGCGCATCCATCGGGGACACGACTTTGCCTGCACCGAGCGCGCCATCCGGGCCACCGCTGTCCGTGGCATCCATGTGGGCGGACATATTATCCTCGGCCTTCCAGGTGAGAGCCGGGAGCAGATGCTGGCCGAGGCCGACATCCTCTCTGCGTTGCCCATCGAAACCCTCAAGCTGCACCAGCTGCAGCTGCTGCGAGGCTCCGAAATGGAACGCCTGTGGCATGAGGACCCCGCCGCTGTGCCGCCGCCCTTCACGGTGGAGGAGTATGTGGGGCTGGTGACCGACTTTCTGCGTCGCCTGCGCCCCGATATAGCCATCGAACGGCTGGCCGCCGAGGTGCCCCCGCGCTATCAGGCAGACCCCTCGCGTGGCTGGCGCCGCGACGACGGCTCCCTACTGCGGCCTGATGACATCGCCCGCCTTGTGGCAATACGTCTTAATGAGGCCTGACAAGGTCATCGGAAAAACTTTTTTTCGCCATATCAATTATTATTCGTATTTTTGCAATGCGATTTATGGAACAGTCCGAAGTCATAAAACGGATTAAAAAAGAAGTGGCCGCACAAATCCTGCCCGAAGGTAGCTCGCTGTGGCTCTATGGTTCGCGTGCCCGCGGCGACGCCCACCCCGACAGCGACTACGACCTGCTTATCTTGCTGAACAAAGACGTTCTTACGCTTGACGACTATCGTCAATCCATACCATTTCGTCAACTGGGTTGGAGTATCAACGAGACAATCAGTCCTCAAGTATATTCAAAGGATGAATGGGAAAAATACAACTATACCCTGTTTTATGACAATGTTGAACACGACAAACGAATACTACTATGAGTTTAGACGACGAAAGCAGAGCCATAATGGTGGCAAGAGAGATAGAAAAAGCGCAGAGCACATATAACCAGGCATGCCTAATGAGAGAGAATAGCTACTGGGATGCTGCCGCCAATCGTCTATATTATGCAGTTTTCCATGCAACTAGCGCACTGCTGATTAAAGACGGATATCCTGTAAAAACGCACCATGGTGCAGGGATGTTGTTTCGTCAATATTATGTGAAGACAAACAACCTGCCCGAATCATTCTCCGACACCTTCTCCCTGCTCCAAGCCCTACGCGAAAAAAGTGACTACAACTGTTCTTTTGATGCCACACAAGGATTAATCAACCCTTTGTTTGAGCCAACACACCAAACTTATAGAAACCATCGCCAAGATGGTCTCATAGCAGAAGTAAATCAAAAACAATAAACACATAAAACATCGTAATTATGTACACAAAGTTTCAAGAACACCTCAAGAAAGAACTGGCTGACATCGAAGCTGCCGGCCTGTACAAAAACGAACGCATCATCGAGAGCCCCCAGGGCGCCGAAATCATGGTGAAAGGCAAGAAGTGCCTCAACTTCTGCGCCAATAACTACCTCGGCCTTGCCGACAATCCCGAGCTTATCGAAGCCGCCAAGAAGGGTATGGACGAACGCGGCTATGGTATGGCCTCCGTCCGCTTCATCTGCGGCTGCCAAGACCTCCACAAGAAACTGGAGCAGAAAATCGCCGATTTCTTCGGCACTGAGGACACCATCCTCTATGCTGCCTGCTTCGACGCCAACGGCGGTGTCTTCGAACCCCTGCTGACCGACGAGGACGCCATCATCAGCGACGCCCTCAACCACGCCTCCATCATCGACGGTGTGCGTCTGTGCAAAGCCCAGCGCTACCGCTATGCCAACGCCGATATGGCCGACCTCGAGGAACAGCTGAAAGCTGCCCAGAAAAACCGCTTCCGCATCATCGTCACCGACGGTGTCTTCTCCATGGACGGCAACGTCTGCCCGCTGGACAAGATCTACGAGCTGGCCAACAAATACGACGCTATGGTCATGGTGGACGAGAGCCACTCCGCCGGCGTGGTGGGCAAGACCGGCCGCGGTGTCACCGAGCGTTACAACCTGCGTGGCAAGATTGAAATCCTCACCGGCACCCTCGGCAAAGCCTTTGGCGGTGCAATGGGTGGTTTCACCACCGGTAAGAAAGAGATTATCGACATGCTCCGTCAGCGCAGCCGTCCTTACCTCTTCTCCAACAGCATGGCTCCCGGCCTTGTGGCCGCCGGCATCCGCATGTTCGATATGATGAGCGAGACCAACGAGCTGCAGGACAAGCTGCACGAGAACACCGACTACTTCCTCCGCCGCATGAAGGAAGAAGGCTTCGACTGCAAACCCAGCGAGAGCGCCATCTGCGCCGTCATGATCTACGACGCCGCCAAGAGCCAGCAGTATGCTGCCAAGATGCAGGAAGAAGGCATCTTCGTCACCGGCTTCTACTATCCCGTTGTGCCGAAGGGTCAAGCCCGTATCCGCGTCCAGATCAGCGCTGCCCACGAGCACGAACACCTCGACAAGTGCATCGAGGCCTTCAAGAAAGTCCGCAAGGAAATCGAGGGCTAACCATTGATTGAATGTGTTATTGCTTGAATGCTTGAATGTGTTTTGTTGATATGTTGATACGTTGATATGTTGATATGATGCGAGCCGTATAAACTTATCAACTTATCAACGGACAACGTATTTACACAATCAAGCAATCAGACAATCAAGCAATCAAAAGAAGCACATTCACAAAGTAACGAATTCAATTAATCGCAATGCTAATCATAAAGGGTGCAGGGTCTCGACCCTCACCCTTTATTTGGCTACACAGAATAACACATTAACGCATTCCAGAGTTCCCAGACTAACGCATTAACACATTAACGCATTAACACATTAACGCATTAACGCATTCCAGAATTCCCAGACTAACACATTAACACATTAACGCATTAACGCATTCCAGAGTTCCCAGACTAACGAATTAACGAATTAACACATTCCCGAATTAACGAATTCCCAGACTAACGCATTAACACATTAACGCATTAACACAATCAAAAGTTCTCCCATGAAACGAATCAACATTTATCTCATCGTCACCGCCGTGTTGCTGATAGCCCTCGGCGTCGTGTGCATCTTCAACCCTGGGGCGAGCTTTGTCTCCGCCGCCTGGCTTTTAGGGGTCATCATCCTTGTGTCCGGACTCTCGTCGCTCATCTTCGGACTCCGTGCACAAGCCTTCCTGCCCAATGCCGGCTCCACCACACTGCTGGCCATGTTCCAGATAATCGTCGGCCTGATGCTGGCCACCAATATCCTTGCCTCCGAACTGGCGCTTATCGTGGTCTTCTCCATGTGGGTGATTTTTGAGGGGGTCTCGCTTGCCGTCCTCTCCATCGACTACCGTCGGAGCGGCTACACCCGTTGGTGGCTGATGACGATACTCGGCGTGTGCAGCATCGTGTTCGGCTTCCTGGCCCTGCGCGAACCTGAGTACACCGGCACATTCCTCGGCATCCTCCTCGGCCTCGGCATCCTGGCCAACGGCATCATCCGCATCGTGGCCTTCTTCGGCCTCCGCCGCATCCACAGCCGCCTCCGCGACCTGAAGGAGAGCGCCACCGCCACCCCCATCGACGATATCAACCCTTCTAAGATAGAAGAGCCCTAAGAGCCCATTCGCAAGTTTCAATCGCCAAAGAAAGTGCCCGTCTGTCCCCAAAAACAGCGGGCACCTTCTTTATTCCTCTAATCAATCCCTGCCGGAATTCACTATAGCCCTGCAACACCACCCCCGCAGCCACCAAAAAACAACACCCCATCCACACCCCTCTTGCCCTTTATCCCAAATTGGTCAATCTACTTTATGTTAAAATGCAAATGGACACAACAATTATTGAAAAAAAAGTCGTATTTTTGCAGATTAAAATTTATAAATTGGGAGATTGTTAACACAAAATAGTCAAATCAGAGAATGACCATAAGACCCATTTATGAAGAATACAAGCAACTCGGCATAGACCAGCAGATTGACTATGCCAAGTTCTACCTTTATTCCATCATTACGCACTCCACCGCCATCGAGGGCTCGACAGTGACAGAGGTGGAGAACCGACTTCTGTTCGATGAAGGAATAGGCGCACAGAAACCGCTCATCGAGCAAATGATGAACCTTGACCTCAAGGCGGCTTACGAGCAGGGTGTTATTTATGCACAGCAGCACACCGAATACAGTGTTGATATGTTGTGCGGTCTTTCGGAATTGGTGATGAAAAACACTGGGTCAGAATACAGCGCGATGGCAGGCAACTTCTCCGCCGCAAAAGGCGAGTTGCGGCTATTGAATGTGAGTGCCGGGGTTGGCGGAAGGTCTTACCTCTCTTATCAGAAAGTGCCGGAACGCCTCGAGGAATTCTGCCAATGGCTCAATACCGAACGAAAGAGTCTCAATAAAAGTGATATTGAGAAAGTGTACGATTTGAGTTTTGAAACACATTACCGACTTGTGAACATACATCCGTGGGCCGACGGCAACGGACGTATGAGTCGACTGGTGATGAATATGATACAATACGAATTTGACGTAGTGCCGTCGATAGTGAAGAAAGAGAAGCGCAAGCAATACATCAGTTCCCTTGAGCAAAGCGAAGAAGCGGAGAATTCAAAGAAATTCAAGACCTTTATGCTTCAGCATCACTGTGACAATCTGCTGAAACAGATTGAAGAGTACAAACAGAGTATGGGCGACGAATCCCATAGTGCCAAAATGGATGGCACTATAGATGGCACCATGGCACTAAGGATAATGGATGCCTTGCGTGCTGAGCCGTCAGCCACTATGGACATTCTATCCAACACCCTGGGGATACCAAGAAGAACGCTGGTGCGATATATGAATAGGTTGCAAGAAGACAACAAGATAAAACGAGTGGGCGGCAGACGATACGGCCACTGGGAGATCATCAAGGATGAATAGGCTATGGGATTGGCAAAGTACAAATTCAAAGAAATGGAACGACCGGATGGAGCCGTTGTAAGGCACCTATTAGGCATATCGGGCGAAACGGATGCTGCAGTATTAATGCATTTCCACGTTGATGCATTGACCCACTCCCCCAAGTCTCCCTTCTTCGTGGGTTCTTCGATTCTCCTTTATTCACGATATAGTGTTAAAGTAATAAGAACTCCTAACAATAAAATGACCAATATTTCGTTAGTATTATCATATTCAATCTAATTGAAATGCAAACTAAATCGAATGTAAGAGAGACATTACAGATACATTCTCAAGCTAAAGTTGAATTTTACAAAACATATCTTGAGAGATATTTGGCGATACTGTGTAAATCGCAATACATAAAGGCTGTCAATATATACGATGTGTTTTGTGGGAAAGGTATTTACGATGATGGGGGCAAAGGAAGTCCTATCGTGGCGTATGATACTATTAAGAAGATATTTGAATCATTTAACTTTTCGAGCAAAACTGCCATTACACTAATAGTAAATGACAAGTCCTCGGAGCGTATTTCAATAGTCAAAGATTACATTGCAAGAAATAAGCACCCATATTGTAGTGTTACCCCTTACAATCTTGACATTGAGAATATGTTTGATACGATTATGCCAGTAATAAACAATACGCCTAATGACACTCGCAATTTGGTATTCATTGACCCATATGGTTATAAAAACATAAAGAAAGAGTTATTGTACGAATTGATGAAGAACGGGAAAACAGAAATAATCCTGTTCTTGCCTATTTCGCATATGCAAAGGTTTACTAATGCTGCCATTCAGGATGAAGAAGAAATCACTCAATATGCACCATTACGAGATTTTGTTTCCTCCTTTTTCCCTGACCATAACCATCCGATTCGCCAAAACACCGTTAGTGCCAAAGAATACATTAAATACGTCTCGGAATCTTTGCGATATAACAAGAAATTCTATACTACATCGTATTTTATTGAGCGAGACAAATCAAATTACTTTGCTCTGTTCTTTATGAGTTCTCACATTTACGGCTTTGAAAAAATCTTGGAGGTGACTTTCCCTAGAATTGGTTGACAGATTTGGGACGGTTAAACTGAATTGGTTTACAATATTTAGGCCATATCCCTAATCCGGCTTACACCATCACGGTATCGGTTTACACTTTTCGGTTCTTTCGCCTGTTCGAGTTT
>JAFZPH010000019.1 GCA_017550405.1 Bacteroidales bacterium
TGTCTGTGTCAGCATTGGAGAAAATATCCATACACGAGTTACTGACCCGTCAAAATCCCGCTCTCATTCAATCCCAAAATGTCAAAGAACTTACCTTGTTTTGATATCTTAATATTCGTTAATAATTAACGCATCAGTACTAATTGAGAATTAAGAATTGAGAATTGAGTATTGAGAATTACGTGTTTTGTGGCTGGCATCGCTCCAGTGTATGGATTGCTTCGATGAGCCTGTGTATTTCGTGCTGCCAGTTCAGCTCCTCCCCTGCCCTGGCAAAACGGCGTTGGCGTTCGTCGGCCGGCAGGCCTTCCCAGTAGTGCAGGGCGGACTGGATGTCTTCGGCCAGGCGTGTGATGTAAAGGCGGTAGTTCTCGCCGCTTTTCTCATGCGGCAAGGGGGCGGTGAGGGTTCCGGTGCCGTATTCCTCCAGCACACGGCGGATTTCCGGGAAATCGGTGGCGAGAACGGGGACACCGGCGTTGGCGAAATCGGCTATCCTGTTGGGGAGCGAATAACGGTAGTTGAGCCCAAGATCTTCAAGCAGACAAAGCCCCAGGGTGGCCTGTGAGGTGAGGCTGTGAAGCCGTGAGGGGGTCACACGTCCCAGAAACTGGATACGGTCGTTCCATGGCAGCGTGGCGGCGTATGCCTGTTCCTGACGCAGCACGTCGCCGTCGCCAGCCACCACCAGGCGGCATTCCGGCAAATGCCCCATGGCGTCCACCAGCTCGTGGATGCCGCGTCCTATATTGACTGCCCCCTGATAGAGCAGTATCGGCTGCCGGCCGGCATCATGCGAATGTATTTGAGGCGGCACAGCAGGCCGGTCGGGCACATTGCGCACCACGGTCATCTCCACCCCATAGCGGCGGCGGTATTCGTCGGCTACGCTTTGACATACCGTGAAGCAGCACTTGGCATAGGGCAGCGACACCCGTTCCACCCATTCCCAGATGGCTTTTACCCGTGGGCGCCCCGCGAGTTCGGGCACTTCGGGGAATAGCTCGTGCGCATCGAACACGAGGGGTTTCCGTAGGATGCGCGAGGCCAGGCAGCAGGCGGCAAGGGTGTCGGTGTCGTTGGCGAAGAGGCAGTCGGCTTTGCGGAAAAGCAGCAGGAGAAAGAGCCGCAGGTTGTATTCGGCATAGAAGAGCGCCGACCGGCGGAAGACCAGGTGCATCCGGTGTGTCGAATAGGGGCGGGATTCGAGGGGAAGGCTGTTGCGCAGCTTTCGGCCGACAAGCGTGACATCCCAGCCGTCTTCGGTCAGCGCACGGCAGGTGCGGTCGACACGTTGGTCGGTGGCGAGGTCGTTGGTCACTGCTAGGATGATGCGCTTCATATATTGTTTGTTGCTAGTGATGTGTAATGATGTGACTGTGTGGATGTGAGGATGCTTCGGCAGTATCATCTTGTCCATTCAACGTCAGAATCACATCCCTATTATAACGCAATCAATTTTTTTTTCGTATCTTTGCACGATTTTTTATTGCCCTGTTGGGGCTGCAACGTTCAGCATAGCGAATGGATACCTATTTTGTCGACGTCATATTACCTTTGCATATCCACGACACCTATACCTATCGTGTGCCGCAGGAGTACAACGATGTGGTGCGTGTGGGGCAGCGTGTGGTGGTGCAGTTCGGTAGCAAGCGGTTGTACAGTGCCGTTGTACGGCGAGTACATCAGTCGGTACCCCGTTACATGGTTAAATATGTGCTGTCCATCCTCGACATCGAACCGGTCGTAAACGAAAACCAGCTGCGTTTCTGGGAATGGATGGCTGAATACTACATGTGTTATCTAGGCGATGTAATGGCCGTGGCGCTTCCCTCGGCATTCCGATTGGCAAGCGAGTCGTCCGTCTCCATCCATCCCGACTTTACAGGCGAGCTGTCAGACCTCTCGGAAAACGAGTTGCGTGTAGTGCATCTGCTCACCGACTACAGGGTGATGACTGTCGACGACATCGGCAAGGCGATAGGCCTTCAGAAGATGATGCCGCTGTTGGACACGATGGTGGAGCGTGGCATCATTATTGTCGATGAGGAACTGAGGCAGCGCTTTGTACCCCGAACCTCTTCATATATCTCCTTCAGTCCCGAATACCAAGACTCGGCAAGCGTCAGGGCTCTGTTTGACACACTTGAGCAGAAAAAGAACGCCCAAAAGCAGTTGGATGTCTTGATGAAGTACATCCAGATGAGCCAGAATGGCACCCTGCCAGTCTCCAAACGTGCGCTCCTATCCACTACCGACAGCATGCAGGTCTCCGAATCGGCGCTCAAGACTCTCCTTCGCCACGGTGTACTCCAGCAAGAGGAGAAGCTGGAGTCGAGACTGGAACAAGGTGTAGCCCGCGACAGCGCCGACAATATCACACTCAATCCCGAACAGCAGGCAGCCTACGACTATCTGAGTCATTGCGAGAAACCCGTGTCGCTGCTCCATGGTGTCACCTCCTCGGGCAAGACGGAGGTTTACATCAAGCTCATCGCCGATGCCATCGCCAAAGGCCAGCAGGTGCTCTTCCTGCTGCCCGAGATAGCACTCACCGCACAGGCCATCAACCGGCTGCGCCGCTATTTCGGCGACCTGGTGGGGGTGTATCATTCCCGCTTCAGTGCCTCCCAGCGCGCCGAAGTCTGGAATCGTACCATGACCGACGACCCCAATACCCGTTACCAAGTGCTGTTGGGGGCGCGGAGTGCCCTCTTCCTGCCCTTCCGCCAGCTGGGACTGGTCATCGTGGACGAAGAGCACGACAGCAGCTACAAGCAGTACGAGCCCTCACCGCGCTATTACGGCCGCGATGCCGCCATCTACCTCGCCCACCTCTGGGGCGCCCGCACCGTATTGGGGTCGGCCACACCCTCCATCGAAAGCTATTACAACGCCATGCAGGGGAAATACGGTTTTTGCGAGATGAAGCACCGCTATGGCGGACTGCTGATGCCCGAGGTGCTGTGTGCCGACATGAAAGAGGAATCCCGACGCATGCGGCGCGACCAAGGTACAGCAAGTCCGCAGGGCAGTATCCATTTCTCCCAGTTTCTGCTGGAGAATATGCAGAAGGCGCTCGACGACCACGAACAGGTGATTCTCTTCCAAAACCGAAGGGGTTTCTCGCTGCGTATCGAGTGCGACGACTGCCACTGGACGCCCACTTGCCAGCACTGCGACGTATCGCTGGTGTACCACAAAGCCACCAACAGCCTGCGCTGCCATTATTGCGGCTACTCCATCCCGCTGCCCACCGAATGTCCCGCCTGCCACGGCCATCATCTCACCATGAAAGGCTTCGGCACCGAGCGTATCGAGGACGACCTCTCCATCCTCTTCCCCAACGCCAGAATAGCGCGTATGGACCTCGACAGCACTGCCCAGAAGAACCGCTATCTCGAAATCATCAACGATTTCCAGGACCGCCGTATCGATATCCTTGTCGGCACACAGATGGTCACCAAGGGCCTCGATTTCGACCATGTGAGTGTGGTGGGCATCGTCAGTGCCGACAATCTGTTGTACTTCCCCGACTTCCGCGCATTCGAGCGGGCATTCCAGCAGATGACACAAGTGAGCGGGCGCGCCGGACGCCACGGTCACCGCGGGAAAGTGATCATCCAGACCTTCAACCCTTATCACCAGGCCATCCGCAATGTGATAGACAACGACTACCTGGCCATGTACGAGAGCCAGGTGACCGACAGGCGCGTATTCCGCTACCCACCTTTCTACCGTCTGATAGTAATCACGTTGAAACATCGCGACGGCGACATCCTCAATGCCGCTGCCGACAGCTATGCCGCCCAGCTCCGTTCGGTGTTTGCCACCCGCGTCGTCGGCCCCGAATACCCCAGTGTGGTACGTGTAAGAGGCTTGTATATCAAGAATATCATGTTGCGTTTCGAACGCACCGAAGCCATCTCCCAAGCCAAGACCATCATCATGGAGATAGGCGACAAAGTTAAGTCCGACAAACAGTTCTCCCCCCTCCAGATTCACTTCGACGTGGACCCGCAATAGGGACAAGCCTAAAAGAATTCAGTAGGAATCGGCCGTGGCTTCCCGCCATTACCGCCTATGCTTTGCGCAGTTGCCAGAAGGCAACAGCTGCGGCAGCGGCTACATTGAGCGAGTCGACACCGCGCTGCATGGGGATGATGGCTTGATAATCGCAGTCGTTGATGGTTTGTTGCGACAGTCCGTCGCCTTCGGTGCCTAGCACCAGGACCAGTCTCTCCTCGGCCACAAGGCTGGGGTGGTTGATGGGTACGGCTTTGGGTGTCAGTGCAAGGGCCACGGTCTTGAATCCCATGGCGTGTAGCATCTCCATACCTGAGCGTGGCCAGGATGGGATGTACGTCCACGGAATCTGGAACACGGTGCCCATGCTCACCCTCACACTGCGGCGGTTGAGGGGGTCGCAGCAGGTGGTGGTGAAGAGGATGCCGTCCATGCCGAGGGCTGCAGCGGCCCGGAGGATGGCTCCGGTGTTGGTGCTGTTGACCACGTTGTCCACCAGCACGATGCGTTGCTTCCCCCGGCATATCTGCTCCACACTCGGCAACACAGGGCGGTGCATTGCGCAAAGCACCCCACGTGTCAGTTCGTAACCCGTCAGACTGGCCAGCAACTCGCGGCTGCCGATGTAAATCGGTAACGACTCCAGGCGGGCAACGAGATCCGCTGCCTGCCCGGCAATGTGTTTCTCTTCGGTAAGGAGGGACAACGGCTTGTATCCTGCGTCAAGTGCCACCCTGATTACTTTGGGGCTCTCAGCGATGAAGATGCCCTGGTCGGGCTCAAGCCGGTTTCTAAGTTGTGCCTCGGTGAGGTGGGCGTAGGGCTGCAGGCCGGGATGCGACAGGTCGGTGACAGGTATAATCATTTGCATCCTCCCCCACCCTCTCAGGCGTTGTTCTCTTTCAGTCTTGTCTTCAGAGCCTCGACAAGGTTGTGGATATCCTCCTCGGTGGTGTCGAACGAGCACATCCACCGCACCACGTCGGTCGCCTCGTCCCATAGGTAGAAGAAATAATCGTCCATTAGGGCGTTCCATACCTTGTTGGGCAGTTTGACGAAGAGGCTGTTGGCCTGGACGGGATACATCACCTGGGCTTCGGGCACCTCCTTCAGCGATTGGTACAGCATCTGCGCCATCCGGTTGCTGTGGACGGCGTTGCGTTGCCATACGCCAGTCGTGAGGTAGGCCTCGAATTGAGCTGCCATAAACCGCATCTTGCTGCACAGCTGTGCCATCTGTTTGCGGCGGTATTTGAGGTCGACATCCAGCGCGGGATTCAGCATGACGGCACTCTCGCCCATCAACATGCCGTTTTTGGTGCCGCCGAACGAGAGGCAGTCCACACCGCAGTCGGTGGTCATCTCTTTGAAGGTGCATCCCAGTGCCACGGCGGCATTGGCCAGCCTGGCACCGTCCATGTGCAGATACATATTGTGTGCATGAGCAAGGTCGGCCAAGGCACGGATTTCGTCAAGGGTGTAGAGGGTGCCGAGTTCAGTGGGCTGCGTGATGCTGATGGCTCGGGGCTGTGAGTGGTGCTCAAAACCGAAACCATGGAGCTGGGTCTTGACCAATGCAGGGGTGAGTTTGCCGTCGGGTGTGGCAACGGTGAGCAGGCGGCAGCTCACTATGCGCTGCGGCGCTCCGCATTCGTCGACATTGATATGGGCCGTGTCGGCGCACACCACTGCATGGTGCGAACGGCACATGGCATCGATGTTCAGCACATTGGCTCCAGTGCCATTGAATACAAAGTATACCCGAGCAGTGGGACCGAAGACCTCTTTGAAGAGCTCTTCGGTGCGTTTGCAATACTCATCGTCGCCGTATGCCAATGCATGTTCGACATTGGCGGAAGCAATCGCCTCCATGATTTCGGGACTGATGCCCGAATGATTGTCGCTACCAAATCCGCGTCTCATAAGAAATAATATTTTATTGAATTGAGTATTGAGAATTGAGAATTGAGACCTGTAGGGTGATAATCCTCTCAATTCTCAACTCTCAACATATCAACATCCAACATATCAACATCTAACACGTTAACACTTTTTGAATTCGTTAATACGTTATTTCGTTAATTCGTAAATCGACTAACACGTTAACACATTAACACGTTAACACATTCTCAATTCTCAATTCTCAACTCTCAATTAGTTATTTATCCATTGTCAGCAGGAACTCCTCATTGCTGACGGTGTGTGCCATGTTCTTCTGCAGGAACTCCATAGCCTCCACGGGGGTCATGTCGGTCAGCTGGTTGCGGAGCACGAGGGTACGGCTCAACAGGTTCTTCGGCACCAGCAGGTCGTCGCGACGGGTGCTCGAGGCCACCAGGTCGATGGCGGGATAGAGACGCTTGTTGGCCATCTTGCGGTCGAGCTGCAGCTCCATGTTGCCGGTACCCTTGAATTCTTCGAAGATGACGTCATCCATCTTGCTGCCGGTCTCGGTGAGGGCCGTGGCGATGATAGTCAGCGAGCCACCGTTTTCGATATTACGGGCGGCACCGAAGAAGCGTTTCGGTTTCTGCAGAGCGTTGGCCTCGACACCGCCGCTGAGCACCTTGCCCGAAGCAGGCTGTACGGTGTTGTAGGCACGTGCCAGACGGGTGATGGAGTCGAGCACTATCACCACATCGTGGCCGCATTCGGTCATGCGTTTGGCTTTCTCCAACACGATGTTGGCAATGCGCACATGACGGTCGGCGGGTTCGTCGAAGGTGGATGCAATCACCTCGGCATTGACGCTGCGCTGCATATCGGTCACCTCCTCGGGACGTTCGTCGATAAGCAGCACCATCAGGTACACCTCGGGGTGGTTGAAAGCGATGGCGTTGGCCACCTCTTTCAGGAGGGTTGTCTTACCCGTTTTGGGTTGTGCCACAATAAGGCCGCGCTGACCCTTTCCGATGGGGGTGAACATGTCGATGATGCGGGTGGAGAGGGTCTGCTGGGGGTGTCCGGTCAGCTTGAATTTCTCGTCGGGGAAGAGCGGGGTGAGCGACTCGAAGGGGACGCGGTCGCGTATACGCTCAGGCGAAAGACCGTTGATTTGGTTGATTTTCACCATCACGAAGTACTTGTCGTTCTCCTTGGGCGGACGTATCATGCCGCTCACTGTGTCGCCGTTCTTCAGACCGAAGTTGTGGACCATGGGTGCGGAGACAAAGATGTCGTCGGGCGAAGCCAGATAGTTGTAGTCCGACGAGCGGAGGAAACCGAATCCGTCGGGTGCAAGCTCCAGCACGCCTTCTGCCTCCACCACGCCTTCGCTCTCGAAGGGGTACACTTTGACAGGCTTTGCCTGCTGTCCGGGAACCACACCGAACTGGGCCAGGAACTCGTCGCTGTATGGCTCGGCGCCACGATGGTGTTTCCCCTTGTTCCCTATGCGCATGTAACGCTCCTTATTATTAATAGGTGTAACCGGAGCGGCGGCGTTGTCGGCGGCGGGTTGGGCATTCTCGGCAGCGGGAGGTGCTACGGGAACGGTCAAATCGCTGTCCTCCTGGGCCGAGGCCACGGGACGGGGTGAAAAATGCTGGCGGGGACGGCGGGTTGGTATCTCTCTTTCCTCTTTGTCGGGAGCGTTCTCCTGAATCTGCGGCTTTTCGGGCTCGGCAGGTGCCGGTGCGGCACTCTCGGTTGGTGCGGCTTCCTGTGCAGGTACGGCCGATTCCTCGGTGTCCTTCACCTTTTTGGGGCGGCCGCGTTTGCGTTTCACCGGCTCTTGCGGAGCGTCGGCAGGGGCTTCACTGGCAGGTGCTGCGGGGGCACTCGCCTCGACGGCAACGGGTTCGGGCACCGGCTCTTTCTTCACGGCAGGAGCCGAACTTTCGGTACGGCGCAGCAGGCGGCCCGACGGCGACACCATCTCGGGGATGGACGGCACCAGCGGCAGCTCGAGGTCGGCAATATTGATGGGCGAAATCAAGTCTTTGTTCGATATGGAGTTTGCCCTGTTGGCATCGCTCTTCTCTTGGGGAGGGCGTTGCTTGTGTTTATGAAGCTCGGGGTTGTTCATTGATGACTCAGCCAGAAGTGTGGGCTTGATTCGTGCCCTTTTGGGACGGGCTTCTGCCTCTTTGCTCTTCTTCTCCTCTTGCTCTTTGGTGATGGCCTTGGGATTCTCCGACTGCAGAGCGATAATCTTATACATCAACTCTTGTGCTTCCAATCGTTTGGCGCGGGGAATGCCTAGTTCTTGGGCGATATTGATTAGTTCAATATGCGCTTTAGCTTCTAATTCTGCTTTGCTATACATAAATGTAGCGTTTATGCTTTGTTTGATTTTAGAAAAAATTCTTTCTTAGTATGAAAAATGGAACGCCCTGATAGTTAACATCTAATAATGTAAAATGTCAGCTTTCTGAACGATATTTGACGATACAAAAATAGACTTTTTTTTTCATTTAGACAAAAAATATTTTGCTAAACAAACGAAAATGCGTACTTTTGCAGAAAATTTTGAATAATTAATCACTCACATAAAACAATAATACAATGAACATTCCTCAGAATTTAAAGTACACCCAGGACGACGAATGGGTAAGAGTAGAAGGCGAATTTGCTTATGTTGGCATCACTGACTATGCCCAGCACGAACTTGGCGACATCGTTTTTGTTGATGTAGACTGCGTTGGCGACACCATCGCCGCCGGTGAAGCTTTCGGCAGCATCGAGGCCGTAAAGACCGTTGCCGACCTCCTGATGCCCGTTGAGGCTGAAGTGGTTGAGTTCAACACCAACCTCGACGACGCTTCCGCTATCAACAGCGACCCCTATGGCGACGGCTGGATCATCAAGATCAAACCCGCCAACATGGCCGACATCGACGCTCTGCTCGACAACATCGCCTACACCGCCAAAATCGGTGCCTAATCCTTTCGGCGTCAATCAACAGCAAGACCGGCATACATCCCTCAGCGGAGTGGCCGGTCTTGTGTTTTATTCCATCCGCTGTTAATCTTTGTTAATGTGTGTGAGATTTCGCCCACACTCACGTTATACAGGTGAAACCAATCCCCGCAAAGGGGTTCTGTCAAATCAATTAAAACAACAAACAGATGAAACGCATACACATCACTCTCACCGCCGCTACGGCACTGCTCGTCACCACACTTGCTATTGCCTGCAACAAAACAGGCGACACTTCACGTATCACCGTGCAGAACATCAGCAACAACGGATGCATCTATCACACCGACAAAGAGGCCTTGGAGGAGAAAGACCAGGACTTCGGCACCGACTCCATCGGCTACAGCTACAGCCATGGCACCCTCTCCATCACACATTACAACCTCTTGCTCAACTGCGCCTTCAAAGTCGGTGGCATCGACGTGGACATCGTCACCGAGGGCAACACCATCACCATAAGCGAATACGAGCACGACGGCCCCATAGCCGACTGCATCTGCTTTACCGACAACTCGTTCCAGATAGCCAATCTGCCCCACGGCACCTATACCTTGGTCTTCCTCAGCTGTTACCCCGAGCCGTACCGCGTCACCATCACCGTATGACCCAGGACGCTGCCGGTAACTCCTCCCCTACCCCTGTGCCGTGTCTTCCCGCGATACGGCATAGGGTATCTCCCTACTGCACGAACGACCCACTTGGGCCGTTCAATCCCGGCTCGATGTTGCCTGCTTATAGTCTTGTTTTCCATTATCATATCGAGTAACGAAGCTATAACGATACTATAACAATGCAGGATTGAACGGCCCCTCTCCGTAGCGAGGGGAAATCGTTGCCGCTCCACGACGCAGGGCGGGTAGGCAGAACAAGGATATGGGGCAGGGCTAATCCCTGTGCGTTGCACGATTCGGCAATTACTACGGAGTTTTCGGTTTCCTATTGTAAAAAAAGGGGGAAGTTCCCGTCCCCCTTTTAATCTTAATTTTTAATGGTGGGTTCTATTTATTCGCTTTTTGGTCATCCGAACAGATAGAACCCATTAATCTGCCGGACAACCGTTGTTTTGCAACAGACTTTTTCTTGCCTCAGCATAGTGCAAAAAATAGTAATTTGCCCTCTGTGCTCGGCTTATCGAAAACGCTCGTTTTGCGGGTGCAAAAATACTACTATTTTTTCATGTGACAACATGTTTTATATCATATATTTCTTGTGGAGTTGGAGTAATCATTTGATATTATGCCTATTGTGTCGCAATTAAAAGGTTTATATTTCTTGATCTGCACTAGCCTTCAACATGTTGTAGACAAGGTTTGTCAGTGCAATGATGGCTTTTGCCATCACCATTCCCTACGACGACCAATTCAACGTCCAACAAAGAGGGGTGGTTGTTCTTCATTACCCAAGCATATCTGCCGCAACTGAGAACATCCGCCGCGACAGGAACCGAAATGTAGAGTAGAAAGCCTGTCGATATAAAAAGCAATAGGCGCTAGAACTGGTATTCTCCTTTTTTTTTTTGCCATGTGGCAAAAAAAGTGTATCTTTGCATTTTGAAATAAGGATGCGACGTTTGGCTTTCATACTGCTGTTGTTGCCTATGCTTTGCGTGGCGCAGGACGATGACCCACTGGGCCACCGGGGGGTGCAATATGCCGCCACGGGGACAGATTTCTGGGTCTGTTTCCCCCGCACGATGGCAGGCTTTAGACCAAACTTCTCGCGCCTGTATGTGGTGAGCGAGCGCAGTTGTGTTGTAACGGTAAGGAACGAAGGGATAGATTATACGCGGACGGTCGAAATCCAGGGCCGCAGGATGTGCCACCCCGATACCAATTACATTCAGATTCCTATCCAATATTCAAGAATCGACGACACGGTGCCTTTCGTCTATAATTGGAAATTCAATGCGAATCCCCCGACCGGCACTCGCGACCCTCGGCATGACTATAGGGGAGTACCCGGCGACTATCCCCAACCCAGGGGATTCCATGTGACGAGTACCGACACCATTTCGTTGTATGTGGTTGTCGCCTCTGACTATAGGTCGGCTGCAATGGTGCTGCCCACAGAGATGCTGCGCGACGAGTACATCATTCAACCTCCTATCTCCAATCATCGTATCAACACGGCAAGTTTTGATCTACCCCTCTTTACAGTCAATGTCTCCTCGTTTGATATTGTGGCGGTGGACGACAGCGTGACGGTGGATGTGGTGCTGAGCGATTGGGATTGGCTGAACCGCCGGCCGGGCGACACGGTGACCTTCATGCTCCGGCGCGGACAGTTGTACCACTTCGGTGCCGGCGAACCACAGGAGAAGTATTATCCGCTGCTGGCTCCGTATTACAGGGAGTCTCCTTTCATGGCGGAATCGCCACTGGCAGTGCCCGTGAATGTGCAGCGACATACCTTTGCCGGAGATACAGTGAGTAGGGATACTTTTGCCGTCGATTTGGCCGGTACCATTGTCAAAGCGCGCGACTGCAAACGTATTGCCGTGTTCGAGAGCAGCGGTATCGGCGGCTCCGGCATCAGGGGGAGAGTGAATGCTTCATTCTTCTTGGAGCAATCGGTTCCCATCTTCTACGCTGGGAAAGAGTACCTTGTCCCTTCGAAGAGTAATTGTTATATCAGGATGACGGCGTTGGAAGAGG
This sequence comes from Bacteroidales bacterium, assembly GCA_017550405.1. GTDB lineage: Bacteria > Bacteroidota > Bacteroidia > Bacteroidales > P3 > Colimorpha. The sequence continues at coordinate 11,601 of JAFZPH010000019.1, forward strand.
GTGCTACCGTCACCATCAGCGACCCTGCTCATTCTGCCTATGGAACGCGCACACTGTCCATCCCCCCAGGCAAGACCGACTGGTGGGAATGCGTGGATGGCGAAGGCCCTTATTACATCACCTCCGACAACCCTATTCTCTTAAAGTGGGTTGGCAGGGACCTCTGCACTATGACGCCGACCAGATGGTGGCATGGCGGTGATGTGAACAACGCCACTATCAACGATGTGGATGAAAACCATAATTACTACGCTTTGCCCTCCTCGCTTCATCTCTTTACCCGCAACGAATATGTGCAGTCGTTGTGGATGGACGACTATCAGCTTGCCCAGTATTTCCACCCACTCGACGGTACCCCCTACAGCTATGCCTATCTTGCCCCTGAAAGCCGGTTCAACACTCAAGGCACACACCATATTCGAAGTGTGGGCAGCCATCCCTTCTTTGCCTTAATGGAGACCGCGGGCAATATCGTTCTGCAACATCTACAGCCGGGTGGAAAATGGCTTACGGTGAACGACATTCCCGCCGATTCGCTGAAGGAGGATTCGATATGGTGCTTGTACGACCCCGTTACCTTCAAGGCTTGGAACGAGCGCCCCTGCGACAGCTTGATTTGGGACTTCGGCGACGGCACCGTGCTGGGTTTCTCCTATGACGACCCCGGTTTCACCCAACCACAAGTGCACACTTGGCAGGACACCGGGAGGTATACCGTCAGAGCTATCTTTAAATACGAGTACGAGGGCTGCATCACCCGCAAGTCCGACACCCTCACGGCCCCGTTATGGTTCCACAACCACTACGACTCGTTGATTGCCGTCCACCTGTGCGAGGGAAACTATTCTTTCAGGGAACACGAGATGGAGCACTCCGGCACGTATTACTACACTACCTATTGGACCGAGTCGGGATGCGACACCCTCTGGCAGATAGAACTTGTCACCTGTCCCCACTGCCATTGGGAGTACGACACCGTTGCGCTCGAAGACCTGCCGGTGGTCTTCAACGGCATTTCTTTTGGAGCCGAGTACCACGACGAGCCTGTACACCTCCATATCGGCGACTCGTGCGACAGTATTATCTACTACACGCTTATCGTCATCCCTAACTGGGGCGAAAAGCCTATTGACAGCACCTGGATTATAGCCCCCAACGTCATCACCCCCGGACAGGAAGGCAACAACCTCTTCTCGCTCCACTGCAGCCCGCATATCTTGAAGGCTGAGGTGACGGTGCTCGACCGACGGGGTGTCCGCATGGCGCAGTTCGACGGCCTGACGGGCAGCTGGGACGGCACCGCCAACGGACATACCTGCCCGCAAGGCACATACGTCTACCATATCCGCTACATCGACATGGAAGACAAAGGCTGGAAAACCGTCACCGGCACCGTGACCCTGCTCCGGTGACACAGATTTCTGTAAAGGGATTCCAGTGGAAGTCTCATCCTGTCCTTGTTATTTTCACAAAAAAGAGTGAAATTCTAAAAAAATGTGTATATTTGCATTGGTTCCACCATGAGTGGTGAAGCCAACATTTTATTGAAATACGAAGCGTTATGCTTTTTCTTGTGTCTGAAAACGTGAGAATTTTTCAAGGTCTACAAGGATTGTATTATGGTTCGTGCAATTAGCGTGGACTGTTTGCATCTTCTTATACCAAGGTTTTTTCTCACGACCCTCAGACAAAGAAGTGGTATATGGTGCCACGCTTCTTTAATGAATTGTTCCAGCGGTACTGGGGAACACATAATAACAGAAAATGAAAAGAATAATTAGAAAACTAAAATCTATTGCAAAGTTCATGTTTAGAAACAGGGATATTAGAAGAAATGTCATCGCAGCCATTGTGTGTATTATTTTGGAAGTTATTGGATTATATATATATGTTAATTGGACAAAAATAGGAGAAACAAGAATAGTCTTTAAAAGCCGCACTGAAACTGCTCAAATAGTATCAGATAAAGGTGGTGCAACTTATGGGAATTATCGATTCAAATTACAAAGGATTAGAGACGAAATATATGTTCCATTGAATTATGGTAGTTGGAATAATAATGATACAGCACTTATCAAAATTATAAGATGGGGACTAGTAATACCTTATATACCTTGTAATAATGAAGATACAGTATCTATCATTCCACAATCACTCTATGAATGGAATAATGCTCCCAAGGCCAACAGAGAAAATTATCAGAATATAGTCTTTATAGACTATTCTACAACGCTACCATATCAGAAGAGAAACCAGAATGATACAATACTCACAGATACTCTGAAAACTGATGATAATTGTAAACAAAGTGAAGTGCTTACACACATTAAGTCACATGAGCTAATAAACAATAGTATTATTTGTAAGGTAAGTAAATCGTACAAAGTCAAAGGGAATCCTCTACCAAATTTAAATATATCAACTATAACATTATCCACAGGGTTTTCAATAAAGCCCAAATGGTATAGATTTGAAGACTTATCACGTAGGATTATTCGTATTGGTTTTCACGATTATCGTGATACAATAAGTTTGATTAGGTTAGATTTTTGTGGCCCTATTAAGATTATTTCTGCCGATATAATGCCTGATAGTATAACAATGACAAAGATGTTGTTTTTCAAGCCAAATACCATTAATGCTTTAACAAAATCAAGAACCATAGCAGGTTCATACAGCACATCTCATTCGGATATACATAGAAACTATTTCATTGAATTTCCATACGTGGAGCGCATCCAAGATGCTCGAATATTAGCTCTTACGACATTAATGATTTCAGTTTTGTTAACTTTGATGGTAAATTGTTTTATTGCGGTTGGAAAGATTGTCCGTAGGGAGAATAAAATGAACCAGATAAGGACAGATGCTGTCCCATGTTATGGGTCATTCGCGGACTGCTCGGAATGTAGTATGTATGACATCTGTACTTTTCGTCCGGATATCAGAGGGCATTTTCGAACACACAGAAAATTATACACCAATAAACATGTGGGGGGCAATAATGTAAATAAGGACAACAATTGATCTGTGTAAAGAAAAAGAAAGTGTCCCATAAATATGGGGGCACCTTATTCTATTTGCATTTAAAATTGTTATATGATACAGTCTGATACTTGCATAAGCCAAAAGAGGGCATCCATTATTGGACGCCCTCTTTACAATATTATGTTAATATTCAATATGCGCGGGCGAAGATTACGCGGCGGTGGGAGGGTTTGCCGGTGAGGATACAGCGGCCTTCCTCTTCGGGGGCGTTGTAGGGGATGCAGCGGATGGTGGCCTTGGTGAGTTCCTTTATCTTCTCTTCGGTCTCGGTGGTGCCGTCCCAGTGGCAGAGGAGGAAGCCGCCCTTCTCGATTTCGGTGCAGAAGTCGTCCCAAGTGTCGACGGGGCGGGTGTTGGCCTCGCGGAAGTCGGCGGCACGCTTCAGCAGGTTGTGCTGGATGTCGTCCATGAGCTGGAGGACGTGGTCGGCGATACCCTCGATGGGCATAGTAATCTTCTCCAGGGTGTCGCGGCGGCAGACCTCGCAAGTGCCGTTCTGCAGGTCGCGGGGGCCGATGGCGAGACGCACGGGCACGCCCTTGAACTCGTATTCGGTAAACTTCCAGCCGGGTTTGTACTCGGTGCGGTTGTCGTATTTGACGGTGAGGCCTTTGGCCTTGAGCGAGTCGATAAGGGGAGCGATGTGGGCATCGAGTTCGGCCATCTGTTCGTCGGTCTTGCAGATGGGGACGATAGCCACCTGGATGGGGGCCAGCTTAGGAGGCAGGACGAGACCGTTGTCGTCGCTGTGGGTCATGATGAGGGCACCCATCAGTCGGGTGGAGACGCCCCATGAGGTTGCCCAGACGTACTCGAGCTGGTTCTGCTTGTTGAGGAACTGGACGTCGAAAGCGTGGGCGAAGTTCTGCCCGAGGAAGTGCGAGGTGCCTGCCTGCAGGGCTTTGCCGTCCTGCATCATGGCCTCGATGCAATAAGTGTCGAGGGCGCCGGCGAAACGCTCGTTGGGCGACTTGACACCCTTGATGACGGGCACGGCCATCCAGTTCTCGGCGAAGTCGGCGTAGACATCGAGCATGCGGCGGGCTTCCTCTTCGGCCTCCTCGCGGGTGGCGTGGGCGGTGTGGCCTTCCTGCCACAGGAATTCGGCTGTGCGGAGGAACATGCGGGTGCGCATCTCCCAACGGACGACGTTGGCCCACTGGTTGCAGAGGATGGGGAGGTCGCGGTAGGACTTGATCCAGTTCTTATAGGTGCTCCAGATGATGGTCTCGGAGGTGGGGCGGACGATGAGCTCTTCTTCGAGTCGGGCGGCGGGGTCGACGACGACACCTGAACCATCGGGATTGTTCATGAGGCGGTGGTGGGTGACCACGGCGCACTCTTTGGCGAAGCCTTCGACATGCTCGGCTTCACGGCTGAGGAACGACTTGGGGATGAAGAGGGGGAAATAGGCGTTTTGGTGGCCGGTGGCCTTGAACATGTCGTCGAGGGCGCGCTGCATCTTCTCCCAGATGGCGTAGCCGTAGGGTTTGATGACCATGCAGCCGCGGACGGCGGAATTCTCGGCCAGGTCGGCGCGTACCACAAGTTCATTGTACCACTCTGAATAGTTTTCTGTGCGTTTTACGAAATCTTTTGCCATTTTTTGAATGTGTAATTGTGTTAATGTGTTATTGTGTCAGTCCTTGACTAACGAATTAACACATTGACGAAATAACGAATTTTATATATTTTTTCCGTTGTTTTCAAATATTTTGCGTATTTTTGCATCTCGAAAGGGAGTGCCTTTTCGAGTTTGCAAAATTACGAAATTAATATGATATTAATGCATTTCGGAGAAAAAATATTTGGCAAGATGCTGGCGACGGCCCTGTTTGCTGTTGCCCTGACGGGCACGGCAAGGGCGCAGGTGGACTTGCATGTGGACACTTTGGCGTGTCCGATTATCGGCTTTAACACCGGTTTGATTGTGCCGTCGTCGCAGTTGTCGTTCGAAACGCTGCCCGACGGAAGCAATGGAAAGAACGCCACCATGGCCAGCCTGTATACACCGCCATACCTTTCGTTCGGCTTAGACGCGTTCTATAAGTTCAAGAGCAACTGGCTGGCAACATTGGAGGGTGATTTGTGGTTCGGACTCAGCTCGAACAATCTCCAGCACCGCATAGAGCGTATGGGCAATGTGTTCACACGCGACAGCATTGTGGTCGGCGAGGGAGGCACCGACGCCAACGTGACCTGCTACAACAGGGGATTGAGTTTTCAGGTGGGAACGGGAAAGATATTCCCACTGAACCCTGAGCGGAATCCCAATTCCGGTATACTGGCCCGCGTGAGCGCCGGCTACATGTGGCAGCAGACCATATTCATGATGAACAGTGAGCGGGCTCCGCAGCTGACCGACGACTATGCCCTGCTTTATGACCACCAGCGCCACGGCGTGCTGCTGACCGAAGGGATAGGCTACTGGTTTATGAGTGCGCGTTCCGATTTGGCCAATGTCTATGTGGCCTTCGAGGTGTCGCAATGCTGGAGCTGGTCCACCAGGCAGTATCAGATAGACCACTATCTGGGGCTCCAGGGCAAGGACAACAACCGTTATTTCGACTTATTGTATTCCATCAAGTTGTGCTGGATGTTCCCGCTCCGCGGCAAGACGGTACACGACTACTATTTTTATTAAAGCAGGCAGAAACCAAGAAAGAGGAGAACAGATATGATGCGATTGCTATATACATTAGGTATACGCTGCTATGCCGCAGGGGTGCGCGTGGCGGCCCTTGGCGGCGGCAAGGCCGCCAAGATGGTGGAAGGCTGGAAGCGGACGTTCGGCCGCCTGTCGGTGGCACCGGTGGGCAAGGAAAAGACGGCCTGGTTCCATGCCTCGTCGCTGGGAGAGTTCGAGCAGGCCCGTCCTGTGCTGGAGGGCTTCCGCGAGATGCATCCCGACTATAAGATATGCGTCACCTTCTTCTCGCCTTCGGGCTATGAGGTGCGAAAGGACTACGACAAGGCCGATTTCGTCAGCTATCTGCCCATGGACACACCTGCCAACGCCGCCCGCTTTGTGAACCTGCTGCACCCCACGGTGGTGTTCTTTGCCAAGTATGATTTCTGGTTCAACTATCTCGAACAGCTGCACCGTCGCGAGATTCCCACCTATATCTTCTCCGCCATCTTCCGTCCCAACCAGTATTTCTTCAAGTGGTACGGCGTGTGGTTTTTGAAACATCTGCAGCGCAGTTTCACCCACCTCTTCGTCCAGAACGACGAGTCGGTGGCATTGCTGCAGGCACACGGTGTGCCGCAGGTGACCAAGGCCGGCGACACCCGCTTCGACAGGGTGAACGCCATCGCCCAGGGCGCGAAACACTTCCCCGAGATAGAGGCATTCCTGTCGCGCCATAGCGGGAACAAGGTATTGCTGGCAGGCAGCTCGTGGGAACCCGACGAGGACAATCTCAAGCACTATATCGACCATGCCGGCGACAAGCTCACCCTTGTCATCGCCCCCCATGTCATATCCGACAGCCATCTGGAACATATCGAATCGCTGTTTGCCGAGTATGGCTGCACACGCTATTCCAAGATAGGCGAAGCCGACAGCAACTCGCGTATACTGGTGATAGACAACATCGGGATGCTGTCGTCGCTCTACCAATATGCCGATGTGGCCTACATCGGCGGCGGTTTCGGCAAAGGGATACACAATATCCTCGAGGCTGTCACCTTCGGCAAGCCTGTGGTTTTCGGTCCCAACTACCATAAATTTAAGGAGGCCCGCGATGTGATTGCCCGAGGCGGCGGATTCAGCTATGTGAGCTATGTGCAGCTGCAGCACCATCTCGACACCCTTTTCAACGACCCCGAGGCCTACGATACCGCCTCGACGGTGTGCAGGCAATATCTTGACGACAATCTGGGCTCCACACAACTCATCCTTGCCCAGGTGAACGAAGACCTGAAGAAATATGTTTCAGCCTAAACCCTTCATGCTGTGAGAAAGATACTGTCCATAATGAGTCTTCTGCCCCTGGCACTGGCCATGGGGTCGTGCAGTGTGGACAAATATCTCCAGCCTGGACAGAAAGTCCTGTATCGCAACGAGGTGAACGTGAAGATGGCCGACAGCAGCAAGGTGACGCCCGAGGTGTCGGAGGCGTTGTCGAACGTCCGTCAGTTCTATTACCAGACCCCTAACAAGCGTTTCCTATTCATGCCTCTGCGCATGCGGCTCTACTGCTCCACCAACCCCGACGACTCGAGCGGGTGGAGCAATTTCTGGCGCAACCAAGGTGAAGCCCCCGTGGTGTACGACGCCTTGGCTGCACAACGCACGGCGGCGCAGATCACCACGCTGCTCAAAACCAAAGGGTGCTTCAACTCCACCGTCACTGTCGACACCGTGAGCCACGGCACCAACTCGGTGGTGGCACGGTATAACATCACCGCCACCCACCGCCGCCGGATGGACGAAGTCACCTTCGGCAGCCGACAGGCCGACATCGATTCGTTGCTGCAGAAGTGGAAAGCAGAGTCGCTGCTGAAGGAGGGAGACTACTACGACCAGCAGAAGATGACACAGGAGCAGTCTCGCATAGCCACCCTGTTGCAGGACTCCGGCTACTTTTACGCCAGTCCCGATTTGGTGCGGTTCTACGTCGACACCACCTTGGACAATCAGTTTACGAGCATCGCCGTCAGGGTGCGGACGCCACAGCGCCAGGAGGGCGACTCGGTGAAGTCCATCCCGCTGCGACGATACTATCTCGACGAGATATTCATCTATCCCAATGTGTCCACCTCTCTCAACAGTTCTCGTCGCCAGTTCGACACGCTCGTCTACCCATACCAATGGTTCGATACCAATGTGACCAACTATCGTTTCGTATACGACAAAGTGATAACCCCGTCGCCAAAGACCATCTGCCGCACCATACTGCTCCGCAGCGGACAGCAGTATCGGCCAAGATATACCTCCGTCACCTCCAACGCCTTGTTCGGTCTGCATAACTTTAAATATGTAGACATCGGCTATGAGGAGTCGCCACGCAGCACCGACAGCCGTGCGCTGCTCAACGCCCGAATCCGTCTGCTCAACAGCCCGCGCCACCGGGTATCGCTCTCGTTCGAGTTGACCAACGCCTCCGGGGTCATCAAGTCGGGCGGCGATTTCTTCACCTCGGGGAATCTGGGATTGGGCACATCGCTCAGCTATAAGAACAACAATCTGTTTGGCGGAGCCGAAGCGTTCAATATCGAGGGCAGTCTGCTTTTCGACTTCCCGAAGAATGTGTTCGGCAGCAAGAGCAGCGATTTCTATTCCACCTTCTCCTCCTTCGAGAATAATCTCAGCGCCACACTCGACCTCCCCTCCTTCCTGTTGCCCTTCGTGAACCGTCTTACCGGCCAATACAACCGTCCTCACACCCTTATCGGCTTGAGCGCAGGCTATATTTTCCGTAATGCCGCCCTGCCGGACCTTGATGGCAACCGAACCGATGTGGCCCTTGAACGTATCCTGTTCAACACCTCGTTCGGCTATTCATGGAACCATCGCCGCTATCACCACCACAAACTGACCCCCTTCAACCTCACCTACACGCACATCGTCTCGGGCAAGGAGTATTACGACTATCTCCATACCATCACCTTCGACTGGGTCAGGATCCTCTTCCAGTCCTACGACTATGTCCTCCTCAATTCCCGTTATGAATACACCTACACAAACCAACGTATCGGCTCGCGCCGCAATTTCGATTACCTCAACTTCTCTGTCGAGACGGCGGGAAACCTGATTAACGGGATAAACCATCTTTTCAATGCCAACCACAAGGCCGATAGCCATTACTACCAGTATTTCCGTTTCGAAGGGGAATACAAGCGCTACATCTACTGGAGCGACCAGAACACCCTCGTGCTCCGTGCCCTGGTGGGAGCCGGCATCCCCTACGGCAACTCCAATACACTCCCCTACGAGAAGATGTTCATCGGCGGCGGCCCCACCACCATGAGGGGATGGGCCCTGCGCTACCTTGGAGGCTACGGCATGAACTACTCTTCGGACGACCTCCCCTTCGGTGTGGGCGAAATCATGCTCGTGACCAATATCGAGCAACGCTTTCCCATCATCAGCATCTTCGAAGGGGCAGTCTTTACCGACATCGGCAACGTCTGGAGCTATTCCGACTGGAACGGGGAAATCAAACCGTTCAAACCGGTAGACATTTTGAAAACCCTGGCATTCGATGCCGGCATCGGACTCAGGGCCAATGTCTCCATCGCCACCATCCGCCTCGATATCGCCCTGCCGCTCTACGACCCCACCTACCCCGAGGGCGAGAAATGGATTGGCAGCCACTGGAAGTGGAACAAGATAGCCTTAAACTTTGGAATCAACTATCCGTTCTAAAACAATATAGCCATGTTCGACAAAATCAGAGAAATATTCGATACAGAGCAGTTCTCGCGTGAACCCCGGCAGCTCTACGACCCCATCGAGTATACCCTCCGCCTGGGAGGCAAACGTATCCGTCCCTACCTGCTGATGTCCGCCAACCGCATGTTCGGCGGCAACGACGAGCAGGTGCGCAGTGCCGCCATCGGCATCGAGATGTTCCACAACTTCACCCTCCTCCACGACGACCTGATGGACAAATCGCCCATCCGTCGCGGCAAGCCCACCGTCTATTGCAAGTGGGACGAGAACACCGCCATCCTCTCAGGCGACACCATGTTCGCCCTCGCATGGCAGTATTTCCTCGCCCAGCCCTCCCCTCGCCTGCACGAGATACTCTCATGCTTCAACCAAACGGCCATCGAAGTGTGCGAAGGGCAGCAATACGACATGAACTTCGAGCGGACCGACCACGTCGCCATCGACGACTATATGATGATGATACGCCTCAAAACCGCCGTGCTGCTGGCCGGAGCCCTCAAGATAGGGGCCCTCTATGCCGGAGCCCCGCAGTCCGACACCGAACACCTCTATCAGTTCGGCATCCATCTCGGCCTGGCCTTCCAGCTCCAGGACGATCTCCTCGACAGCTATGGCGACGTGACCGTCTTCGGCAAACAGACTGGGCAGGACATCCGCGACAACAAGAAAACCTACCTCGTCATCAAAGCGCTGCAGACAGCCCCTGCCGACCTCCGCGACGAGCTCGCCGCCCTCTTTTCCTCCACACCCGCCGACAGCGACGCCAAAGTGGCCCGCGTACGCCAAATATACGACCAAATCGACATCCCCGCCCAAGTCAACGAAGCCATCCGGCAGGAATTCCTCCAAGCCCAGTCGCACCTCGATTCCGTCAGGGTGGAGCAAGACAAAAAAGCACCCTTGGCCGACCTCCTTGCGAGCCTTTCCGACCGGAAAAAATAAAAAAAAGTAAAATTAAATCTGTTATATCGGAAAAATGGTGTATATTTGCAGAAATATTGAACAAATGCGATTTTAAAATAACTAATTAATAATTAACTCATTAAATTAAATCATGAAAAAAGTAATTGCTTTGATGTCAATCATTGGCTTATTGACATTCACCAATCTCAATGGTGTCATGGCTCAGGACAATGCTGCCCAGGCCGATCAGCCCGCAACCGAACAAATCGACCAGCAAGCAGCCGACAGCGCCGTAGCTGAAGCCCCTGTTGCCGAGGAACCCGAAACCGTAGCAGCCCCCGAGGAAGAGACCAAGTCCTTCCACCAGATGCTGAAAGAAAAGTACATCCAGGGTGGTGCAGGCTGGATGACCCCCGTGCTCCTCTGCCTCATCTTCGGTATGGCTCTTGTCATCGAGCGTATCCTCTATCTGAACATGGCCAACACCAATGTCCAGAAGCTGCTCGAGGGTATCGAAGGCTATGTGCAGAAAGGCGACTACAAAGGCGCTAAAGACCTCTGCCGCGACACCCGTGGCCCCGTGGCCTCCATCTTCTATCAAGGCCTTGACCGTATCGACGAAGGTCTTGACAACGTCGAAAAGGCTGTCACCTCCTATGGTGGTGTACAGATGGCTCGTCTCGAGAACAACATGACCTGGATTGGCCTGTTCATCGCTCTGGCTCCCTCCTTCGGATTCCTCGGAACCGTCGTAGGTATGGTCCAGGCATTCGATGACATCGAGGTCGCCGGTGATATCAGCCCCACTGTTGTGGCTGGCGGTATGAAAGTGGCTCTGTTGACCACCATCTTCGGTCTTATCGTCGCTATCATTCTTCAGATTTTCTATAACTACATCCTCACCAAAATCGAGAGCCTCGTTGCCCAGATGGAAGATGGTTCCATCACCTTCATGGACATCCTCGTCAAGAACAAGAAATAATAGTTATAAGGAGTCTTTTCAATCGATTTACAAACCCTAATTCCTTAAACTGTTATGAAAGAAAAAACTGATAAAATATTAACGTTGGCACTTCTGGGCCTGGCAATCATTGCCACAGTGTTTGCCTTTGTGTTCGCCCTGAACACTGTCAACAACTCCGGCATGTTCGACATCGCTTTCTGGCTGCTGATTATCATGATCGGCTTCTCTCTGCTGGCCATTGTGGTCTTCCTCTGCAAGAAACTTATCGAACGCTTTAAATCCGAAAAAGGTTATCTGACGAAGTTCCTGCTTCTCATTGCCCTCATCGTAATCCTCCTCGTGGTCTCCTTCGTGCTGGCCAAGGGTGGTGATGTCGACATCGTCAAGTACGGTATCTCCGAAGGCGCCTCCAAACTCATCGGTGCAGCCTGCATCCTGGTGTACATCATCGTCATTGGAGCCGCCCTCTCGATCCTGGTAACTGAAGTAATGCCCAAATCAAACAAGAAAAAGTAAGAACTATGGGAAGAAAAACACCTGGCTTAAACACCAGTTCAATGTCCGACATCTCGTTCCTGCTGTTGGCCTTCTTCCTATTGGTCTCCAACATCAACACAGATCAGGGTATTGCACGTCGTTTGCCGCCTCCGCTACCCGAAAATCAGGAGAAACCTGATGTCAAGGAACGTAACATCTTCGTTGTCAAAATCAACAGCAAGGACCGTCTGCTCTTCAATGGTGAAGTGGGTGACATCCGCGACCTGAAAGACCGCGCCAAGGAGTTCCTCGGGAACCCCAACAACCTGCCCAACCTGCCCGAGAAAATCCAGATGGAAATCCCCCTGCTGGGAATGATGGACGTCTCGAAAGGTGTTATCTCGCTGCAGAACGACCGTGGTACATCCTACGATATGTATATAGCCGTGCAGAACGAACTGCAAGCCGCTATAGTCGAGATGCGAAACGAACTGTCGCAAGTAAAATTTGGTCGTAAGTACAACGACCTCCCAGAAACTCAGGCCGAAGCCATCGACCAAGCAATCCCCATTGCTATTTCCGAGGCTGAGCCTACAAAGATAGGAGAAAAATAATAATGGCAAGATTCACTGGTAAGAAAGCAAAAGAGACTCCTGCCCTCAACATGGGCTCCATGTCCGACATTATTTTCATGCTCCTGTTCTTCTTCATGACCATCACCACGATGCGTGAAAGCTCGCTCTACGTGACTATCAAGGTCCCTAAGGCCACCGAGACAATCAAACTGCAGAAAAAGAGCCTGGTCAGCTACATCAACGTGGGTACCCCCATGGCTGGCGAGTGGCAGAAGAAATATGGTACTGAATCCCGTATTCAGCTCAACGACCAGATTTCCGAAGTCAAGGACATTCCGCTGTTTGTCGAGGAAGAAGTTTCTGCTCGTGTCGAAGCCGACCGTCCATTTGTCACTTTCTCCATCAAGGCCGACAAGGACACCAAGATGGGTCTCGTCAGTGACATTAAACAGGAGCTCCGTAACTCCGGCGCATTCAAGATATTCTACAATGCCGCCCACGGTGAACGCAAATAAGCGTCTAACCGACTCTACATAAAAAGAAGGCTGCCCATCCGGCAGCCTTCTTTGTTATGGAGGACGCTGGGCTATCGAAGCTTCGTCAATTCCAGCCTTCCGATTTTAGGCACATCCAGCACATACCTGCTGCCTTTCCGCTGTGAGAGAACCAACCGCTCGCCGCTCTCACAGCCGAACACCCAGCTGTCGCGCTTGTCGTTTGTCGAAGCCTCTGTGGTCACTGGCGTGAACGTCCGCACCGTATCTCCGCCTTCGGTGGTGAACACAATCCGTTCCGCAGTGATTTCCACCCGTTGCGGCACTCCCGTTCCAGCAGTCAGCTCCGTCGGAGAGACATTTTCCATCAGATATGCTGCCAGCACATTTGCCAACTCCGCAGTCTCCACCTCGGTTCGCTCCGGGCTCAACCCCATCCGCTCATCCTCCTCAGAAGTCATTGTTGAAGTTGATGTTATCTTCTCTACCAGTTTCTCCGATGCCAGATTCTCGGCATTCGTCACCGTGTACAGCCCCTCCTGAGCAGCAGCGCCATTCATTCCGCATGCTGCCAGCACAATCCATGTGCAAAAAACTATTCCTTTCTTCATCTTACTTCATTTATTGTTGATCAATCGCCCTCCTCCAGTTGAAACAACTCCTCTACAGTCTTCCCAAACAACTTGGCCATTTTCAGCGCCAGCACAGTCGAGGGCACATACTTTCCTAATTCTATCGAATTGACCGCCTGACGGGTTACCCCAATCTTTTCTGCCAACTCGCCCTGCGTGATATCCATCTCCGCACGGGCCACTTTCAATCTATTTTTCATCTCTCAAAGAACGTTTATTGATAAACAACCTGATATAAAAGCAGATGATAAAGAAGTACAGGGTGGAGAACATATTGAACACCATCACAGAAACAAACGACAATCCCCACACAAACACGATGGCCGCCACCAACAGCAGGCAGTTGAAGTACAGCGACAAGATAAGCGACTCGTAGCGTAGATGCTCGATAAATTCATCCTCGCTCTTGTTGCGCGAGAATCCTATAAACACACCTCCCACAACAAACAAAACCCAGATAAATGAATTCACCAAATCGCTGTCTGCAGAAAACCCGCCGGTGAATGGGAAATTCTCAACACGAATCCGCTCCAACCCGAGCAACGCCCGAAAATCGTTCCAACTACTACACAACGTACCATCCGGAACAATGGAATAAACCAGAAGTAACACAACGGCAACGGCCAGAATCCACAGCCCTGCACATTTAAACCCATAGGGTAATAACAATTTTGAAGTTTTCATGACATTTTGAATTTAATGTTGTTTAATTGTTTTGACGCTGCAAAAGTACAGAAAACTTTCCATATAGCAAGTATAAATTGCATTTTGGTTTGTTTCCTTTACATAAATTCGCCGAATTTGTATCGTACATTGTTGTTTCATAGTGCGATGAGGAGAAGGTTAAATAATGTTAATTAATTGTTGCCGCATCTACCCTACTCCACTGTTTCTTCGCTTTCTGGTCATTACTTAGTCGTTTTTTCATCCCTCTTTGGTCGTAAGTTGCTTATCAATGTGCGATGTACTTGTTACAGGGATGTTCGCAGGGATGCAGGAAGTTGAACAATAGAATGTGGGAAAAATAGATATGCCTACAGGGTTTTCCCCACAAAAAAAGTGTTATCTTTGCATTCAGAAACAAACTACTGCATCTATTAATAAACATATTATAATGAAAAGAATAGCGTATCTATTAGTTGTCTGTTGCCTGTTGCCGTCGATGGCGTTGGGGCAGAAAAACATTCGTTATTGGGAAAAGGGGCCGCTGACATGGAACGATTTCACGCAGGTGGACAAGAGCATCGGCTCCGAACATTCATATCTAGAATTCGGTCTCGATGTGGTCGACCGTAAGCAGGAAATCGGCGGGCTGCAGATTGCAGTGCGCACAGCCGTAGCCTTCTGCAACAAGGATATGTCGTGGGTGGATATCAACTATCGCACTCCTGAGCAGCTGCGTTACAACCAGGTGCTGTTCAATCTCGTCGAGTTACACCGCCGCCGCCTTCAAGTGGCCGTGGACACTGGCCAAAGGGTGAATATGGACTATTATATGCGTCTGTTGACATACGAGGTGGACAGTTTCAGCCGTGCGTGCAACTATGGCAACAACACCGACCGGGTGCTGTGGTGGGAGAACGAAATCCGCCAGCAGATGGATTCCATCAACCCGTTGATGGTGGAGAAGCATCGCGAGGCCAACCTCGTGACGGGTTATCGTCCCGATGGATGCTTCGGCATGGCCATGGGTGGAGGAGCGAAGATTTTCACAGGTCCGCTGCACAAATACTTTGCTCCGAGCGGAGGCTTTTACTTCGACGTGTTCGGTGGTGGCTGGCGGCATAATTTCAACTTCGGTATGTATATCGGTGGCGGGAGATGCATCCCCGATTCGATTGTCACAAAGCGACCCGAAAACAAACTCTATTTCGACGACCATATCACCACCCTCGACCTCCATATTGACTATGGTGTCTCCGTTATTGACAATAGGAGGCTGACACTTACGCCCTTTGTGGGCTATGGCCTGCAAGGGGTGTATTACGACAGCAACACCGAGGTGTCCAACGGACCGTCGGAGGGATGCTGGCGTTTGGGGGTGGATGCGCAGTACGACTTTGCGCAAGCTTCTGCGTCGTCTCGCAACTCCGTCACGCTTTTCGGCATGGCTGCACACGGCAAGGTGTATGTCTGTTTCGACCGTTTTCGCAGCATCGTCGACGAGCCACGCGGACTAACACTCAACTTCCAACTCGGACTCTCTTTCCGCTACCGGGACATGAAGGTGCTCCGCTCTGCGGTGGCTAAGAAATAGGTTGAATGTGTTAGTCTTTGAATGTGTGAACGAGTTAATGTGTTAACGTGTTAGTCGATTTTGAATGTGTTAACGTGTAAATGTGTTATTGTGTTAGTCGATTTACGAAATAACGAATTAACGAGTTCAGAACGAATCAACGAATTCAAATTATCCAACTTCCAACACCTTGTATTATGAAAAGACTACTATTGTTGGCAACACTTATCTGCATGGCAGCTGTCACGAGCCATGCCCAGGACGACCTGCGTGTATGGGACAGGTGGCCGATTACATGGGACGATTTCAAGACGGTGGATTCCAGCGTAGGGCGCGAGCATTCATACCTTGAGTTTTTGCTCGACATAGAAGAGTCGCCCTTCGATGAAGAAGGCCGCTTGTTGATAGAACCCAATGTGGTAGCTGTTGCATTCATGGACAAGAGCCAGTCGTGGGTGGACAAAAACTACCGCAACTCGTACGAACTTATGTATAACCAGGTGTTGTTCGATATTGTAGGGCTATACCGTTGCAAATTGCAGCTGGCCATCGATACCAATGGCTACTCCGATCTCGACTACCATATTCAACTGCTCTCACACGTAATTGATAGTTTTTGTTTTTCAACAGGCTATGGCAACGACATCGCCAACGTAATCGTGTGGAAGAACCGAGTTGAGCATGCACTGGACTCCATCACCCCCATTTTGGCCGACAAGCACGGCAGCAAAAAACGCACCCGCGAGTATGTCGCCATGCGGGCTTGGGAGAAGGGGCTGCTGTCGTGGAGCAACTTCTCGAATGTGTCTGAGAGCATAGGTGACGAGCATTCCCATCTCACTTTCTCGCTTGATATTGAAGACCGTCGGACAAGCATCGACGGAATCATGTGGCCGGTAAAAACTGCGGTGGCCAACATGTACAGGCAGTATTCGTGGGTGGACAAACGGTACCGTACCCCCGACCAACTGCACTACAACCAGGTGCTTTTCAACCTTGTGGAGTTGTACCGCCGACATTTGCAGGTAGTCATCGACACCCTTGACAAGTCGAAGCCGGACTCGATGCTGGCCAAAATCAGGGATGACTATATGCGAAGCCTCGTCTGGGAGGCCGGTCACTATTGCCGTTCCACACGCTTCGGCTATGACACAGCCGCCGTCAAGTGGTGGGAATATGACATCCGGATGAGGTTGGACTCCATCACCCCGCTGATGGTGGAGAAACATGCTCCCGCCTTTGTTCTGCCCGATTATACTCTCCCCTGGTTCATAGGTATGAACACCGGAGGGGGGTTCAAGTACTTTGGTGGCGGCCTCCAACCCCTCTTCGCCCCCAGCGGCGGTGTGTATAGTGATTTAGAACTTGGCTACAGCCGTCATATCCTTACGTTGGGGATATATATCGGCGGTGGCCGGTGCAAGCCTGACACCCTTTGGGCTGTGAAGGAAAAGAATACACTGTTGGGCAGCGACGACATCCTCACGATGGATCTTTCCGCCAACTATGGTTTTGCGGTGGTGGACAGTCGCAGCCTGCGCATCATGCCCTTTGTGGGCTACGGGATGCAGGGGGTCTTCTACTCCGATGCCGTCAACCAGACCAGTGGAGGCCCGATGGAAGGATGCTGGCGTGCAGGACTGGATGTGAAATATCATTTTAGCAACGAGATTAATGCCTCGCGGAGTATATTGGAACAGTATGTCGGCTCGGTCGATGCTAAAGTCTACGTCTCGCGCGACAAGTTCAACAGCCTTGTCGGCTCCCCACGCGGGTATACCATCAACGTGGCGCTGGGCTTCTCGCTGCTCTATCGTGAAGGAAAGAGACGCACCCTGGTGGATTAATTGAGAATGTGTGAATGTGTTAACGTGTGAATGTGTTAATGTGTTAGTCGATTTACGAATTCAAAATAGAAGTTGCCTATATTTTTTGGCGGGATGAAAAAAAATATGTATCTTTGCAGATTGAAACAAATAAACGTTACTCGAATGTAGAATATTGAACACCAGCGGTTTTGAATGCGTGAATGCTTGAATGTGTGAATGTGTTAGTCGATTAACGAATTAACGAGTTCAGAACACATTAACGCCTTGACGAATCCCCCCCTCTGCTGGCACAAAGAAAAGGAGGACCCAAAGCATGGTAGAGACTATTGAATACCAGTCGTTGAAGTGGATGCACATCACCAATCCGAGTGAAGAAGAGTACCGCTTCCTGTTGGATGAATATCATTTCCACCCATTGGACATCGAGGACTGCCGCGGCAGCAACCAGCGTCCTAAAATCGACGAGTACGACGACTATTATTTCCTCATCCTTCATTTCCCCTATTTCGACAAGGGAAACAAGATTATCCGCATCCGCGAGGTGAAGATTTTCTGGGGCAAGGACTATATCATCACCATAGGCAAATCGCACTGGGTGGTGAAGAAGCTGTTTGAGGAGATGCAGGAGGACCTTAAGGACGACGATGACGACGTGAAGGAGCAGCTGTCGTCGAGCGACCTGCTGTTGTACAACATACTGGACCGACTGATGCTGGAGACCTACACGTTGATTATGCGTGTGGGGTCGGAGGTGGATTTAATCAACTACGACATCTTCAACCGGCGTGCACGGAGCATCATCGAACTGATCTCTATCACCCGACGCAACATCATCCTGCTGAACACCACGTTCAAACCACAGCTGCGAGTGCTGCACATGTTCGAGGGAGGCTCCATCAAGGGCTTTGTGGACCCCGAGGTGCTGGATATGGAAGACTACTGGGGCAATATTCTGGACCAGTACCAGAAGATGTTCGACTTGATTGAAGACTACGGCGAGTTGATTGAAGGCCTTTCCAAGACATTCGATTCGTTGCAGGCCAACCGTACCAACGAGATCATGAAGCTGCTGACCATCTTCTCCACCATCATGCTGCCGTTGACGGTTGTCACGGGTATGTTCGGAATGAATGTGGACTTCCCCTTCATCACCAGTGTGCAGGCGTTCTGGTGGATTGTCGGCGTGATGGCCGCCATCACCGGGGTGCTTATCTTCTTTTTCTTCTACCGAACGAAACAGTAGAATAGAGATTGTGTGAATGTGTTAATGTGTTATTGTGTTAGTCTTTGAATGTGTTAGTCTTTGAATGTGTGAATGTGTTATTGTGTTAATGTGTTAGTCGATTTTGAATGTGTTATTGCGTTAATCTGTTAAATGTTGATATGTTGGATGTTGATATGATTCGAGCCGTATAAACCTATCAACGTATAAACATATCAACAGTATTAACGAATTAACGAATTCAGAAATATTAAAATCATAATTAAATTAGATATGAAAAGTTTTATTAGAATGGCAGTGGTGTGTGCTGCCCTGTTTACCGCTTTCAATGTACATGCACAGACGGGATGCAACATTTCTATCCCTTACTCTACAGGTTTCGAGACAGATGTTTCTAACCAGGCACCCAACTGTTGGACCACTCTCCTTGGAGAAGCGTATGCCTTCAATTTCTACCTTTATGCCCACGGGGGAAGTCAGATTCTGGCGTTGAACTACTCGACGGGTGAGGCACGGATAGCCACGCCGCGCATCCCATTGCCCTTGAACCAGGTGGGGGTGAACCTTTGGTATGTGGACTTGTCATGGACGCCGGGACTGATGAAGGTGGGATTTGTGACCAGTCTGTCGGGGACCGTGCAATGGATTGACACCATTGCCACTTGCTACGACTACACTTACGTGCAGTTGGATTTCACCGACCAGAACATTGCCGACACGGGGTATCTAGTCTTTTCGTACGACAACACCTCGGGAGCAGGCACAGGCTTGATTGACGACTTTACCATCCTGCAGCTCAGCAGTTGCAGTCCGGTGGATAATCTGCATGTGGCCGAGTTGAGCAACACCGAGGCCACAGTGGCCTGGAGCGAGAGCAGCAGCGATGCACTGGGCTATTGGTGCTATATTGCCGACACCGACAGCCGTGCTGCCGCTTTCGACAGTGTGTACCTGCCCGCAGGCAGCAACAGCCACACCTTCTCCTCGCTTCAGGGCGACCGGCAATATTATGTCTGGGTGGTGAGTTTCTGCAGCAGCGAACCGGGCATGACTGCCACCTGTTCGTTTGTCACCTATCCCGAATGTGGAGCGGTGCAGAACCTCCGCTCCCGTTGCGGCTACCGCCAGATGGCGCTGGACTGGGATGCTCCCGTGGGCGGTGAGGAGGCCACCGAATACCATGTGAGCTACCGCCCGGCATCCGACACCCATTGGACGACCGCTGTCGCCAACGAGGATTGCTTCTTCCTGACAGACCTGGAGCCCGACACCCGCTATTTCTACCGTGTCAGTTCGGTGTGTACCGACAGTGTCAGCCTTGCCGTGGAGGGGTCGGCATACACCCTTGGCTGTTCGGCCATGGCGATCCCCCCAACGGGAGTCCACAGCAACCTCCCCGTGGCATACGGCAGCTACAACAGCTACTCGCAACAGATCTACCTGTCGAGCGAGATGACGGGTATCGACACCATCGTCGGACTCACATTCTTCCTCAGCGACAACTATATCCTCGACACCGCCTCGGTGGTGGTCTATCTTGCCAACACCTCAAAGAACCGTTTCAATTCCGGCAACGACTATGTGCCAGCGTCGGCATTGACCGAGGTCTTCGACGGAGTGGTGTTCAATAACGGCAGAGAGGTGAACATCCATTTCACAACGCCCTTTGTGCGAGTGGCCGACAGCAACCTGGTGGTGGCCATCGACAAGAGCATGGACGACGATGCCA
Organism: Bacteroidales bacterium; assembly: GCA_017550405.1. GTDB lineage: Bacteria > Bacteroidota > Bacteroidia > Bacteroidales > P3 > Colimorpha. Next base: position 32,110 of record JAFZPH010000019.1, read on the forward strand.
CGGTATTGCCCTCCTTCGTGGTGGGCAGTGCCACGCTGCGTTCCATGTACAGCACAGGCATAGGCAATATCTCGCCCGCATCGCCAAGCTACGGCACGCGGTTGAATTATGTCAATACCATCAGGTTCGGCACCCGGGGCTGCGTGCTGCCTGCGTGCGAGAGCCCCATGGTGTGCATCTCCTCGGTCGGCGACGACTATGTTGATGTGGTGTGGAATGCCGACACCGCGACGACGTACACCTGCGCTTACCGCCTGTCGGGGACCACTGCATGGACCGTTGCCGACAGCGCCGTGACGACAAACAGATTCCGCTTCCCCAATCTGGAAGTGGGACGCGATTATGAGTTTATGGTAAGCCGCCTTTGCAATGCCGACACGCTCGGCGACAGCATTGCGGTATCCCTCCCCTGCTTACCTGTGGGCGTTCCTTATGGCGAGACATTCGAAGGGTATATAGCCAACACCGTTTTCGCGCGCTCCTGCTGGTACAGCGGAACGCTTTCCGTCAGTCATATCGTCAATTATCCCACCGTGACAACCCTTTCGGGCAGCAGCAACAAGGTCTGCCGGCTGAATGACAGCTATATCGTCCTTCCCAAGTTCAGCGTGCCTTTGAACCAACTGCAGGTGCGTTTCAATCTCCGTCAGACGTCGCAATATGATGTGCTTGTACTCGGACTGCTTGACAATATCGACGACACCGTCACGCTGGCTACAGTCATTGACACCTTCGCCTTCGTGACGAGTTCAGCGGCGGTAGACACCACAGTGCTGTACATGTTGAACAATCTTGAAGCCACAGAATGCCATCTGCTGATCATGGCGCAACCAGGCGGCGCAGACCAGTATATCGACAATATCTCCGTCGAGGTAATTCCCGATTGTGTGCCTGTGGAGCAGTGCGTTGTGAGCGGGGTGACTAGTACTTACGCTACTGTCGGCTGGACAGAGGTCTCGGGTGGTATCACCAGCCCCTCGGGGTATGTACTGGAGTACGGTCCCCGCTTCTTTGAACCCGGCAGCGGTATCAGCCAGACGGTATACAGCACGCCCTATATGTTGACGGGGTTGGAGCACAGCAGCGACTATGACCTGTATGTCTACACCCTCTGCGACGGCGATACCTCCATCTCTTACGGCCCGGTACGTTTCAGCACGATGTGTAACACCGTCAGCGAACTGCCCTACCTGATGACTTTCGAGGGAATTCAGGACCAGGCCTACACCGACCAGTCGTTGCCCACATGCTGGTATGCCGAAGCCCTAGCGTCCAATGCCCTTGTCCCTGCCCTCTCTTACAGTGACGACACTTCTCTTTCTCCATCGGGACGCTATAACCTTCATTTCCGTGGACCCGGCATTGTGGCGTTGCCCCTGTTTGGCGAAGGTATCAACGACTTGAAAGTCCATTTCCACCTCTATAGCGACTATCCCCACTCCTCCACCATCATTGTCGGAACCGTCGACAGCATTGCTCCCGGCTTTGGTTCCAGCTTCACAGCTATCGACACCCTCGCCTATGCTTTTGGTGAGAACGAGCGGGATGTCACCTTTTACTTCTCCGACTACACCGGGACCGCCAGCCGGATAGCCCTTCGAACCATTGGTGTGAATTACGCCAACTTCTATCTGGACAATCTTGAGGTGGGCAATGTTACCGAGTGTATTCCTCCCCAACATATCACCGCCACCGCCCGCACGGCGACCACTGCCACCCTGGAATGGCGCGTTAGTCAGGCTCCACGCTATCGCGTGGAATATGGACCGGCGGGCTTCACTCCCGGCACAGGCCTGTGCGACACCACCTACAGCACTTCCATCACCCTTGGCGGACTTATGCCTGCCACCAGTTACGATGTCTGGGTGACAGGGTTGTGCGGCACCTCCGTCAGCAGCTCCACAAGCTACCGTTTCAGTACCCTTCGCGGTCTGCCTGTAACTTCCTTCCCCTATCTCAATACCTTTGCAGACAGCACAGAAAACAATGCTTGGGAGTTGGAGAACGGCGAACAGACCAACCGCTGGAGTTTCGGCACGGCCGCCCATTCCTCCGGCGACGACATTTCGGCACTCTATATCAGCACCGACAGTGGCGCCACACATAGTTATGACCGGAACCAAATCACCCATTCGTATGCCTACCGTCCCTTCCGAATGACTCACACCTCCTACCGGATTCAATACGATTGGTATGCCGAAGGCGAGACAGGCTACGACTTCCTGCGTGTATTCCTTGTACCGGCCAGCGTCACCTTCACTCCCGGCACCAATCCCTCGGGCACCCAACTCACCACCACCTTCAGGACTGCCACTCCCGAAGGTTGGATAGCCCTTGATGGAGGCCAAGCCCTTGCCAGGTCCACCACATGGCAGACCTATCAGGCCGATTTCGAGATACCCCAGGCTGGCGACTACAACCTCCTGTTCTATTGGCTTAACGACGGCAGCGGAGGAACCCAGCCTCCCGCAGTGGTCGACAATATCTCGGTCGCGTTGACGGGATGCCCCAAGGTGGAGAGACTCAGGCATACCGACAGCACCTCAAACAGCATTACCATCAGATGGGATGCCCAACCCCTTGCACAAAAGTATCTGGTCGAGTATGGACTGGCCAATTTCACGCTTGGCACAGGACAGGTCGACACCGCCCTCAGCAATATCTACACTATTACAGGGCTGGAGCCGAATACCTCGTACGATATCTATGTCACCACCCAGTGCGACGAAGGATGGTATTCGGATACTATTGCCGTACTCTACCGTGTCTGGACAGCCCCCATCCCCACACATACCGTTACCCTGCTGGTTAACAACGAAGCCTACGGCACGGTGTCGGGGGGCGGCACATACGAACATGGCAGCACAGCTGTGCTTTCGGCCACTCCTGCCGCATCGTGTCGTTTCGTGGCTTGGGACGACGGCAATACCGACAATCCGCGAGACTATGTGGTCACCAGCGACGTCACGCTGACGGCGATGTTTGAAACCGACAGCGTAGGCATTCGTCCCACCGACGAAAGTCATGCGGGATTGGTCATTTATCCCAACCCAGCATCGGGGACAGTCACGCTGTGTGTCAGCCAGCCGTCCAGTGTCACGGTGGTTGATAGAATGGGTAGGGTTGTATTGCAGCACAAGTGTACCACTGCCGTCACCACGCTCGACATCAGTGGTCTGGCACCTGGAGTGTATTTCGTCAGGATGGACAGCCAACCCACGGCAACTGCACATAAACTTGTCGTCAGATAATGTGAGTGAACACAGCTTTAACCCCCGCCGAATGGATTATCACTCGGCGGGGGTCTTGCATCTACGGATTGTTTGTTGAAAACTTTTAGTCTGTTGGTACAGATTTTTTTATTATCTTTGTAATTTACTATTCAGCATGGCTGATTGGGCAAAACTTTGAATATCAAACAAAATAATATAGCATATAATGGAAATTTCAGGAAGACTTATCAAGATTTTGCAGGAAGTGCGCGGTGAGAGCCAGCGCGGACCCTGGGTTAGAGGTGGCTTTGTGATTGAAACCGACGGCGAATATCCCCGTCAGGTGGCTTTCACTACTTTTGGCGAAGACCGATTGGCAATGGTTAAATCCATCCCCCTCAATACACCGGTAGTGGTGAATTTCAATCCTGAATCACGCGAATACGAAGGACGTTGGTACACTGATTTGCGTTGCTCACGCATTCAGAACTATGTGCCGGGACAGATGCCTCCCGCAGCCACTGGCTATGCCTGGCCAGCCGCACCCCAGGCCCCTGCTGCCCCTGCAGCTGCTCCCGTACCTCCACAACAGCCTGCATCTCCTCCGGCAGCAGCCCCTGCGCAGCCTCAGGCACCCTCTTTCGCCTCGCCGCTTGGCGGTGAAGACGACCTGCCGTTCTAAATGTGATCTTGAATGTGTGAACGCGTTAATGTGTTAACGTGTTAGTCATTGGCGTATCAAAAGACTCACGAATTAACACATTAACGAATTAACGAATTCAAAATTATGGATAAGCAGACGTTGCGTAAACAGATCAGGGAGGCTAAACGTGCCGTTCCTTTCAGCGAAAAGGAGCGGCGGTCGGCAGCTATTATGCACCAGGTAGAGCAACATCCACGTTTCCTTGAGGCCAAAGTGGTGCTACTCTATTGGTCGATGGCGGACGAGGTGCAGACGCACGACTTCGTGAACCGTTGGTATAGGCAAAAGACGCTGCTGCTGCCCTGTGTGGACGGCGACGACTTGCTGTTGCGCCAATATACAGGTCCCGAGTGTCTGAAGGCTGGCGAACAGTTCGGTATCGGCGAACCTACTGGCCCAGTTTTTACTCAAGTAGACCGGGTGGAGATGATTGTCGTGCCGGGAGTGGCATTCGACCGCAAGGGCAACCGCATGGGACGTGGAAGGGGTTTTTATGACCGGCTGCTGAAGAGAACGCCCAACGCTTACAAGGTGGGTGTGGCCTTCGACTTCCAGATGCTCGACGACATCCCTATGGAGCCTTTCGATGTGCCCATGGATGATGTGATATCAGAATTGAGAAGGTGTTGATATGTTGGTTGTTGATATGTTGATATGATTCGAGCCTTATAAACTTATCAACATATCAACCTATCAACGATTCAGTCGAGCCATATAAACTTATCAACATATCAACCTATCAACGATTCAGTCGAGCCATATAAACTTATCAACATATAAACATATCAACGATTCAGTCGAGCCATATAAACTTATCAACATATAAACATAATCAACGATTCTGTCAAGCCGTATAAACTTATCAACAGATAAACTTATCAACGAATAAACATATCAACGATTAAAAGAAGGTCTCACAATAACACGTTAATAAATACATTTGTCGTATGTTTGAAGTAGAGAAACCGCGCCGCTTCCATTACGAGCCCCGTTTCTACGACCCCGAGAAGGAGAAATGGGAGGCTTTGAAGAAGAAATATGCCATGCAGAAAGAGGCAGAGGCTGCCCGTCAGCAGCGCGAGGAGGCTGCCGCCGAAGGGGAAGAGTCCAAAGACGAACTGGCCTATTTTGAACAGCGTGTACGCACCATCGACCGCCAAGCCCGCCAGGCTTCTACGCGGCTCACATGGCGTGACCTGTTCCGCAAACGTTCTATGCCCACTTTCAACTATCAGCCCCGATTCTCCGGTGCAGGTGAACAGCAGGCGTCAGGCAAGGGCGAGGGTGGCGATGATGCCGTGATGGAGAAATACCGCCAGCCTAAGCACCTTATCAAGATACACCGCCGGTTCGATATCTCCGACCCCGACTATATGAAACCCATCCCTGGCACCAAGATTATTCTCTATTGTTTTATTGCCTTTCTACTTCTCTCTGTCATCATTATGTTTTGAATTGAGACCTTTGTGGAATTGAGTATTGAGAAAGTGTCTCCACGTATTACACGTATAAAATTGTGGAATTGAGAATTTTGAATTGAGAATTGAGACCTGACGGGTGTTATTTCTCAATTCTCAATTATTTTTCGTATCTTTGCAAAAATATCAGGCTATGCTTGTAAATGTATTAAAATCTAAGATTCATAGGGTTACGGTCACTGAGGCCGACCTTGACTATATCGGAAGCATTACTATCGACGAAGCCTTGATGGAGGCGAGCAACATTATTGAAAACGAAAAGGTGGATATTTATAATATCACCAATGGTGAGCGGTTCAGCACTTATGCCATCAAAGGTGAACGAGGCAGTGGTGTGATTGGCATCAATGGTGCCGCAGCGCACAAGGCTCCTGTCGGGTCGCTTATCATCATAGCGTCCTATGCGATGATGGACTTCGAGGAGGCACGCGAGTGGCATCCCACCGTCATATTCCCCGAGAACAACAAACTTCGTTAAAGAGCTTATGACAGAGAACGCCTCACAACCAGCCAGGAAGAAGAACCGGCTGGGCGACATCCTTAAGATGGTCCTCTTTCTGGGGATAGGCATTTTCTTTATCTACTGGTTTCTGTTGAAGCTTGAACCCGAGCAGAAAACTGCCGTCTGGCAGTCGTTTCTGAGTGCCGATTACGCTTGGGTAGCCGTGTCGGTGGTGATATGCCTGTTGAGCCATCTGATACGCGCTTTACGCTGGAGGCTTCTCTTCCGTCCGATAGGTTATGCGCCCAATGTCAACAATACTTTCGGCTCGGTGATTGTGGCATATCTCGCCAATCTGGCATTCCCGCGAGCCGGCGAGGTGGTCCGTTGTGCCACCCTGCGTACCAGCGAGGATATACCCATCGAGAAATCGCTTGGCACAGTGGTGACAGAAAGACTTGTGGACACCCTGGCTTTTGCGCTCGTGGTGCTTATCGGCATGTTGGTGATGTTCGGTCAGGCCAAAGACTGGCTATACAACACCCTCTCCGAGAAATACGACAATCTGCCCAACATGACAGTCATCATCAGCGTATTGGCAGGCATGGCGCTGTTGGCGTTTGTACTATACAAACTGTTGTGGAAACGTCTATTGAATGTCCCCTTTTTCAAGAAGATTGACGAGATGGTGCGAGGCATGATTGATGGACTGAAGAGCATCTTCCATCTTGGAGGCCGCCGCACGGTGCTCTTCATCGTCTATAGCATAGTCATCTATCTGCTGTACATTCTTGGTGGACTGGTCATCTTCCAGGCTTTCGACGAGACCGGATGGCTTGGGCTTCGTGCCGCTTTTGTGGTCTACCTGTTCGGCACAGTGGGGATGACATTCTCACAGGGCGGCATAGGTGTGTATCCCGTGCTGGTACAAGTGGCCTTGGGCATCTATGGCATCAGCATGGAAGTGGGCACGGCATGTGGTTGGCTGCTCTGGGGCAGCCAGCAGGCAGCGGTGCTTGTGGTGGGTGCTGCCTATCTGATCTATTTCAGCACCAAGAAATCAAACAATAGTCAAACAATCAAATAAGAAATATCACCATGGAAAAGACACGTTGCTTAATCATTGGCTCCGGCCCTGCCGGATATACAGCAGGCATCTATACCAGCCGCGCCGACATACATCCTATCCTTTACGAGGGCATGCAGCCCGGTGGCCAGCTCACCATCACCACCGAGATTGAGAATTTCCCCGGCTATCCCGAGGGCATCTCCGGCACCGATATGATGGCCGACCTCAAGAAGCAGGCCCAGCGTTTCGGCACCGATGTCCGTCAGGGATATATCGTCAGTGTCGACTTTAGTCAGCGTCCTTTCCGTTGCGTTGACGACCACGACAATGTGATTGAGGCCGAGACCGTCATTATCGCCACAGGGGCCTCTGCCCGTTGGCTTGGACTGGACAGCGAGAAGAAACTCTATGGACAGGGCGTGAGTGCCTGCGCCACCTGCGACGGCTATTTCTACAAAGGTCTCGACGTGGCTGTGGTAGGCGGAGGCGATACCGCCTGCGAGGAGGCAAACTATCTGGCCACCCTTTGCAACAAGGTGTATCTCATCCATCGCCGTAACGAACTCCGCGCTTCGAAGTCGATGCAGCATCGGGTTCTTACCAATCCCAAAATCGAGATGCTGTGGGATTCTACCACCAAGGAGATTTGCGGCAATGACCTGGACGGTGTCACGGGTGCCGACATCCAGAATGTCAAGACGGGCGAGATACGCCATATCGACATTGCCGGTTTCTTTGTGGCCATTGGACACAAACCCAACACCGATTTCGTGAAGGGACAGATTGACCTCGACGAGCAGGGTTATATCAAAGTCCAGAATCCAGGCAGTGCCACCAATATCCCCGGTATCTTCGCAGCCGGCGACGTGTGCGACCCGAACTATCGTCAAGCCATTGTCGCTGCCGGCAAGGGTTGCATTGCCGCCATGGATGTGGAGCGTTTCCTCCAGAGTCAAAACTAATCCCTTGCTGTGAATTGCCGCAGGGTCATAGCATTCGTCATACTGTCCCTCATGGTTGTTGCATCATGGGGACAGGTTGATATCAATACCATCCGTTCACTTCCCGTTAACAATATGGGCAGTACGGGATACCCCGGCAATCCCTCCCCAGGCTCCTATTCCGACAGCACAAGCACCCAGGACACCAGTTCCCAGGGTCCCAAAGGCATCGAATATCATGTCGACATTCCCGACAGTGTGTTGCAGGCATCCATCTTCATGTTCAAGCGTCCGACCGTGCAGGTGAAGATTATGGATGTCAGCCACCCTACCCTGACGCCCACAGGAGCGCAGTTCTCCGATCGTCTCGATGCCCTCAATGGCGATTATTTTCTCACCGTTACCGAGTTGGGACACCCCCATCTGTCCATCTTCCCCTCGTTTGAGTCCACTCCGCGGCTTGTCTACAAGACCAACATCTATCCAGGTCTTTACAAAACTCCCGACAACCTGACGTTCTATCAGGTGCAGAACCCCTATACGTTGCTCTCCTACAACAGCTCACTGGATAAGGACTATCAGGTGCATGTCACCCATACGCAGAATATCAACGAGCGGTGGAATTTCGCCCTCGACTATCATCTCATCAGTCCCACAGGTGTCTTCTCCAACTCCTCGGCCACCGACCACTTCTTCGACTTCAACACCAACTACTACTCCCGCGATGCCCGTTACCAGCTCTCGGCCGGCTTTATATGGCAGAAGATGGTGCTGGGCGAGAACGGAGGCCTGTCCAATGAGGATATTTTCATCAACAAACAGATTTCCAACATGGGGGGTGTGCCTGTAGTGGCCACCAACCGCTACAGCAACAACACCGACCATACCGTCTTTGTGAAGCAGACTTTCAATACCGTCCGGCAGTTCGAATGGTATCGCCCCATCATGGATAAATACATCGACACCATTCCTGTATACGATACACTGCACTTGACGCGTTTCGACTCCATCCAAGGCGACAGCGTCCTCTTCGACACCGTCCTCACCACCTATCGCTACGAAGTCCGCGACACCATCGTCGACTACGATACCGTCCAGCCCCATGCCCCGCATGTCTATAACACCGGAGTCCTCGGGCTCGAATTGCAGTGGGACAAGCAGAAATATCGCAGCAAGGATTCCACCATCTACAACAAGCTTTCGGCCTCGCTCTACTGGACCAACGACGCTTATATGGACCACCGTTGGCACAACCCGCTGAAACTCTATGGCGGTGTCCGACCCGAAGTGTCGTGGCTACGGCTCGACGACAGTGTCTACACCCAGGGCAAAGTCCGCAAGATAGCGTTGTATCCTTTTGCACGACTCGAAATCAGCCCATGGCCTGCTGCCGAACTCAATGTATATGCCGAAGCGGCACCCAACCTTTCCGAATACAATCTTGACGCCCGCCTCGTCTTCCCCTTCCGCGACAGCGTTGGCAATTCCGCTCAGAACATCACTCTCCGTGCCGTGGTCAAGGCCTACAATCCCGACCTGATTTATCAGGCGCAGACGCTCCTCACCCAATCCGGCTACACCATCGACCTTAAACCTGTCGGTGTCCGCAAGGTCGAGGCTGACTACCGGCATGGCGACCTCCTGCAGGTGCATCTCGCCGCCCAGCATATCGGCCACAACGTATGGTTCGAGCAACACCCTCTCCCCGACAGCACCACCACCCTCCTACCTCATCAGGCCGACGGCAACGCACTGCTGCTGCAGGGACGTGTCAACCTCAATCTGAAACTCACGCGTTGGCTGCATTACGACATGCAGCACCATCTCCAATACAGCACCGACCAGGATCAGATACGTGTTCCCCTTTTCGCAAGCAAGAATTCCATCTATGCCGACTTCAATCTCTTCCACAATGTGCTGCACACACAGGTGGGATTCGACATCCGCTACCATACCCTCTATATGGCCGACGGCTACGACCCGATACTGGGCGTTTTCTACCGCCAGAACGATGTCGAGGTTGGCAACTATCTATGGGCTGACTTCTTTATCAACCTCCAAGTCAAACGTGCCAGCATCTATGTCAAAGCAGCCCACTTCAATTCATTCCTCGAACAACACTCTTACTGTATCCTCCCCCACTACCCCTCCAAGCAGTTCGGTTTATTCTTCGGCGTCACATGGAAATTCTTCGATTGACACTCCATCGGACCTCCACGGAGGTTGAGCACCGCAACTGACAATAAACAGAATACAATAGTACCGATAATATATTAACAAAATAATAAAGTATCATGACACTCTTAGAACAAATCCGCTCCAAAGCAAAAGCTGCCAACAAGACCATCGTTTTGGCCGAAGGCACTGAAGAACGTACCCTCAAGGCTGCCGACATCATCCTGAAGGAAGGTATTGCCCGTCTTATCCTCCTCGGCAACGAGGCTGAAATCAAAGGCCTCGCCGACCAGTGGGGTCTCAAGAACATCGACAAGGCCACCATCATCGACCCCGTGACCAATCCCAAACGCGAGTACTATGCCCAGATGCTCTGCGAAATCCGCAAGAAGAAAGGTATGCAGATGGACGAAGCCATGAACCTTGTGGCCGACCCGTTGTATCTAGCTTGCATGCTTATCAAGAACGGCGATGCCGACGGCGAGGTTGCCGGAGCCCGCAACGCTACCGGCGACGTGCTGCGTCCCGCTTTCCAGATTGTCAAAACCCTGCCCGGCGTCAGCGTCGTCAGCGGTGCTTTCATCATGATTCTCAAGGACACCACCTACGGCGAGAACGGCATGTTTGTCTTCGCCGACTGCGCCGCCACCCCCTGCCCCACTGCTGAAGAATTGGGTCAGATAGCTGTTGTCTCCGCCCAGACCGCCAAGGCTATAGCAGGATTTGAAGACCCCCGTGTCGCCATCCTCAGTTTCTCCACCAAGGGCAGTGCCAAGCACGAGTTGGTCGACAAAGTCATCGAAGCTACCCGTGTGGCTCACGAGCTCGACCCCAACGTGCATCTCGACGGCGAACTCCAGGCCGATGCAGCCATCGTTCCCAAAGTGGGTGCCAGCAAAGCCCCCGGCAGCGACATCGCAGGCAAAGCCAACGTCCTTGTATTCCCCGACCTTCAGAGCGGCAACATCTGCTATAAACTTGTCCAGCGTCTTGCCGGTGCCGAAGCTGTAGGTCCCGTCATGCAGGGCATGGCAGCCCCCATCAACGACCTCAGCCGTGGCTGCAGCGTCGAGGATGTAGTCAACGTAGTGGCCATCACCGCCACCCAGGCTGCCTCCAAGAAATAAATCAATAATCGGAGTATTCTGAATTATCAGAGTACTCCGATTACTCAGAATACTCCGATTATTCCGATTATTCAGAAATCTAATATATGGCAAATCAAGAAGAATTCTTCAAAAAAGTAGTATCCCACGCCAAGGAATACGGTTTCATATTCCCCTCCAGCGAGATATACGACGGCCTCGCCGCCGTGTATGACTATGGCCAGCTGGGCACCGAACTCAAAAACAACATCAAGCAATACTGGTGGCGTGCCATGGTGCAGTACCACGAGAACATCGTCGGCATCGACTCCGCCATCTTCATGCACCCCCGCATCTGGAAAGCCTCCGGCCACGTGGATGCCTTCAACGACCCCCTGATTGACAACAAGGACTCCAAGAAACGCTATCGTGCCGATGTCCTCATCGAGGACCACATCGCCAAGATTGAGGAGAAGATAAACAAAGAGTGCGAGAAGGCGCACAAACGCTTCGGCGACGCCTTCGACCGTCAGCAGTTTGTCACCACCAACGCCCGTGTGCTGGAACACCAGAAACAGATTGACGAGATCCACGCCAAGTATGCCGAACTGATGAACGCCAACGACCTCGCCGGCCTCAAGCAGCTCATCCTCGACCTCGGCATTGTCTGTCCCGTCAGCGGCACCCGCAACTGGACCGATGTGCGCCAGTTCAACCTTATGTTCGCCACCAAGATGGGCTCCCTCATCGACGACAGCGACACCCTTTATCTCCGTCCCGAAACGGCACAGGGCATCTTTGTCAACTTCCTCAACGTCCAGAAGTCCGGCCGCATGAAGATTCCCTTCGGCATTGCCCAGATAGGCAAAGCCTTCCGCAACGAGATTGTCGCCCGCCAGTTCATCTTCCGCATGCGCGAATTCGAGCAGATGGAGATGCAGTTCTTCGTCCGTCCCGGCACCGAGATGGAATGGTTCCGCTACTGGAAAGAGGAACGCCTCAAATGGCATCTTGCCATGGGTATCCCCGCCGAGAAGTACCGCTACCACGACCACGAGAAGCTGGCCCACTATGCCAACGCCGCCACCGACATCGAGTTCGAGTTCCCCTTCGGATTCAAGGAACTGGAGGGCATCCACAGCCGCACCGACTTCGACCTCAGCCGTCACAGCGAGTTCAGCGGCAAGAAGCTCCAGTATTTCGACTCCGAGCTCAACGAGAGCTATACTCCCTATGTCATCGAGACCTCTATCGGTGTCGACCGTACCTTCCTCGCCATCTTCAGCCATGCGCTGAAGGACGAGACCCTCCCCGACGGTAGTGTCCGCACTGTCCTCAGCCTGCCCGCCATGCTGGCACCCTACAAAGCCGCCGTGCTGCCGTTGGTCAAAAAAGACGGTCTCCCCGAGAAAGCACGCGAGATTATGGACATGCTCAAACCCCACTACATGCTCCAGTACGACGAGAAGGACGCCATCGGTCGCCGCTATCGCCGTCAGGATGCCATCGGTACCCCCTTCTGCATCACCGTGGACAACGACACCCTCAACGACAACAGTGTCACCGTCCGCAACCGCGACACCATGCAGCAGGAGCGCATCTCCATCGACAACCTCACTGCCTATCTCCACAACAACCTCAGATAATCCATTTCCCAGGGGCAAAAACAGGTGCAGGCTCTACCCATCCGCAACCTTGCAGCTGTCTTTGCCCCTTTATTTTAAGAAAACACCATGAATAAACAACTCTCTCGCTATCTTATCATTTACACTATTGCGCAACTCTTTGTCCTCATCATTGCCGCAATCTATCCTTTTTTTCAAAGCAATGTCAACATGAGTCCACGGTTTCACATCGCATGCCGCACTCTCCTTGACTACATCCCCGGTATCATCCTCGCCGGATTTCTACTAAACGACATGTCACATACCGGCCGTGTAAATCAATTCTCACTGATTCTCACATTATTTGGTGGAATGGCAGGATTGCTCATGCACCTCAGCCAACTGCCGATTGTCCGCAGATACGGCAGCATAATCATCATTTATTCCATACTTCTAATCGTTTTTTCCATATTCTTCCCATCTTTGCTCAGCGCATTGTCATACATCTTTTATGCCGTTGTCCTAGTCTCCGTTATCTACGACCTGTGGCACATCCGACTGCCCCGATGCCGCCAGACCTTTTGGCTGCAGGCAATCATCATCATCCTCTCCATCGCCCACCCCTCGACAGCCATGCTATCGATCTTCCTCCTCTCTCTTCCCGCCGCACTCCCCTCCGAGCGGATAAAACCCATGCTCAAATACCTCGTTCCCATCGTTATCTTCACTTTTACCTATAGAATCTGCCTCTCACTTCCTGGACTTCCGGTTTCCATCTTCACCCCCACAATCCTGTCCCTTATCCTGTTCTGCATCGTCGTCGTAATGCTCTACCGCGATGCCCCGCGTACCCGGCTGCCGCGACTCTGGCTCTGTGCCTCAGCCATCGGCTCTGCACCCGTCGCTGCCATGTGCTTCCTTTTCGCACGCCTGGACCGCGAAAATGAAGAATTACCCAACACAGAAAACACTATTTCAAACACAATACAACAGCAATAATGAAAAGATTGATTCTATTCTGCATGGCCTTGTGTGCCATGCTCGCCCTCTCGGCACAGCACAAACTGCCTATCCAGACTTTCCACCTCGACAATGGACTGAAAGTCATCCTTTGCGAGGAGCATAGCCAGCCCAAAATCTACGGCTGTGTGGTGGTTCATGCAGGCAGCAAGAACGAAAACCCCAACGCCACGGGTGTGGCCCACTATTTCGAACACATCATGTTCAAGGGCACCGACCGTATCGGAACTATCGACTGGGAAAAGGAGAAGCCATATCTCGACAGCATAAGCCAGGCTTACGACCGTCTCCAGGCCGCCAAGGACGACCAGGAACGGCACGACATCCAGCTCGAGATTAACCGTCTCAGCATTGCCGCCTCGCAGTACGCCATCCCCAACGAGGTCGACGCCATCCTGCAGAATATGGGCTGCACAGGTCTCAACGCCGGCACTTCCTACGACTATACCGTCTACTACAACACCCTCCCCTCCAACCAGCTCCTCAACTGGATGGATGTGTATGTCGAGCGTTTCCGCAATCCCGTCTTCCGACTCTTCCAGAGCGAACTCGAGACCATCTACGAGGAGAAGAACCGTAGCGACAACAGGCTTGCGCAGAAGTTTGCCCTCAACGTGCTCACCGAGTCCTACGGCGACCACCCTTACAGCCGTCAGGTCATCGGCTATGCCAAGCACCTCAAGAATCCACAGCCCAGCGAGATGCAGAAGTTCTTCGACACCTACTATGTGGCCAACAATATGACGCTCATCCTTGTGGGCGACTTCAAAACCGCCGAAGTCAAGCGGCTTGTAAAAGATAAATTCAGTGTGTGGCGCAGCGGCAAAGTGCCCGAAATGCCCGCCTACAATCTGCCCGACTTCGCCAAGCAGAAAGTACTCAATGTCCGACAGACCCCCATCAAGATGGGTATGATGATTTTCCCCGGTGTGCCCAAGAACCACCCCGACAAGCTGGCCCTCGACATGTTCAGTGAAATCCTCGGCAGCAATACCGGCCTCCTCACCCAAGCAGCCATCGACGGACGCCTCCTCATGGCCTTGAACATGGATGTATCGCTCAATGACGCCGGTACCAACACCATCCTCTATATCCCCAATCTCCTTTTCCAAAGCCATGCCAAGGCCGAGCAGGTTATCTGGGACTGCATCGACAGCATCAAGCAAGGCCGTTTCAGCGACGACATCATGGAAGGTATCAAAGTGCAGTCCTATATCGAACGCCAGCAGAAGCTCGAGAGCATCTCGAAAATCTCCGCCCTCCTCCTCACGCTCGAGACCGAAGGAAGCAGCTACGAGCAATGGGTCAACGACGGCAAACGTTGGTCCACCCTTACCCGCGAGGATGTCATAGCCGTGGCCAACAAGTACTTCGACCGCGACCACTGCACCCTCGTACGCTCCAAGATGGGGTTCCCCTCCGGCGAACCCGCCGTCAAGCCCGACTGGGAGCACCTCGAACCCGCCAACAAGGGAGCCCAGTCCTCCTTCGCCCGCATGATTGCCATCACCCAGCCCGACCCCATCAAGCCGCAAGTCATCGACTTCAAGAAAGACCTCGACATCCAACCCGTCAACCCCCACTTCAACCTCTACAGCACCCAGAATCCCTACAACGACATCTTCGAACTGGAAATCACTTACAACTATGGCATCATCGACAACCCCGACATCAACCGCGCCATCGGCTATATGGAATTGCTCGGTGCCGACAGCCTCAAATACCAGCAGCTCCAACAGCAGCTCAACCTCTTAGGTGGGTCCTTCACCCTTTTCAGCAACGATGACAATTCAAACCTGACCATCACCGGACTCGAGAGCAACCTCGACAGCATCCTCTCCCTCTGCCGGCACTGGCTCTACCATCCCCGCCACGATGCCCGTCAGCTCGAGAAGATGCTCGACGGACTCAAATCCAACAAGAGAAGCGTGAAGAACGATGCCGACAGCTGGTCGAAAGCCCTCAGAGAATATGTGCTCTACGGCGACCAATCCGAATACCTGCGCGAAACACCATACAAACAATGGGGCAAACGTACGGGCGAAGAACTCCATGCCGAAGTGTTGCAAATCCTCACCCGCAATGGCTACGTCACCTTCTCGGGCAATACCGACCCCTCCACCCTTGCCGACAAGCTGCGCCATTACGGACTTGTCCGCGACAGCGTCACCGACATGCGTCCCCGCGAATTTAGGCAGAAAGACTACTCCACCCCTCAGTTCTTCTATGCCACCAACAAAAAGTTCCTCCAGTCCAATATCGACATCTATGTTCCCAGCATCTATCTGGACACCAACATCATCACCAGCGACGGCTCGCCTAGCGACCGTGCCTCCAGAATGCTCTTCAACGAATACTTCGGCTCGGGCATGAACAGCATCATGTTCCAGGAGATACGCGAATTCCGCTCCCTTGGCTACAGCACCAGGGCTTATGTGTCCTCCTCCCTCCTCCGCCTCAACCCCATCTACACCTACGCCTACCTCGGCACCCAGTGCGACAAGACACAGGAAGGTGTCGAAGCCATTCGCGACCTCCTCGTCACCTTCCCCGAACGCCCCGAGAAGATACAACCCGCCATCCAGCAGGAGGTCAGCTCAAGCAACAGCAACTACCTCACCTTCCGCCGTATTCCCGGCATGGTACAGTACTGGAAGGAAGATCTTGGCTGGCATCGCGACTTCCGTGCCGACCTCACCGAACAAATCTCACGCCTCACCATCGACGACCTTCGTGCCTTCCACAACAAATACATCAAAGGTCGCCCGCTGGTCGTTGTCGTCTCCGGAAATGCCAAGAAGTTCGACCCCAAGGCCGTCGCCAACCTCCTAGGCCCCGACGTCAAACCCATCAAAGTCGACTTCGACCAGATGTTCCGCTTCTGACGCCATCCGTGGAACCCATACCGAAATGTGTGATTGTGAAGGCCTCCCCGACACAATCACACATTTTTTATCCCAAATCGGTCATTAGGAAACCGAAAACGGAGTACCTGTCGAATCTTGCAATACATTGGGGATAGCCCTGCCCCGGAGGGGCTTTCGTTTAACCCAAATCGGTCATTAGGGTTTATGGCAGATTAGTATTTGTTTCGAGCAGATTGGCCGCATCGCTGTCGAACGTTGCGTAAAGCGAGAGCAGAGAAAGCTTGCTTGCTCTGCCGAGCCACAACAACGTCAACGAAGTTAAGGCGTAGCGGGCTACGGCGAGACAGGGATGTGGACAAGATGCCGAAAGAAATGCTGATATGGCATAAACAGACCAGAAAAAAAGAGAGATTGATTGAAAAGTCGGTCTAATGACCGATTTGGGTTTAATAGCATATCACGTTGTTGTACAGATATATTCTCCGTAGGAGATCTCGAATAGGTATATTCCAATGACCGATTTGGGTTTATTTGACAAAGACTAAAGTGTGCCGGAGGCACACCATCTCAATAACCCCACACTAAACACCGAAGGTGAGCAGTGTGGGGTAACGGTGACCCATCCCAATGCGTGTCGAAGACACGCCACCTCGTATCGATTAACAAGGTGGCGTACCACCGACAAGCAGAATATGCGTGTTAAAGTGTAAATCGATTTACGAATTAACACATTCACGAAATAATTGTTATATATAGGTGAGTATGCAACGCGACGACCCCCCCGCATTATCACTCCCTTACGTCCTTCAAACCGGCATCCTTATTCTATCGTTCCTCCCTCGTTTCCTGTAATGATGAAAGATAACGAGCCTGTAACGATACTATCAGGATGCTAGATTGAACGGCCCCAGTGAGTCCCAGCGCCAACTCCAGGCTCGATGCCACATCGATAGAAACAATCGAGCAACAGATAATCAACCGAGAACAGAAAGATAAGCTGCTCCGACAGATAGAAGCCATCGAGAAGAAATGCCGGTTGGAGAAACAGACGCACAAGAAATATGAATTGCACCAGGAGGTTGTAAGGTTGAAATAAATATTAAGCATGTTTAAATATGCTTAATGTATATTTTCATAATAACATATTCATAATAAATCAGTTACATATATATTCTAATTTTAAAAATGTGGTTTAGAACGGTGATTATCACGAATGGATATAAAAAAATAGGTTCAATTTACCCATTGGATAAATATTAAGCACATAAAAATGTGTTTGATATTTAAAAAAGATGCATATTAGATTATTTTTCGTATATTTGTGGCCTAAAATATACAATATGTTAAGTAGTGAATTAATTGAGAAACAGATTATAGGGCGGCTCCGCGTTGACAATCCATGGTGGACAGAAAATGAGGTTCCAAGGTATTATTCCGATATGCATCCTCGTTTATATCTCGACATCTTTTATCCTCTTGTAGTTGATACCGAGATACGGCGAGCAATTATCTTGATGGGCCCGCGGCGCGTTGGCAAGACAGTCATGTTGTACCATACCATTCAAAAACTAATTGCCGACGGTGTATCCCCACGGAACATCATCTATATATCTGTAGAGACACCCATCTACAACAAGATATTGCTGGAACACTTGTTCAACCTCGCCAAGCAGGCTTTGGGGAAAGCAGATAGCAGAGAACAATTTTTTGTGTTTTTCGACGAGATACAATATTTGAAAGACTGGGAGATAAACCTGAAATCCTTGGTGGACACTTACCGTAACATAAAATTCATAGCTTCTGGCTCTGCTGCTGCAGAACTAAAGAAGAGAAGCAATGAAAGCGGTGCAGGCCGCTTCACCGATTTCAACCTTCCGCCACTCACGTTCTATGAATACATACACCTGAAAGATTACGGCCAACTGATGCATCCAGTCATGATGGAATGGTATTCTGGACATGTCCCTTGCAGCACAACTATTGACATCGCAAAGCTCAATAAGCTTTTTATCGACTATATCAACTATGGCGGTTACCCCGAGGTGGTGTTCTCCGAACGCATACAAGAAAACCCGGGACAATTCATCAGGCACGATATTATCGACAAGGTTCTTCTACGAGATTTGCCGAGTCTGTATGGAATCACCGATGTGCAGGAGTTGAACTCCTTGTTCACCATGATTGCTTATCACTCTGGCTCCCAGTTCTCATTTGAAGGATTGTCTCGCGATTCTGGCGTGAAGAAAGAAACGCTTCGCAAATATATTCAATATCTGGAAGCAGCATTTTTGGTAAAAAAGATTCGCAGGGCTGACGATACGGCCAAGGCGTACAAACGGGAGATGCTGTTCAAGCTATACCTGACCAACCCCTCGTTGCGCTGTGCTCTCTTCCAACCCATCGACGAGAACGACGATGCCTTGGGGAATATGGTTGAAACAGCTGTCTACGCCCAATGGATTCCACGAGACGCTAATATCGCTTATGCCAACTGGAACGAAGGAAACAAAAAACAAGGCGAGGTGGACATTGTCGGCATCAACGAAGCAAGACAGAAACCTGACTGGGCTGTCGAGGTGAAGTGGACCGACAAGCCTTTTGCAAATCCCTCATCGGAATTGAAATCGTTGGAAACATTCATGAAAACCAACGGCCTCACCCATGCACTCGTCACCACCATATCAGAGACAGGCAAAAAAGATATGCCGTACGGCTGCCTACAGTTTATGCCCGTGGCCTGCTACGCCTATACGGTTGGCGAAAACACATTGAAAGCAACAAAGATGACTTATGGATTGTAAAATGTAGATACCTAAAATGTAGACCTCATGCTAGAAGATGCAATCCGAACCCTTGAAGGTTGGAATCGATTTAAGACGACAAACAGAGGAATGGCGGTAGGGCCGTGATAATTCCTTTAACCCAAAAATGACAAGAATGAATGAGAAGTCGGCCTGATGACCGATTTGGTTTTTTTAGCCGATGAGCGTATCTATGTCGGAGAATTGAAAAAAAATGTGTATCTTTGCAACGTCAAACCCCGTGGCCACCACGGGTCAGGCAAGCAACAAAAAAGTGTAAAACAACAAACAAATTAACAACATAGAGAAAAGGAACTAACGTAAACAACGACATATTGACATAAAGCATTTTTTGCTTTTCAAGTGGATGGAAATCTGGACAATTTCCTCTGTATTACACGAGAAAGCAGAAATGCTCACGGTATTATCCGTGGGCTTTCTCGTTTGTAATACAGGCAGTCCAGAGCCTCCATCCAGACAGAAGTCCGCGGATTTTTTCATTGGTGGTGTTTTGAAAGGCAAAAAGCGAAAGAACCTTTCAGACATCATGAGCACCAAATTCTTCAACAATATAGAGACGACGCTGATGGACAAGTTCCACGGCATCGCCACAGCAATGGCCAACTTCGACATCTTTCATGCCGTAGTTGGCTATTTCCGTTCTTCGGGCTATTTCAAACTGCGCAAGGAACTGGAGAACGTGAAAGAGATACGCATCCTTGTAGGTATTGATATTGACAATCTTTTCCGTCAGTCGCAGGCGGCGGGCAAGCTGTTCTTCGGTGACCGCGATGCCACAATAGAGCAGTATGCTGAGGCTTTTCTGCGCGACGTGAAAGAATCCGATTACGACACCGAGGTTGACCGCGGTATACGGCAATTCTGCAAAGACATCGAGAGCGGCAGACTTGCGTTGCGTGCTCACCCTTCGCGCGACCTGCACGCCAAGTTCTACCTCTGTCTGCCCCAAGGGCATAATCCCAACAGCGACGGTTGGGTGATTATGGGCAGCAGCAACCTCAGCGCCCAGGGACTCGGAGCTACCGAGCCACCCAGATATGAGCTCAATGTGGCAATGAAGGACTACGATGATGTGAGCTATTGCGAGGGCGAATTTCAACGACTGTGGAACGAAGGTCTGCCTGTCACCTTCGACGATGTGAGTCGGATTATCAATAAGACCCACCTTGCTCCGGACGAGCAGCAGCCTACCCCCTACGAGCTTTATATGCGGATGATGATTGACCATTTTGGCACTCAGGTGGAGGATGATTTTGTTCCCCTGCTGCCCGACGGCTACGACAATCTCACCTATCAGCGTGATGCTGTAGTGCAGGGCTACGACATCATGATGCGTCATGGCGGATGCTTTATCGCCGACGTGGTCGGTTTGGGCAAGACGGTTGTCGCCGCCATGATAGCGCAGCGTTTCATTGCCGCCAACGGCGACAGCACCCGCATACTGGTTATCTTCCCGCCCGCAGTGCGCAGCAACTGGGTGGAGACCTTCAAGGATTTCAATATCCGCAACAAGTACAGCCACTTCGTCAGTAATGGCAGTTTGGACAAGGTGATTGCGGGAGCGGACAACTTAAGCCAACCGGGCTACTACGACCTGATTATTGTCGACGAGGCGCATAACTTCCGTCACGACAGTACCGGCAACTACGACCTCTTGCAGCGTATCTGCAAGGCACCTCGACTCAACGGCGGCAACGTGTCGGGCGATAAGCGGGTGCTGTTGCTTTCGGCCACACCTTTGAACAACACTCCCGAAGATATAAAGAACCAGTTGTTGCTTTTTCAGGACACCGCCCGCTGCACGTTGGACGGAATAGGCAACATAGCCGACACCTTTGCCCCTTGGGTAAAGGAGCACAAGACCCTGATGTCGCAGCGGAGGGTGCTAAGTACCGAGATGTTGACCAAGCGCATCGATGCCATCAATCAGGAGATGCGGCATGTGGTGTTGGAGAAGGTGATGGTGCGCCGAACACGCAGCAACATACAGCATGAACCGCGGTACAGCGGTGAAATCCATTTCCCCGAATTGCTCGACCCCACCGTACGCACCTATGAGATGACACCCCATGTCTACGAACTCTTCTACGAGACTTACCGCGCATTGGTTGCTGGAAAGAATAGCGATGCCGACAAGGAAGGCTCTTCGGGAGATAGTGCAACAGGACTGACTTATGCCCGCTACCGTGCCGTGGAGTACTGCCCTAAATACATCAAAGCCAACGGTGGCAAGGCCAAACAGGTGGCCGACCAGCTGGCAGCCATCTATCAGACCCACATGGTCAAGCGGTTGGAGAGTAGCTTCTATGCTTTCAAACGTTCATTGCACACCCTGCTGCAAGCCACCCTTGGCATGATAAAGATGTTTGAAGAAGACAAGGTGATTATCGCACCCGAGTTGAATGTGAAGAAACTACAGTCGGACGGCATGGAATTGGATGCCATCATCGAGTTGGCACTGAACAAGGGCTACGACCAGGACGAGATACTATATAGGGCAGCGGATTTCAATCCCGAATTCCTGCCCATGCTCCAAGATGATGCAGCCTTGCTTGGTGCACTCTGCAAGCAATGGGATGCAGTGGATGAAGACTCGAAATTAGACCGTTTTATCGAGATGCTACAGGGTGAGTTGTTCGAAACCGACACCAATCCGACAGGCAAGCTGGTGGTCTTCTCCGAGAGTGTAGACACGGTGAATTACCTCGAGGAAGAATTGAAGAAACGGTTGCACCGTGATGATATACTGGCTGTTTTCTCCAAGAATAGAAACAGGTTGCGCGAGACCGTCAGGGCCAATTTCGATGCCAACTACAAGGGAGAGGCCGTTGATGACTACAATATCATCATCACCAGCGACGTGTTGGCGGAGGGCGTAAACCTGCACCGGGCAAATGTGGTAGTGAACTACGACAGCCCGTGGAACGCCACACGACTGATGCAGCGCATTGGTCGTGTGAACCGTATCGGGTCGAAAGCACCGGTGATATACAATTATATGTTCTACCCTTCCGACCCGGGCGACAAGATTATCAGCCTGAAGAAGAATTCGCTTATCAAGCTGCAGAGTTTCCATTCGGCATTGGGCGAAGACACCCGCATCTATTCCCACGAAGAGATGGTGCATGAGTTTCACCTCTTCAATTCAGATATGCAGGACGACACCGACCGCAGTCTGGAACTGTTGCGCGAAGTGAGGAGGCTGCACGACAGCAACCCTGCCCTATACCGACGCATCAAGCAGCTGCCCTGCAAGAGCCGTTGCGCCAGGGATACGAAAAATAACACATTACCACAATCACAAATTCACACAATCACCTATCTCTCTTCCCCGAAGAAGAAAGCCTTCTATCTTGTGGGGGAACATATCCGCGAGCTCTCTTTCTTAGAGGCAGCCACCATCATGAAGGCAGAGCTGGATGAGCACGCGGTGCCATTTGGTGACAATATGGCACTGCACTACGAACAGGTGCGGAGTGCGATGGCGCAATACACAATCGACCAGCAACGGCAACATCAAGAGGACAAACCCAAGATTGGCAGCAAGGATAACGACGCTAAAAAGGCGGCTGCTTTCCTGCGCGATGTGCGTCCCTCCCTGCCTGACGACGAGGCCCGCAAAACGGTGGATGTGCTGAAAGCACTGGTGGAACGGGGTAAGTACAACCAGTTGGCCGACAACCTCAACCGATTGTCGAGGAAGCACAAGAAGAGTCCGCTGCCTATCATCGAGATAGTGGAACAATTGGAAGAACTGAAAGCCCGATATTCCCATCCCGATAAAGAGACACCGACCCAGACAAGTGCCGGTATCACTGCCGACATAATCCTCAGCGAGACCTTCTTTTGTTATCCGTTGATAAGTTGATAAGTTTATACGGCTCGCATCATATCAACAAATCAAATCAACATAAACATTAACATATAATTTAATCCAACCACTTATGAACACCGAGACACTGCGACAGATATTCCAGTCGCCATTCAACTACCCTTTATTCAGTCGTGAGATAGTACATGGCATTTTCGGCTGCAACGATGTGCAGTCCCAACCCGAACTGATAGACACATCTTCTTTGGGTGACAGCAGCTATTATGTTGGACAGATGGAAGACTGCGAGAGTCGTCTGCTGGGTTTCTTCTATACCCGTGTGGCGGAGGGCAGCGACGTGCGCCGCAAGCGCGTAGGATTGAGAAAACTGATACAGCCGTATCTGCGGTATGAGGTGGATGCTGCCATTGCGGTATTCGACGATGGGCAGCATTGGCGGCTGTCGTATATCTGCGACCATAAAGAGGGAACAACGTCGGCCAAACGATTTTCTTACGTGTTGGGTGACAAGCAGGGACAGTACAAGACCCCTTTGGAGCGGTTGGACAGAGTGGCAGCAAAGGCAGGTCATTTTAAGATGGATGACCTTCGGGATGCCTTCTCGGTAGATGCACTCAGCAAGGAGTTCTTCGATGAGTATCACCGTCACTATGACCGCATCTGTGATTATATTATCCACTCACACATTAACACATTAACGCAATTACACATTCATGATTATGTGAAGAAAATGATGGGGCGTATTGTGTTTTTGCATTTCCTGCAGAAGAAAGGCTGGCTGAATGACGACCAAGAGTTTCTAAGCAAACTATTCTTCTTGAGTCCATACAAGCAGGATTTCCTTGAACAAGAATTAGAGCCACTCTTCTTTGGTATATTCAACACCGAGCCAGACAAACGCGAACAACTGTTTCACCAAGAGCTCTGGGATCTGCGGTGGTTAGCGGAATGGGAAAAACTGCCCTATTTGAATGGCGGTTTGTTTGAGCGCGATGAGGTGGACAAAATGAAGATTAAACTGCCTGCATCATTATTTGAGAATCTGTTTAAGTTTATGGCCTCGTACAACTTCACCATTGATGAGAACGACCCCGACGATGCAGATATTGGAATTGACCCCGAGATGCTGGGCAAGATCTTTGAGAGCCTGTTGGAGGACAACAAAGCCAAAGGTGCATTCTATACCCCCAAGGAGATAGTGCGCTACATGTGCAAAGAGAGCCTGATAGCCTATCTGAATAGTAAAGTGAATAGTGATGAGGTGAATAGTGAATCGAAAGAAAATCAAATCACTAATCACGATTCACTCGTCACTGCCGTAAGGCAATTTGTTGAGCAGCATGAATTCCCCGAGGAGTTGGAGCCTTATCGCGAAGTGTTAGATACCGCCTTGCGGAATGTGAAGATATGCGACCCCGCCATCGGCAGCGGTGCCTTCCCGATGGGCTTGCTGAATGAGCTGTGGCGTTGCCGTGAAGCATTGGGAGAAAGGGCTACCAGCCCGTCACAGATGGGATCACAGGCCACAGGCCTGTCACAGGCTGGAAGCCTGTGCTCCAAAGAAGGACAAGCTGGAAACTTGTACCCCTATTCCCGCGCAGCCCTCAAACGAGAGATCATCGAGAATAACATCTATGGAGTAGACATTGAGAAAGGTGCCATCGACATCGCCCGCCTGCGCTTCTGGCTCTCCATTGTTGTCGATGCTGAGAAACCGGAGCCCTTGCCCAACTTCGACTACAAGTTTATGCAGGGCAACAGCCTTATTGAGAGCTTTGGGGGATACGACCTCAGCCATATCATGGACAAGAAAGTTGAAAGGAATGGAAAAACATATTATCAACGTCGAATAGGAGGAAAAGAGACCGTCCAAGTGTCTATGGATTTCTTCTCCAATGATACAAGACAGAACCTCAGAATCTGGCTGAAGAGATATTTCACGCTTACCAATCACCATGAGAAAACAGAGTACCGAAAGCGCATCAACGAAAGTGTGAAGAGTTACATAAAACAACAAGGCATCGGACCTTCTGCCGAGACCAAATTAGACACCCTCGACCCCTCAGCAAACCAAGACTTCTTCCTCTGGCACACATGGTTCAAAGACATCTTTGATAACGGTGGATTTGATATTGTGATTGGAAATCCTCCTTACATCAACGTTGAAAATCTTGATGAAAAGACAAAAGTTTATCTTTTTACGCATTATTCCACATGTCAAGGACGCACAGATATTTATATTGGATTTATTGAGAAGGCAATAGCATTAATGAACAATAATGGTGTGACCTCTTTCATTATCCCTTATTCATACACTAATCAAAATTATGGAGAACTCTCTCGTAAAATGTTAGCCGAGAAATATTCCATTGATGAGATTGTTGATACCTCCAACTACTATGTTTTTGACAATGCAGTGGTAAAAAACATTATCATCCGTTTTGGGAAAAGAAAGGGCGATTTCACATTGATTAGAATTGCTGATAATAAAGAATGTTTTGAGCAAGCAAATTTCGGGAATAGAAGACTGCCTACAAAAACTTTCCTTCAATTAAAGAATTGCCGAATAGAGACAAAACCTTTCGAAAATATATTGGGAATAAAAGAAAATATTGAAAAGGCATCAATAAGACTAGGAAAAATCTATTTGGTCGCATATGGAGTACGTGTCAATAACAAATATGATAAAAACAAGCCCAAAAACTATTATATTCACGACACGCCTCAGGCGCAGTATAAGAAATTTACTGAGGGGAAATGCATAGATAGATATACATTTACACAATATGGATGGCTTAATTATTGTCCGAATGAACATTATAATTCCATGTTTCCAGAATTGTTCGAAAATGAGAAACTGATGTTTATCAATGTTGTATCAAAAGGGCTAAGATTTGCATATGATAACGATGGCTATTATAATAGTCATACGGTAGTGAACTGCGTGAATATATCAAAGCTTACAAAAGTAACCCATCCAACAGCAAAGAAAGCAATTAAAGAAGGAAATGTTATTCTAGCAAAAAATTACTCCACAAAATTTGTGCTTGGACTAATTAACTCTAAACTTATTAACTGGTATTTCATGCAATTCCAGAGTGAGGGTTTGCATTGTTATCCAGATGATGCAAAACAATTCCCTATCATAAAAGTCACTCCAGAGCAACAGCAACCTATTATAAATCTAGTTGATCAAATTCTCGAAAAGAAGCGAGACTTTCCTAATGCCAATACATCTGCATTGGAACAAGAAATCGACAAATTAGTTTACCAACTCTACAACCTCACTCCCGAAGAAATCGCTGTGATAGAGCAATAAAAGAAGGAGTATTACGTTATAAAAAATATGAAGCATAAGCCTAAAGATAATATATTAGAATCTTTGGATAGGAATTGCCTAACAACACCGCGCTCAGGTTCTTTTTTGCAAGATCTAGTAAATCTTTGTGAAAAAATGAATGATGAGATGTTGTTTGAACTAATCCCCATCAGACTAGTGGCATATTTAGAAGATATGTTGCGGTTGAAATATGAACTTGTACTAAGACAGCCTGGAAAGCTAAAGAGTGTGTATGAACAAAACAAAAAGAAACTTGCCATTGATTCTGCCGAACTAATTGACGGTACCCTTCCTTTAAGTTTACAAATCGCCTATTCTTTTGGTTGCAATAATTTGAACGAGATCCTTGATAATATTAAAACTCTAACAAACATTGATTTAAATAAATTATGTGCTGATAAAATGGGAGACGATACCTGGATAAAAACACGAATATCTATTGATAGTATGTTCAATTTTAGACATAGGTTGTGCCATGAATCAGGACATGGATTATGCATTTCTAAAGATTGTGCTCGGACCTGGATACAAGATGTGGGATTGTTGCTAAATTTAATAGACATTGCAATAGTCAATACTGTTTATAAAGACTATCATTTCTTCAAAGAAAGTGATAAATCAAACAAGGACATTGACAGTGTGTTAGATGAAAACATTCAAAATGCTCAAAAGTTATTTTATGATTCCGAAAAAAATCTTGATGATATTCTGCAACTATCTATAACTGATAATCAATATCCTAAAAGAATACCTAATTTGGATTATATATCAAAATGGAAAGAATATAGAGATAAGAGAGTGGAGAGTGAAAACTTTTTCCCTATTGGCTCTAAACAAAATGTATTGTATACTTTGAAAGAAAAAACAACCTACAATAACACTCTATATAATGAATTAAAAATTAGGTATAGGGATTTTATTAACTATGCCACAATTAATAAAATCATGTAATAAATAATTTATGGACTTGAAGAAAAACTTATTTAAACTCAAAAAAAATTGGTGGAAAATACTATTATTTATTTTTTTGATAAGTATTATCCCCGTTTCCCTAAATATTGTTTTAGGCTCAAATAATCCATTTCATCGATTTTCCATTATTGGAGACCCTAAAGATTGGCTGACATTTTGGGGAGTATATTTGGGATCAATTGGGACCTTAATTATGGCTGTAATTGCATTCAGTTCTCTTAAACAAAACGACCTTCTTGCCAAACAAAATGAAGATCAACTAAAAGAAATAAAACGACAATGGGAAGAGCAGAATAGAGCAAGGTTATCATGCTCCTTGGCGATAGGAAAAGACTGTATATACATTGAAATTAAAAACATTGCGTCTGTGCCAGCCCACAATGTTAATGTCTCGCTTGAAGATTATACGGAAGAGAAAGGAATTTATGAATTTGATACCCTATGTGACCATCTAGCAAAAATACGTTTTGAAATATCACCATTTGAGATAAAACAGATTCCTGTATGGGGTGTGTCGCCATATGTTGATGGTAAATATGGTGGATATTTGGCTGTAATACTATCGTATAATGGTGTCTCGGAGACTTTTAATTTATATCTTGAGGAAATTAACGTAACAGCTTGGAAATATTATACACGAGATGTGTGTGACAGCCTAAAGAATATTAATTCGACAATTGATGAAATAAAAAGAAAAATCTAACTGACATGACCCGACTTCCGACCATAACGATGTTTAAAAGTAAAAATATCCGAGGCCACTGTGGCAGACTTGGAAATTGAAAAGTGAAAGTCGAAAAGTGAAAAAGGGTGTTCGCTGAGGGACCTATACAAATTGAAAATTGAAAAGAAGGTTTCTGAGAATCCATTGGAGGATATTCTCACCTGAAACCTTTCCTTGCACATATTGATGCACAAGTAGATAACTATAGACATTAGATTTACTTCAACGTCATTTGCAAACCCTTGTACAGATAGAAGAACGCCTTGGGGTTAGTCTTCTTTAGTTTGTTAAGCTTGGTGTATTCATACTCCGCGATTGTCCAATGAGCTATTTCTGCGTTGTGGGAAGGTGTATATTTCTCAATCTTTGGAGACTGTGTCATCAACGAGGCGGCCAGATAGTAGGTCTTGGCGGCAAAAAGGATGGCTTTTTCTATATGGAATGATTCTGAAAAGATGTGGTTGGCCACCTGTTTTATACCTAACAAGAGAGTATCGAAGTCTGTTCCTTTATGGCTGCATCGGAAACAGATGGAGAGAGCATTGTCCATCGTGTCGCTAAGCACATCGTCAACAGTGCAAGACATATTATGGTACAACAATTCTTTTTCAGCTATTCGACGATAGGTTGAGTTGATGGCGAGCAAATCATCGGCCTTGTCGAAGAGGCGTCCGATGTCATACAACTGCTTGATTATCTCCATCCCGCAGCTGTTGTAGCCTTTCTTGTAGGGAATGCCTATGGTTCGTGGTGCAAAGGCAGTCATCTTGTCGGCAAGGAGATTGTTGTAGTCGGGAACCTTTACCATAACATCAGGCGTTTCGGTGTCGATAAAGTCATTGGCGACAGGTTGGTCAAGAAGTACAGTATAAGGATTCTCCTCGAACAGCACGTCGAGTAGTATGGAGGCCTCCTTGTCTTCTACTACTGAGTGGTAGTAGAATTTGTAATGCTTCGCAGGGATGTCGCCCGTTGAGGCACGTTGTTGGCACTCAAAACGGGTGAATCCATTGCTGTCACAGATTGAATGGAGAATAGCGTCGATGTCGTTGTACCGTGGAGACACTATGATGTCAATGTCTATAGAAAGGCGATGCGGCTTTTGAAACATCAGCATTAGGGCAGTTCCTCCTTTGAAGACAAACGGAAGCGAGGAATTTGCAAGACCTTCGAGCAAAGCTAAAGCCCGGATGGCTTTCTCGACCAGAATGCGGTCGGCTTTGTTTTCTTTGGATACCTTGCATATCCAATCGTGGGTGAAAGAACTTGGTTTTATCATCTCAATAGTCTATTTCATCAAGTATTTCTTCTATCACGGCACGACGGCCACGACGACCGGCATAGCGGAGCATGCGGCTGATATTGACGGCATAGGACGAGCAGGCGTTCTCAAAGATGCGGAGCATCTCTATATTTTGGAACGGAAACATTTTGTCCAAGGCGAGATCCACCAGTATCTTCTCTATCGAAGCCATCGGTATGTCTTCCACTGTGATTACAGGGGCGGCTGTAATCAGGTTGCGCACAACAATGCAACCGTCATAATATGCGAGTTCCTCGTTGAGGTTGTTGCTGAGGACGGTTTTAGGGTATTTGTCGCGAATAGCATAATAAACTGCCTCTCGTGCATAGCGCTCGACATCGACAAAAAACAACTCGGTATTGAGGAGATGATGGACAAATGCATTGACCGCAGAGAAATTCCATTGGCAGTAATCTGCGAACGGAAACTGCTTGCGCATAATACGGGCTATATCCATTGTTTTACGGAAGATGTCGGGAAAGAAAATCTTTTCTTCCCCAAAACGATAACGACCGTGGCCGATTCTATGCAGGATTCCTTTGTCTATTAATGAATGAATACG
Organism: Bacteroidales bacterium; assembly: GCA_017550405.1. Lineage (GTDB taxonomy): Bacteria > Bacteroidota > Bacteroidia > Bacteroidales > P3 > Colimorpha. The sequence goes on from JAFZPH010000019.1 coordinate 62,261, forward strand.
CCATTTGACGGTTGAAAACGGGATGTCTGGAGAAAAACTGCAGTAGAAATCATCAATATCTCTTATTGTGATTTCTGTTTTGTTTCCCAGTGCATTACGCATCTCCTCTATATGTAAATTATCATACATTATCGTTATATTTGACGATGCAAAGATACGCAAATTTTTGTCAATAGAAAGAAAAAAATGACAAAAGTTTGAAAAATGTATGTGGGGTCTTAACGAGGGTTTATGGACCAATACAAAGTGAAAAGTGAAAAATGAAAAGAGTGTTCGCCAAGGGACCATTACAAATTGAAAAGTGAAAATTGAAAAGTGAAAAGGGTGTTCGCCGAGGGAGCAATACAAATTGAGAAGTGAAAAATGGGGTTACCGAGAGACCAATACAAAGAGAAAAGTGAAAATTGAAAACTGAAAAGAGTGTTCGCCGAGAGGACGAAGAACCATCGAAGCCCCCACGACATCGGAAAATCACCGTTCTAAGCGGCATGATTCTCCTGTTCGACAAAACTTTATGGTTATATCCCTGCTCTTAAAACTCTTTTCAATGGCTTGACGCTTGGTGTCGTTCTTGGGACAAGTGTTTGAGAATACAGCAAAAGCCATTCTTTTTGCTCCACTGAGACGAGGTGGCAATCTGTCTATGGTGTCTTTCAGCTGCTCAACTGCCTTGATCGAATCGCCACCTTTCAATTCGACGAAATATTGGTCAGCATATTCTTCGCTTTCTAACAGGTTATCGCATTTGGAACCATCAGCTGCTGTAAAGACACAACCATCCACTTGAATGGCACGATAGGTGTTTCGTGCAGGATTCTCAAACGTTATCCTTGATTTATTTTCGGAGAAGACAATGAGGGAATCAGACCTCGTTTCGACACAATGTGCTGGAATAATATTCATGACTCAAGCAGTTTGGAGAAGTCGGAGGATATAGTATCGGATGCCGCATCTAAATCGGTTTGGGCGATAAGGCGTAGGTCGTAGTCTTTTATGTCTTTGACTGTCCCATTGTCAACAGCATAGACATTGATGTCTTCGAATTGGATTGCAGCAGATTTACCAACAACAGTTTCCACCACATTGGAATCTTTGTTATCAGCCGCTTGGATAAGGTTGTTGAATGAGGATAGGATATAAGGACTATGTGTGGCAATGCATAGGCTGTTATCTTGAGTGGTGTTTATTTGCTTGGCCATCCATTTTACCAATTCATACTGGGTTGATGGGAAAAGGTTTTCCTCCGGCTCTTCAAGATAAATTGATGCATACTGGGTTAGCGAGAACTTATCTACTATTTCACTAAACAAAACCTCATCGTGGTGGGATGAAAAAAACTTGACAAAAGGTTCTGAAACAGTTTTTGCAATGTCATCGTCCTTTTCATCAATATTAGGGCCATTCGAGTGAGTGAATTTCTCCTTATATAACGTGTCTTGCAGATTGTTTAGTTCGCGTTTTTGTGCCACACTGAGCTGGCGAGGACGGTGGAGTTCATAAAAGGTCAGATAATTTATCAAGCCACATAGAGGAACGACTGATTGAAGTCCACTAGATGCATTTAGAAATGCGATCTCTTTACCTTTATCAATTAATATTCTTTCTCTGTACTGCTCCTTTTCGTAATAATACGATAGTCCGAGATTCAGTATGTCGAGCCTGCTTTGTGGTGGGAAGGTACTACGAGCATTCTCCCAATCAGACATGTACCCCTGAATGTTATTGTCGATACTGAAAGAAATGTCAAACCAATTAGGAATGACAGCCACAATATTACGTTCGGCGGGGATATATGCTATCTGGGGACGACTGTATTGCCAGCGGTCACGAGGTTTCCATTTAAAACTGAACTGAATCTTTTCTGGGGATCCGGAAATGGAAAAGGCCATATATGAGGATTCATATTTAATCAGAAATCCTTTTTTAATGAAGCCATTCAATCGATGATAATCAACAAGTTGTTTCCAAAACTCAAACTCATTTAAATAGTTATCTGGCTCCTGACTCAACTCAATACGCTTCTCAACCCATTTGCAATAGGATGCAATTTTAAGGATACAACTTTTTCCAGAACTCTGTGGGCCAATAAAAAGGTTGTATTTGGCAAGATTAACAGTTGCACTTTTTAAAGGCCCTATATTTTTGATTATTAACTTGTTCATGTATAATCAGCATGTTTTTTACTTTGCAAAAATACAAAAAAATATTGATATTATTACTTTCATGATGGAAAAACATCTCAAAGTAGATGAACGAAAGGACAAAGTTGAAAAATGAAAAGTGTGTTCGCAGAGGAACAATAAAAATTGAAAATTGAAAAGAGAGTCGCCGAGGAAACAAATAAAATTGAAAAGTGAAAATTGAAAATTGAAGAGTGTGTCCGCTGAGGGACAATTATAATTGAAAAGTGAAAAATTGAAAAATGAAAAGGCTCCTTAAATTCCAGTTACAAGTAAGAAGCACAATAATAGTGCTATTATTGCGTTATTTTGATTACAATTAAACATTTATCATGAAGTATCATACATGTACTATTTTATTGACGCTTGCTTGTGCAGTTTGTTCAAATGGGTCATGTGGTTGCCACATGACCTAATATTAGCCCCCAACCTACCTATATGAACCCTGTAGCCATCCGTCTGCTAAACCAGCAGCTCTGCTCGCCCCAGTTTTCAACCCCCGAAGAGGTGGTGGCGCACCTCGGTGCCATGCAGGCACAAGAGTATAGACTGATGCGCTGGGCTGTCGCTATGCGGACAAAGAAACCCTCTTCCGAGGCATTCCAACAGGCTTTCGACAGTGGAAGAATCGTTCGGCTACACCTGATGCGAGGCACATGGCAACTGGTCGCGGGAGATGATTATTGGTGGTTACTGGACTTACTGGCCGAAAAGAGCCGCCGTGTAATCCGAGGATGGATGACATCGAATCACATCTTCATACCCGACGACGAGATTGTTCGCATCAGAGAGATTAATGCCCGATGTGCCGAGGACTGTGGCAGCGCCACCAAGGAGGACTTTGTCAACGCCCTTGCCGCTCAAGGCATCAAAATGGACGACCACCGACTGTCGTACCACATCCGTATGGCCGAACTCTCAGGTACTTTGTGCAGTGGAAAACTCCTCCCCATGAAAGCGACTTACAGCCTTGCTGAATCACGCATTCCTCATCGAGAGCACATAGACCGTGAGGAGGCTTTGGCCCGACTGACACGCAAGTATTTCTTAAGCCGATGCCCGGCAACCTTGGAGGACTTTGTATGGTGGTCGGGATTGAGCGTCAGAGACTGCCGAAAAGGGGTCTCCGCCCTCGGCGACGAGCTATACTCTGTCAAATGGCACAACCGGGAGTTCTTCATCCACCAAGATGCCCGACATCATGGAGTGCGTCATGGAAACCTCTTGCTTCTCCCTCCGTATGACGAATACCTTATAGGGTATAAGAGTCGCGACATTGTGGTGCCAGAAACCCACCGCCATCATGCCCACAACTCGTCGGGCATCTTCTACCCTATCATCCTTCGGGACGGGATTGCCTGTGGGAATTGGAAGCCTTTTGAAAAGCAGATGCTCTGTCAGCCGTTTGACCCAGCCGACAACATTGAGGGTCTTGAAATGGCGTGGAAAAAGTATCAGCGTTATCTTGGTCATTAAACCCGAATCGGTCATTAGGCCGACTTTTATATCCTTTCTAGCTTTTTCAGGTCTCTTTATGCCATATCAGCATTTCTTTATGCTCAATGACTTTACTTGGTCTCGGCATAGCTTGAACAAGTTCGGCTCTGCTCTCGACTTCCGCAACGTTATTAATGGTCACACCTCTCCGATGTGAATTATCGAAGTCTCCATTTTTTGTGTGGAATGGGGAAAAAGTTGTATCTTTGCATTCAAAAAGGAGCCTTTTGGGGCAATACATTATAATGTCTATTCGCTATGGATGTGTTTGAAATGAAGTTTGCTAAGGTGTTCCCTTTGCTTGTTGCAAAGGCTGAGAGGAAAGGCCGCACGGCTGATGAGGTGTATGCCGTGACGGAATGGCTTACAGGCTATACAAAAGAGGACTTGAAGGCTTTGCTGCTGAGCGATTGTACTTACGGGGAGTTTCTGGACAGGGCTCCCAGGATGAATCCCGACCGCTTTGAGGTGAAGGGTAAGATATGCGGTGTCCGCATCGAGGAGATCGAAGACCCACGCATGCGGGACCTCCGCATCCTCGACAAACTGGTGGACAACCTGGCCAAAGGAAAACCGGTGAACAGCCTGTTGTAATATAAACATGAATTATCATTAATTGTCATGAATTTGTGGTCATTACACGGCAATATAAAAATGCGTTGCAATGTGAATTGAAAAGATTAATAATGCGTTAACGTGTTGATGTGTAAGTTGATTTACGAGTTGACGAATTAACACATTAACGAATTAATCATTAATTGTCATGAATTTATGGTCATTACACGGTAATTCGTGTTAAAAGATTCAGTTGAAATTATCATGAACGCCCCTTCCGGGGGGCAATTTATAGAGATTACCATCATGAAGAAGTCAAGATTATGGATGCTTGCCGCCATCCTTTTGATATGCGGCATGACAGCCTCCTCATGCAAGCGGGCAAAGCAAGTGGTTGCCATTCCCATCGAGGAGGATGTGACCCATTTCACGGCCATTACGGATGTGGTGCCGGATGCCATTCTGGAGATACGCTATTACAGCACTTACAACTTTGTGGGTGCACGTGTGGACGGTTATAAAGAACCCCTGGCCTTGATGACCAAGGTGGCTGCCGACAGCTTGCGCGCGGTGAGTGACGACATGAAGCAGCAGGGCTACCGTCTGAAGATTTATGATGCCTACCGCCCACAGATGGCCGTGAGCCATTTTGTGCGTTGGGCAGAAGACTTGAACGACTCGGCCATGAAACCTTACTTCTACCCCGATGTGGATAAGTCGGTGCTGTTCAAGGAGGGCTACATTGCCGAGAAGAGCGGGCACTCGCGCGGCTCGACGGTGGACCTGACGCTTGTCGACATGGCCACGGGCAAGGAGGTGGACATGGGCGGTGTGTTCGACTGGTTCGGCATTGAGAGCCACTCGGACTGCGGCGGCAACCCGGAGACGATGGAGTACAGACCCAACGACACCATCACTGCCACACAGTTCCAGAACCGCATGATGCTCCGTCAGGCCATGATGCGTCACGGCTTCAAACCCATCGTCGAGGAGTGGTGGCACTTCACACTGGCTAACGAGCCGTTCCCCGACACTTACTTCACCTTCCCCGTGAAGAGATGGTAGCATGATGAAACCCTGTCTTCGCGCCCCACAGGCAGGTGCCGTTTCCACCTGATTGTGGGGCTGCTGCATGAGGCGGGTTCTGTAGAAATCGCGCCCCCTCGAGACGCATATTTGAGGTAATCCCGCTGACCTCGGACTGTACTCTGTTAGTCTGGGGTTATCAGGATTCAACTTCAGAGTGGTGCTTTAGAGGAGTCCTTATGAGTGCTTCAGAGAGGCAGGCGTGGTGTACCGAGCAAGAAGAAAACATAACCGGGTACACAATAAAACAAGACGCCTGACGTTATATAAAACAAATAATACAGGACGACCATGATAGTGACAACTACCCCGACCATTGAAGGTCATCAGATTGTAGAATACCACGGTGTGGTTTTCGGAGAAGTAATAACCGGTATCAATTTTGTAAAGGATTTCTTTGCAGGCATCCGCAATGTGGTGGGTGGACGCTCGGGATCCTATGAAGAAGAGCTGAGCAATGCTCGCAGCAATGCCTTGAAAGAGATGGAGCAGCGAGCTATCCGCTTGGGTGCCAATGCTGTGATTGGTGTAGACATTGACTACGAGGTGCTAGGCACGAACAACGGGATGCTGATGGTGTCGGCAACAGGCACGGCTGTCACTATAAGATAATAGATTGATATATGAATCCAGTTAAGGAATATATTGAACAGAACCAAGACCGATTTGTCGAGGAGCTGTTCTCGTTGATACGCATCCCCTCCATCAGCTCCGAGTCGGAGCACAAGGAGGATATGGTGCGTTGCGCCGAGCGTTGGAAGGAGTTGCTGACAGCCTCGGGCGCAGAGCATGCAGCGTTGATTGAAACCACGGGGAACCCGTTGGTATATGCCGAGAAGATAATCGACCCGTCGAAGAAGACTGTGCTGGTATATGGCCACTACGATGTGATGCCTGTGACTCCTTTGGAGTTATGGAACACGGAGCCTTTCGAGCCTGTGGTCAAGGACGGCAGGATATGGGCACGCGGTGCCGACGACGACAAGGGGCAGAGCTTTATGCAGGCCAAGGCTTTTGAGACCATGATGGCTCTCGGCACGTTGCCCTGCAATGTGAAATTCCTGCTGGAGGGCGAAGAGGAGATTGGCTCCCCTGCCCTGAAGCTGTGGCTCAAAGCGCCGGAGAATAAGGCGAAACTGAAAGCAGACATCATCCTGGTATCCGACACCGACATGGTGAGTGCAGAAGTGCCGAGTATCACTACCGGACTGCGCGGCTTGGTGAAGTTTGAGATGCGGGTGACTGGACCCGACCACGACTTGCACAGCGGCGATTTCGGCGGCACGGTGTCCAATCCGGTGAATGTGCTGAGTTGGATGATAGGTACCGTGTTGGACAAGGATGGACATATCACCATTCCGGGTTTCTACGACGACGTGCTGGTGTGCAGTGCGGAGGAGCGCGAGTTGATTAACCGCGCCCCATACAGCGACGATGAGTATAAAAAGAGTGTAGGAGTGGATGTGCTGCATGGCGAGAAAGGATACACCACGCTGGAACGTATCGGCATCCGTCCCACTTTCGATGTGTGTGGGATTCAGGGCGGCTACAGCGGCGAGGGTTTCAAAACCATTATCCCCTCGGTGGCATGGGCAAAGTTGTCGTTCCGCCTGGTGGCCAACCAAAACCCCGAGCGCATAGCCCGTTTGGTGGAGGAGTATTTCCGCAGCATTGCCCCCGACAGCGTGAAGCTGGAGTTTGTATATTACGAGAAGGGCATGCCCTACGTCTGCCCTATCGACCTGCCGGCCTACAAGGCTGCTGAAATGGCCTTCGGCGACACTTACGGCATGCAGCCTATCCCGGCCCACAGCGGCTGCTCCATCAGCATAGTGAGCGACTTTGAACAGGAGCTGGGGCTGAAGAGTATCCTCCTCGGTTTCGGGTTGGGTGCTGACAATATCCACGCCCCGAACGAGAACTACCGCTTGGACCGCTTCTTCAAGGGCATTGAAACAGCCGTGGCATTCTTCGAGCATTATGCCGAGGCGTAGTTAAGAATCAAAGAATAACGATTATTATAAACAAACACTCAATACTATGAAAGATGTAAAGAGCTATATCGAAGCCAACAAAGACAGATTCTTGAATGAACTATTCGAACTGATACGCATTCCCTCGATCAGTGCCGAGAGCGAACACAAACCCGACATGGTGCGCTGCGCCGAGAAGTGGAAGGAGTTCCTGCTGGAGGCAGGCTGCGACAAGGCTGAAGTGATGCCTTCGGCAGGCAATCCTGTGGTGTATGGCGAGAAAACCATCGACCCCGCCAAGCCTACTGTGTTGGTGTATGGTCACTATGACGTGATGCCCGTGGCTCCCCTCGAGCTGTGGAAGACCAAGCCTTTCGAGCCCGTGGTGAAAGACGGCAAGATATGGGCCCGCGGCGCCGACGACGACAAGGGTCAGAGCTTTATGCAGGCCAAAGCATTCGAGTTTATGGTGAAGACAAACCAGCTGCCCTGCAATGTGAAGTTCATGCTTGAGGGTGAAGAGGAAATCGGTTCGCCCAGTCTCTATGGCTTTTGCGAGGAGCATAAAGAGCTGCTCAAAGCAGATGTGATTTTGGTGTGTGACACCAGCATGATTGCCCCCGATGTGCCCAGTATCACCAGCGGTCTGCGCGGCCTCTGCTACTGGGAGGTGGAGGTGACCGGTGCCAACCACGACCTGCACAGCGGCATTTACGGCGGCGCCGTGGCCAACCCCATCAACATTCTCTGCAAGATGATTGCAGGACTGCACGACGAGAACAACCACATCACCATCCCCGGTTTCTATGACGATGTGTTGGTTATCAGCGACGAGGAACGTGCCCTGATGGCTAAAGCCCCCTTCAACGAAGAGGAATACAAGAGAGATCTCGACATCAAGGCAGTGCATGGCGAAAAAGGCTACAGTACAAAAGAGCGTACAGGTATCCGTCCGTGCCTTGACATCTGCGGTATTTGGGGAGGACATACCGGCGAAGGTTCCAAGACCGTGCTGCCCAGCAAGGCATACGCCAAGATTTCAACCCGTCTGGTTGCTAACCAGGATTTCAACAAAATCAGCAAGCTCTTCCAGGAGTATTTCGAGAGCATTGCCCCCGATTGCGTCCGCGTGAAAGTGACCCCGTGCCATGGTGGCGCCGCATACGTCAGCCCGCTGGAGATGAAGGCATACCAGGCAGCCGAAAAGGCCATGGAAACCACATACGGAAAACGCCCCATCCCCACACGAAGTGGCGGAAGCATTCCCATTGTGGCCGGTTTCGAGAAAATCCTCGGCACCAAGAGCATATTGATGGGTTTCGGTCTCGGCAGCGACGACATCCATGCCCCCAACGAGAACTACCCTCTCGAGCAGTTCTTCAAAGGCATCGAGACTATCCCTTATTTCTATGAGTATTTTGCAAAGTAATCAATATCATTTATGAACATGAAGAAACTTGTTTTTATCGCCCTCCTCTCTTTGGCCATGGCTCCCGCTATGGCTCAGCATGGTGGCCACAACTGCGGTAACTGCCCCCACCACAAACAGCACCAGGCTGCAGCAGCATGCTGCGACCAGCAGAAACAGCAGCCTAAAACTATCAACGGCATGGCTGCAGAGATTGTCCAAGCCTTCCCCGAGGCAAAGAGCGTGAAAAAGGAAACCAAATGGACGGTAGTTCTTGATGCCAACAAGAAAGTAATGGGATATGCCGTCTATTCCAAACCCGCCAGCGACGGTATCAAAGGGTACAATGGTGAGACCCCGTTGATGGTGGCGCTCGATGCCAACAAGAAAGTGAAATGTGTGATACTTCTTCCCAACAACGAAACCCCGGGTTACCTGCAACGCGTGGTTGATGCCGGATTGTTGAAGACTTGGGACGGCATGAAGGTAAGCAAGGCTTGCAAAAAGAAAGTCGACACTGTATCGGGCGCCACTTTCTCTTCGCGCAGCATTATCCAGACCCTTCAGGCCGCATTGAAAAACCTCTAAGATGGAATATTCCATTTTTGACAACATGGAGCGCTGTACCCCAGATGAGGTACAGCGCTTGTTACCTTTGGTGCCGGAAGAGCATCAGGCTATTGCCCTGAAATTCAAGCACACCTTTGGTCAGTTCGCCACGCTCAAAAGCATACTAATGCTGAAAGAGCTGTTGACCAGGAGGGAGTTAATACACGATGACGATCCCCTTCATTTCGAATACAACTCCCATGGCAAGCCTTATCTAGCCAACCATCATGGTATACACTTCAACATCAGCCACTGTCCACACGCCATCGCTGTGGCAGTGGACGATGCACCTATTGGAGTGGATGTGGAACGATTTGTCTCACCTTCCGAATCATTGCTCAACTACTGTCTGAACGAGGATGAAGTACAGCAGGTACAACAATCAGCCTGTCCTGAGCAGACCTTTGCCGCCTTCTGGACGAAGAAAGAGGCCCTCTTCAAACTTCGCGGCACCGGCATCACGCACGAGCTGCGCAATGTACTTACCCAGCTTCAACCGAATGAAAAGTTGGAGACGACCTTGTTTGAAGAGAAAAGATTTGCCTTTACTCTGGCTTTGACGATTCACTGACAATAGTGAACTCCACGTCGGCGAGCTTGAAAGACAAGGTGTCGGAAGTTGTATGTTCAAAAATCAGTGGCTGCTGATTAAGTGAATCCTGCATTACCGGCTCTTGGACAAAAGTCCGAATGGATATAAATAATATCACTTAGAAAATATCTTCAACATCTTGAGCTTCTTCTCCCCTGCCCTACCGCTGTAGGGATGTTCACGAAGAGAAAGGTTGAACCTGTTGCTACCCATCAGCACAGTGGATGGGTGAGTGAATTCGCGGAAGCCCCATTCGCCATGATAGGCACCCATGCCTGAATGCCCTGTGCCATTGAAAGGAACCCCTTGTACCATAAGATGTATGCATACCTCGTTGATACATCCTCCCCCATACTGTTGGCTACGCATCACCCGACGTGCCCAACGACGATTGCGGGTGAAGAGATACATAGCCAGGGGATGCTCCCTCTCGGCAATGACATTCATGAGCCAATCGACATCGGCATCCTTGAATGGGACTATCGGCAACAGCGGACAGAACAGTTCCTGTTGTACGATTGGATCATCTATTCCTATAGGATATAGAATTGTTGGTGAATAGCGACGGCTGCTCCTGTCTCCTTGTCCCCCCATCACAATCCGGTTGCGATGGCTTTCGGCCCAGGCAGCACAACGGTCGTAGGCAGACTCGGTAATCAGTTTGGGGTATGACTCGTTTGTAAGCGGTGAATCACCAATCTGTTTGGAGAAAGCCATCTTCAATTCCCTGACGAAATCATCCGCCACCTCTTCAGCGACAGCTACCTGATTGATATTGATGCAAATCTGCCCAGCATTGCATAGTTTGAAGAAAGCCACTTTCCGTGCAGCATCCTTCAAGTCGGCATCCTTACGCACAATGCACCAGTTACCTGTCTCTCCGCCCAACTCCAATGCCACGGGGGTAAGATTCTTTGCCGCCTCCGCCATCACATGTTTCCCCACTGCTGGCGAGCCAGTATAGAAAATCTTGTCGAATCGTTGTTCCAGACACATGTCAGCCACATCGTGTCCACCATCAACAAGTGTTACATACTCAGGAGGGAACAGGTCGGCGATGAACCGCTTCAACACGGCCGTACATGCAGCCGATTTGCTGCTGGCCTTGATAACAGCAGTGTTGCCACCGGCCAGACTGGCTGTCAGCACCCCAAGGGTGAGAAGGATGGGGAAGTTAAACGGACTGATAATAAGTGTGACACCGTATGGCATTTTGTATACCTTCGTCACAATGCTTGGGAAACACATCAAGCCACTATAATGGCATTCGGGGCGTGCCCAACGCTTTAGTCCTCGAATGGTCTCATTAATCTCGGTGATGGTTGGGAGGATGTCGCATAGATAGCCTTCCACCGCACTACGGCCAAGGTCTTGTTGCAATGCCTCTTCAAATTCATGCTCATAGGCCAATACCCCTGCTTTTAAACGTTTCAACTGTTTTATTCGCCACTTCAAGTCAAGCGTTTCTCCCTTGAGGAAATAGGTTCGCTGGCGTTCAACAATCTGCTTAATTTCTTCACTTGTGTAGTTCATAGTATCAATTCCTTTCATCAAATAAAAAACATGGGTTCCATTCTGCCGGTCAACTATTTCATCTCAGGCGTATCACTGTTTCGCTGTCTATCGCTCTTGGACCAGACGCACACTATGTCCATTGCTTCGCGCCGCAGTGGATAAGGCATAACCTAACGATTGTATATACACTTCGTATGCGGTTTCTTGATCATAATAACTGCCCGTCCAATAGCATCCATACTCTCCCACCAGCGATACATTGTCGCGGTCGCGATAGCCTCCAGTGGGAAGAAATACAGCTCCGGCGCCTTCCATACTTTTCCACTGCTCGATAGTATAAACATTGGTGGAGAACATTTCTCCGATTCCGTATTGGAAAGAACAGCCTGCCGGTAGCTCCCATTTGTCCGGAAGCAAAAGCAGACCATACATCGGTGAACCATCCTCCCGAGCGTTCTTGATTGTAGCCAATCCGCGCTTGACATTGGCCAATTCGCGATAGGAGAACAGGTACTTCCATTCTTCATACGACATTGTTCGCCATACACGTGGTTTGTCGCCCCCATTGCTGATGGAGTTGTAACGACCCCAATCGTAATCTGTACCACTTATATCTTGGTCCTCGATGCCATAATAGCTGTTGGTGTCGATTATTGTATAAGGCATGAGGTTACGGTAACCTGATGTTCCCCAGCCAAACAAGTCGATCCAGCCACTGTATGTCGTATCTACCAGATTGTTACTTGTGCCAATTACATCATATTGATGAGCAGCAAAACGCCATGTCTTTGTCGATGCCTGATATTGCAAATTCCCTTGCGCAAACACCACGGTTGTGGTGTCACCAATGGAATACCGAGCATTGATGGCTCCGACGGCAGGGTAAAAGGGCTTTTCATGTACCGTTTCCTTTTCTTGGCAGCCCGTTGCCAAAAAAAAGGCGAGTGGCAATAGCAAAGTGATGTATCTCATAATAATTAATAACGACAATTCTATTATTATATTGTATGTTCTACATACACCCACCGTTGATGCCTACGAATGAAAGACTATTCAGGGAAATATTCGGCAAATGTATGGTCGTTATATAGTACCACTATTTTTTCAATCTTCTTCCTCGTCACATTTATCTGAACGGGTACACCAACCTTATTTGCTTCTTTTGTCGAAATCTCATCGGTCGAGTGAGTTTCGTCATTCTTCGTTTCTTTTTTTGCCACAACAGCCTGGTCTTCAGGAGGATTGTTGGTAGGAGTATATGGCACAGCCTTAATCTTGTCAATTGTAGATACATCCTGTTTTTCAGATTGTTGCATTTCTACTTTGTGAACAGAATTGTTATCGTTCTGAGTCACTAGCTCTTCGGCAGTAAAGGCTGGTTGTGAAAAAAGATCGTACTCATCTTGCTGAGATTCCGTTGTTTCATGTACGATAGGCTGCTCAAGAATCGTTGGCTGTTGCATCTCACTTGGAGAAACATACATTTCTCCTTTGCCAAACATAAGCCAGCTGATATTTATTTCAGGCCACCGTTTCATTACTTTCAAAACAAAATCAAGACTGGGATTATTTCGTCCAGACAATATGTGTGATATCCCACTTGGCTGGATGCCGATTTCTTCAGCGAACTGTCGCGCTGTTATATTTTTTGCTTTCAATAAAAGATTTATTCTGTCTACCATACCATAATATTTGTTTGATTCGTATTTCTAGTAATTTACATCTGTAACTACATTTAATTCATTGTGCAAAGATACGACTTTTTTTCGGTTTACATAAATAATTGTTTATATTATTACAGATGTAAACCTGCGAATTGATAAATCAAAACATTAAATGATTAAATATATTCTATTGTTATTAAGTCTATTAAATTCTATTTATTTCGAAGTTGATTATACCTTCATTTAATCTCATTTAATACTTTATATGATTATAATTATATATTGATATATAGTTTACTAATAATACAATATATATCAATTATATCACTATTTATGTGGTTTACATGTTTTATGTGGTTTACATCTGTAATAATACCCATTCTGTTACAATATTTACGAATGTAACTATATTATCCTTTGGTTGATGTTTACAGAATTAAACACGCACACTTGTTGAAACTATGTAGATAAAGACTAATTACATCATATCTTCATTATCCCACGTTTGGTATCAATAAATATCATACCTATCTATCAAATATCATTTATGAGAGCTAAAAAGTTAAAAACAACTCGAATCCATCACACATGTTGTTATGTAACAGGAAATTAAATAAGATTATATCATATACAAGTCAGTTTTGTAATAATTCATTATACCAATCATCCAAACCATAACAACTCATGTGCTATCTTTGGTTTCTGGAATACATCCCCAATTACGTAATAACATCAATTGTGCATCATGCTAATGAATGATATTGTCCACAATGCTTCCCTACCCTATCCGTTTATCCACCTTTGCCATTCAGTTTGTTCAATGATTGCAATGTATTTTATGCCAGATCAACTAAAGAAATGATTGGCATCGTTATGAGACTTGCTTTCTATTCATTATTGGCGTAGGCGTATTCCTTGTATATACGAGAAGAACTGTGCATTGATCAATTATTATTATTTGTGTGAGGATAACACGGTACCTCTATACCTCTACTTGATTAATCATTACCATTTAGGCATGTTATCGTCATAATGTCGGTTATTAAGAAAAAAAAACGTACATTTTTCTTTGTATATATATTTTTTTTTGTATTTTTGTATCGAGATAGAATGAGGTAGGTTGGTTAATAATGCATTAATAATGATTTTATTATATGAGCGAAGAAGTTAAAAAGAATTGGTGGAACAGTTCGAACAGGTGGACATATCTTAGGATTGCATTCCTGAGTTTTACTACTCCATCACGAGTTTATGAGTTGGCACATAAGTCGCATTCCTCCACTATAAGAGAGAAAGTTATTAGAGGTCGTCTAATAGAAGCTGGGGTATTGGGTATTTCTAATTCTGAGGAGTCATCCAATATTGATTTAGAAAAAGGACATATTTAAATACTAATGACACTGAGTACATTAAACATAATATAAATAATAGAATCAACATGAAAAAGTCCCTTATTGCAGTCTGTTTGGTCATGCTTATCGCCATGGTTGCATCTTCATGCACTCATCACACTTGCCCGGCTTATCGTGGTTCGATAGCTGAAGTAGTTGAATAAGTATTTTTCCGAACAAGACGAATCCAGAAACAATGCCTTAGCCTTTTATGACTAGGGCATTGTTTTTCTTGTAATGAGGTTTAACCCCAATCGGTCATTTCAGGCATCCTCCAAATGCCCGATTAGGGTTTTAAAGTGAGCTTTATTCGCTTGTTAGAAATGAGCGATACTATAGATAATAAGCTGTTTCGTAATTGATTGTAAGATTTTGTGGAAAAAGAAATCCCCTTTTCTGTTTATTTAGACTATTAACAGAAAAGGGGAAATAAATGGTCTGTTCTCTCAAAAAAGATGTGTCTTGTAGTTTGAAATAGGGCAAATGGGGCGAATCATTTCAGTAAGTTCTCAAGTTCGGCTATACGGCTTCGAATCTTGTTGACCTGGCTTTGGAGGAAGTCCTCACTGTATTTGGAATCACAGAAGCCATTACCGCGTGCTATATATGCTGAATCGTCTTCCATGTCTACTTCAAGTTCCAAATAATTGAGCAACAGTTGTTGCTGTTGCTCAATTTCTTTTAATATATCTTCTCGGTTCATATATCCGGGGAAAGAAGTGCGAGAATTAGAGACCAATCTTTTCGTTTACAATCTTGATGATTTCAGCCTCTTCTTTAATCGCACGTGCCTCAAGGTCGGCAGCCTTGGAAAGAATTTCGTTTTTGAATGATTCATCTTTCAGAGAGCTGGCATTGATCTTCACGTTGAGATGGGCACCCATGACGGCACTACGCGCGGCAAGCGCTCCAACGCCTCCGTCCGTCACACTTGCCGGGTTGCCCCACTCCACCATCGCACGGCACACCTCGAAGGCTTCGAAACTCTTCTGCATGGTGTGGAAGGGAACTTCGGTAGCGAACTTAGTGGCCTCTTGGATAGCTGCAGTGCGTGCAGCCTTCTCCTCGTCGGTTTTCTTGGGCAGGCCAAATGCATTCATTATCTTGTTGAAAGCATTGGTATCCTCGTCAACAAGGTGCAAGAGCTCTGTCTTAAGGGCTTGACCTTTGACAGCGATGTCGCTGAACTTCTCCCACTCATCGTCGTAGGCTGCTTTGCCACCAGTCAGGTTGGCAACCATCGTACCTAACGATGCGGCCAAAGCGCCCATATAGGCACTCACACTGCCACCACCGGGAGCGGGGCTCTCGCTGGCGGTCTCGTCGCAGAAACCAGTGCAGGTGAGGTCGACTAGCTTCTTCTGACTATGGTCTTCGATAAGGAATTCGATTACTTTCTCCTTGGGGTCGAAAGGCTTGAGGTCGTCAAGACCCATGCTCTTGATAGCCACCTTCATGATTTCGTCCTCGCTGACACCAAGGCTGCGCTGCTGTTTGGCCAGATAGTATTTACCGGCGTCAATCAGCACACTCTTGGGAATAAGACCCACGATTTCACAGCCCGTAACGCGGAGACCGCGATTGGCAGCGCAACGGCACACCTCGTCGAAACAGAGGTGGACAGGAGCTACCTTGATGCTGGTGATGTTCATCGAGACCTGTGCGATGCCGTAATCTTCGATATACCAACCGATGGCCTTGGTGCCCTTGAGGGTGCCGGGAATCATGATGGTATTGCCCTTCTCGTCTTTCATTATCTTGCCGCTGGGTTTGCCGCCCTCGCGCTGCGGACGCCCCTTTTCGCGCACATCGAAGGCTACGGCGTTGGCACGGCGGGTGCTGGTGGTGTTGAGATTGTAGTTGATGGCTACGAGGAAATCGCGGGCACCCACCTGGGTGGCTCCGGTCTGGGCCACATGGTCGTTCCACTCATTGGGACCGAAGTCGGGCTTCCATTCCTCGCTGCCCAAACGGCTGGAAAGGCTCTCGTATTCGCCGGTGCGGCAATAGGCCAGATTGCGGCGTTTGGGCTGGAAGGCGGCATTCTCGTAGCAGTAAATGGGGATGTTCAGCTCCTCGCCTAAGCGTTTGCCAAGTTTGTGGGCGTATTCCACCACTTCTTCCATGCTGATGTTGCTGACGGGGATAAGCGGACACACATCGGTGGCACCTTGACGGGGATGAGCGCCATGGTGGTTGCGCATATCGATAAGTTCGGCGGCTTTCTGAACTACACGGAAAGCGGCCTCGCAAGCCTGCTCGGGTTCTCCCACAAAGGTGATGACTGTACGGTTGGTTGTCTGGCCGGGATCCACGTCGAGAAGCTTTACGCCTTCTACTTTTTCAATCTCGGCTGTCACCTGGTTAATGATATTCATGTCGCGTCCCTCGCTGATATTGGGTACGCACTCGATTAGTTGTTTCATGATGCTTATAATGTTTAGTTTATATACAACTTTGTTTCAACTTGTTGCCAAATATACCAGCAGCAAGAATGTAGTGCAAAGATACGAAAACTTTTTTAATCTGCGATTGTACTGTGGGCATAAAAAAAGAGTCGCCACATGAGCGACTCTTAATGATATGAAAAAGAAAGGGATGCAATTACCAGAGCTGAGCACGGAGTTCAGGAGCGAGGTACATGGCGCAACCAGGCTGGATGCCGAAAGCCTCGAGGAACTCAGTGATATGCGGCAAGGTGGCGTTCACACGGTTCTCGGCCAGGCTGTGGACATCGGCAGCCGTAAGCTGCAGTTTGGCCTCCTCGCGGATGTTGCTGGCCCATACACCGGCATAGGCGAGGAAGAATCGCTGGGCGGGGGTGAAACCATCCATTTCCTTGTCGTTGACCTGGCGCTTGGCAAGCGCATTCTGCAGTGCTTGGTAGCTGATGTGCAGACCACCGTTGTCGGCGATGTTCTCACCAAGAGTGAGCTGGCCATTGGCATAGGTAAGAGGATCGTCACTGACTTTAACCTTGTTGAACCAATCGACAAGCACCTGGGCGTTGGCCTTGAAGCGGACGGTATCCTCGTCCTCCCACCAGTCGTTCAGGTTGCCGTCTTTGTCGTAGTGGCGGCCTTGGTCGTCGAAGCCATGGGTCATCTCATGTCCGATAACCACACCGATGGCACCATAGTTAAAGGCGTCGTCGGCATTCATGTCGAAGAAGGGTTTCTGCAGAATACCGGCCGGGAAGCAAATCTCGTTGGTGGTGGGGTTATAGTATGCATTAACCGTCTGGGGAGTCATGCCCCACTCGGTCTTGTCAACGGGCTTGTCGATCTTGGACACCATGTAGGCAATGTCGAACTGGTTGCTGCGGACAACATTGGCGAAGTAGCTGTCCTTCTTGATTTCAAGACCGCTGTAGTCTCTCCACTTGTCGGGATAACCTACTTTCACCATGATGGTGGAGAGTTTCTCGATAGCACGCTTTTTGGTGCCTTCACTCATCCATTTGGCATCATGGATACGCATGGCAAAAGCCTCTTTCAAGTTGTTGACCATCTCAACCATGCGGTGCTTGGCTTCCGGGGGGAAGAATCGGGCCACATAGAGTTCACCCAGCGCTTCGCCCATGGCACCGTCGACAGTACTGGTGACGCGTTTCCAGCGGGGACGCAACTGCTCGGCTCCACTGAGGGTGCGGCCGTAGAAGTCGAAATTGGTGTTGACGAAGTTACTGCTCAGATACGGTGCAGCAGTGTTGATGACATTCCAAGCGTAATAAGCCTTAACGGCATCAAGACTTTTGGGCTCATTCAGCACCTTGCCCACTTCACTGAAGTATTCGGGCTGGCACATGTTGAAGCTGGTGAGCTTGGGAAGACCGATTTCTGAGAAATAAGACTTGAGGTCGATGCCAGCGGCACGCACAGCAGCAGTGTCGAAGTTCATCTTGTTGAAAGTCTTGAAGGGGTCACGGTTCTCCTCGTTGGAGTATTGGGACTTGGCCAAACGGGTTTCAAGGTCCATGACCATTTTGGCGAGCTGTGCAGGGGTCTTGCCACTGATTTTGTCATAACCCGCATTGGCAAATTGGGCTTCCATCAAGGCGACGTAAGCCTTGCGCAACTCGGGTTCGCGGCCCTTGCTTTCCAGATAGTAGTCGCGCTCACCCATGCCTATGCCGGACTGGTAGAGCCAAGCAATGCACTGGTTGGCGTCGTTGGCGTCAGCCTCGTTGAAGATGGCGAAGAAGGGATTGATGCCAATACCGTGCAGACGGCGCATCTCAGGCTGAAGTTCATCAACGCTCTTGATGGCGGCGATTTCGTTCAGGTAAGGCATGATGGGTTCGGCACCCTGTTTCTCGATGGTGACAGTGTCCATACCCACAGAATAGAGAGTGGCAATTTTGTCGCCATAGCTGCCAGGGTCGTTCTTGGTATTGACGAGCGAGTCGATAAGGGTACGCAACTGTTCCTGATTGGTCTCGGCCAACACGTCGAAAGCCCCATAGCGGCTGTGTTCGGCATCCAGCGGGTGAGCTTTCAGCCATCCGCCGCAAGCGTAGTGATAGAAATCCTCGGCAGGGTTGACTGTCGTGTCGAGGTTGTCAAGATTGACACCCGAGGTCAACTCGGTACCCTTGTTACATGCTGTAACAGCAAAGAGCGATAGTGTCATGATTGTTAATACTGTTTTCTTCATTATGTTATATGAATTATAAATTAATCTTGTTCTATTTTCTGTGCGAATATGTACATTCCCTGTCCAATGGC
The DNA here is from genome assembly GCA_017550405.1 of Bacteroidales bacterium. GTDB lineage: Bacteria > Bacteroidota > Bacteroidia > Bacteroidales > P3 > Colimorpha. The sequence continues at coordinate 81,458 of JAFZPH010000019.1, forward strand.
ACATGCCAATTCAATAGGTAATTGTACTATAGACACATAGTAGAGTAATATGTCCAAAATTCAATATGCAAAAATACATTTTTTTTTTCGATTATCAATAAAAAACATAACCATCCATTGTTGTCGGGTATCTTTCACATCAAATACTGATTGTTCAAATCAAGTAAAAACATTATCTTTGTAGCTTCAACTCTATCACTATGACACAAGGTAATAATAACGACAACAGCAAGTTCAGTATCCGTTCATTCGTCAAGCGATTGGACAAATTCGGTATAAAGACCCACAAAAAAATGCTTAGCGATGCTTTCATCGGGACCGATTTCTCCGATAGTGCAGTACGATGGATGCGTTTTGGAATAGGTTTCTTTTCCGACATCATCCTCTCGTTCAAGTCGTCAGTTCATCTTGACAACTACAAAGGGAACGACCGAATCGTCAATGCCTACAAGGATGCCATCAACAACTTTCATCTGCACACCGACCGCAAAAGATACATTCTGGCAGGTGTCGACCTCCATACGATAGGCGATTTCTATTCCCATACCAACTATATCGACCTCTACAGTCTTTATTCCCGTGAACGGGGCCTTTCAATGGAAAAGATTGATATTCCAGAGTTCTCCAAGATGATGGACCAGCAAGACTTCCTAATGTTCGCCGAAGCCAAAGGAGGTTTACGTGCCGGCACCTATGGAGTCGTTAGCGACTTGATTGAAAAGATCTTCAAAACCAAACCCAAGGAGGGTTCCCATACCTTGATGAATCTCGACACTAACAAGTCTATCAACGGGGGCAAACCTTATGCTCCCGGAGCCACTTTTACTAAACATGAAGCCAGTGTGGCTGTTGCCACAACCGAATGCTGCAACCTGCTTCAGCGACTGTTGTAACAGCCGCCTGAAAGAAATGCACGGTCTCCCCTATGCACTTCACATCATCTCTTCTTGCGGGACAGGCAACGGTATTCTCTGTGTGCTTTTCTCAATAGTCTCATGAAACGTTTGTCGGCATGCAGTCGGGCGATGGCGGCACTGGCGGCCAGTCGTCCGGCATCCACATCGCTCTGCCAGTGATAGCCTGCTATCACACGACTCTGACCGTACATGAATCCTCGTGCCAGAATGGTATCTGCCCTGTCGGGATTCAGTTCTGTCAGTAGTAACGCTGCGCACCACCCTTCTATTGTATGCCCCGAAGGGTACGAACCGTTGTATCGAAGTTCATCCTCATCTTGTGGATAGATAGTAGGCTCACCATAATAGACGTATGGGCGTGTACGCTTATAGAAATCTTTAGGCAGTTTCCCCACCATGTCGGCGGTGATAAGTCCCACATACAGCATACGGAAAATTGCCGGTGTGGCCTCTTTTGAGATGGTCATGCCAAAAGGCTCGCTAAACTCACGGCAGATACAATCAATGCTCCAATCGGCATCGCGTACCGCAATGGCGAGCCGTGCCGAGTCCAACCGTTGCTCCTTGCCCCAGCGGTATTGCGACTGGTCGTAAGCAAAAGCATCCGACAGCGTGTCAGGTGGGGGTGGGAGGAACCGAACAGGGTTGGGCATCTGCTGAGGAGTGAGCAAAGGCAAGGGCTCTTGCGAGCGGACACTTAGAGTCACTGCCAGCAATAGAAAGAGAAATAAAGTGTCTTTCATTGTAAAGTCATTCATACTACAAATAACGTTTCGGCTCAGACGCATTGACACAGGCAAAGAGCTCGATATACTCCTTAGCGGGACTGGAGTTAATCTTAGGCAACAAGACCTCCTCTATCTGAAAGAGGCCTACTTCCGCCGACATCTGGACGACAATCTGGACGGGGCGTTTGTTGCCTTTCTGAATCAGTACACGGTCAATCGAGTTGGCGGAATACTTATGGATGTCACCCATCTTGGGGGCGGTGTTAATCTCGATGGGTACACGTGCACGGCCTTTGGTCATGTCGCAGCCGTCCGCAATGAGAACAATGCCCGCCTCAATTGTATGAACCTTACGGGTACCCATGTGACCGAGGATACCCTCCATGGCGGTGGAACGGATGACAACACGTCGCATTAAATCGCTTTCGTCTGGCAGGTTTTTCAGCAGGATGCTGTCGATGATGTTGTAGGCCAGGATGCCCGAGTATAGCTCATGGTCCTGACGACCTATAGTCATGCCAAAGTCATGGCAGAACGAGGCAAGCGCCACGGCTGTGACGCTATCGTCAAATGTTCCCACCTGCTCCTTTTGGAGACTGGTGGGGATGCCGGCAGTGTACAGCAGTTTGAGCATCCGCAAGGCATTATGGCAAACCGTACGCATGTGTACAGGGCCATGATCGTTAAAGCCAAGTCGGGTGATGGAAACCTTGTTGGCGTAGTCCTGAACAGCTTGTATTTCCTTGTTGTTAATCAGGTCGCGGATGACATGCAGCGGCAGGTTATCCTCCTCAGGGGTGATGTCAACAAGCTCCTTCGTCAGACGCATCAGCCACTGCTCGACCGTTATTTCTTTAGGTGATTTCATATTGCAAAAATACACAATTATTGTCACATTACAGAAAAAATCACCAAGAATATGTCTATCTCAATCTATACTTGGCATCTCAGCCTTGTCGCCAACTATCAAAAATAGCAAGCATTATAAAAGAAAGGGAGAACCCGATTGGACTCTCCCTTTCTTATTATTGCTCTCCGCGAGCACGCGGTTAGTACATTCCACCCATACTGGGATTGTACCCACTTCAGTCTCGTAAGATACCCGATGACGAGAACGGCGAAAGCTTTCCCTGTCAAGTTTAGCACCCAAAACTCATTCTAAACATCCTCGACAGTGGCTCCAGTAAATTACATAATATTATAAATTTATTTTGCCACATCTAATTTAATTTGTATCTTTGCATTGTCAAAATATGTATTTCTGAGATGAGAATTGTTTCAAAAAAGACGATAAATCAATACGTTGTAAATAACCCACAGGCTATGAGGCCTCTTGACGACTGGTATAAAAAGACAAAAGAAGCCGACTGGCACAATTTCGCCGACATACGCCGCACTTTCGCTACAGTGTCACAAGTGGGGAACGACCGCTATGTGTTTAACATAAAGGGCAACGACTACCGCTTGGTGGTAATCATACTCTTCACACCACATACGGTCTACATCCGCTTTATCGGGACACACGAAGAATATGACAAAATAAAAGACATTCAAAACATTTGAGATATGGCACATATTAAGAACGAAGCAGCCTACGAGGCCGCAATGGCAAGAATAGAAGAACTACTGAAAGTGGTGTCGGACGATATGCCGTTGACCGACCCACGCATGGCCGAACTGGATATGCTTTCTGAACTCGTGGAAGAATACGAGGACATCAACTATCCTTTCCCTCCGCCAGAGATGATGCTTACCGAGGCAATCAAAGAGAGCCTTCACAAAAAGAAAATGACTCAGCGTGAAGCGGCCGCCCTCTTAGGTATATCGGCACCGCATTTCAGCGAGATTATACGTGGCAAGACAGAACCATCCCTGCCATTAGCACGTAACATTAGCCGCAAACTCGGCATCCCCGCAGAGGTAGTGCTGGGTGTATAGCACATTTATAAACAGCTGATTTGCGGCATCGAATAATAATTCTCGACAATTATGTGCATTGGCAGCCATATCAAAACGGCAAGTCCTCGTAGTCATGGTCATCTTTGATTTCGTCTGCCACCTTCCCTTTTTGCACATTCATAATCTTTTTATAAATACAAACCTTTAAATCTCTCACTTTATCATTTTGTGTAGGACATTTGTTAAGATAGGCGTAAGCTTTTAGCAAGTCTGCAAACACATCCTCCTGCTCATAGATTAAATCCAAATTGCGTCTTTTATAATCCCCGTAGTCTTGATAATATAATAAACCTAAATTGTAGTAGGCATATTGCAAAACCAAGCTACAATAGGTATCTTTCTCTTTCTTGCTCTCGCGCTCTTCCGCCTCCTGTCTATAACATTCATCAATTGCCTTTAAGTATAGTTCCTCTGCCCTGTAAATCTGTGGTGCCCCTGTGTAAACAACTGAATGTTCTGTCACAGCTGCATTGTATAACCCAATTAAATGCCCAGACAGTGCTGCCTGATGTGTATAATTAAGGAAACGAAAGATTTCACCTTCTGCGTAGTACCAAAGGGACAGATTCACCATACTGTTTGCCACACCATGTTCTGCTGCCAGTTTGAAGTATTCAATGGCTTTCTCAACATCCTTATTGAGCAGTTTAATTGCAATATTATTATAGGCTTCATATACTCCGTTGTTTGCAGCATTTAACAATTTGTCCTCTATAGTTCCTTCTATGGAGTTATTGCACTGTTTCAAGACATCTTCTATTGGTTCCAAGAAAACCTGACCGTGAATACCAATCGGCCTGGGGGCTTGGGGAGCCACAAGACCCATATCAGAGCTCAGCGCATTTTCAATATATTCAATATTATCTCCTAATGGAAAATGTTCTGACGAATAGTCTACATAAAAATGCGTATTGCAATAGTGTTCAACTACGTCTTTACAATTAGGGCAGAATGAAACTTCACCACCATAAGCAACATGTCTATAACCAAACCAAATGAGTTTGGAGGAATCCATACCACATTTCAGGCACGGGAGATGTTTCTCGATTTCAAAGTCTGTCATCAAAGCATCTGGAAGTAATGATTCCAGTGTGGACAGTAGACTCTGTTTATTATCCAGAAATCCTGTGTACCAAATATGATCTCCAGTGAAAACAATCCGTTGAATTTTTGCTTGAGTGTTAAATGAAAAAAGTACAAGCGATGAACCGCAATAACGTTTTTCTTCATTGTAGAACAATATTTGCAAAGCCTCAGTCTGGAAGTACTTGGCTTTTACAACCTTGTATTTATGGGTATTACTCTTATCAGATTGACGCTTCAACCAGTTGTTCCAATAATACTCAACATTGGATTTGCCATTGGTTCTGTCAAATAGTTTTTCGTCATACAATACTTGATATACATTGTCGTCCAACATAGAAAAGAAAGATGAAAGATCTTTCCCGAACATACCATTTGCCATACATAAAGATGCATTTTTCTGAAGCGTGTTATCAAGTCCACTTTCAACATCTATCTTATCAACTTTCAGTTCTTTATATTCTTTTTCAAAATCATATTTTGTTTTCAGAGATTTTTTCAGTATAGTTCTATTGCGACGCTCTTGGGGGTCAAACGCCAATATCAATCCTAAAAAAATGCAAGCGATAGGGTATATGGGTAGTGGTAAGACTATTTTCCAAAGAGATCTCTTCTCTATTAAACTACCCCACGGCCTAGGGTCATGCTGCCTACGGTATAAGACAATAAACATTATGGCTATCGCTACAACACAATAGGCAATTAAGATAATACTAAATGTGCTCATTGTTTCAAAATTTATTCCGTTAATAATTAATATCTACGTATTGGCTCGGTGCAACATTCTTCCATTTCTTCTTTGCAGTAGTCGCATAATCCCAATCCCTTATCGCAAAACCCAAAGCCTTTTGCCGAATAGGTAGGCATACTCAATCTATAACATTTACTATTCCAATGATAAATGCCATTTGGTTCGTCTACATACCATTTGGTGCATTCAAACTCGTATTTCTTATTATGGTTGTTGGTTTATGAGTCACAAAGAAGAAAACTATAATAAACCAAACTGATGCAATAATATCTATCACAGTCCATAGCATTTTGCTGTGAAAGTAAACGGGAATAATGGGGTTGAATAGTATGCCAACAATACCAGTTGTTACATTGCTATAATTGAATCCCATTTTATGGCTATCAATAATGATTACAATGGATGCAACAAACACAACTATTCGCAAAAAGGTATAATAGCCTATTGGTAGATGGAAACAACCTATTACCAATAGTAAAGCCGTAATAAGGCAGATGATAGTCGATGTCTTTTTATTAATCATCAAAAAAACTGTTTTTGATACTTTGTCCTGTACCTGTAACAAACCCTATTGAAGAGAGTATCGTGGCTGTCCACCAAAAGAAATTGTATCCACCAGCACATTCGCTTGCCTTAATCAAACAACCTGTGAATACATGTCTGATTAGGTTGGGGACGAAATTCATACCATGCCAAAGGCCGCCTAACCAATGATAGGTTTTCTCAGGGTCAATGTCACACCAAAGCCAGCTTAAAAACACGGCTACTACAATAAAAGTCAAAATACGCTGAATCATCATTTGTTTGTATTGATAATTTATTATTTTTAAGGTCTACGAATTGGCTTATACGATGACTCATAATCATCAAGTTCATCTTTGCAATAGTCACAAAACACCAGTCCTTGGCCACGAATTTCATAGCCCTTGGCAACATGGGTTGTTGAGCCAATCTTGTCGCATTTCTTATTCCAGTGATAGAGATGATTCTCTTCGTCAACATACCACTCAGCACAATCGAACTTGTACTGTTTATTATGGTTGTTGGTAACAAAACACAAGGTGATGCCAAGTCCAATCAGTACAATGCCCCATATAACGGTTAGTGAATAATGGGGGGCTCTTTCCTTGCTCACTCTATATAATAGCAAACGGTCTATTACAAGGATTAATGAGATAATGTAGGCAAGGAACAAAAGAGAAAAACCACTGACCAGCGAAAACAGACTACACACAATATCCCAATGGCAAAGAAATGTTAGTCCCAAAAGCACAAGGAATATCGGTGTGCCAACTAATACAATTGGGATGGCAAAGCCGGAGACGAAATCGTAAAAATCTCCAGTTATTCGGATGAAAAAGGATTCCCGTTCCTCAATTATATTATCCTTGTCACTCATAATCGAATACTAAATGTTGGGGCAATAACCGCCATTCTCAAAGTATGACAACACTGCTCCCATAAGTTTTAAATCTGCACTTTTCTCCGCACCCTCTTTGAAGTAATACATACATGCATATACCGCAATCTTTCCTAATCCCATTTTGTCAGCAATTTGGTAGCAGTAGTTTATTTCTTCTGGTGTACATACACCGTCGGCAAGCATCATTGAGATTACCATCTGCAAATGTCCATACCTTTTCTTTTTTGATTTTGGGTATGGGATGTATTCCCAAGCATCAATTATCTTACGAATAAATGTTACATCATGATTACTTATAATTAATAAATAAGCAAGATTATCAAGAGGGGAAGGGAAATACTCACCTTGAAAAAAAAAACCAGACTTAACAAAACCAATCTTTTTCTCTATAGAAAAAAGGAAATCTTTCTCTTCGACAGACACTTTTCCATCTGCAATTGCAATCAGTAACAAGTCAGCATACAGACGTTCTTTTACTTTATTGACATTTTCCGCATTAAGTTCCTTAAAACGTCTTATTGGTTCTATTATGAAGTAAAAAGCCGCAATAGCGCCAATAACAATATACAAAACAACCATTTCGTTTTCCCTTATACGTGGCGGGTACAACTCCTCTGCTGTCCGACCCGTAACAGCATGGTTACAAAAGAAGCGTGGGCCTGTATGTCTCACATTGTACTTGAAGGTCCTAGGAAAACCCGATAATCTAATGTAAAACAGCCCACGCGTGCATACGCGAAGCTGCAATACAACCTTGATTATCTGCTTGAAAATTTCCTAGGTTCTCAAGTACAAGGAAGCATAACGCTTCTATAATTAATTACTTTCGGTTTGAGCTTATATTCTCAAAACCGATTGCAAAAATACGACTTTTTCCCGGTATGACAAAAAATATTTTCTACAAGTCAAAAAATAGTCGTAATTTTGCAACCTAAAAACAGATAATAATAAAATGAGCAAGACATTCAATATATATTGCGATGAGAGTTGCCATTTGGAACACGACCATAAGCCATATATGTTTTTAGGATCGGTGAGTTGTGCGTATCCACAAGTCCAGATACACAGTCAACAGATTAAAGAGATGAAGTTGAGGCATAACTGCAATCGAGAAATCAAGTGGTCAACAGTGTCCAAGTCAAAACTAAAATTCTATCTTGAACTTACAGATTACTTCTTTGCAACGGATATGTGTTTTCGTGCGGTTGGTGTCGAAAAGTCAAAGATAAAATGCGATGGGAATAATACATACGATGACTTTTACTATAAGATGTATTATCAGCTTATCAATTATCGCATAAGCAGCATGTATTCATACAACGTGTATCTGGACATCAAAGACACCTTGAGTGCATACAAGGTCCGGAAACTTCGTGAAATACTTAACAACAAATATAATTCGGAACTATTCCGAACAATTCAAAATATACGGTCGGAAGAGAGTGTGTTGATGCAACTCTCTGACTTCATAATGGGTGCAATATCATACAATGCCAATGACACAGAACGTAAAAATATGGCTAAGGTACAGATTATTGACCGTATAAAGAAGCATGCAGGACTAATTGATCTCGGAAAAACCAACTATTCCGAAAAACTCAACCTTTTCTTCATAGAACTGCGATAACTATGCCCACTAACTTACTTAAGAGATATAACGCGCTGCTTGAACTTGCTGCTTTAAACGAATATCAGCGAACTGACTCCCTAAAGGGTGTGTTTCGTCGCGATATTGTAGAAAATGTTAACTTCAGATTCCGCTTAAAGCAAATCAAGCCGACTTCCGCCGATGGAGAAGATTCTATGGAACGCCTGTTTCGGCACTTGACTACTTGTATAACAGACAAAGCCACTCAACATCGGGAGTTTGAAATGGCGAGGTCAATGAGACTGCATTGGATAAGGCATCATGTGGAAGAAAGAAAACCAGGCAATATGTATGTATTCTCTGTTGACGAACCCAAAAGTGGCATTAGAACATACATATATGATAGCGATGAGATGTATGTAATAGTCCTTGAACCTTTGCGCAATGGAACAGAATATTATCTCCTTACCGCATATTATCTTGAAGGTAAAGATGCCGCCAGAGACAAGATGATGAAAAAGTATAAGCGTCGGCTTCCCTACCTTGCATAAAGCAAAAGACGCATGACTTCATGGTCAAGCGTCCTTCGATTTCCTTCCCTAATGAGGGATGAACTAGGCTGCAAAAATACGATTTTTTTTCAATATAGAAATAAAATTCAACAAACAAAATTACATATTTTTCTATAAGTTATTGAATATAAAAAGAATTCAAACCATCGAACCAAATATAAATTAAGCGTGCAGCGGGAATACTTTTATTGTGATAGCAACGCTTTTGTCATACAAATAAAGGGTGCCCAGTTGGGACACCCTTTGCATTTGATTGATTGGAAGAGGACATGATGTCCGTGCTCCCAAGGCTTAGTACATTCCGCCCATTCCGCCCATGCCGGGATTGGCAGGCATCGGGGGTTCGGGTTCTTTGATGTCGCACATGACGCACTCGGTGGTCAGCAGCATGCCAGCGATGGAGGCAGCGTTCTGCAGAGCCACACGGGCAACCTTGGCGGGGTCGATAACACCGCTCTTGAACAGGTTCTCGTAGCTCTCGGTGCGGGCGTTGTAGCCATAGTCGCCCTTGCCGTTCTTCACCTCGTTCACCACAACCGAGCCTTCCATACCGGCGTTCTCAACGATGATGCGGATGGGTTCCTCGATGGCGCGACGGATAATCTCGACACCAAGCTTCTCGTCCTCATTGGCAGGGGTGATGGCGTTGAGCTTCTCAGCAGCACGGATGAAAGCGGTGCCGCCACCGGGGATGATACCCTCTTCCACAGCTGCACGGGTGGCGTGCAGAGCGTCGTCGAAGCGGTCTTTCTTCTCTTTCATCTCGACCTCGCTGGCTGCGCCGACATAGATGACTGCCACACCGCCGGCCAATTTAGCCAGACGCTCCTGCAGCTTCTCGCGGTCGTAGTCGCTGGTGGTCTTCTCAATCTGAGCCTTGATCTGGTTGACACGAGCCTTAATCATATCACTGTTGCCAGCACCGTTCACGATGGTGGTGTTGTCCTTGTCGATGGTAATCTTCTCGCAGGTACCCAGCATGTCGAGGGTGGCATCTTCCAGTTTGTAGCCCTTCTCTTCGCTCACGACAGTGCCACCGGTGAGGATGGCGATGTCTTCGAGCATCTCCTTGCGGCGGTCGCCGAAACCAGGAGCCTTCACAGCCACAACCTTCAAGCCGCCACGCAGACGGTTGACAACGAGGGTAGCCATGGCTTCGGTCTCAACATCCTCGGCGATGATAAGGAGGGCACGGCCGCTTTTGGCCACCTGTTCAAGGATAGGCAGCAAGGTCTGCAGGGTGCTGATTTTCTTGTCATAGATAAGAATCAGCGGGCTGTCGTAGGTGCACTCCATCTTGTCAGTGTCGGTGACGAAATAGGGGCTGATATAACCGCGGTCGAACTGCATACCTTCAACCACCTTCACGCTGGTCTCAATGCCCTTGGCCTCTTCGATGGTGATGACACCGTCCTTCGAAACCTTCTCCATTGCCTCAGCGATGATGTCGCCAATCTGGCTGTCGTTGTTAGCGGAGATGGTAGCAACCTGACGAATCTTCTCGATGTCGCCGCCCACTTCAACCGACTGGGCCTTGATGTCTTCGACGATAGCGGCAACAGCCTTGTCGATACCGCGCTTCAGATCCATGGGGTTGGCACCGGCGGTGACGTTCTTCAAACCGGTGTTGACAATTGCCTGAGCCAGCACAGTAGCGGTGGTGGTACCGTCACCGGCCTGGTCATTGGTCTTGGAGGCAACCTCCTTCACCATCTGGGCACCCATGTTCTCGATGCCGTTCTCCAGTTCAATCTCCTTGGCAACGGTAACACCGTCCTTAGTGATATGGGGAGCACCGAATTTCTTGTCGATAACCACATTGCGGCCTTTAGGGCCGAGGGTCACTTTCACTGCGTTTGCCAAAGCGTCAACACCTTTACGGAGCTGTTCGCGGGCATCATTGTTATAAATTATCTCTTTTGCCATAATTAATTTCCTTTCTTGAGTTTTTTCTGAACAATCTGATTATTCTGAATAATCTGACTTAAATAATAGCGTACACGTCGCTTTCTTTCATAATCATATACTTCACACCGTCAATCTCGACCTCGGTGCCACTGTATTTGCCATACAGCACATGGTCGCCCACCTTCAAGGTCATCTCGTGGTCCTTGGTGCCTTTGCCAACGGCAATCACCTGGCCTCTTTGGGGTTTCTCTTTTGCGGTGTCGGGGATGATGATACCCGATGCTGTTTTTTGCTCAGCCTCTGCGGGCTGAATCAGAACGCGGTCTGCTAAGGGTTGAATGTTCATAATTCTATAATTTTTAGTTTTTATTTCGCATTTGTGCATCTCTTCCCTTGCATATACCATGCCAAACGCCCCACACATCATTGTCACTGACATAATGTCACACAATAATACTGCCACATCCTCGTTACCATAACAAATATTTTCTCAACATGACATTATCCGAAATCATCCAATTCCTCGACAGCGAATTTCACCCCGAATACCAAGAGGACTACGACAATTCTGGATTCCTTCTCGGCAATCCCGACTGCGAGTGTACGGGGGCGCTAGTTGCCCTCGACCTCACCCCCGCCGTGGTCGACGAAGCCATCTCCCTTGGCACCAACCTCATTGTCACCCACCATCCCTTCATCTTCAGCGGCATCAAGCGAATCACACCTGCCAATGCCACAGGCCGAGCCATCATCTCACTTATCAAGAACGATATAGCCGTCTACGCAGCCCACACCAACCTCGACAACCTCAAGGATGGCATCAATGGTATCCTCGCCTTCCAACTCGGTCTGACAGATTGTCATATCCTCCGTCCCCTGCAATCCGCCTCGTCACCCGACATCGGTGCCGGAATGATTGGCTCTCTCCCCTATCCCATACCCACATCAGCTTTCCTCGAGCAGGTGAAAGTAGCCCTCGGCCTGCCCATCCTGCGTGTCAGCGACCTCGCCACCCCTGCCGTCAGCCGCGTCGCCATCTGCGGCGGTGCTGGCAGTTTCCTCATCGACGACGCCATCCGTCAGCAGGCCGACATCTACCTCACCGGCGACATGAAATACCACGACTTCCAGCGTGCCGAAGGCCGCATCACCCTTGCCGACATAGGCCATTACGAAAGCGAGCAATTCGGCAAACAACTAATTTATTCTGTTATATCAAAAAAATTTAGTAATTTTGCATGTTTCATCAGCCGGCAAGGCAAAAGCTTTGTCTCTTATATTTAGTTGTAATTTAGAATATTAATATATTTAGATTTATCACACAATGACCAAAAAAGTCACAACACCCGAAGTCACGGAACAGACCACTGCCGAGGCCACACAACAAATGTCCGACATCGACGTTGCCACCGAACGCCGTCTCGTAGCGCTCTACACCCTTCAGCTGGTCGATTCTGAAATTGACAAAATCAAGATCATCCGTGGCGAACTCCCCCAGGCCATCCAGGACCTCGAAGACGAGATTGCCGGTCTCCAGACCCGCATCAGCAATTTCAAGGAAAACATCGCCGAGCAGAACGCTAACATCGTCAAGCGCAACAACGACATCGCCGACCATCAGGCCATGATCAAGAAGTACGAGAAGCAGCAGGACAACGTGCGCAACAACCGCGAGTTTGAAGCCATCAACAAGGAAATCGAGTTCCAGAACCTCGAAATCCAGCTCTGCGAACGCCGCAACCGCGACTCCAACAGCAAAATCAAAGAACTCGAGCAGCACATCCAGGCCGCCGAGCTCCTCATAAAGAAATGCCAGGCCGAACTCGACTCCAAAAAGGCCGAACTCGACGGCATCATCGAAGAAACCAAGAAAGACGAGGTACGCTTCCTCAACAAATCCGCCGAGCAGGAGAAATACATCGACGAGCACTACCTCAATGCCTACAAGCGCATCCGCAAACAGGCCCGCAACGGTCTTGCCGTGGTCACTATCGACCGCGATGCCTGCGGCGGCTGCTTCAGCAAAATCCCTCCCCAGCGCCAGAGCGAAATCAAGATGCACAAGAAAGTCATCGTTTGCGAGCACTGCGGCCGCATGCTTGTCGACGACGACATCGCCCGGAAAGCGCAGGAACAGCTTGACAAATAAGCCTCCATTAGCACATTAACCTACAAAACCATTCATTATGACCCATTATATCAATCCCGACGAGCGTCTCACTATCGCCAAGATTCGTGAAATCGTCGAAGGCCATCAGACCCTCGCCCTCAGCGACGAGGCCAAACGCCGCATCCAGAAATGCCGCGACTACCTCAACAAGAAGATGGAAACCCAGAAGGTGCCTATTTACGGTGTCACCACCGGCTTCGGCTCACTCTGCAACATCTCCATCAGCAAAGAGCAGCTCAGCCAACTGCAGAAAAACCTCGTTATGAGCCACGCCTGCGGCGTTGGCGACGAAGTTCCTGCCGAGGTTGTCCGTCTCATGCTCCTCCTCAAAGCCCAGAACTTCTGCTTCGGCTACAGCGGTGCCCAGCTGCAGACCGTCCAGCGTCTCATCGACTGCTACAACAACGACGTTCTGCCCATCGTTTACCAGCAGGGCAGCCTTGGTGCCAGTGGTGACCTCTGTCCCTTGGCCAACCTCATGCTCCCCGCTATCCTCGGCCTTGGCGATGTCTATTGGAAAGGCCGTCGCTGCGATGTGAAGGAAGTATACGACGCCCTTGGCTGGCAGCCCATCGAGCTTCAGAGCAAAGAGGGTCTCGCCCTCCTCAACGGCACCCAGTTCATGAGCAGCTACGCTGTGTGGTGCGTGCTCAAAGCCCAGCGTCTCAGCCGTCAGGCCGACATGCTCCTCTCCCTCAGCCTCGACGCCTTCGATGGCCGCATCGAGCCCTTCTACGAGAGCCTCCATCTGGTGCGCCCCCACAAAGGACAGCTCGAAACTGCCGCTGCCGTCCGCCGCTATACCGAGGGCAGCCAGATAATCTCCCGCCACAAGGAGCACGTGCAGGACCCCTACAGTTTCCGCTGCGCTCCCCAGGTACACGGTGCCGCCAAGGACACCATCGCCTATGTGGCCTCTGTTGTCGAAACCGAAATCAACTCCACCACCGACAATCCCATTGTCCTTCCCGACGAAGACATGGTCATCTCCGGCGGCCATTTCCACGGTGAACCCATGGCCATGGTACTCGACTTCCTCGCCATTGCCGTGGCTGAACTCGGTAGCATCAGCGAGCGCCGTACCTACCAGCTTATCGATGCCAAGCGTGGTCTGCCCAGCTTCCTTGTTGCCAAACCCGGTCTCAACAGCGGCTTCATGATTCCGCAGTACGCTGCCGCCTCCATCGTCAGCCAGAGCAAACAACTCTGCTCACCCTGCAGCATAGACAGCATCCCCAGCAGTCAGAATCAGGAAGACCTCGTCAGCATGGGCGGCAACGCTGCCACAAAGTGCTATAAGGTCATGGAGAACACCGAGCGTGTTATGGCCATCGAGCTCTTCGATGCCGCTCAGGCACTCGACTTCCGCCATCAGGAAGGGCTCAAGAGCAGCCCCTTCATCGAGGGTCTTGTGGCCGACTACCGCAAGTGCGTCAACTTTGTCGACATCGACCAAATCATGTACAAGCACATACACGCCAGCGTCCGCTTCCTGCAGGAAATGAAACTCGACTGATAACATTCCCACATCATGTAATATCAAGAGACACAAGTCGCGCAGACTTGTGTCTCTTTTTCCCCTTAAAACGCTCTTAACGAAATCCGGATATAAAGCTTACAACATGAAAAAAGCCTTGCAGGAAACGAGTTCCCGCAAGGCCAAAAGCATGATATGTAATGATTGATTGTTGTTGACTATTTTACATCTTGAACCAAACGTACAGCGAAGCCGGGATAGCGGTGGGTGTAGCACATCACCCCCAATTCTTTTGTCAGGGCAGTGAAACCGAAACCCCACGCACCGTTGACGAAGTCGCCCGTTGATGTCCAGTAACGTCCAGGCGACCATAATGAAACAAACGACGCTCCTTCGCGGTAGCCGGAAGCAGGCAGGAACACAGCACCGGCATCCTCCATTTTCTTCCACGTGTAGCCTCTGTAATCGTTGCTGTCAATGTAATTCACTCCAGGGAAGAACAAGCAGCTGTCGGGCAGCGTCCACATATCAGGCAACAGAATGATACCGGTTTTGTTTTCCACCCTGCCTATGGCATACTTCTTCTTGGCATCGGGTCTTCCTTTCAATATGTATTTCCATTCGTCCTTGTTCAAGGTGCGCCAATTGCCACCCAGTTTCGTACCCCAGTCCTCAAACGTGGCATAATCCTCATCCTTCTCGGTATAGAGCATAGGATTGTTTGCCGTTCCCCATCCAAAAAGGTCGATATCGCCATGATAGTTGGGTTTGTCTATCGAGTCGTTATACCCACCGGTGATATCCCACTGGTTTTCATACATGGCAAACGTCTTGGTCAGCACGTTATAGTATACATTGCCCTTTGCGAATTTCACCTGACGGCCACCGCCCACGGAGAATCCTCCTGCCACCATAACTTCTTTCTTGCAACCTGTTGTAACCACAGCCAACAGAGCCAATGCAACAATTTTTGTCAGTGATAAAACACCTTTTTTTGTCATAATAATTTCGTTTTATGTCGTTTTATATCTTTATGTTTCACAACTCTATAACGTGACGATGACCCACCGCCGCCGCTACAGTTCCGTTTCGTTTTACAACTGCAAAGATACGATTTATTTTTGAATTGCAACATTTTTTTAACGCAAATCATACGGGCATGGTCTGCCCCCACCGCTGTGTCCTTTCCAAGTCTCCCCTGCTCCACCGCAGTGCTGGGAAGTTTCAGCCGTCGGCATGCCACGACCCACTAGGGTCGTTCAATCCCGGCTCGATGCTGCCTGCTTCCCGGCTGGTTATCCGTTATCATGTCGAGTAACGATGCTATAACGATACTATAACGATGCAGGATTGAACGGCCCCTCTCCGTAGCGTGGGGAAATCGTTGCCGCTACACGGTGCAGGGGTCTGCTGTCAACAAAACGAAGGTGTCCCGTCTTTTCGTCGGGACACCTTCGAGTTTTAAAACATAACGCCTGACTCTATCCTATGGTTCATACTGCCGGCCTTCGTGGGAATGAGTCTGTTGGGGTTATGATTTCTTACATGGACTGGATGGCGTACTGCCCCCAGATGTAGGAGGCTTTGTAAGCCGGGAAGTACTGATTGATGACGTAGATGGGTATCTCGCGGCCGAAAGCGGGGACACATTCGGGTTCGGGCGGCACAGGACCGAAAAAGGTGACACTCTTCAGCTGCTCGTAGCCGTCGAAAGCATGACATCCGATAGAAATAACTGAGGCGGGGATGAGGAAATCCGTGGCCGACTTGCAGTTCATGAAAGTGCCTTCGGGAATCTCGGTGAGGCCGTGGGATATGACAAAATGGCGCACATTGTCGCAGTCCTTGAAGACATAGGTGCCCATCTCGTTGACAGAATTGGGCATGACCACGTCTATGAGTGAAGTGCAGCCTTCGAAAGCGCTGGACCCGATATAGGTGAGCGTCTTGGGCATAAGGATGACACGGAGGTCGGTGCAGCGGTAGAAGGCGCGCTCGCCTACGAAGAACATGGTGGTGGGGAGTTCCACTCCCTGGATGCGGATGCAGTTGGCGAAGGCCTCGTCGGCGACGCCGGTGACGACATAGTTCTGGTCGTTGTATTTCACGGTACGGGGCACTTTGATATAGCCGCCGAGTAACTCGGGATTCTGGTTATTGTACCATACATTCACTTCGCCGTAGTCGATGATTTTGTAATGAAGCACCTGTCCGGTGGAGCATACAGCGGAGAAGTCGGCCTTCTGGTCGGCCTGGGCAAAGGCTGGGCTTGTCAGCAGGACAAGCAGGATGATGTTGATGACTTTTTTCATGGGTTATAGGGGTTTATATGGATTACACTGTTGTCGGGTTAAGGGATAAGGAATTAATGAGCCTCGAGCCAGTTGCTGCCAATGCCAATGCCCACCTCGACGGGAATGGACAGTGGCAGGGCGTTGGTCATGGCCTCGAGGACGATGGCCTGCACCTGGTCTTGCTCGGGTTTGTAACAGTCGAAAACCAATTCGTCGTGTACCTGGAGAATCATTTTGGAGCGCAGTCCCAGCTGGCGGAACTGGCGGTGGATGTTAATCATGGCTATCTTGATCATGTCCGCCGAAGTGCCTTGTATGGGCATATTGACAGCGTTGCGCTCGGCAAAGCTGCGGGCAGAGGCGTTGCGCGAGTTGATGTCGGCGAGGTAGCGGCGACGGCCCAGAAGGGTCTGGGCGTAGCCATGCTCGTGGGCGAAGGCGATATTGGTGTCGATATAATGCTTGATGTCGGGATACTGGGTGAAATACTCGTCGATGAGGGCGGAAGCCTCTTTGCGCGGAATGCCCAGCTGCTCGCTGAGACCGAAGGCACTGATGCCGTAGATGATGCCGAAGTTGACCGACTTGGCGTTGCGCCGCAGGTCCTTGGAGACCTCGTCGATGGGCATGCCGTAGATTTTGGCAGCCGTGGCGGCGTGGATGTCGTAGTGGTTAGCAAAGGCGTCGATCATGTGGCGGTCGTTGGCCAGGGAGGCGATGATGCGCAACTCGATCTGCGAGTAGTCGGCGGCAAGAAGCACATAGTCGTCATTGCGGGCGACAAAGGCTTTGCGTATCTCGCGGCCGCGTTCGGTGCGGATGGGGATATTCTGAAGGTTGGGATTGCTGGAGGAGAGACGGCCGGTGGCGGTGACGGTCTGGTTGTAGACTGTGTGCAGACGGCCGGTGGCGGGATTGATGAGCTTGGGGAAGCTGTCGAGATAGGTGCCGATAAGCTTGTTGAGCGAGCGGTACTCGAGAATGAGGGGAATGATGGGGTGCTTGTCTTTCAGCTTGACGAGGACATCCTCGGCGGTGGAATACTGCTTGGTAGCTGTACGTGGGGGCTTGTCGGTGACGTTGAGCCGCTCGTAAAGCACTTCGCCCAGCTGTTTTGGTGAGGAGACGTTGAACGTCCCTCCGGCGAGGACGAATATTTGGTGCTCGATATTGTCGCGCTCGATGGAGAGTTTTGAGGAATAATCTTTGAGCGCGTCGACATCGATGCGCACACCTTCTTCCTCCATGCTGATGAGTACGTCCACAAGAGGCAGCTCGACATCGGTGTAGAGCTTGCGCATGCCGGTGTCGGAGAGTTGGGCGGCCATGAGGGGATATACCTGCCAAAGGATGGCTGCGGACTCGACTGTGTCGGCAGGGCTGTAGCCCAGGATGCCGAGGGCGATACTCTCGAGGGTGTGGCGGGCCTCGGGGTCGAGGAGGTAATGCACAAGCTGCACATCGAATACATCGCCTGCGATATCGATGTCGAGTTCGCGCAGCATGTATTTGAGGGCTTTAAGGTCGTAGCAGAGCTTGAGGGTGTCGGGGCGCTGCAGGAGGGTGCGGAGGACGACAATGTCGATGTCGCCCACCAGAGAGGTGTAGACAGTGTCGGCATTGAAGGCCAGCACGATGGTGGCGCCGGAAACGAAGACAGCCACATCGCCGTTGTCGGGCAGCCGGTCGAGGGTGCGGATGTCGAGGGGACGGCTGGGGTCGACGGCAGGGGTGTCGAAGAGGGTGGGTTGCTCGAAAAGGGTCGGCTGGTTGTCGACGGCAGGCTTGGCGGCAGGGGCAGCGGGTCTGCCTACCCGCGGAGCCTGGGCGGCCTTGGCAAAACGCTGTGCCTCGGAGGGGTCGGAGACGGAGAGGTCGGTGTAGATGCGCTTGGACAGATTGCGGAATTCGAGTTCGGTAAAGAGTTCCTGAAGGGCTGCATAGTCGGGTTTCTGTACCCTTAGCAACTCCTCGCTGAGGGTAAGGGGCGCATCGAGGACAATGGTGGCGAGCTGTTTGCTGAAAAGAGCCTGCTCGGAGTATTGCTGCACGAGGCCGCGAATCTTGTCGTTCTTGATTTCCTCGGCATGGGTGACCATGTTCTCGATGGAGCCGAACTGGGCGATGAGTTTCTTGGCGGTCTTCTCCCCCACCCCCGGGATGCCGGGGATGTTGTCGGAGGTGTCGCCCCATAGGCCGAGTAGGTCGATGACCTGCTGACAGCAGTCGACGTTGAATTTCTCTTTCACCTCCTCAACACCCATGAGCTGGTCGGGCTTTCCCATGCGACCGAAACGGTAGATGTAGACATGCGGGGTGACCAGCTGTCCGAAGTCCTTGTCGGGGGTGACCATGATGACTTGGTCGAACCCATGGTCTTCTGCCCAATGCGAGGCGGTGCCGATTACATCGTCGGCTTCATAGCCTTCGCAGGTGATGATGGGGATGTTGAAGGCGGAGATAATGCTGCGGATGTAGGGCAGCCCCACTTGTATGGCTTCGGGCATGGCTTCTCGGTTGGCTTTGTACTCCTCGTACATCTTGTGGCGGAAAGTAGGTTTCTGCAAGTCGAAAGCCACAGCCATGTGTGTAGGCTGCAGTTTCTTGACGAGGTCGTAGAGCGTGGTGGTGAAGCCCAGCACAGCCGATGTGTTGACGCCCTTGGAGTTGGTGCGGTTGGAACCGCTGAGGGCGTAGTAGGCGCGATAGACCATCGCCATGCCATCGAAGAGGACAAGCTTTTTCATCAAGGAAGGGGATCGGCTGTTAGTTCGTCGTATTCTTTGCGGTTGCGCAGTATCTTGCAGGCAAGGTAGACCGCACTGCGGAACGACTGCTCGGAGGCTTTGTCCTTGCCCGCAATGTCGAAGGCGGTGCCGTGGGCAGGTGAAGTGCGGACATAGGGCAGACCGGCGGTGAAGTTGACTCCCTCGGTGAAGGACATGAGCTTGAAGGGGATGAGCCCCTGGTCGTGGTAGAGGGCGAGGACACCGTCGAATTTGTTGAACTCACTGCTGCCGAAGAAACCGTCGGAGGGATAGGGGCCATAGGCAAGGACACCTTTCTCCTGCACCTCGTCGATGACGGGCTTGATGACGGTCTGGTCCTGGTTGCCGATGACACCGTTGTCGCCGGCATGAGGGTCGAGGGCAAGGACGGCTATCTTGGGCATGGGAATGCCGAAGTCGCGTTTGAGCGACTCGTTCATGAGCATAATCTTGTCGTAAAGGAGGTTGTGGGTGATGGCACCGGGGACATCCTTGAGGGCGAGATGGTTGGTGACGATGCCGATACGGATGCGGTCGCAAACCATTATCATCAGGCTGCTGCAACCGAACTGGTGCGAAAGATACTCGGTATGGCCGGGGAAATCAAAATCGGCCGACTGGATGTTCTTTTTGCTGATGGGGGCAGTGACCAGCACATCGACATCGCCTTTCTTGAGGTCCTCGCAGGCACGTGCCAGCGACATGCGGGACTGCTCGCCAGCAATGTCGGTGAGTTTTCCTATATCAATCTTCACCTCATCGTTGGTGAGATTGATGACGTTGAACTTGCGGTCGACAGCTTCGCTGGCTGAGTGGATGCCGTTGAAGTTCATATCCTGATGAAGGGCCAGGAGTTTCTTGTGATAGGAGGCCACTTTGGTGGAGCCGTAGAGAACGGGAGTGCAGAAGTCGTACATACGGCTGTCGTTGAAGGTTTTGAGTATCACTTCGTAGCCTACGCCGTTGATGTCGCCCTGAGTGATGGCCAGACGCACCCTGTGGTTATTGTTCTTTTCTTCCATATATCTGTTAGTATTGATTCAATTAATAATATTATTGTATGTTTTCCCTATAGGCGACAGCTATTTGTCGGCCGGTTTGTTGAGGAGGTCGTACGTCTGAATGAAGGCATAGAGCAGACGAATGCCATAGCCCGATGCCCCACAGGCAAAGTATTCCTGCTTCTTGGAGAAGAAGGCAACACCTGCTATGTCGAGGTGGATATAGGGGGTTTTGCGAGCGAAATGGGCGAGGAATTTGCCTGCTGTGATCGTTCCTGCCTGGGGGATGCCGCAGTTCTTGATGTCGGCGACCTCGGATTTGATAAGTTCGTCGTATTCGGACCAGAAGGGGAATTCGGCCAGACGCTCATAGACCTTATTTCCAACAATGCGGAGGAGATTGAAGGCATTCTCGGCATTTTGCTGCATGGCGGCAATGCCATAGGTGCCGATGGCACGGACGGCGGCACCAGTGAGGGTGGCGGCATCGATGACAAGCTCGGGGTTGTAGTTGCTGACGGCATAGGCGATGGCATCGGCAAGGATGATACGACCTTCGGCATCGGTATTTACCACCTCGACGGTGGTGCCGTCATACATACGTATCACATCGTCGGCAGCATAGGCGTTGAAGCCCGGACGGTTGTCGGTGAGGGGCAGGAAGGCCACGATGTGGACGGGCAGTTGGTTGGCAGCGGCGGCAAAGACCACGGAAGCCATGGTGGCGGCTCCGGCCATATCGGACTTCATCTCCTGCATGTAGTTGTCGGGCTTGATGTTAAGTCCGCCAGTGTCGTACATGATTCCTTTTCCTACAAGGGCAAGGGGCTTAGCGTTCACCGCTCCGCCAGGATTGTATTCGAGCACAACGAAGCGGGGCTCGTCGACACTGCCTTTGTTGACAGCGACGAGGCCTCCCATGCGCAGCGACTCTATCTGCTTTCTGTCGAAGACGGTGCAGGCCACAACTGTTTCTGCAGCACGCTCCTGCAACTGCTTGGCAAATGTTTCGGCATTGAGGTCGGCCACAGGGGTGTTGACCCATTCGCGGCACTGGCGTATACAATCCCAAAGGGTAACAAGGGGTTTCAACTCATCGTGACTGAGGAAAGACTGCTCGATGGTCAGAAGCTCGATGTGGACGGGCTTCTCGGATTTATAGCGGTCGAAGGTATAGTCGGCAAGGAACAGACCTTCGGCAAAGGCCACTATCTCTTCTGGTATCACCCCCTCGCCGGTGAGAGAGACTTCGGTCTGCTTGTCATTGCGGAGCATGTCAACCACTTTGGCGGCACTGCGGCGCAAGCGTTCCTGACACTGGTCGGAATCGCGTTCGCTGTCGAAATTGACGATATAAAGCTTGTATGGGAGACGGTCGAATACAACAAGGGCATCGGGGTCTTTTACACGGCAGGTTTTGAGATAGTCCAGTTCCTTCTTGCTAAGGGGGAGTGAACGGTCTGCCACCACGGTACCGTAGAGGAAAACCAGATTGCCCTCGTAGTCTTTAGGATTAATCTGTCCGATTTCGAATTTCATGGTTTAGATATGTTTAATGAGTATTATTACTTTGTTTTCTTTCTTCAGCTGTTCGAGCGTTTGGTAGAAACGCTCGCGAGAAGGGATATCCATCCAGGCGGTGGGCTCGTCGAAGATGAGTATCGGTGCGTCGCTGTAGAGCTGTCGCGCCAAGGCGATGCGCTGCCACTGGCCCATACTCAGTTCCTCGCCGCCATCGAACATACGGCCCAGCGGGGTCTGGTAGCCTTTGGGCAGACGCTCGATGTATTTGTCCACGCCCGCCATTTCGGCCACTTGCTTCACACGCGCTTTGTCGTAATGGTCGATGTCGCCGAAAGCTATGTTCTCCTCGGCAGTGCAATAGAAACGGACATAGTCCTGAAATATTGCCCCGATGCCATGACGCAGCCCCTTCAGGTCATACTCGCGCACATCGACACCGTCCACCAATACAGCACCCTGGTCGGTGTCGTAGAGGCGGAGCAGCAGTTTGAGCAAGGTGGTCTTGCCGAAACCGTTTTCGCCCTCTATCTGTGTTACTTCGCCTGCACGGGCCGTGAGGTTGAAATGGCTCAGCACATCGCGTTCCATTTTCGGGTAGCGGAAGGTGATGTCGCGGAACTCGACACTCTTCACCTGCAACGGGAAAGGCTTCGGATTCGGAGCGTTGACGATGGAGGGCTTGAGGTCGAGGAACTCGAAGAGGTTGCCGATGAAGAGGCGGTTATCATAAAGCCCCGTCACGCTGCTCACCAGCTGTGCAAGCTGTGTCTGTCCGCGACGGAAGGCCTCAAACAGCATCACGAACGAACCCACGGTGATGGAGCCGTCGGTGGTGCTCATTATAAGGAACATGGTTACAAAGAACAACGCAGCCGTCTCGACTATGGCACAAACCGAATCGTACCAGCCCAAGCGGAAGGAAATCTTTATCAAGTCTTTCACAAGGGCCTTGCGGATTGCCACGAAACGCTCTCTGAAATAGGGGGCGAGTCCGAAGGTGCGCATCTCCTTGGCGTAGTCACGTCCACCCAGCAGGGCAGTGTAGTAACTGGTGCGGCGATAGTTCTGCGTGTTGCCGCGACGGAAAGCATATATCTGTCTTGCCTTGATGACCCTGACAATGAACGACGGCACCACGGCGGCAACCATGACGACGATAATCCAGCCGGAGACTCTGGAGAGCATGACCACGATGATGGAGATGGATATCAGCGAACCAAGCAGTCCCATGAACCCATTCAAAATCTGGATGGGGCGATAGGATGCCTCCTGCTGGGCACGATGGTAGGTGTCGTGATATTCGGGGTTGTCGAAATAGGACATGTCCAGCTTGGCCGACTGGCCTTGCATGCGTTCACTGATAAAGTCGATGAGCTTCTGCTGCATGATGTCGTTGTTGACACCGTTCATCACACTCACAACACGGGTCAGCAGCGAGATGGCGCAGAAGATTCCCAGCGCGGTAAGCGTGTTCATCTCCACACCCAACACCACGGGATAGGTCCCGTTGGTGACAGAGTCCACCAAGAACTTGAGGATGTACAGATTCAGCAAAGGCAGTGCATTCAGGATCAACACATAGATAATGCGTAGCCAGAAGGCCCTGCTGTCGCATTGCCGAATCATATTTAGTGCTTTGAATATCTGTTTCATTCTATATGGCGTTTATTTTTTCCCGAGACCGTCGGTCTCATAAAAAACTATCTTTTTCACTGCCTGTCGGCCCAAAGTGTCGTTGATACGGGTGACAAGCGAGTCACGCCGGTACCACAACTCCTGTCTTAATCCGGGCGAGGCAATGGAGAGGGCAAGGATTCCGTTCTTGAAACTCACCTTCCAGGTTAGGCGGCTTATCAGGTCTCCCACAACCTTTTCATACACGTCTTTCACCTCAAGTTCGGTAGCCGTCTCTTCCATGTCGAGCCGTCGGTATGCCTTTTTGAGCAAGTCCTGCAGTGTATGTTCATTGCTGTACATCAGTCCTCTCTATTCATTATTCTACATCAAAGGTTCAACTCTTGGCCAGCGGGTGCAGTTCGTTCCCATCGACAGTGTAGATCAGATGGTCCACCTGCGGAATGGCCTCGAAGATACCTTCCACACGTCCCGGCTGGGTGTCGGTGATAAACACCTGGCCGAAACGGTCGCTTCCCACCAGCTCTACCAGTTGTGTGACACGTACCATGTCGAGCTTGTCAAACACATCGTCCAGCAGCAGGATGGGCTTCACCCCGCCGTGGCGGTAGATATACTCGAACTGTGCCAGTTTCAGCGCCAGCACAAAGGTCTTTTGCTGTCCTTGCGAACCATAACGTCGCACGGCCATATCACTCACTGTCAGCTCCACATCATCCCTGTGGGGCCCCACGGTGGTAAAGAGTGCCTGTCTGTCGCGACGGCGTGCCTCCGCCAGCTGCTGCGCCAACGGCAGACTACGCTCGGCCACATAGGTCAGCACACCCTTTTCGTGCCCGTTGGTAATCCATCCGTAATAATCGTCGAACAAAGGTGCAAAACCCTCGAAGAAATGTTCACGTTCACGACGGAGTACCTCGCCATGACGCACCAACTGCTCATCCCACACACTGATTGAGCCTTCATCCCACGACCCCTCTTCCCAAAACACTTTCAGCAGCCGGTTGCGCTGCTCCAAGGCACGGGCATACTGCAACAGATGATCAAGGTATACCCGGTCAGTCTGGGACAGCACACCGTCTACGAAACGCCGTCGCACCTCGCTGCCTCCAACAATAATCTCTTGGTCCTGAGGTGACACCATCACCAACGGAATCCTTCCGATGTGTTCGCCCAATGTCTTGCACACTTTGCCGTTCCACTTCATCTGCTTGGGCATTCCCTTGCGCACCACACACGAGGCCTGGGCGTTCTCGCCCTCAAACCTATAGCGGCCATGGATGGCAAAGTACTCCTCACCGCGGCGGATGTTCGGGACATCTCCCCCACCCCGGCAGCCTTTGCAGAAAGACAAGTAATATATCGCCTCAAGCAGATTGGTCTTGCCCACGCCGTTGTTACCCACAAGGCAGTTCACATTGGGGCAGAAATCCACATCAAGCTCGCTATAAGACTTGAAATTGCTTATCTTCAAATTGGTCAAATACATCTCCGCTCAAGTTTCAGTTGTTAAATCGTTGATAAGTTGATAAGTTTATACGACTTGCTCTCTCAATTCTCAATTCTTAATTCTCAATTCCCCAACTCCCTGTTCGGCACAATGGGCGACGGCTTCCATCAGCCATCGGGGTGTACTGGTGGCACCCGTCACGCCCAACCGTTCTACCGCCGGGTTCCTAAGTTCTTCGCTCACCGCTGCCACTTCGTCAGGCCCGTAAACCAGATACGTCCGCGGCTGCACACGCTTGCACAGTTCGTACAGATAATGTCCGTTTGAACTGCCCTGTCCGCTAACGAACAGCACAGCGTCCACACCTCTGGCAAAAGCCTCCAGCTTCGTGGCTCTGTTGGCTACACGGCTGCATATTGTGTTGTATGCCACAAAGAAATCGTCTCCCTCACCTACCCCCTCGGTTCTCTTGGCATCTCCCTCTCCACTCGCGCCGACAGCGGCTTGCTGACGCTGTCTGGCTATCGCTTCCTTCACGTTCTCTATCAGTCGGGCATATTCCTCTCGGCTTTTGGTCGTCTGCGAATATAACCGTATCGGCCTGCCGAAATCAATGTCTTTCAAATCCTCCGCACTACTCACCACCACTGCTTTGCCTTCAGTTTGTCCACATAGACCCACCACCTCGGCATGGCCGGGTTTGCCGAAGATAACCACCTGTCCGTCTCGTTCGCACATCTCTTCATAACCACGTCTGATGCGTTGCTGCAGGGCCAGCACGATAGGGCATGTAGCATCTATCAGCTCCACCCCTTGTTGCTCGGCCTCGGCATAGGTCGACGGTGGTTCGCCGTGGGCGCGAATGAGCACTCTCGGCGCAGGTGTTTCCCCTTCCTGCTCATCCTTCCCTCTCTCGTCCAACTGCCGCAGCTGTTCGTGGTCAATCACTTCCAGTCCTTTGGCCCGCAGGCGCGACACCTCGGCATTGTTGTGCACGATGTCACCCAGACAGTAAAGGCCGCCTCGGCGCTTCAACTCCTCCTCGGCAGTGGAGATGGCTCTCACCACCCCGAAACAGAAACCGGCATTATCATCTATCTCAATTTTCATTTCTCAATTCTCAATTCAGCTCAGGCACTGGTTCTCGACATACGACGCCTCCAGTACCTCGTCGTACTCGGCAGGGGTCAAATCGTTGAAGAAGTAATACACAGGGTTCACCTTGGTACCGTTCTGTATCACCTCATAGTGCAGATGGTAGCCCTGGGCCAATCCCGTGCGGCCTACAGTGCCAATCACTGTGCCGCGCTTTACCTGCTGCCCTTCACTCACCTTCACATCCTGCAGATGGGCATAGAGGGTCTTGAACCCAAATCCATGGTCCACCACCACGCAGATGCCGTAGCCGCCCAGACCGCCGCCACGTCCTGCCACCGTCACACGGCCGTCGGCAGTGGCATGCACCGAAGTCCCTGGCTGTGCCGACAAATCGACACCTGTATGCATACGGCGGTAGTGCAGTATGGGGTGATACCTCATCCCGTAGCCCGACACCATGCGGCAGCTTCCTTTCTCTATCGGCATGATAGCCGGCATCCGGGCCATACGCTCGCGCTTGGTGCCTGCCATGCGGTAGATTTCGTCCAGCGACAGTGATTGCGAATACAAGCGTTGTTCCAACGTGTCCACACGCCGCATTGTCGAGACAATCAGGCTGCTCGAAGCCTTCCCCTCCCAGCGTCCGTAGTCGGCCGAAGCAGGCCGCCTGCGCTCTTCGCTCACCGGACGGGCGCCGAACACTGTGCGATACACCGCGCTGTCGCGTTCCTCGATGTCGGAAAGCACAGCCTCGGCACGGTCCAGACTGCGGTTTACCGATTCCAAAGCACGACGGCATTCCTTCACATCGGCGCGCAGCATGCGTTCTTCAGGCGAATCGACCATGCTGCCCAGCGCCAGCGCCACGGCCACACCCGCCACCACTCCGGGCAGCACGGTGGTCGCCGCACGCTTCAGCCTGTCGCGAAACGTAGCCTCCACACGCTCATACCTCAGCGTATGGGGATTGAACCGGTATACATATCGCTTCTTCATTCAATCTATTTCGAATCACACTTGCAGGGACAGGAATCAAGATGGGGTTTCCCGACTCCGGTCCCTGCTACGACTGATTCATTACGTTCAGAGCTCTGTCTGGTAACGATTCATGGTGGTGACAAAAGCCTTCAGCGACTTGAAGTCGCGGACGTAGTACCGCAGATTCAACTCCGGCACATACAGCTCACCCACCACACGCTCGCGCATCTTGTTCTCCTCCTCTATCTCGTTCAAAGCCTTCGTGTCTTTGTTCACCAGCAGGCCGTCGCCAAACTGCTCGTAGTTGCGGCGGTGGATATGGGTGGAGACATCCTCGGTGTTCTCGCGGTCGTAGTAGCTGTCGATCACCATGTTCGACACCATGTCATACGGCACCTCGCGGAACAGGAAATTCAGCTCCTTCAGGCTGTGGACAGAGAAATCCACGGCATCCTTCGACTTCACCACGAATTCAGGATAGTAGAAATATCTGTATCCTTCGGCATCGCGCATCATCGGTGTCATAAGCGGGGCCTGGATATAGTTGAAGATACCCAGGTCGAAATAGACCTGCATGAACGACGACTCCAAGCCGCTGTAGTTGGCCCTCACGCTCCAAATCCTGTGGCTGGCGGCCACTTGCGAGAATGCCACAACCACGGCACCGAAATGTTGGTAACGCTCCTCGCTGCACATGTCGGGCACATGCAGCTGGATGGTGCGGACATCGTGACCCAGACGGGCAATCTTCGATTTGAAGCTCGACATCACATGCGTCTGGTACGACGACAGGCGGTGCCTGCGGTGCGACAGCTCTTTGATGCCTTCCACAATGCGCTCGGCCTCCTCGGCCTCCTTGGCCATGGGCAGCACATTGACATACGATTCCAAAATCATGGCACGCCATTTGTCAATACCCGCCTCGTTCTGGGCGGCTTCCACGCGTGCCAACTCGCGGTCGAACGAGAACTCCTTGCCAGTGACCATATCCCAATATTTGGGCTGCAGCTTCTCGCGTTCATTCTTGCAGAAAGCCTTATAGGTACGGCTTGAACTGTTGCGGACAAAGAATCCCGTTCCGGGACTGCCGCTCTCGACATACTGACCCGACTTGTATGACGACTCGTACTTGCCTCTGATGCCGAATAATGTTGGGCAGTAATGATTTGACACCATAACGCTCAAACCTCTCGCAACACGTTTTCTGGATTTTGGTAGTAGCTTCATAATACTAAGTGTTGTATTGTTAGTATGTTAATATTCCTTTTTCATTAACCGTGGATAGCGCATCCGTAAGCGGCCTCGATGGCCTCCATCACAGCCTCGCTCATGGTGGGGTGAGGATGCACCGCGGCTGCCACCTGCTTGGCCGTGAGGCCGTTCTCGCGGGCGGTGACGATGCCGGCAATCATCTCAGTCACATTGTCGCCGCACATGTGGCATCCCAGTATCTCGTCGGTGTTCTTGTCGATCACCATCTTGATGAAGCCGTCGGTGTTGCCTGCCGCAGTTGCCTTGCCGCTGGCTTTGAAGAAGAACTTACCCACCAACACCTCTTTGCTTGCCTCGAGGGCTTTCTTCTCGGTCAAGCCCACGCTGGCTATCTCGGGTGTGGTGTATGTGCAGCCGGGGATGTTGGCATAGTTCAACTTCTTTGCCTCGTGGCCGGCTAAGTGCTCCACGCAGCAGATGGCCTCCTTGCTGGCTACATGCGCCAGGGCGGGTCCGTGAACCACATCGCCGATGGCGTAATAGCCGGGCACATTGGTCTCATACCAGTCGTTCACCACTATCTTGCCGCGCTCTACGGCGATGCCGGTCTCTTCAAGACCCAGGTTCTCGAGGTTGGTCACCACGCCCACGGCGCTCAGCACCACGTCGCAGTCGACCACCGACTCTGTATTGCGTTTCATATCCTTGATGGTCACATGGCACACGTCGCCTTCCACATCCACTTTCTCCACACTGGCGCTGGCCATCACCTTCATACCCATCTTGCGGAAAGTGCGGCTCATCTGCGATGCCGTGTCCTCATCCTCGTTGGGCAGAATCTGGGGCATGAACTCCACCAGCGTCACCTGCACGCCGATACTCTGGTAGAAGAAAGCGAACTCGCTGCCGATGGCACCGCTGCCGCACACCACCATGCTCTTGGGTTTGAAGGGCAGGGTCATTGCCTCGCGGTAGCCGATGATGCGCTTGCCGTCCTGCGGCATGCTGGGCATCACGCGGCTGCGGGCACCCGTAGCCACGATGATATGGCTGGCTTCGTATTCTGTTACAGAGCCATCCTCGGCAGAGGTCACCTCCACTTTATGGCCGGGTTTCACGCGTCCGGTGCCCATAATCACTTCCACGTTGTTCTTCTTCAGCAGGAACTGGACTCCCTTGCTCATCGTCTCGGCCACACCGCGCGAACGCTGCACCATGGCACCCATGTCGGCCTCTACCGTCTGCGCTGCCACGCCATAGCTGGCAGCATGGTTTATATAGTTGAACACTTGTGCACTCTTCAACAAAGCCTTGGTAGGGATACAACCCCAGTTGAGGCAGATGCCACCCAAGTTCTCGCGTTCCACAACAGCCGTCTTCAATCCCAGCTGTGCAGCCTTTACAGCGGCGACATAACCACCGGGGCCACTGCCTATGACAATTACATCGTAGTTCATATCTTGCAATATTTGTGTATTATATATATTAATTTATTCTAAAATAACCGATAATTCAAAATGCAAAGATACAATATTTTTTGCAATAATCAGCCTTTTTTGCGAAAAAACCGTGTCAAAACCTGTTCCCGGTCTTCATTCCGCACCCGCAAGACTACTTTTACCACTTCCCGAAAGGTGTGCCGGAACGCCCTTCCTCCCTTCAATCTAGTATACTTCCGCTCTACATTCAGCATCGTTATCCGTCGCTATGGCGGATAAAGATGCTGAATGTAGCGGCAATCGAGCGGATATTGAAGGGACTTACTGCATAGGAAGGAGAGTGACTGGGGTGGAGTCTGACTGGAGTTAGGATGGAGATACAGCGAAGGCACAGCGGCGCAGATGCGGGTCTGCTTTGCGGCGGCAACCGACATGAAAACAACCCCCGACAACCACCATTCGACGGCATTTCTCGCCCCTCGTGAACCAGCTGAAGAGGTAGTATTTTTCAGCATTGATGCGTTTTTTTTTCAACGAACGGAATATTATTCGTATCTTTGCAATTTGCAATTTGGCGAAATGTACCTTGCAAATAAACGGTTACTATTGTCCATGACGAAACGACTGGCCATACTGTTGTTGATGCTCCCTGCCCTTACCGCTGCGGCACAGGGTTTCCGTCTCACTCCCTACAAGAGTCCCTCGGCCCTGTATCTCAATGCGGACAGGCTTTACAGCTACAACCGATACGAGAAGTCGCGTCTGGAGGTCGGTTTGCAATGGGTCACCCCCAGCGAGACGGCGGAGCATCCACGTACCTTCATCGGGCAGTGGACGGTGAAAGGCTATGCCGCCTATGGCTTTGGCGACAAGGCACTGAAATACGGCGGCGGCGTGCAGCTGCGTCTGCCAGGACGCAACGACGTAAGGCTCTGCCTGAAAGGGTACAACGACCTCGAGGCAGCTGCCTCGCGCAAGTTGGAAGGCTACCGTCTGTTGGCACCCGACTATAACACCACGTTCCTTGCTTCGCGCTATGTGGGCGTGAAGGGCGGACGCTTTGACTTCTCCATAGCCCCGTCGCGCAGATGGACGATGGCGGCTGGCGTGTTCATTAACCGCGAGGATTACCGCTTCGACCACATGGGGAACCTCATCTACCCTGCCTCCAAAACCACAGCGCAGACATCGGCTATGCGGCACATGGGCATGTCGGCCCGCGTGGATTGGTCGGAAGGCCTCACCCTCCTGCTGAATGCTGGAAAGATGACACCTTTATCATCCTCCGCCGATGCAAGGAACTACTTCCGAGCATTGGCACAATACAATGCCGAGCCAGGGGAATACGGCCTGCATGTGTTTGCCCAGGCGGGTTATACCACAGCAGGCACGCCATACAGCCAAATGTTCGACCTGTCGGGTACAGCCCGCTCTATCTATTTCTTCCGCAACACCTTCATCACTGTACGTCCCTATACCTTTACCGCCAACATGTTCGCCCACCTGTGCCTCAACTACACCGCCCCCATGCCCTTGTGGGAAACGAGATGGTCGCAGCCTCAGCCGTTCCTGCAGGTGAATGCCATGTGGGGATGGTTGCACGGGCAAGACGACGACGGGTGCATGGAGTTGGCTGACCCCTCTTTCGGCCTGGGGAACACCATGCTGCTGCAATCCCCCTACATGGGGTTGATGGAGTTTGCAACAGGGTTCGACGGACTGCTGCGCTGGGGTCTCATTGACTTCGGTGCTGGAGTGGCCTATCAGCTGTGTCCCGCCAAAGCCCCTTACGTGAACGAGAACCCCACCGACAACTTCGCCCTTGCGCTGGTGGCTACGTTTATCCTCGACAAGACTCCGCCACGGGTGCCTGTCACCCCTACTCAACCCTATATGATAATTCAGAATAACTAATTGCAAAATAATGAAAAAAACGCTCCTATCTATATCGATGCTTGCACTGCTGACACCCTTTGCATGGGGACAGAAATACAGTATGACATTTGTCTGTCCCGGTGCAAAACAGAACGACAGCGTGTTGTATATCGGCCAGCATTATCGCGACGGCTTCATCACACTTGACAGCGCCAGAGTGGACAAGGACAATACCTATACTTTCAGCGGACGTCGCAAATGGAGCACTGGCATCTACGCCCTGTATGGCAGGGAGGCCAAGAAGAGTATGCTGGATTTCACCATTGACGGTAGTCAGAAGTTCACGATACACCTCACCCCGACCAACGAGGTTGCAGACCCTCAGAAGGACATTGTCGGGTCGCCCGCCAACCAAGCCATGTACACCTATGTCAACAAGGAAAACTGGGCACGCAAGCAGGCAAGGGATATAGAGAAGAGAAAGAAGAGCGGCGATGTTAAAGTAAAGGAAGAGGCCGAACGTGATATGGAGCAGTTGACCAAGGAGATGAATGGGTTTGAAATGCCCTTTATCAATGCCAATATCAAGTACCGTTATTTCCAGTTGGTCAAAATGTTCAACGGCCCAGAAGCACCCGCCGAGGTGGAGGACAAAGGCCAGTATTTCCTCCAGCATTATTGGGACGAGGTCGACTTCTCCGACCATAGCTTGGTCTACACCCCCGACTTGTTCAACAAGATGAATTATTTCTTCTTCGGGATGTTGTACTATTCTGAGACCGACACCGTATGCAAATATGCCGATAAGTTGTTCGACAGAATTGAGACAGACACACTTATGATGCGTTACTTCATGGATTACATTATGCCGAAGTATTACCGCTCAACCAAAAATATTGGGTGGGATGCCACGTGGTGCCACCTGGTGAGGAGATACTATCTGTCCGGCAAGTGTCCATGGGCTTCGCAGTCAGAACTGGCGAACAAACGGCAGAGCGTGGAATTCCTTGAGCAGTCGCTGATTGGTGCCATCGGACAAGAGCTGTACATGGCCGACACCAACCAGTCGCCCGACCCCAAGGACTGGATTTCGTCGCACCGTTTACCCCAGAAGTATGTGATACTGTGGTTCTGGGATCCCGACTGCCATCACTGCCAAGAGCAGACGGCAACGCTGAAAGCCCTCTACGACTCGCTCTCGGCTGCAGGAAACAAGATTTTCGAAGTGTATGCCATTGGTTTCGAGTCGGATGTGGCAAAATGGAAGAAGTATGTTCGCGAGCACGAATTGCCGTTTGTAAATGTGGGCGGCACAAATGTCAACATCGACTATCAGGTGGCGTACAATGTCCATGGTGCGCCCACGATGATTATTCTGAATGAGGAACGTCGCATCATCATGAACAAGGTGTTGGCCACCAAGGAGATTCTCCCGTTCCTGAAACGGTATGAGGAGAACAGGGCTAAAAAGAAGAATTGATAGGAAAGGGCAGCATTGCAAGCCGCTTGCCACGAATTAATAAGTATATTAATAACAACTTAAAATAAATTTCTTATGAGAAAACAGATTGTAGCAGGAAACTGGAAAATGAACAAGACATTCACCGAGGCCGACGATTTGGTGAATGATATTATGAACAAACTGGAATCGGTAACGCTGAAACCTGAGACGCAGTTGATTGTATGTCCTCCCTTCCCCTTCTTGGAGATGGTGTCGGATTACAGCGACGACTCCTACTTTGAGGTTGGCGCCCAGAATGTGAGCGACCAGGAGAGCGGTGCCTACACCGGCGAGGTGTCGGCAGCCATGCTCGAGTCGATGGAAATAGGCTACTGCATCGTTGGACACAGCGAGCGTCGTGCCTATTACCACGAGACGGATGCCATTGTCGCCGCCAAAGTGGACCAGCTGCTGAAACATGGCTTGAAACCCATCGTGTGCTGTGGCGAAGTGCTCGAAGAGCGTGAGGGCAACCGTCAGTTTGAGGTGGTGAAACGCCAGATCACCGACGGTCTGTTCCACTTGACGGCAGAGCAGTTCGGCGAAGTGGTGATTGCCTACGAACCCGTGTGGGCCATCGGCACCGGCAAGACCGCCACTCCCGAGCAGGCACAGGAGATGCACGCCTTTATCCGTGGCCTCATTGCCGAGAAGTATGGCAAAGAGGTGGCCGAAGAGACCAGCATCCTGTACGGCGGCAGCTGCAAACCCAGCAACGCCAAAGAGCTGTTTGCCAACAAGGATGTGGACGGCGGCCTGATAGGCGGTGCTTCCCTGAAGGCCGACGACTTCATCGCCATTGCCGAGCAGTTCTAAACACATAGGTGTCTTCACTCATACCCACCTAATTTCGAAAATGGCAGAAAGCAATATCCATCACAATGGAATGCAACGCATGCGTTTCGAGCGATTCATGGCTCGTCGTATGCGTGGAGAGAAGGCACGCGCAGGTCAGGGCAGCCCCGCCTCATCCTTGCAAAGGGGTGAGCGCGGGGGCTACTCCGCCCCGCTGGTGAATGTGGCGGTGTGGAGCGTGGCGCTGGGCGTGGCGGTGATGGTGGTTGCAGTGTGTGTGCTTCGCGGTTTCCAGGGCGAAATACGTCGCAAGGCGGTAGGGTTCGGCTCCCATATTGTGGTGAAAAGCTACGCCATGGGCAACACCTACGAGGAGACGCCTGTCGACATGCGGCGTGCCGAGGTGGAGCGTATCCGCACCACCAAGGGCGTGGAGCATGTGCAGTTTTTTGCCAACAAGGGCGGGATGGTGAAGACCGAGGACCAGATTGAGGGTGTGCTGATGCGGGGTGTCGGCTGCGGATTCGACACGGCTTTCTTCGCCGGTTGCATGAAGGAGGGAAGACTTTTCAGCCTGCCCGCCGAGGGCATCGGCAACGAAGTGATTGTGTCGCGAAGGCTGTCCGACAAACTGCGTATAGGGGTGGGTGACAAGTTGCGTACCTATTTCTGGCAAGGAGAGAGCTACAGGTCGAGGGCTTTCGTGGTGAGCGGCATTTACAGCACCGATATGGCCGACTTCGACGACCACTACATCGTCGGGGACTTGCGGCAGGTGCAGCAACTGAACGGTTGGGAAGAGTGGCAGGCCGGTGGCTACGAGGTGACGGTGTCGGATTTCAAAGACATCGACGCCGTGGGCGACCGCCTGAAAGAACAACTGGGCTATGACCTCACGCTGACCACGATTGTAGAGCAGAACCCTGCCCTCTTTGCCTGGCTGGACCTGCTGGACGGCAACGTGGTGCTGATCATTGCCGTGATGATGCTGGTGTGTATGGTGAGTGTGGTATCGGCCTTGCTGATATTCATCTTCGAGAAGACCTCCACCATCGGAGTTCTGAAGACCCTTGGAGCCGACAGCAGAAGCATCGGCAGGATATTTGTGATGAAGGGTGCCACGATAGCCTTGAAGGGAATCGTGGCAGGCGAAGTGCTGGCTGTGGGGCTGTGTGCCCTTCAGCAACACACAGGTTGGGTGCGACTGGACCCTGAGAGCTACGCCATGAGCACCGTACCCATTGCCTTGAGCGGATGGACCGTGGCGGCTGTTGCCGTGGGAACATTGGCCGTGTGTGTGCTGGCCATGTTGCTGCCTGCTGCATATATTGCGGGAGTGGAACCCGCCAAGACAATACGTTTCGACTAATCGACAACAAACAACAAAACAGAATAACAACCCTTGTGCCGTGAAGAAGACAAAGTGGATAATACTGTCCGTCACCGTCCTGCTAGCCCTGTTTGCGCTGGTGGAGATCAACAATCTCTCCATGCAGATAAGGAAAGCCGAGCTGGAGAAGGTGAAGCTGTGGGCCAATGCCATCAGCCAGAAGGCACAGCTGGTGAACTACTCGGAGGAATTCTTCTCGAGTGTGGCCCTCGACGAGCACCGCAAGATGGAGTTGTATACCAATATCCTGCGCTCTTTCGACCGGATGGGGGACAATGCCGACGCCGATTTCAGCCTTGATTATGTGCGGTACATCGTCGACAGCTGCGAGACAGCCATTATCATCACCGACGCCGACTCCATCATCACGGTACCGAGCGAGTTGTCCGGGCAGAAACTGGAAGGCCAACTGCTGGAGGAATTCTCTCACAACGAGCCTTTCCACTACAAGATATGGGGCATGAAAATGACCCTTTACTACAAGGAGTCGAAGATGTACACCGAGTTGAGACATGTACTCGACGGCTTCAACCGCTCGTTTCTGGACGAGATTACCAACAACGGCGTACTCGTCCCCGTGTTGGTTGTGGACAGCCTGCAGGGCGAAGTACTTGCCAGCGGGAATATGCAACAGCGGGAGTTCGGCACGCCCGAAGCACTCTCCTCCCGTCTCTGCGAGATGGAGGAGGACAACGACCCCATCGAGTTCCGCCTGCCCGATGGTCAGCGGGCTTACCTCTTCTACGAAAACACGCCCATGCTGAAAGCCATGCGGTGGGTCCCCCTGCTCTACCTCTTTGTGGTGGCCGTACTGCTGCTGGTGTCGTACCATCTCTTCCGCACCGCACGAAGCATGGAACAGAACCGCATCTGGGTAGGCATGGCCAAGGAGACCGCCCACCAGTTGGGTACACCCATCTCCTCGCTCATGGCGTGGACGCAATATCTGGACGGCAAGCAATTCACCTCGGAATATTCCGAAGAGATAAACAAAGACCTGAAACGGCTTGAAACCGTCGCGCACCGGTTCTCGAAGATTGGCTCGGTACCCGAGCTAGAATATGAGGGTGTGTGTGCCGCCATCAACAATGCACTGGCCTACCTCAAGACAAGAAGCTCGCGCAAGGTGAAATTCGTCACCAGTTTCCCCGAAGAGGACATCCGCGTGCCGCTCAACAGCTACCTCTTCGAATGGGTGATAGAGAACGTATGCAAGAACGCCATCGACGCCATGGAAGGTGCAGGGACCTTCACCGTTGTGGTGTCGTCGGACACGCGACACGTGTATGTAGACCTTGGCGACACCGGCCGCGGTATGTCGCCCTCGGTGCAGAAACGCGTGTTCGAGTCAGGCTTCTCTACCAAACCCCGAGGATGGGGGTTGGGGCTTTCGCTGGCCAAGCGTATAATCAATGAATACCATAAAGGTCGTATCTATGTCAAATACTCCGTCGAAGGGCAAGGCACAGTCTTCCGCATTGTGCTGAACCGCTCATGAATATTGTAAATTGTAAAACATCATATCGTCATTAAACATAATCTATTACATATATGTACACCATTCTGAAGAAAGAGCTGTTGAACAGTAACGAGATTTATCTGATGGAAATCAGGGCGCCCTGGATAGCACAAAGAGGAATGCCTGGGCAGTTCGTCATTGTCATCCCCCACGACAAAGGCGAACGCGTACCCCTCACCATCTGCGACATCCACCCCGAGCACGAAAGCATCGACATCGTCTATCAGGTAGTGGGCGACAGTACACGCCACCTCAGCACCCTCAACGAGGGCGACCGGCTCTTTGCCATCGTAGGCCCCCTCGGTCGCACCAGCGAGCTGATAACAGCCCCACAAGAGGAGCAGCGGCAGATGCACCTTCTCTTCGTGGCCGGAGGTGTGGGCATTGCACCCGTCTATCCACAAGTGAAATGGGCCCATAATATGGGCATCCCCACGGATGTCATCATCGGTGCCCGCAACAAGAGTCTCCTCTTCTTCGAAGACAAGATGCGCGCAGTGTGCGACAACCTCTATATTATGACCGACGACGGCTCATACGGCGAACAAGGCCTTGTGACCACAAAGATAAAAAGCCTCTACAGTGAATACGAAGGGACAGAAACGTCAAAGCCACAAGTCGACACATCACGATACACCCACTGCGTTGCCATCGGTCCCCTGCCCATGATGAAATTCGTCTCCCTGTTGACCAAAGAGCTTGGTCTCAAAACCATTGTGAGCATGAACTGCATGATGGTCGACGGCACCGGCATGTGCGGAGCCTGCCGCGTCACTGTGGGTGACGAAGTGAAGTTCACCTGCGTCGACGGCCCCGAATTCGACGGACATCTTGTCAACTTCGAAGAGGCTGCACGCCGTCTGAAACGCCCCGACGAACGCCGCTACCGTATAGCCACCATCGACGAGAACGACGGTCATCACTGCAACCTCAGCGACCCTGTTGCAGCCACCATTCAGCGTCAGAAACCCCGTGAGCAAGACCCGGCAGTGCGTGCCACCAACTTCGACGAAGTCTCCCTCGGTTTCACCGCCGAGCAGGCCGTGACCGAGGCACGCCGCTGTCTCCACTGTAAGAAACCCATGTGCGTCACCCAATGCCCCGTCAGCATCAAGATACCCGACTTCATCGCAGCTGTGGCCAACGAAGACTTTGCCCTTGCCGCTGATATAATTGCACAGGACTCTACCCTACCCGCCGTCTGCGGACGCGTCTGCCCGCAGGAGAACCAGTGCGAAGGCAGCTGTATCCTCGGCCACAAGGGCGAGCCCATCGCCATAGGTGCTTTGGAACGCTTTGTTGCCGACTGGAAAAGGAACAATTCCCCCGAAAGCCCAGAATACTCAGAGCCCTCCGAGATTTCCGAAAAGAAGAAAGTGGCTGTCATTGGCTCCGGCCCCTCGGGGCTTGCCTGTGCAGGCGACCTGGCCAAGAAAGGCTACAGCGTCACAATCTTCGAAGCCCTCCATCATGCCGGAGGAGTGCTCGTATACGGCATACCAGAGTTCCGTCTGCCCAAACAGAAAGTGGTGGAGCCCGAAATCAACAATCTGCGCCACCTTGGTGTGGAAATCAAAACCAACGTCATTGTGGGCAAGAGCCTGACGGTGGACGACCTCTTCGACCGCCATGGCTTTAAAGCCGTATACATTGCCAGCGGTGCCGGTCTGCCCAAATTCATGGGCATTCCCGGCGAGACTTTGGGCGGTGTCCTCTCCGCCAACGAGCTCCTCACCCGCACGAATCTCATGCACGGCTACGACAAGGGATACGACACTCCCATCTACCTAGGCCACCGTGTGGCCGTTATCGGTGGAGGCAATGTGGCAATGGATGCCGCCCGTACCGCCCTGCGCCTCGGCAGCGATGTCACCGTCATCTACCGCCGCGAACAGGCCGACATGCCCGCACGACGTGAGGAGGTACATCACGCCATGGAAGAGGGCATACAGTTCTCCTTCCTCACCAATCCCGTAGCCTTTCTTGGCGACGAGCAGGGCAACGTGCGCGACATGCGCTGCATCCGTATGGAGATGGGCGAGAAAGATGAAAAAGGCCGCCGCAAGTTCACCCCCATCGAGGGTAGCGAGTTTGAGATGGAAGTAGACAATGTGGTCGTGGCCCTCGGCACCAGTCCCAATCCGCTAATCAAACTCACCACCCCGGGTCTCGATACACAAAGTTGGGGAGGCCTTGTCGCTGACAACGACGGACGCACCAGCCGACCCGGAATCTTCGCCGGAGGCGATGCCGTCACCGGTGCCGCCACCGTCATCCTCGCCATGGGTGCCGGCCGCACCGCCGCCAAAGCCATCGACGAGTACCTTACCTCCAAACAATAATCATAGGGTAACAAATGAAGCGGAGGTGACGCGACATGTTCGTGTCACCTCCGTTGTATTATGTCAACCCAAGCCGAATACCACGAATGCTGGATGTCCTATTGCATGCGGACACGGGGGTCGAGGAGGCCGTAAAGGATGTCAGTAATGATGTTGATGAGGATGAGGAGGACGCAAATAAAGAGGATAGAACCCATGACAACGGGGAAATCATATTGGTCGAGGCCGTCGACGATGACGATGCCCATGCCTTTCCAGTCGAAGACGTATTCTACGAAGACGGCTCCTGCAAGCAGTCCTGCAAGCCAGCCAGAGGCCGAGGTGACCACAGGGTTGAGGGCATTGCGCAGAGCGTGACGCACGATAATTCGGCGTCGAGGCAGACCTTTGGCGCGTGCAGTGCGGATATAGTCTTGCGAGAGGGCCTCGAGCATGCTGTTCTTGGTGAGCTGGGTGAGTGTGGCGAGCGGTCGGATGCCAAGAGTGAGGGCCGGGAGGATAAGGTTTTTCAGGTCGAGATACTCGCCGGTGCCGTAGTCGTCAACGGTGTAGAGGTTACCGAACATGTTGAGGTGTGTCCAGTCGGAGAGGACATAGGCAAAGAGCCAAGCAATAAGAATGGCGGCAAAGAAAGACGGGAGCGACATACCAAGGGTAGATAGGACAAGGGTAAGTCGGTCTATCCAACTGTCTTTGTGGAGGGCGGAGATGATGCCGAGAAACACACCCAAAAGCAACGCAAAGGTAAGGGCGACAACGGCAAGTAGCGCCGTCTGGGGGAAGGCGGAGGAGATAATGTCGGATACTTTACGTTTGGTCTGGTAGCTGCGGCGGAGGTAGGGCGCTTTGAGCACTACGGTGGAACTGCCGACGGTAAGCAGCGTGGCATAGGGGGCGTATTTGTCGGGGTCGAGGAAGAAGTAGTTGTTGGGGTCGGAGTTGTTGTGGACAGAAACAGGAAGGAGGTCGTTGAGATAGTTGAGGTATTGTAGAGCAACGGGTTTGTCGCGTCCGAGGTCGCGGTTGATGATTTCGATGCTTTCGGCATCGGCATGTTCGCCAAGCATCATACGGGCAGGGTCGCCGGGCAGGATATTGAAGAGGAAGAACACAAGGGTGACCACTCCGAGGAGCACCAGGAGTCCGTAGAGGAGCCGTTTGAGGGTGTAGCGAAGCACTTTTTGAATGTGTTAATTCGTAAATTCGTTAATGCGTTAATCTTCTCACTGCTGTTTCAATGCAAGCCGCGGACAACAGATTTCTTGGCTACGAAGTCTTTGAGATAATAGGGCTGGAAGTAGGCAACATCTTCCACCTCATTGCGGTCGAGCTTGTCGAGGGCGAGGGTGCGGAGTCCTGCTGCGGAGATGAGGAAGGCGTCGGCATAACGGGCGTTGGGATGGACACCGAGGATGGGACGGGTCTTTTCGGCTCCGTCGCCG
The DNA here is from genome assembly GCA_017550405.1 of Bacteroidales bacterium. Lineage (GTDB taxonomy): Bacteria > Bacteroidota > Bacteroidia > Bacteroidales > P3 > Colimorpha. Next base: position 122,297 of record JAFZPH010000019.1, read on the forward strand.
AGGAAAGTGACCTCTCCCCTGTCCAGATAGGTGTCGTAGATGCCGGGGGTGATGATATCGGCATCAACGGCTTTCAGCTCATGTGTGGGCGAGTCGTAGATGGCAGTGTAACACTCCATGCGACGAGCGTCGATCATGGGACATACTAGGCCTTTGTAGTCCGGGTGGAGGGAATAGTATTGTGCGGCCATGCTTTGAAGCGTAGGCACAGCAAGGAGGGGGATACCCAGGGCATAGCAGATGCCTTTGGCTGTGCTGACACCGATGCGGAGACCTGTATAGCTGCCCGGCCCGGAGGAGACACATACAGCGTCGAGTTGTGAGGGTTTTACACCGCACTTGTCGAGCAGCTGCTTGATGTAGGGCGAGAGCTGGGAGGAGTGGGCATTGGGCTGGGAGGTGTGCAGTTCGGCGCGGATGCCCTCTTCGTCGGCAAGAGCGACAGAACAGACAGCCGTGGCGGTTTCGATTAGTAATAGAGTGGTCATAACAAAGGGATGAACGTCGTTTTAGACAATATAGAGTTTACAACTTACCGCATATCCACTACTTCCACACCGGGATTGGCCTTGATGTTGTAGGTGAAGTCGGAATCAGTGGCCTTGGTGTTCTTGAAGTTCGAAAGAGTATATACCCCGCGTGAGGAGTCGAAATTGTGCTGCTCCATCTTCTTCAGCAGTCCCGTCTTGGCGTTGATGTAGAGACGGATTTTGTGATAGGAGCGGGCTTTCATCGGCTGTAGGTCGACAATGGCAGTACCGTCAGACTCCTCACGGATGAACTTTGCACGGAACGACTTGGAGTAGTTGTTGAGCAGTCGGGCGGGATTGGTGATGTCGTCGTCGGAGTCGGTCATGGGGGTGATGACTACTTCTTTATTGGGCTTATTGAGCTGCCACACGGCTTTACCGTTGCAGTAAATCTCCAAGTCGGAAGTCTTGACACGATAGCGTGGGGCATTGTAGAGGATGTCCACCTTTTGGCGGAAAGATTCCTTCTTGTCGGCATCGAGGTTGACAACGGTGACAGTAAAACTGACTGTGCCGGACATCTTGGCAGCGGCCTTCTTCAGGATGGTGTTGGCCGTCTGGTCCACGGATCCTTTGTCGGTGTGGGTAATCTGCGCCGACAACTGAAAGCCGAGAATGAAGGCTATGAGCAAAGCTACAGTTCTCTTCATGGTATGATATTATTAAGGCATTAATGCAGGTCGAGACCGATGATGTGCATAAACTCCTCGCGGGTCTTGGGGTCGTTCATAAAGGCTCCGGTGAAGTCGCTGGTGGTGGTGACGGAGTTTTGTTTCTGCACACCGCGCATGGACATGCACATGTGCTGCGCCTCGATGACCACGGCGACACCAATGGGGTTGAGTGTTTTCTGAATGCAGTCTTTAATCTGCTTGGTAAGTCGTTCCTGTACCTGCAGACGGCGGGCATAGGCATCCACCACACGGGGTATCTTGCTCAGGCCGACAATGGTGCCGTTGGGGATGTAAGCCACGTGTGCTTTGCCCACAAAGGGGACCATGTGGTGTTCACAGAGTGAATAAAGCTCGATGTCCTTGACAACGACCATCTGCTTGTAGTCCTCGTGGAACATAGCCGAGCGGAGAATCTCCTCCGGGTCGAGGTCGTAGCCGTTGGTGAAGAAGAGCATCGCCTTGGCAATACGCTCGGGCGACTTGAGCAGTCCTTCGCGTTCGGGGTTTTCACCCAGAAGGCGGAGAATTTCTTTGTAGTGCTCGGCCATCTGCGCCACACACTTTTCGTCGTATTGGTCGACTTTGATATATCCTTTTTCTTCCATTTTCGAATGATGGGTTTTTACAATGTTTTATTCTACATATAGCAACAGCCCCTTCAGGTATTCCCCTTCGGGGTGGTAGATGCTGACGGGATGGTCCATGGCATGGGGTAGCTGTCGCACAATGCGTACCTGTCGGTGTGCGAGGGCGGCAGCGGTGAAGCACATGGTCTTGAAGTCATCCACCGATACAGCCTGACTGCAACTGAAGGTCATGAGCATTCCGCCGGGGGCAATCTGTTCCATGGCGCGCTGATTGATACTGCGGTATCCTTTAAGGCCATGTTGAAGGCTGCGGTGGTTCTTGGCGAAGGCAGGCGGGTCGAGGATGATAAAGTCAAACGTGTTGTCGATGGTGTCGAGGTATTTGAGTACATCGGCCACCACGCCTCGGTGAGATGTCTGAGCACCATAGTTCATCTCCACGTTGCGGTTGCAGAGGTCTATGGCTTTCTTGGAGATGTCCACCGTTTCCACATAGTCTGCTCCTCCGGCCAGTGCCGCCAGCGAGAAACCGCCGGTGTAGCCGAAGCAGTTGAGTACCCTATGGCCTTTGGCAAGGGAGGCCACAAGGTTACGGTTCTCTCTCTGGTCGATGAAGAAGCCGGTCTTCTGCCCCTCGAAGAAGTTGATGAGCATCCTCCTCCCCTGCTCTTTGATTTCCCACTCCTGGGGCTCTATACCCCACAGGTAGCGGTCTTCAGAGCCTCCGGGAACAGTGGCGCTGCTCTTGTCGAAGACGGATTGTATGCCGTGGCTTTGCAGCAGCTCGGATGCCAGTTCGGTGAGCATGGGGAACAGGCGGTGCATCCCCACGCTGTGGGCTTGCATCACCAGCACTCCGTTATACCAGTCGCATACCAGTCCGGGCAGGAAATCGCCCTCGGCATGCACCAGCCTGAAGACATTAGTGATTTGAGAATTAGTTGCCACACCCGGATAATTCTCAATTCTCAATTCTCCATTCTCAATTCCAAAGAATCCCAGCCGCTCACGGTAGGCTATGGCACTCTGCAGCCGCTGACGGAAAAAGTCGCGGTCGATGTCGGGAGTGTCGAACGAGAGCACCTTGCACACGATGCTGTCGTTCTGATAGTGCCCCGTGGCCACCCATTGCCCGTTGGCTGTGCATACGTCGACAAGATCCCCTTCCTGGGGGGTGCCCACCATGCGTTTTACCGCCCCCGAAAATATCCAGGGGTGGCGGCGCATAAGGGCCTTCTCTTTTCCTGCGGCTATGATGAGTTGCGGACGAGTCATTGCTTTAAGTCATGAATGGTCTGCAAGGGATTCTCGCTCTTGAAGACAGCGTTGCCTGCCACCAGCACGTCGGCTCCAGCGGCAAAGAGCATGGGGGCGTTGGATGTGTTCACGCCGCCGTCCACCTCTATCAAGCACCGCGGGTTCTTCCTGTCGCACAGCTGGCGCAGCTGCTTGACTTTGTTGTAGGTGTTCTCAATAAACTTCTGTCCGCCGAATCCAGGATTGACAGACATGAGCAGCACCATGTCGCACAGCTGTATGGTGTCTTCGAGCAAGGATACCGGGGTGCCGGGATTGAGTACTGTGCCACAACGCATACCGGCATCTTTTATTGCATGCAACGTACGGTCGAGATGGGTGCATGCCTCATAGTGCACCGTCAGTATATCGGCACCCGCCTCTTTGAAGTCGTTCACATAACGACCGGGATCCACAATCATCAGATGCACATCCAGCGGCTTGCGGGCATGTTTCTTAATATGTTTTACCACGGGCTGTCCAAAACTGATGTTCGGCACAAACACACCGTCCATCACGTCCACATGCAGCCAGTCGCATTCGCTCGCGTTGAGCATCTCGATGTCGCGTTCCAGATTGCCAAAGTCGGCACTGAGCAGAGAGGGAGATATTAGTTTCATTTTTAAAATTAAAAAAGTGAAAAATGAAAAGTGAAAATTGAGATTATCACCATAGTGTTGAAATGCCTGCCCCGGTGAGGTTTCAATTTTCAACTTTCAATTTTCAATTGTTAAAGTTTCAGCTTTTCAAAGTTCTTGCCATACACGCCCTGCGCCTTCGAGACAGAGATGAAAGCGTTGCCGTCTATCCTGTGGATAATCTGCATCACATGGGGCTTGTCGGTCTTGTGTACCATCACTATCAGCACCTGTATGTCCTGATGGCTGTAGCATCCCTCGGCATCGAGCAGGGTGGCTCCGCGTCCCACCTCGTTGGTGATGGCATCGCCAATCTCTTTGTTCTTCTGCGAGAAGACGAGAATCTGGTACGACTGCTTGTTACCATCCAGCACCATATCCAGCACGTAAGTCATGGTGACCATGACGATATAGCCGAACACCACATTCTCCAGCTTGTGCGACACAAAGAAGGAACTGCCGATGATAAAGATGTCAAGATACATGATGACCTTGCCCGGCGAGATGTTGTAGAACTTGCTGACGATAAGGGCGATGATGTCCGTGCCGCCGCTGTTGCCGCCCATGGCGAAGGTCATGCCGATGCCGCCACCGCAGAGGGCACCGCCGATGATGGCGCACATAAAGCCACCGAACTGGCTCACATCGAACAGGGTCTCCACGTGCAGCACCTGCTGCCAAAGGATGAAGCAGAGCGACGACATCACAATGCCATAGATGGTGTTGGCTCCGAACTTCGACCCCAGCACCTTGAACCCTATCAGCACCAGAACGGCATTAATCACCAAGTTCATGACACCGATGGGGATATGTATGCCCAAGGCGTAATATAACACCGACGAGATACCGCTCACGCCGCCGCCCACAATCTTGGCAGGGAGCATCACGGCCGCCCACCCGAAAGTGTATATCAATATACCCAAGGTGATAACCAGATAGGAAATAATCACATGTTGTTTCTTTTTGAATATCTGCATATATGCTCCTGTTTTTAAAAGTTATAATCAAACGTCATTTACTGGAGTGCCGTAATCGCGGGCACCGAATATAGCACTGCCTATGCGCACCAATGTACTCCCCTCCTCCATGGCGATGTCGTAGTCGTGGGTCATACCCATCGAGATTTCCTTGAACTCGTCATGACCTTTGAAATACTTTTCAGCCAAAAAGTCACGGTACTCGTGCAGTGTGTGGTACTCGCGGCGCACAAGGTCGCGGTTGTCGGTATTGGTGGCCATGCCCATCACCCCCACAATACGCACATTCTTCATCGCAGCGTATTCCGGCGACTGTAGAAGGGCTTCCGCCTCTTCCATGTTCAGGCCGAACTTGGTCTCTTCGGTGGCGATATGGAACTGCAGCAGGCAGTCTATCACCCTGTCGTGCTTCCGTGCCTCCTTGTCCACAGCCTGCAGGAGGTAGAGACTGTCGATGCTGTGAATCATCCGCACGTAGGCGGCAATGTACTTAATCTTATTGGTCTGCAAGTGACCGATAAAATGCCACTCGATGTCCTCGGGCAGCACGGCATGTTTGTCGCGCATTTCCAAAGCCTTGTTTTCGCCAAACAAGCGTTGCCCGGCATCGTATGCCTCCTGCAGGTCTTCCACAGGTTTGGTCTTCGAAACCGCTATCAGCCGCACCCCATTGGCAAGCGAAGCATTTATCTTATCAAGATTTTCCTTAATCATAACAAATAAAATTATTCATTATAACGCGGAATATATAATAATATTATTGCCCTGCAATTAATTTTCTTTCCAAGATAACATCATGGGCATGAAACCCCGCGGCAACAATCACACAACACATTTTCGCAATATCTTGTCCAATTGGCCAACATAATAGAAAGGTATGGATATCAACCGATAGGTAGGGCTTTTTCTAAAACATAGGCAACATTGCATTAAAATCTTTCTAAAGCATAGGCAAGACTGAGGATGAGTTGGACAAATAGCAGGGAATCCCGCACCGCGAGTGGCACCTCCAACTAACTGTTCAATTACCCGTTCAATTCGGGGCAAGGGTTTATTTCTGAAGCACAGCACGGACAGGTAACCCCCCGCTGCGGTACATGCCGAACACTTCATTGTAACGAGGGTCCAATTGGAAGTTGTAGCACACCGCCAAGTACGGGTAGCTCGTGTTGAGCGAACTCGACCAATAGTGGCCACGGCTCCCGTAGAAGTCGTGCGAATAATCCCTACGGTTGCCAGCGGCAGGAAGAAAGAGGCTGTTGCCGTTAGCGCCAGTGAAAAGTCGTCCGGTCACCCCGTTCTGTGTGGTCCAGGAGTCTATGGTGTTATCCAACAACTCATGCCACTCTTCTATTGTCGGGGTGCGGCCGCCGTAATTGGCCGTGGCGGCATCGTCGCCAAGCCGGAGGATGGTCAGGTTGTCGGTGAAACCGTTATAACCATAGGATGATTTGCTGCAATATTTGGTGAGTTGGTCATCGGCCCCGTTGCAGTAGATGTAGGTGCTCCAGTTGTAGACGTTCTTGGGAGTGGTCTCGCCCCAGGCGAAGAAGTCGCCATAGTCCTCCGGCGAGGTGGCACCCACATTGCGTGTGGCCCACAGCAAGCCACTTGGCAGACCTAAATCCACCCAGTCGTCTTCAGATAATATAATTATTGATACTTTTTCCTTATTGCAACTGACAGCAAGCAGACCTAACAGCATACAGGCTGCCAGTCCAATCCATTTCATTTTCCAGTTCTTTTTCATTTTATTATTTAATGGTTAGTTTGTGTCATGGCTCAAAACACATTTTTATACAAATTCAAGAAAGTGGAGCCATCCAATTTAGCCTTATTCCTGTAGTCATGATGGTAACGTGTCGAGCTTTACTTTACAAAATTGGAACAAAGCAAAATGCACTTTCTCACTCACATACATGCACCATCCATTCAATATCTGCAAATGCAAATATACAACTTTTTCGCATTGTTGCTACTTTTTGCATGGAAAATTGTCCATCGGGTGTCGTAATGCCCCTTCCGCCATGGACTTCAATGTCCTGTCAACCTCCAATTGCTCAACGATATATCGACGTTCGAATGACGATACAATAACGATAAGCTATCGTTGAAATATCGTTGAAGTATCGTTGATGTATCGTTGATATGATGGAGAAAGATATAAAAGTACAACGGGATAGTATGTGTTAAATACGGTGTTTAACAGATGCATCGCACTATCGGCTAGCATTTGGTTGTGATGGAAATGGCATTATTATTCGATGGTTGGAGGCTGTCGAGGTGGTTGTAAAGCTTTTTGCGAGAGGGCACAATAAAACAGGAGGGCGTGCGTTATAGTAAGTGTGAAAGAAAACTAAGAGGCAGCGGCTCTTGGCTCTGCCTCATCATTGAAAAGACAACAACATTAAAGCATAATTCCCTATGATAGACAACACTGGTACCCCCTTCAACGCCGTTGCCGACGGCAAACACCTCGGCATCATCTCTCAAATGGCCAACCGCCACGGACTCATTGCCGGAGCCACAGGCACGGGCAAGACATGCACCCTGCAGAACCTGGCCGAAACCTTCAGCGCCATGGGCGTGCCGGTGTTCGCCACCGACATCAAGGGCGACCTCTCGGGCGTGGCCAAGGCGGGCGGCGGCAACGTGCACTTCGAGAAGAGCATCGCCGACAACAACCTGCAGGCTTGCGGGTTCGAGTATAAAGAGTGCCCTGTCTGTTTCTGGGATGTGTTCGGCGAACAGGGTCACCCGCTGCGTACCACCGTCAGCGAGATGGGTCCCATGCTGCTGAGCCGCATTCTCGACCTCAACGACACGCAGAGCGACGTGCTGAGCATGGTGTTCCGCATTGCTGACGACCAGCAACTTCTGCTCCTCGACCTCAAGGACCTCCGCAAGATGCTGGAGGAGGTGGGCAACAACCGCGCCCAATATACCACCGCCTACGGCACCGTGGCCCCCGCCACTATCGGCGCCATCCAACGCAGCCTGCTGACACTGGAGAGCCAAGGGGGCGACATGTTCTTTGGCGAGCCGGCCATCGACATCTACGACTTCATGCAGACCCGCGCCGGTCGCGGTGTCATCAACATCATGGCCTCTGACAAGATTGTCAACTCGCCCAAGGTCTACACCTCGTTCCTGCTCTACCTCCTCAGCGAGTTGTACGAGCAGCTGCCCGAGGTGGGCGACCTCGACAAGCCCAAGCTGGTCTTCTTCTTCGACGAGGCCCACATGCTCTTCAACGGCATCAACAAAGCCCTGTTGGAGAAGATTGAGCAGATGGTACGTCTCATCCGCTCCAAGGGAGTGGGCATCTATTTCTGCACACAGAACCCCGACGACATCCCCGACGCAGTGCTGGGGCAGCTGGGCAACCGCGTGCAGCACGCACTGAGAGCTTACACCCCGCGTGACCAGAAGGCGGTAAAGGTGGCAGCCGAGACCTTCCGCGCCAATCCGGCCTTCAATACCGCCGAGACCATCACGCAGATGGGTGTGGGCGAGGCGTTGGTCTCCTTCCTCGACCCCAAGGGGGTGCCCTGCATGGTGGAGCGTGCCCGTATCCTTCCCCCACAGGGACAGGCCGGAGCACTGACCCCCGACGAACGGCAGCGCATCATCAGCACCTCGATGGTGTATGGCAAATACGACCGCGTGAACGACCGCGTGTCCGCCTACGAGATATTGAGCGAGCGCATGGAACAGGCCATGCAGGAGAAAGAGCAAGCCCTGCAACAGAAAGAGGAGGAGAAACGCCTGAAGGAGGAGGCCAAGCAGCAACGCGAAGAGGAACGGCTGCAAGCCGCCGAGGAGCGCAAGCGCAAGGCCGAAGAACGCGAGCGGCAGCGCGCCAAGGAGAAGAGCCTGGGCGGCAGCCTGCAGAAAATGGTGGTCACCAAGGCCAAGCGCGAGCTGGTCAACGAGGCCTTCAAACTGGGCCGCGGCCTGCTGGGTTCGCTACTGAAAGGAAAAAAATGAAAGAAAGCCCCGCCAAATGTGCGGGGCTTTCTTTTAGGTGGATAACAATCGTGGTTTCTAAGATGCAGCGAGCAGCATCAAATACGCTGCAAGTGCATTCTTAGAAATGATAGTTGAAGCCGAGGCGGAAGAGGTTGAGATGGTTGGCAAGGCTCTCGGCATTGAAGATGGCAATACAGTCAAAGTCTCTTGCAGTGGTTTTTCTTTCAGCCTCGGCACCACCGGTAACATCCTTGTAGTGAGTGGTTCGGTTGACGAAACTAATACCAAGAAGGTCGATGTAGAGGTCGGCAGAGAAATGGTTGCTGAAACGGTAGTTGACACCCGGAACAGCAGCGATTGCCAGTGTATTGGTAGTAGTTTTGCCCTCAACGGTAGTATTGTGGGCCTCGATTACACCGGCAACGGCCGTGTTGTAGGAATGAACCTTGCTCTTGGGAGTCATCCTATAGGCTAACTGAGCCTCGGCAAAGAAGGAGAGTTTGTTGTAGGACATGAATGTGTAGCGGAAGTAGGGGGCAAAATAAAATCCGTTGCTCGTGGTCTTGTCCCAGCCTTCGAAATCCTTGTAGGTGCGATAAAGTCCCGCATAGTTGCTACTGTAATCTTTATGCACTTCTGAAGTAAAACCAAGGGTTATGCCGACATGCATTTTTTCGTTCAAGTTGTAGCCGAACTTGGGGGCAAAGACAAAGTCGGTATAACTGTCGTGGGGCATAATGTACTCGGTGGGGGTGGTACCAGCGGCAGCATATCTATTCCATGTGTTACCGCCATCGGTGTTAAAGCCGATTTGGCCACCGATAACAAACTGAGCGTTAGCAGCAAAGGCAAAAGCTGCAAGTGCAAGAGTCAATACGATTTTTTTCATTGTGTTAAGATTTTAGGGTTAATAAACATGTGTTTGACGGTGCAAAGATACACATTTTCTCTGATATAGAAAGAAAAAAAATGTAATGGGCAACAATACAGCTGAAAGAAACAATGAAAAGAGGGCTGGCTGGGTAGCGCACTGCCGTGCGCGCCCCCGCCAGCCCTCTTTTCCCCTGCCCGTGGGTGGCAAGGGTAAGGTTCTATTGCGCAGAACGCACAGCCCGGACAGAGAGACCGCTGCTGCGGTAGTTGCCGTCCAGGCTCCGGTAGCGGACCGAGCGGAAGTAGAATCTCCACGCGTAGTACGGGTGGTCTGTGTCGAGTGAACTCGACCAGTAGTAGGCGTAGTTCCCGGCGTAGATGAGAGAACTGTCCAGACGGATGCCGGCGGCAGGAAGAAAGAGACTGTTGCCGTTAGGGCCGGTGAAGCGTCGTCCGTTCACTCCGTTCTGTGTGGTCCAGGAGTTGGTGGTGTTGTCCATCAGTTCTCGCCACTCTTCTTTTGTCGGGGTACGGCCGCCATAGTTGGCAGTGGCGGCATCGTCGCCAGGCTGGAGAATGGTCAAGTTGTCGGTGAAACCGTTGTAGCCCCAATATGAATCGCTGCAGTATTTGGTGAGTTGATGATAGTCCCCGTTGCAGTAGGTGTAGGTGGACCAGTCGTAGACGCTCTTGGGAGTGGTCTCGCCCCAGGCGAAGTAGTCGCCATAGTCTTCCGGCGAGGTGGCGCCCACGTTACGTGTTGCCCACAGCAGCCCACTCGGCAACCCGAGGTCTACCCAATCGCCTCCTACAGGCTCTTTCTCCACCAAGATGATGTCACTATTTTCTGGGTAGCAATTAAGATTGTCATCATTTATTACCCTCCATGCATCACTTGCTGTAAAACCAGAAAACATTGAACTCATAAAACTTGACATATTTTCACGAGCTTCAAACCAGTTAACATTTGTACTATACCCTATCATACAACCTAGACCTTTATCCCGAAGTGTTAACCACATATTATTACTACCTTTGAATGTTTGACAGGCATTAATATACATCAAACTATTATCTACAAAACTCTTCGAAATGTATTCTTTAAAAAAATTCTCACACACTGTAACTGTATAAATATCACCATATCCTTTCCCTGCTTTTTCAGATTGAGAATAGCGAATGTTATCTTTTTTCCAATCAATAAAATCATCGGTCTGGTCTTTTGCTACCATAGTTCTTACTCTTTTGACTCCTGTTTCAAGCCAATGAAGACCTCCACTATAGCACCCATGAGTATTAACAATAATTACTCCATAATCTGGCATTTCATTTTTGAGAAACTCTAATGTAACATTTCTGCCTTTTTTTCTACACACATTATAATTCAACTCTCTGAATCCATTTTCTATAACGTTTAATAGAATATTCATTCCGAAAACATATGAATCTGAAAGAGGATCCAAAATACAAACACTGTTATTACCACAAACTACTCCATCCTTATTTTTGGGAAAAACATTCATTATATTGGTCAGGATTGAATCATGTAATATATTCTTCTCTTCATATTCCTCTACATAATAACACCACATAATGATGCCACCATCCTTTATCTTTACACAAATGGCAATATCGTCCCGATATGCATCTTCCACATTTGCCATCGCCTTGATTTCATCTAAATGCTGTGCCATTTCTTCAACTGTCTCCGATGCTTCATAGATTTGAGAGACATTGTCCATGACGACCTCGGCATTTTCCATCACAATCCGTGCCTGTTCTTCAGTGATTTCATCTTTTTCTTTCTTGCATCCAGCAACGATTATTGTTGCCGCAAATAGCATTATGGCTGCCATATACCATTTTGTTCGTTTCATGATGTAAAAAAGTTATTAGTTTCGATTATGTATTTCGGTGTGGGGTGATTTTGCGTATTGTTAACACATATATGGGAAAAATACTATCCCATTATGCAGAGTGGATATAATCAAGGAACAATTCCTATGGCCTTACTACAAAGTATTTGTAGTTTTCGGCTGGGGAGCGGAAGATTAGTAATATGATAATCAATCAGTTTTAACATGGCAGTCAATTTTGTTATTACAAATCCCACTTGCAAAGATACACAAAAAAAAGAAATTGCAAAGAATAATTTTACAAATATTTCTCCGTAGTAGATTGCGAGTAGGTTCAACCTAATGACCGTTTTGGGTTGAACAGCAAAAAGGAGACACCGACACAGGGTGCCTCCTTATAATGTGGGAGATGATGTACGTATTAGAAGTAGAGGTCTCTTTCGCCTTCGCCTATCTTGCAGAGGTTGCCTTCGACACGTTTCTTGAGGTCTTCTTTGCTGAAGGTCTCGGTAAGCTGCTTGAGGAGGCGCAGGCCTTTCTCCTTGGTGGCGGGGCTGGCATAGTCCTCGAGGTATTCGCGGAAGGTGAACATGGCGTTGGGCTTGCAGAACTCCTTGATGAGGCCGGGCTTGGCAAGGTCCATGAAGTCGGCACCCACACGGCCTTTGCGGTAGCAGCCGGTGCAGAAGCTGGGGATATAGCCGCCGTCAATCATCATGCTGATGACCTCGTCGAGCGAACGGTGGTCGCCGAGGGTGAACTGTGCACCCGTGGTACCGGTCTTCTCGTAGGGCTTGGCAGCGGTGTTGTCGGTCTCCTCGTTGTAGCCACCGGGGTTGGTCTCGGAGGCGGCACTGATCTGGCTGACGCCGTATTTCACCAGTTTGTCGCGCATCTCGGGCCGCTCACGTGTGGAGATGATGATGCCGGTGTAGGGCATGGCGATGCGGATGATGGCGATAATCTTCATAAAGTCCTTGTCGCTGACGGGGTGCGGGATGTTCTCGGGCAGGCTGAAGGGAGTGCCTTCGGCGGGCTCGATGCGGGGGAAACTGACGGTGTGGGGGCCGCAACCGTAGTCCTCTTCAAGGTGGCGAGCATGCTCCATCAAGGCAAGGATTTCAAAGCGGTAGTCCACCAAGCCGAACAGAACACCGATACCCACATCGTTGATGCCGCCCTCCTGGGCGCGGTCCATGCAGGTGAGGCGGTAGAGATAGTCGGCCTTGGGGGTGCCGGCGGGGTGGAACTTGGCATACTCGACGGGGTCGTAGGTCTCCTGGAAGCAGACGTAGGTGCCAATGCGCTCGGCTTTGAGCTTGGCATAGTCCTCGACGCTCATGGGAGCGAGCTCCACGTTGATGCGGCGGATGGTGCTGCCTTTCTCGTCCTTGGCTGCATAGCAGCGGCGGATGGCCTCGACCATGTAGTTGGCATCGTTGCGGGGACTTTCGCCGCAGATGAGCAGGGCGCGCTTGTGTCCCATGCGCAGCAGATGGAGGGTCTCGGTCTCAATCTCGTCGAGTGTGAGGATTTTGCGCTTCAGTGCCTTGTTGTCGCGGCGGAAACCGCAGTAGACGCAGTTGTTGACACAGGCGTTGCCGGTGTAGATAGGTGCAAAAAGCACCAGGCGGCGGCCATAGATCTCGTCCTTGCAGTACTCGGCGGTGTCGAGAATCTTCTGTATGTCGGCTTCGTTCTCCACACAAAGGAGCTTGGCCACATCTTCGAGGTTGAGGCCTTTCAGTTTGCGGGCTTTGTTGAGGATGTCGTTAAGTTGCGACTCGGTGGGTGCGTTGTTGTCGAGCATCCCGTACAATTTGTCGCGGTCGATGAAATTTTGGTTTCGCATGGTATTTAGGATTTATTGTTTTGTCAATACAGCCTTCGAGTCGACGCCGACAAGACGGCCCAGACGGCCGGTGAGGGCGTTGATGCGGTCGGGTGTGCCTTCCACGATGAGAGAGATGACAGCCACAGGCCGCTCATGGAAAGGCAAGCCCTGACGACACAGGATAATATCAGAAAAATCGGAAATGAGTTGATTGATTTCCGTCGACCGGGAACGGTCGAGTATGAGTACAGTTATTGTTCCTATTCTCTTCTCCATCAGGTGTTAGGCTTTTGGGTTAGACGAATATTGTTGATTCAAATGTGCTGCAAAGATACGAAGAAATATTGAATTAGCAAGAAAGTGCAACTTTTTTCTTACTAATCCGCAAAAAAGATGTATATTTGCAATCTCAAATTATAACAAACAAAGCGCCCTATGTACAACTATATTAAAATAGAAGAGAAAGAAACCGTGGTAGTGCTCACTATCTCGGCTCCCAAATCGCTCAACGCCCTCAACAGTGCCATACTGGCAGAAATGGACAGTTTTCTCAATGGTTTCGACTGCAACAAATACCGCTGCCTGATTGTGACAGGTGACGGGGAGAAGTCGTTTGTGGCGGGCGCGGACATCAGCGAGATGGCCACCCTCAACGTGCCGCAGGGACAGACCTTCGGCATGCGCGGCGCAGGTGTGTTCCGCAAGATTGAAACCCTGCCTGTTCCCGTCATTGCTGCCGTGAACGGCTTTGCCCTCGGCGGAGGATGCGAGCTGGCCATGGCCTGCGACATCCGCATCTGCTCCGACAACGCCAAGTTCGGCCAACCTGAGGTAGGCCTCGGCATCATCCCCGGCTTCAGCGGCACCGTGCGCCTGTCACGGCTGGTGGGCATGGGCATGGCCAAGCAACTCATCTATACCGGCAAGCCCATCAAGGCCGACGAAGCCCTGCGCATCGGACTGGTGAACGCCGTGGTACCGCAGGCCGAGCTCATGGACAAGGCACTGGAGATTGCCAACCAGATAGCCGTCAACGCACCCTTGGCCGTCCGAGCTGCCAAACAGTGCATCAATGCCGAATACGACATGCCCATGGACGATGCCATAATGAACGAGAGCGGTGTTTTCGGCAACTGCTTCGCCACCCAGGACCAAAAGAACGGCATGAAGGCCTTCTTGAACAAAGAAAAGTACACCTTTGAAGGGAAATAATCGGAATAATCAGAATACTCAGAATAATCTGATTACTCAGAAAACTCAGAAAACAATTCAACAACAATAAAAACACCTATATCATGAAAATCTGTGTTATTGGAACCGGCACCATGGCCAAAGGCATTGTGAAAGCCTTTGCCGCCAAAATGCCCATCGTAATGAAGAGTAGAACCCAAGCCAGCCTCGACAAGGCCATGGGCTCCATTGCTAAATCCTATGCCAAGTTGGTCGAGAAAGGCAAGATGACCCAGGAGGCCGTCGACGCCCTGCTCGCCAACATCGCCACCACCACCGACTACGCCACCTTCGCCGACGCCGACCTCGTGATCGAAGCCGCTGTCGAGGAGATGCAGCTGAAGAAAGATGTGTTCACCGAGCTCGACAAAATCTGCAAGCCCGAGACCATCTTCGCCACCAACTCGTCGTCGTTGAGCATCACCGAGATTGCCGCCTGCACCCAGCGCCCCGCCCAGTTCATCGGCATGCACTTCTTCAACCCCGCCGACCGCATGGCATTGGTTGAGGTGATCCGCGGCCAGCTGACCAGCGACGAGGTGTGCAAGTGCGTCATTGACCTCGCCACCTCCATCGGCAAACAGCCCGTCGAGGTGAAAGAGGCTCCCGGCTTTGTGGTGAACCGCATCCTTATCCCCATGATCAACGAGGCAGTAGGCATCCTGGCCGACGGCATCGCCACCGCCGAAGACATCGACAAGTGCATGATGCTGGGCGCCAACCACCCCATGGGTCCCCTAGCATTGGCCGACCTTATCGGCAACGATGTGAACCTGGCCATCATGGAAGTGCTCTACAAAGAGTTCGGCGACCCGAAGTATCGTCCCCATCCCCTGCTGCGCAAGATGGTCCGCGCCGGCCTCCTCGGCCGCAAAACCGGCGAGGGATTCTACAAATATTGATTGTCCCGTCAATAAACAAAACAGGAGGGAAACCGTCGTGTTTTCCTCCTGTTTTATTTTAACCCAATTCATCGGCAAGGCAAATGGCAGGCAATAGGAATACAAAAAAATCCCGCCACCCAAAAGGGTGCGGGATTTAAGAGATATATCTTAATCTCAATTAGTCCATGATGGTGTTCCAGTGGTGGACATCCTCGGCCTCGCCCAGCTGAATGGCGCGGAGGGCGTGGTAGAGCTTGGTGCTCCAAGGACCGGGCTCTTTGCCAAAGTTGTAGCTCTTGCCGGTCTCGGGGTCGTCGAGGCGCTCGATGGGGCTGATAACGGCGGCGGTACCGCAGGCACCGGCCTCTTGGAAGCCAGCCAGCTCCTCAACGTCGATGGGACGACGCTCAACCTTCATGCCCATATCCTCGGCCAACTGCATAAGGCTCTTGTTGGTGATGGAGGGCAGGATGGACGAGCTCTTGGGGGTAATATAGGTGTTGTCCTTAATGCCGAAGAAGTTGGCAGCGCCAGCCTCGTCGACATACTTCTTCTCCTTGGCATCGAGATAGAACTCGCATGCATACTGGCCACCGTGGCAAGCCTCGACGTGGGCGCGGAGGGAAGCGGCATAGTTACCACCTACTTTGTAGATACCGGTGCCCAGAGGAGCGGAACGGTCGTACTTGCGGGTGATGACATAGGGGTTGGCCTTGAAGCCGCCCTTGAAGTAAGGTCCGACAGGAGTGACGAAAATCACAAACAGATACTCGTCGGCGGGCTTCACACCCACGGTGATACCGGTACCGATGAGCAGCGGACGGAGGTACAGGCTTGCGCCAGTGCCGTAAGGAGGAATGAAGCGCTCGTTGAGCTTGATGACCTTCTTGCACATCTCCACAAACTTCTCGGTGGAGAGTTCGGGCATCATGATGCCGCGGCAAGTGCTCTGCAGACGCTCGGCGTTGGCCTCGGGACGGAAGATACGGATCTTGCCATCCTTGCAACGGTAGGCCTTCAATCCCTCGAAAGCCTCCTGGCCGTAGTGCAGGCTCGATGCAGCCATGTGCATCTCGATATGTTCAGAGGAGGAAACCTCGATTTCACCCCACTGGCCATTGCGATAGTAGCAACGGACGTTATAATCGGTCTTTACATAACCGAACGGCAGGTTCTGCCAATCAATATTCATGCTGTTCTCCATAATTTTTGTATTTAAAAAAAAGTGGTCCCACTTGGGCTCGAACCAAGGACCCACTGATTATGAGTCAGTTGCTCTAACCGACTGAGCTATGGGACCAGTTTTCCATCTCTTGAAATCGGGTGCAAAGATACACATTTTTTTTCATTCACAAAGAAAAAAGTGTCGTTCAAATCAAAAAATAACAAGTGTTCTCATCTGCACACCAAAACCTCCCCCTTCCTGTCGGCATACGATTCTCCACACCTATCTGCCTTCGACAACCAGCTTGCGGGTGGCGGTTGCCTCGGGGGTGGCGAGGGTGAGAAAATAGGTGCCTGCGGCCAAACCACGTGTGTCGATGGTGATGGACTGTCCTGTGAACGGTGTGCTGAATACCGAATGGCCGGCGGCATCGTGCAGGACAATCGTACAAGAGCAGTGCGAGGGCGTACCGAGGGTGACTGTGACCGATTCCTTGGCAGGATTGGGAATCATACTGAACAGCCCGTCCTGTGCTGTGGCGATTCCCTCTGGCTGTCGGTTTCCGAAGAAGTAGACTGGCTCGCTCCACTCGCCCCACACCAACGTGTCGACAGGGGGGCAATGCCTGCCGCACTGCGCCCTGATATAGGCCGCATACAGCACGGTGGTGTCCCAATCATAATTCAACACATACGGTGTAGTGTCGGCATCATACAATGGATTATCGTCAGGTGACCTATCCGCAGGCCCTACCGAGATCTGGAACCGCTGCTGCGATGGTAGCCCATACCACCCGAATTCCACCTGCTGGCTGTCGATGGGATACACACCAAAGTCCGGCACACGTTCGCACGTAAGCGTGTCGGGGTTGCATGGGGGCTGTTCAATAATGGGGACCATTCCTATCCACGCACGAGAAGGTCTAAGGAGGTCTGTTTGGTTAGTTCTATTATTGAATAACACATATATTTCATTAAAGGGGTATGGGATATGGCTATTACATATATCTTGTACATTAACCAGATAGACATATCCAGTAATGTCGGGATCTTGTCCTGTATAATTATGGTGAACCTGTCCGTCTACCCCATACGTTTGAAAGCCGACAAAGAAAGTGTCGGTAGCAATGAACGGCGTGTCGAAATAGAACTCGTAAGCTTTTACAGTGTCAAAATATAAATCTCCGTCACAACCTGTTTTTGTCACAGCCCTTCCTACAAACATCATATTGCGGTAAGGAATGGAGTCGTTCCATCTCACATCCCTTTGTAGCGTCATAAGCGTCATTCTTTCGAGGTGTTTGTTGATGGTATAAAGTTGTGCACTTAAATCCCTCTTGGCGGTATCCTGTCCCCAAAGTAATATAGCGATACCGTATATTACTGTCGGAGTGTCCACAAGAAAAGGCCGGAGACTTGCTACAGGAGAAGCCCTTCTCCACACAATATACGGAGATACTCTTCCTGGATACCGTCCAACCTGACAAGCTCCCAATGGGGGGATTGGTATTTCCATATAACCCGAATAGGGGTATTGGTAGACAGCCTGACAGTGGGCAGCAGCACCCGCTACAAGCATTATGGCAACAATCAGAATCCTCTTCATAAAGCATCAGTATTTAGATTCATTCTTCATTACGATTTCGATAAACCTCAACATTACAATCTCTCCGTGTTTCCAGGCATCAATGTTCTTAGAAGTTTGTCTTACATGCATTTAACTATTACATCTGAGATGACATCCTATTAATCAATACATTAAGTAACCATCCACACAATGATACCATCGACAATTCAACGTGCAAATATACATTTTTTTTCACAATCCACACAAAAAAAATGAAAAAAACAATAAAAAATGACACTTGAACACAAATCGGTCATCAGGGTGTATGGATTGAAAAGTCGGTCTGAAGACCGATTTGGTTTAAAGCTTTTGAATAAAACTTTCAACAATTCAATAAATATTTGTACCTTTGCAAATTTAAAAACGACACTTTCACATGGGTAGAATCCTTGCAATCGACTATGGCATAAAGCGTACGGGCATCGCAGTGACCGATCCGGAGCGTATCATCGCCACCGGTTTGACCACCGTAGCCACCCCTACCCTCTTGCAATTCCTGCACGACTATTGCCAAAAAGAGCCCGTCGACATCTTCCTCGTCGGGCAGCCCAAGCACATGGACAACACCCCCTCGCAGTCCGCACGCATCATCGAGCCCTTCGTGCAGCAACTTGCACAGGCCTTCCCCGACAAAGAGATTGCCCGCATCGACGAGCGTTTCACCTCCAAACTGGCCTTCCAAGCCATGATCGACGGTGGTCTGAAGAAAAAACAGCGGCAGGACAAAGGCATGATCGACCAAGTCAGCGCCACCATCATGCTGCAAGACTTTTTACGAACACAATAAGTTACACCCAATGCTATATCCCATCATTGGCTACGGCCATCCCACCCTGCGCAAGCAAGCGCGCCCCATCGACAAGGACTACCCCGGCCTCGACCAGCTCATTGCCGACATGTACGAGACCATGTACAATGCCGACGGCGTAGGTCTTGCCGCACCGCAAATCGACCTCAGCATCCGGCTGGTGGTCATCGGTTTCCGCCCCTACGACGAGAAGACCGACACCTATCTCGAACCCGCCGAGGAGCACACCCTCATCAACCCCGAAATCCTCGAATACAAAGGCGAGAAGCAATACTTCAACGAGGGCTGTCTCAGCATCCCCGACATCCACGAGGACGTCCTCCGTCCCGAAGGCATCGTCCTCCGCTGGTACGACGAGAAGTGGCAACTCCACGAAGAGGAAATCCACGGCATGTTTGCTCGCGTGGCACAGCACGAGATCGACCACCTCGAAGGCAAGGTCTTCACCGACCGCCTCAGCTCCATCCGCAAAACCATGCTCAAACGCAAGCTCAACGATGTCGCCGCCGGACACGTGCGCACACACTACCGTATGAAACCGAACAAAAGATAACACATAATACATCATGAAACGTATCGCAACAGTCATAATCCTTGCCGCAACCCTGCTGGTTGCCTGCGGTCCCTCCCGCGAAGAACGTATCGAACAGATTGAGGACTTCGAAGACTCCATCTTCGAATCCGCCGTTGCCGCCGACGAAGCCACTGCCGACCAACTCACGGCCCTCTACACCGCCTTTGCCGACAAATACCCTGCCGACACCCTCTCCCCGCAATTCCTCCTCAAAGCCGCCGAGATTCAGGGCAACGTCCTCCACACCGACAATTCCATCGCCCTCTACGACCGGATCATCAACAACTATCCCGACTTCGAGGACCTGCCCATCTGCTATTTTCTCAAAGGCATCGCCTACGAGTCCGACAGCCAGTTCGAAAAGGCTCGCCAAGCCTACCAGACCTTCGTCGACAAATATCCCGACCACTACATGGCCGACCAGACCCGCAAGATGATCCCCCTCGTCGGCAAAAGCACCGAGGAGATGCTTGACGACATCCTTGCCGCCGCCAACGACACCATTATCGCCCGCTAAACACCCTTCACCCTCACAGTGAGCGACATCATCAACATACTGCCCGACAGCGTGGCCAACCAAATCGCCGCCGGCGAGGTGGTCGACCGTCCCGCCTCGGCAGTCAAGGAGCTCCTCGAGAATGCCCTCGACGCAGGTGCCTCCAAGATACAGCTCATCGTCAAGGATGCCGGCCGCACACTCATCCAGGTTATCGACAACGGCTGCGGCATGAGCGACAGCGACGCCCGTATATGTTTCGAGCGCCACGCCACCTCAAAAATACACAAGGCCGACGACCTCTTTGCCATCCACACCATGGGCTTCCGCGGCGAAGCCCTCGCATCCATTGCCGCCATCGCCCAGGTGGAGCTCAAAAGCCGTCTCCACGACAACGAACTCGGCACCCTCGTCCTCATCGAAGGCAGCCAAGTCAAGGAGCAAAGCCCCTGTGCCTGCCCCTGCGGCACCTCCATCGCTGTCAAGAACCTCTTCTTCAACGTCCCCGCACGACGCAACTTCCTCAAAAAAGACAGCATTGAGCTCAGCCACATCGAGGAAATCTTCAAGCGTGTAGCCCTCACCAACTACCACGTCGACTACTCCTTCACCAGCAACGGACGCCTGCTCTACGACCTCCGTGCCGGCAACTTTGCCGAACGCATCAGCCAACTCTTCGGCAACAGCTACCGCGAACGGCTCTGCCCCGTCAACGAGCAGACCGACATCGCCAACATCACCGGCTACGTCGCCAAACCCGAATTCGCCCGCAAAACCCGAGGCGAGCAATACCTTTTCGTCAACCATCGCTTCATCAAGCACCCCGCGCTCAGCGCCGCCATCGAGAAGGCCTACGCCGACATCATCCCCGACCGCTATTACCCCAGCTACTTCATCCACCTCGACATCGACCCCTCGCGCATCGATGTCAACATCCATCCCACCAAAACCGAAGTCAAATTCATCGACGAGCACTCGCTCTTTGCCATCCTCCGCGCCGCCACCAAGAAGGCCATCGGCCAGTTCAGCCTGGCCTCCGAGCTGCAGTTCAACCCCATCGAGGAGGTCGACTTCCCCCCGGCACCCAAAGGCTATATCCCCACCCCGCCGAGCATACACTACAACCCCGCCTATAATCCCTTCGAGAGCACCCGACCCTCGAAGGCTGCCACCCCACATTCCGACCCCAAGCCCGCCGCCGACCCCAAGTGGAAATCCTTCTTCGACCTCGACGCCGCCCCCGCTTCCTCCCCCACCCCTGCCGACAGCCAGACCGCTCTCGACATCCCCGACACGGCGGCGCCCCTCCCCTCCGACAACCCTGCCGAGGCTTCACCCTGTCTCCAGCTTGCCTCCAGCCACATCGTAAGCGTCCTCCCCTCAGGTCTCTTGGTTGTCGACCAGCAGGCCGCGCACGAGCGCATCCTCTTCGAGCGGCTCATGCAGCACCGCACCGCGCCCCATGCCCAGCAACTCCTCTTCCCCGTCAACTGCCAGTTCTCACCCGCCGATGCCGACATCTTCAACGAACTCATCCCCGAACTCAAAGCCTACGGCTTCGAAATAGGCTCGCTCGGACAGACCACCTTCGTCGTCACCGCCACCCCGCCCGACATCAAAGAGAGCGAGCTGCAGCACCTCTTCGATCAAGTCATCGTCGAATACAAAGGGGCCATGATACAGAAATTCACCGACCGTGCCCAATGCCTCTGCCGCTCCATGGCGCGACAGCTGGCCGTCAAACCCGGCACCCGTCTCCAGCAGCCCGAGATGCAGCAAATCATTGCCGACCTCTTCTGCTGCCAGACGCCCACCCTCAGCCCCTCGGGCCGCAAAACCATGGTCATCCTGCAACCCGACCAACTGTTCAACTGACAACACATCAATCCATATAGAATTAAACACCCAACCCCATGTCGCAATACGAACCCCAAAGCTTCCGCATGCTGCCTCCGGTAGTCAAGCACCTCCTTATCATCAACCTTATCGTCTTCCTCGCCACCATGGTGCTGGAACGTTACGGCTACAGCAACAGAACCTCCATGCTGGCCCTCAACTCCGTGGCCACAGGACGCTTCCGCTTCTGGCAGCTCTTCACCTACATGTTCATGCATGCGGGATGGAGCCATATCCTTTTCAACATGTTCGCCCTTTGGATGTTCGGCTACGTGCTTGAAAACTTCTGGGGCTCGCGCCGCTTTCTGGTCTACTACCTGGTGTGCGGCATCGGTGCCGGAGTGTGCAACCTTCTCGTCCCCGGATGGGGTCTTACCGTGGGTGCCTCGGGTGCCGTCTACGGCATCCTGCTGGCCTTCGGCATGATGTTCCCCAACGAGCGCATCTACTTCTATTTCCTCATCCCCATCAAAGCCAAGTGGTTCGTCATCGGCTTTGCCGCCCTCGAGCTGCTCGAAGGACTCTTCTACGCCGACGGCATCGCCCACTTCGCCCACCTCGGCGGCATGCTCTTCGGTCTGCTGCTCATCCTCTACTGGCGCAAACACCCCTTCTCGCGGTTCTGACAAGCGAGTCCATCACCTTTTAGTTGTACAAACTACTGCATTGTTTATACCCTCAAGGGTCGAACAATGCAGTATCGATACAGTATCGTTATACCATACTTACCCGTTCGTTCTCTTACGCCTAATGCTGAAACGAACGGGTAAGTATGCTATAACGAGCCGATATTGAACGACCCCACTACTGGGCAAGGCGCTCATGGGGACCATTATCATCCCTGCGGAGCATTGCCCCCGGTCAACGGGGTATCTGCTGCGATAGGCAATGGAAAGAGCCAAGTCCCCAGACAATGTCGGTGCTGTCGATACCGACAATCTCGCGGTCGGGGAAGCAGGCCTCGAGGGTGTAGGCGGCCTCGTTGTCGGTGAGGCAGCGGTAGGTGGGGAAAATGACCTTGTTGTTGGCTATGTAGAAGTTGGCATAGCTGGCGGGCAGACGCTGATTGTCGTAGAAAACCATGTCGGGCATGGGCAGCTCCACCACGGTAGGCTGCTTGCCGTTGGCCAGGCGGCAGGAGTTGAGGGCTTTGAGGTTGCGTTGCAGGACCTCGTAGTTCTCGTCCCACGAGTCTTCCTCCACGGCAGTGATGATGGTGTCCTCGTTGACGAAACGGCTGAGGTCGTCGACATGGCCGTCGGTGTCGTCGCCCACAATGCCGTCGCCGAGCCAGATGATGTTGTCCACACCATAGTAGCCTCGCAGGTAGTCCTCAATCTGGTCGCGGTTGAGCTGGGGATTGCGGTTGGGGTTAAGCAGGCAGGAGGTGGTGGTGAGCAGGTCGCCGACACCGTTCACGTCGATGCTGCCCCCTTCCATCACAATGCCGGGTTCGAAAAGCTGCAGGGCAGGGTCGCGCTGGGCAAGGTGGTTGAAGATATGCAGGGGTATCTGCGTGTCGAGTTCGTAGGGGTATTTGCCGCCCCAGGCGTTGTGGTTCCAGTTGACGATGGCATGGAGCGCAGGGTCCTGCCGGTTGAGGAGGTAAGCGGGTCCGTGGTCGCGGCACCAGGCGTCGTTGGTGGGGAACTGGTGGAAGAAGATGCGTCCCATGTCGCATCCAATCTTCTGCAGTTCGGCGGACACATGGTCCTCCATACGCTGGTCATCCACATTGATGTGTACCTCTTCGTCCTCGGCCAGGGTCTTGATGAAGATATGGTACGAGGGGAAGATGGTCTCAATCTTGCCCGGCCAGGAGTCCTCGTTGTGGGGATAGCTGAGCCAGGTGGCACGGTGTTTCGCCCATTCGGCGGGCATATAGTATCCTAATTCTTTCGGAGTCATGATCGAGTGTTTGTTTTAGGGTGATGGGGATTGTCGGAGTAATCTGAGTAATCTGAGTAATCAGAGTAATCTGAGTAATCAGAGTATTCAGATTACTCCGATTATTCGTGGGCTGATTAGTCGATATAACGGTTCAGGATGGGGCCGTAGCTGTCGATGCGGCGGTCGCGGTAGTAGGGCCAGTGGCGGCGGTAATGGTCGGTCTGGTCCAGGTCGAGCTCCTCGACATGGAGAGCCTCCTCGAGGTGGGGAGCCTGATAGAGCACACGCCCGAAGGCATTGGTGATGAAGCTGCCGCCCCAGAACTGCATGCCGCCTTCGAGACCGGTGCGGTTGACGCTGATAACGGGCACGCCGTTGGCCACGGCATGGCTGCGCTGGATGGTCTGCCAAGCCTCGTATTGCTCGCGGTTGTCCTCCTCGTTCTGGCGCACATCCCAACCGATGGCGGTGGGGAAGAAAAGGAGTTGCGCCCCCATGAGGCTGGTGATGCGGGCGGCCTCGGGATACCATTGGTCCCAGCAGATAAGCACGCCCAGCGTGGCAAAGCGGGTCTTGAAGACCTTGTAGCCTAGGTCGCCGGGGGTGAAATAGAACTTCTCGTAGTAGCCGGGGTCGTCGGGGATGTGCATCTTGCGGTACTTGCCCAGGTACGAGCCGTCGGCGTCGATCACGGCAGTGGTGTTGTGGTATAGTCCCTCGGCACGTTTCTCGAATAGCGAGCAGACCAGCACCACGCCCAGCTCTTTGGCAAGGGCCATGAAGTGCTGGCAGGTGGGGCCGTCGGGGATGGCCTCGGCCAGCTGGAAGTTCTGGTAGCGCTCCTCGTCGCAGAAATAGAGCGAGGCGAAGAGCTCCTGTAAGCAAATAATCTGGGCTCCGTCGGCAGCAAGGCGGCGCACCTGCTCGGTATAGCGGGCGATGTTGGCCTGCTTGTCGGCGCTGCATGCCATCTGGGCAATACCTACTTTTACTTTCATTGCGATAGTGGGTTTTAGTGGATCAATTTCAATTTGCAAAGATACACATTTTTTTTTGATTGGACTGCGCCTGATTCAAATAATCTTCGTATTTTTGCAAAAAATATTCCATTATGACCTCAAAAGTATATTTCACCGACATGCATGTGCACATGGGCGACAGCCTGCTGGGCAAGTTCGACCGCCTTATCACCCGTGCGGGGATAGAGCAGATTGATTTCAAGGACAAGTTTGTTGCCGTGAAGCTCCACTTCGGCGAGGTGGGCAATATGGCGTTCCTGCGGCAGCAGTATGCCCGCGTGCTGTGCGACCACATCAAGCGCCTTGGCGGCAAGCCGTTCCTGACGGACTGCAACACCCTCTATGTTGGTTACAGAAATAACGCCCTCAACCACCTCGACGCCGCCTATATGAACGGCTACAACCCCTTGGCCACAGGGGTGCACACCATCATCGCCGACGGCCTGCGGGGCACCGACGAACGTGCCATTCCCGTGGCTGGCGGCGAATACGTGCAGGAGGCCAAAATCGGTGCCGCCGTGGCCGAGGCCGACATCATCATCTCGTTGACACACTTCAAGGGTCACATCAATGCCGGTTTCGGCGGCACGCTGAAGAACATCGGCATGGGCTGCGGTTCGAAACAGGGCAAGATGGAGATGCACAGCAGCGGCACACCACGTGTCAGCCGCCGTCTGTGTGTGGGCTGCGGCAACTGTGTGAAGAACTGCGCCAACGACGGTGTGCATGTGGTCGACGGCAAGGCCGTGGTGGACGAAAAGCACTGCCTGGGCTGCGGCTACTGCATTGCCTACTGCCCCACAGGAGCCATCATGACCAAATGGGACGAGGCCAAGCCAGTGATGAACAAGAAGATTGCCGAATACACCAAGGCTGTGCTGGACGGCAAGCCCAACTTCCACATCAGTCTGGTGGTGGACGTGTCGCCGGAGTGCGACTGCGACAGTTGCAACGACATCCCCATCATCCCCGATGTGGGTATGTTCGCCTCGTTCGACCCTGTGGCGCTGGACCAAGCTTGCGTCGACAAAGCCAATGCACAACCTTTGGTGCCCGGCAGCGTGGCAGGGAAAGCCTCAGAGCACTACCACGACGAGGATGTGTTCCATCTGGTGCATCCCGACACCGACTGGGAAGCCGGCCTTATCCATGCCGAACGTATCGGCCTCGGCACCCGGAAGTACGAACTGATAGAGATTTAATATCGGGAAAGTATCAGACTACCGTATTGACTGATTAACACATTAACGAATTCTTATTTTTGTCAAATCGGGAAAAAGTTGTATCTTTGCAGGTTGAAATAATGTTTAGTATTTTGGAGATTCTCCACTCATCACCAACAATAAAAACATGGAACAGGCACAAGTCATAGAGCACATAAAGGAATTTGCCCAGAGAGTGCTGCCTAAAGGCAGTTCGCTATGGTTATATGGCTCGCGTGCCCGAGGCGATGCACACGAAGACAGTGACTACGACCTGCTATTGCTTTTAGACAAAGAGCGCATTACTGACGAGGACTACAACCACTATGTTTACGACTTATTCTTACAAGGTCTTGATTGGAATGCAGAAATAAACACCCATATATATCCCCGCAATAAATGGGAATCGTGGTCATTCTCTCCCTTTTACAAAAATGTTGAACATGATAAGATAATATTGCTATGAGTTTGTCAGACGAAGAAAGACGTATTATCGTCCAGATAGAAATTGAAAAGGCACGTCGTGCCTACCAAGAAGCATTGCTGCTGATTGAGAACAGTTTTTGGAGCGGTGCAGCAGGCAGATTGTATTATGCCGTGTTTCACGCTGTAAGTGCATTATTGATATTCGACAAACGCCAAGTAGGCACTCATAAGGGTTCGCATGTTATCTTTAATCATGACTACATCAAGACAGGCAAACTGCCTGCTGAATATGGGAGTTTGTACTCGCAATTGGAGTCCATGAGAGAAGGCAGCGAATACAACTGCACATACGATGTGGAGCCTGATGAGCTGAAACAAAAAATAGAACCCGCCAAGCAGATGATAGACTCCATCGCTGACATGGTGAAAACGAATGGGTAAATGTGTTACCCGAGCTGCGGGATGCAGTCCGGGCCTGTATAGTTTATGCAAGGCACTGTCATCGGCGGATGACGGCGGTGGTGCCTTGGGCGTTCTGTAGGGTGACGGTGGCGGAGTGGGTGCGGCCGTTGCGATAGTAGGTGACGTCGACAAGGTCGCCGGGAGCATGACGGCCGATTTCTTCCATCATCTCGGCAAAACTGTTGACAGGCACTCCGGAGACGGAGAGCAGGAGGTCGCCCTGTTTGAGTCCGGCACGGTCGGCGGCGCAGTCGGGCACGACACGTGCAAGGAGTAGGCCTTTGACTTCCTGAAGTCCCATCTGCTTGGCGAGGGCGGAGGTCATCTCGACGACATTGACACCGAGGTAGGCACGCTGTGCATGGCCATAGCGCTTAAGGTCTTCGGCCACTTTGCGGGCCAGATTGGCAGGGATGGCAAAGCTGTAGCCGGTATAATAGCCGTCGGCAGAGGCGATGGCGGTGACAATGCCTATCAGACGGGCATCGGCATCGACCAAGGCACCGCCAGAGTTGCCGGGGTTGACAGCGGCATCGGTCTGGATGAAGGACTCGATGGGGCTTTCCATGCCGCGGTTGTTGTCGATGATACCCATGTTGCGGGCTTTGGCACTGATAATGCCGGCGGTGACGGTGGAGGTGAGATTGAAGGGGTTGCCGATGGCCAAGACAGGCTGGCCGACAAGGGCGCTGTCGGAGTTGCCAAAGGGAATGGCGGTAAGACCTTCGGCATCGATTTTGAGGAGGGCGAGATCGGTGGCTGGGTCGGTACCGACAAGGCTGGCATCGAGTACGCGCTTGTCGTTGAGGGTCACCTGGATGCGCTCGGCATCCTGCACAACGTGGTTGTTGGTGACGATGTAGCCGTCGGTGCTGATGATGACACCCGAGCCATAGGCGGAGTATTCTTTGCGCTGAACGCCCTGGTTGATGATGAATCCAAAGAAGGACTGATAGAGGGGTGTGAGACGGGTCTGGACAGTGCGGATGTGAACGACACCGTCGATGGTGCGTGCGGCAACTTGGCTGAAGTCGGCGTAGCGAAGGGTGAGAGGTGAAGAAGAGGCGGGCTGTTTCATCTCGCCGCTCTGCTGGGTCTGGCCGGTATGGCAGCCGAGGAGAGCAATGGTCATTACTAAAAGCAGTTTCTTCATGGCTATACTATTTGTGTTATAAATCCTTATAGACAATTACAATACTGAGGAATGTTTGCACACCCGTTGGTATTGTGAAGCATTGGGAAAACAAAAAAGGAAGAAAAATATTGTATGTTTAATATTTTTTGTAATTTTGCAGTGTGGCGTCCAGAAGGGGTGCCCTCTTTAGTGAACACGGTAACAACAAATACACGCACAGGTATGCATATCGTCATCATAGGCACAGCCCATCCTTACAGGGGCGGACTCGCCGCTTTCAACGAGCGGCTGGCCACCCAGTTTTTGGACGAGGGACACAGGGTGGAGATGTACACTTTCACGCTGCAGTACCCTTCGTTCCTTTTCCCCGGCAAGACACAGTTTACCGACGATCCCGCTCCAGCGCGTCTGGATATTAAGCGTCGCATTAATTCGTGCAATCCATTGAATTGGTTCAGTGTCGGTAAAGAAATACGAAAGAAGAAGCCCGACTTGGTGGTATTCGCCTATTGGATGTCGTTTATGGCCCCTTGTTTCGGGACCATAGCCCGCTGCATCAGGCGCGACAAGAATATCCGCTGCGTGGGTTTGGTTCACAACATGATTCCACACGACCCGAAGGCCATTGACCGCTTTGTGCCACGCTATTTTGTGAAAGCGATGGAGGGGTTCACCACCCTGTCGGAGGCTGTGATTGCAGACATCAACCATTTCGACCATGCCGGCAAACCGAAGACGTGGGCACCCCACCCTATCTACGACCATTACGGCAGCCGTCTGCCCAAGGCTGAAGCCCGCAAGCAGCTAGGACTTGATGCCGATGGAAAGTATGTGCTGTTTTTCGGCTTTATCCGCGACTATAAGGGACTGGACCTGCTGATTGACGCTTTCGGCGACCCCCGCCTGCAAGACATGGGAGTGAAACTGATTGTGGCAGGCGAGTTTTACGGCAGTCCGGAGCCTTATCTGGAACGTATCCGCTCGCTGGACATCAGCGACATTGTGATTCTGCACAACGACTATATCCCGGACTCGCGGGTGAACCTCTATTTCTGTGCCGCTGACATTGTAGCACAGCCCTACAAAAACGCCACTCAGAGCGGGGTGACCCAGGTGGCTTTCCATTTCGAGGTACCGATGCTTGTGACCAACGTCGGCGGGCTGGCAGAAATCGTACCCGACGGAAAGATAGGCTATGTAGTCCCCCCGGAGGCGCAAGCCATCACCGATGCACTGATTGACTACTACAATGGACAGCGGGAGGCGGCCTTCACCGAAGCACTGCTCGAGGAGAAGAAGAAGTATACATGGAACCGCATGACCACCGCCGTGCTGCAGGCAGCGGAGAAGTGCAAGAATTAGGAGTTGAGTATTAGCGAGTAAGAGTCATACAGGAGGTCGCAACACGCGATAAATAGCACATTTTTTTCGGTACTACGATTTTTTTTCATAACTTTGTAACATGGAAATTACGTCCCATACGAACACAAGACGCAAGGACAGAATGTCTTACGAGCAAGTGTTCAGCATCAACGGTGGCAATAGGCCTCCACAGGCTCCCGATTTGGAGGAGAATGTGCTGGGTGCGCTGATGCTGGACCCTAACGCGCTCAATACTGCCATTGAACTGCTACACGAGGAGTATTTCTATAAGCCGGAGCATCAGGTGATATTCCGTGCCATCCACAAGCTGTTTGAGATGAACCAGCCTGTGGACATCCTGACGGTGACGACCCAGTTGCGCCAAACCGGCGAGCTGGAGGCTGCAGGAGGCGCCTACCATATCAGCGAGCTGACAAGCCACGTGGTCAGCGCCGCCCACATCGAGTATTACTCGCGTGTGCTGAGCGAAAAGTACATCTCGCGCGAGCTGATACGCATCTCCACCGAGACCATCACCAACGCCTACGACGAGACCACCGACGTGGTGGACTTGCTCGACAAGACCGAGCAGCGGCTGATGGACATCAACGACAAGAATTTCCGCACCGACTTCCATCCCCTGGGAGACTTGGTCCACGAGGCCACCCAGCAGATTGCCGATGCCGCCTCGGACGACGGGAGCCAGAACACTGTGGTGTCGGGGTTTACCGACCTGGACCGCCTGACAGCAGGATTTCGCCCGGGTACACTCGTCATCCTTGCCGCTCGTCCGGCAATGGGTAAGACGGCTTTCGCCCTGTCGATGGCACGCAACATCGCTGTGGACAGCAAGAAGGCTGTGGCTTTCTTCTCGCTGGAAATGACAGGCGTGGAGCTGGCCATGCGCCTTATCAGCGGCGAGGCCCAGCTGCCAGGCGACAAGCTGAAGCGCGGCGAGCTCAACCCCTGGGAGCAGCAACAACTGGCCACACGCACACAGGCATTGAACGAGGCCAAGCTCTTCATCGACGACACCCCACAGCTGACCATCTACGAGCTGAGAGCCAAATGCCGCCGACTGAAGCAGCACCACGACATACAGATGGTGTTTATCGACTACCTGCAGCTGATGAGCGCGGGAAGCGACATGATGACCCGCGGAGGCAACCGCGAACAGGAAATCAGCACCATCAGCCGCCAGTTGAAAGCCCTGTCGAAAGAACTGAATATCCCGGTGCTGGCCATGTCGCAGCTAAGCCGCGCTGTGGAGACCCGTGGCGGCACCAAGGAGCCTATGCTGAGTGACCTGCGTGAGTCGGGTGCCATCGAGCAGGACGCCGATATTGTGATGTTCATCTATCGACCGGAATACTACGGCATACAGGAGGATGGCAACGGCTCCACTATCGGCATGGCCGACATCATTCTGGCAAAGCACCGTAGCGGCGGCACAGGACGTGTGCGCCTGCGCTTCCAGGGACAGTATGCCCGTTTCACCAACCCCGAATTCCTCACCAACGAACAGGTGAGCAACAATATGCTGCCCCAGAACACAGGGTTCGACGAATCGGGTGCACCGACCATGCTTATCGACTCGAAAATCAACAGAAAGAACGACGGGCTGGAGTTCGCCACAGGGCTTCCCAACGACGAGCCCCCGTTCTAACCCTTGCCTTAAACGAATGAATAATAACAAATAAACATATTTCACAATGGAAAACATCGAAAATCTGACCAAGCAGGATCTCTTGAAGGAGACCATCAAACACATCGACATCAAGAAGTACGACTCCACCGAGCTGATTGACGCCATGCGTGGCATGTCGTTCACCAGCCGCGACACCGCCCGTGCCGCCGATATTCTTACCATGATGTGCAAAGAGACAGACTGCACCAACATCCTCACCATCGCCGGCTCCACCAGTGCTGCCGGCTGCATGCAGGTGTATGTCGACATGGTGCGCAACAAGATGGTCGACGTGGTGGTTTCCACCGGTGCCTCCATCATCGACATGGACCTCTTCGAGGCCTTGGGATTCAAACACTATGTCGGCACCAAGGAGAATATCATCCCCGACACCAAACTGCGTGAGCTTTATATCGACCGCATCTACGACACCTTTATCGACGAAGAGGAGCTGCAAGCCTGCGACAACTCCACCTACGAGCTGGCCAACATGCTCGAGGCTCGTCCCTACAGCTCGCGCGAGTTCATCTACGAGCTGGGCAAATGGCTCCATAACGGCCGTGCCGTGAAGAAAGACAGCCTCATCCAGACCTGCTACGAATGCGGTGTGCCCATCTTCTGCCCCGCCTTCAGCGACTGCTCCGCCGGTTTCGGTATCGGCAAGCACCAGTGGGAGCGTGCCCAGAAGGGTGAGAAATATCTTAGCATCGACTCGGTGTGCGACTTCGTCGAACTGACCAAGATCAAGATGGCTTGCCCCGAAAGCGGCCTGTTCATGGTCGGTGGCGGCACCCCCAAGAACTTCGCCCAGGACACCGTGGTGTGCGCCGAAATCCTCGGCCACGAAGTGCCCATGCACAAATACGCCATCCAGATTACCGTGGCCGACGTGCGCGACGGTGCCTGCAGCTCGTCCACTCTGCTCGAGGCTGGCAGCTGGGGCAAGGTGAGCGAGGAGCTGCAGCAGATGGTCTATGCCGAAGGCACCACTGTTATCCCCGCCATCGTCTCCTATGCCTACCACAATGGCTGCTGGAAAGACCGCGAGTACAAGAACTGGCAAAAACTTTTTGAGAAATAATAATACTTTCAATCATGGAAGAAAGCATCCGCAAGCAACTGAATGCCTTGCTGCGGCAAGAGGTGGTCCTGGCCACGGGCTGTACTGAGCCCGGGGCCGTGGCCCTCTGTGTGAGCAAGGCTGTCGAGACGCTGGGACAAGAGCCCGAGCACATCGACCTGCGCCTTAGTAAGAACGTATTCAAGAATGCCATGGGCGTAGGCATCCCCGGCACCGGAATGATTGGCCTGCCCATAGCTGTGTCTATGGCTGTGGTGGCAGGCGACTCCAGCCGTGGGCTCGAAGTACTCACCCTGCCCGCCGAGCAGGTGGAGAAAGCCAAACAATGGCTTGCCAACAACGCTTCGCGGATTGCCATTGGGGTGAAAGACCCATGCGACAAGCTCTACATCGAGTGCATCTGCACAGCAGGCGAAGACACCGCCACTGCCATCATCAGCCAACGCCACACCCACTTCGTGCTCATTGCACGCAACGACAAAGTCATCTACGACGGCACTGCAACCTCTCCCAACACCGACACCACCGAGGAGAAAGCCGAATCCGACGGACTCAACCTCACCGCCCGGATGGTATACGACTATGCCACCACTGCGCCTATCGAGGAGCTGGACTTCATCAAGGAGACTGTCAAATACAACGACGCAGCAGCCACCGAAGGCCTTAAAGGCTATGGCTTGCAGACTGGCAAGATACTGATGGAGAACGCCGCGGGCGATATTGTCCACACTGTTGTGGCACGTACCGTGGCCGCCTCCGACGCCCGCATGGACGGCTGCACACTTTCCGTCTACAGCAACAGCGGCAGCGGCAACCAGGGCATCGCCTGCACCCTCCCCGTCTACAACTACGGCAAGGCCAAAGGGTGCACCGACGAGCAGATCACCCGTGCGCTGGTGCTCAACCACCTCATGTCCATCTACATCAAGCGCGGCATCGGCCGACTCAGTGCCCTGTGTGGCATTGTCAACGCCAGTATCGGCGTGTCCTGCGGCATTGTGTTCCTGCATGGCGGTACGTTCGAACAGATGTGCTATGCCATCAAGAACATGATCAACACCATTGCCGGCATGGTATGCGACGGTGCCAAACCCAGCTGCGCCCTCAAGATGAGCACCGGCCTCTACAGCGCCTTTGTCAGTGCCGAGCTGGCTTACCACGACTGTGTGGTAGACGCCACCGACGGACTGAGCGAAAGCGACGTGGACTGCTCCATCCGCAACCTTGGCCGTCTCGGCCATGACGGCATGGACCAAGTCGACGACACCGTGCTCGACATCATGACACACAAACAATAATCGCAGGTACCCAAAGAAACACCTATCCCACAGAAGCATTATGCTCTGATAATTAATATCAAGCGCTGCTTACACCCTTATCACACACACCGCTGTAACAACATCTTGTTAATAACTTTCCCACGACACACCCTGCTCTTTCAAAAATAAATTATACTTTTGCAATCAGAAACAATAACGTATTTATAACATGGAACACAGAAAAGAAGAATTGTATTCGCAAGCCATCCCCGCAGGAAAACGCCGCTATTTTTTCGACGTGAAGGAAACACGTGGAGGAGACAAATTCATTACCATTGCTGAAAGCCGCCGCATCTTCGACAACAATACTGGCGAGTTCTATATCGATAAAAACAAGCTCTTCCTTTACAAAGAAGACTTCGAGAAATTCAGCAAAGGCCTGGCCAACGCCATCTCCTTCATCGAGACCGGCATCGAACCCGAACCCGTAGTCCCTGAGAGCGAATACCACAACGCCGACGACGACAGCAAGAGCAACGGTTTCTTCGACAAAGAAGACGAGAAATCCTCCTATACTATCGACGACATCGACTTCAAATACTGACGCTGGCATGGGTAAGATTATCTCTGTCGCCAATCAGAAAGGCGGTGTGGGCAAAACCACCACCGCCGTCAATCTCAGTGCCGCTCTGGCGGTGATGGAGTACAAGGTGTTGCTTGTTGACGCCGACCCGCAGGCCAACGCCTCCTCCGGTCTGGGCATCAACACCGATGAACTGGACAAGAGTGCCTACGAATGTTTCATGGGGCAGGCCGACATCGCCGACTGCCTTGTACCCACCGACACACCCAACCTCACCGTCCTCCCTACACGCATCGACCTCGTGGGGGCGGAGGTTGAACTTGTCAACGAAAAAAGCCGCGAGTACTTTATCAAACGCGCCCTCGACCCCATCAAGGATCAATACGACTTCATCATTATCGATTGCAGCCCCTCGCTTGGCCTTATCACTGTCAATGCTCTCACGGCATCCGACTCGGTCATCATCCCCATCCAGAGCGAATACTTCGCCCTCGAGGGATTGGGCAAGCTGCTCAACACCATCCGCATCGTCCAGACCCGCCTTAATCCCCAACTCACCATCGAAGGCCTGCTCATCACCATGTACGACTCCCGACTGCGTCTGGCCCGCCAGGTGGTCGAGGACGTGCGTGCACACTTCAAGCGTCTTGTCTTCGACACCCTCATCTATCGCAACACCAAGCTCGCCGAGGCACCCAGCTACGGCAAGTCCGTCATCATGTACGACGCCACCTGTGCCGGAGCCGTCAACTACCTCAACCTCGCCACCGAGATGCTGAAACGCAACAAGATGAAAACTCCTTCTCAGAGTTGATACCCGCAGCAACATCCCCCATCACCCCTCTGCAGAAACGCCAAGACAATATAATAAACACTGACACTAAAACACAGCAAAGCACTAAACACACCAATGGCTAATAAGAAAAACCTTATCCCCGGACGTGGACTGGATGCCATACTGGGCAACATCGATGTCGAAGCCATCAACGGCTCCGCATCCGATGTCACTGCTGCTATCAGCATGGTAGCCATCAACGACATCGAGACCAACCCGTTCCAACCACGAAAAGAGTTCGATGACAACGCGCTCGAAGAGCTGGCTCAGTCCATCCGTGAACAAGGCATCATCACTCCCATCACCGTCAGGCGTATGCCCGACGGCAAATACCAGCTCATTGCCGGCGAACGCCGTTTCCGAGCCTCGCAACTGGCCGGCCTCACCGAACTGCCCGCCTACATCCGTGTGGCCACCGACGGACAAATGATGGAGATGGCACTTGTGGAGAACATCCAGCGCGAGAATCTCAACGCCATAGAGATAGCCCTCTCCTACAACGCCCTCATCGAGGAATGCCAACTCACCCACGAACAGCTCAGCCAGCGTGTGGGCAAAGACCGCTCCACCATTACCAACTACCTCCGTCTGCTCAACCTCCCTGCCGAGACACAACTGGCACTCAGTTCCGGACAAATCAGTATGGCTCACGCCCGTGCGCTCATCAATGTCGACGACCCCGAGAGCCACCTCGCCATCCTCCACGACATCGTCAACCGACACCTCTCCGTCCATCAGACCGAACAGCTTGTCAAGGCCAGTAAACAGCCTGCCAAACCTTCCGTCACTTCCAAGCCTGAACTACCCGTCACCCATAGCGTAGCCCAGTCGCAACTGCGACAGTCACTCCAATCCGATGTCGAAATCAAACGTTCACGCCGCGGAAAAGGCACACTCACCATCCATTTCAACAACGACGAAGACTTCGACCGAATCTTGAAACTACTCAACCCACATGTGTGAAACACTGTGCGATAGTATAAAGACAAGAACCCATGTCCTCTCGCTCTCGAGGACGTTCCGCCACACACTCATCGCCATCCTCTTTCTCATGGCGACGAGTTCTGTTATTGCCCAACAGGTAATTGTCGACGCGCCCAACGTTGTCACCGTCAATCAACCCAAGCCGCACAATCCCACCAAAGCCGTCCTCCTCTCCCTCATCCCCGGAGCCGGACAAATCTACAACGGACAGGCTTGGAAAATACCCATCATCTATGGAGCCTTGGGCGGTGTGGGATACTTCGTCTACGACTACTATACCAACATGATGGCCTTTAAGAATGAATACCTCCATCGTGTCAACGGTGGCACTCCCGAGCTCAAAGGCTACACCAACTACCCCAACAGCAGCATATACAATCTTTACCAATCGAACAATAAAAACTTCCAACTCTTCGTTATTATATCTGCAGCAGTCTACGGACTAAACCTTATCGATGCCTATGTCTTCGGGCATCTCTACGACTTCCAGGTCAACGACGACCTCTCCCTCAACCTCTCGCCCTCGCTCACTCCAGCCCTCACCAACCCCACAGGCCTCGCCCCTACCCTGCAGCTGACATTCCGATTTTGAATATAAACAACAACAAAAGATAAAAACCACTTATCCATGAACCCATTCTTAATGATTCAAGCCGACCAGGCTGATGTGCAGACCGCAGTAGACACCATGGCTGCCGTTGCTTCTCCCGAACGTATCACCCTCTGGGACATGACCCTCAAAGGAGGTTGGATTATGCTCGTCCTTGCATGCCTTCTCGCACTGGCAATCTACATCGCCGTCGAGCGTTACCTTGCCCTGCGCCAGGCCATCAAAACCGACAACGACGACCTCTTCATGAACAGCATCCGCGAGTACATCCACAAAGGCGATGTCGACGGTGCCCGTTCGCTCTCCAAAAGCACCAACTCTCCCCTTGCCCGCATGGTGGACAAAGGCCTTTCCCGTCTGGGACGTCCCCTTTCCGACATCCAGGCAGCCATCGAGAACGAGGGTAAACTCGAGGTGGCACGTCTCGAGAAACGTGTCTCGCTCGTAGCCACCGTGGCCTCCCTCGGCCCCATGATCGGCTTCCTCGGCACCGTCACCGGCATGGTCACCTGCTTCCAGGATATGGCCTTTGCCGGCAACAACATCGACATCTCCGTCCTTGCCACCGGTATGTACGAAGCCATGGTCACCACCATCGGCGGTCTGATTGTAGGTATCATCTGCTACTTCCTCTACAACATCCTTGTCACCCGCATCAACAAGGTGGTTCTCGACATCGAAGTGCGTGCCACCGAGTTTATGGACCTCCTCCACGAACCCGCCTAAGAAACACCGCTAATCTTGGACAAAACCTAGAAGTACTGGAATAACAGAAACTATACAGCCATGATAGAGACAAGAAACAAACTCTCCATCGAGAACAACAGCTCCACCATGTCCGACCTGGTGTTCCTGCTGCTGGTCTTCTTCATGATGACATCCACGCTCATCAGCCCCAATGCCGTCAAGCTGCTTCTCCCCGAGAGCGGCAGCAAGACCATGGCCAAGCAGAATGTCACCGTCTACATCGACGAGAACTATAACTTCCAGGTGGGCAACACTCCTACCGACATCGACGGGCTCCAACCCCTCATCGCCTCCGGCATTGAAGCGGGTGTCAGCGATGCCTGCATCGTCCTCCGTTCCGACAAAACCGTCCCCGTCCAGTATGTAGTCAACGTCATCGACGCCGTCAACGCCATCAACGAGCAGACCGGAACCAAACACAAGGTCATTCTCGCCACCTCGCCGAAGAAATAGATAGTCAATACTATTTATTAAAAGAATACTATCAACTATGAACCAAGAAGACAAAAACAGAACCATATCGGGTGTCATCACCCTCCTCTGCATGGCCCTGGTCGTCGTCGTATGCCTCTCCTTTGGCTACGACCCGCCCGACCCGCCCATTCCTGAAGAGGGCGTCGAGGTGAACCTGGGTAACAGCGACTTCGGTCTAGGCAACAACCCCATGCCCGAAGCCTCTGAAGCCAGCAGTGCCCCACGTCCGCGTACCGCCACCGAGCAGGTATCCACACAACGCACCGAGTCCACCACCCCCATCAACTCGTCCGACACCCCCCCCACAGCCAAGACCGACAACCCCACGCCTTCCACCACCAAGCCCGAGCCCCCGAAAGAGCCCGAAATCAACAAAAACGCCCTCTTCAACGGCAACCGAGGCAATAAAAACAAGAACGCCAACAGCGGCAGCGAGGGCAATACCTACGGCAGCGGCAACATGGGCAAGGAAGGCGGCGACCCCAACTCCAACCGCTATGACGGCACACCCGGCAAAGGCGGTGCCGGTTTCAGCCTTACAGGCCGCAGCGCGCGTGCCCTCCCCTCGCCCAACACCTCCACCAACAAAGAGGGTAAAGTGGTGGTGAAGATATGGGTCGACCGCGCAGGCAACGTCACGCAAGTGTCGGCTCCCGAAAAAGGCTCCACCCTCACCGATGCCTCGCTGGTAAGCAAAGCCAAAGCAGCCGCCATGAAAGCCAAATTCAGTCCCAAGGACGACGCGCCCGAGGTGCAGACTGGCACCATCACCTACGTCTTCCGCAACAACTAAGCCATGGACGAACCCATCCGTATAGACAAATATCTCTGGGCTGTGCGTCTCTACAAGACGCGCAGCCTAGCTACTGATGCCTGCCGCTGCGGGCATGTCCGCATGAACGGGCAACCCCTCAAACCCTCGCACGAAATCAAGGCAGGCGAGATTTACGAGGTCTCCATCGAACAGCTGCACCGCGTCATCCAGGTGCGGCAGCCCCTCGGCAACAGGGTCGGCGCCAAACTCGTCGAGAACTTCATGACCGACCTCACCCCGCAGGAGGAATACGAACGCATACAGTTGGTGCGTCAATATGCCTTCGAAAAACGCGACCGCGGCTCAGGCAGACCCACCAAACGCGAACGCCGCGACATAGAAGAGTTCAAATACAAATAGCGCTACGTCCTGCCACTGTGGCATATACGGCCTACAAATAAAAAAGTGGCTACGTTGTGCAATAAAACCCACATCCGAAATACATAATAACAGATTCGACCATGGACGAAGAAGAGGTAATCCGCGACATACTCGCCGGCAACATCAACCGCTATGCCGAGATAGTCAAGTCCTACCAGACCATCGTGGCCAACCTCTGCTTCAAAATGGGAGGCCTCAAACTCGACATCGAGGAAATGACTCAACAGGTCTTTGTCGAGCTCTACCAAGCCCTCCCGCGATTCCAGTTCAAGTCGAAACTGAGTACTTTCATCTACCGCATCACTGTCAACGTCGTCTGCAAAGAGCTCAAACACCAGAAACGCTTCATCGTCCCCACCGACGACAACCCACTGCCCGACCGGCCTGCCGACGAACCCAACATTGAGCAGTCCATCATCCGCAGCGAACAGCAGAAACTGCTACGCATGGCCATCGGACGCCTCAATGCCGAGCAACGCACCGCCCTCGTCCTCTACACCTACAGCAACTTCTCCTACAACGACATTGCCGACGTCATGCAGTGTACCACCGCCAAAGTCGAGTCACTTATCTTCCGCGCCCGGAAGAACCTCAAGAAGATGCTCAACCCCTGACACACCCGCAACACACACAACACGAAAATATACACCAACAAAAAGCCGTGAAAGAAACAGAACATATACCCGAAGACGAACTCATGCAGCAGCTACGCGACCTGCGCTACACACGTCCCATCGACGTCACCGACGCCGTCATGGAACGTGTGCGCACCATGCCACTGCTCACCCCCTACTCCCTGCGCCGACAACGGATGCAGCGTTGGGCAACCGCTGTGGCGGCATGTGCTGTCTTCGCCGTGGCCCTTAACATCACCATCCTCTTTACCCGCACCTACAACGAGGCACAAATCAGCGACGTGATGGCTTCCGTCTACGATTATCAGGAAGACTACACCACTACCGCCATGCTCCACGAATCGGCCGTGCTTGAATACCTTTACGAGTAATAACCCCAACACAAAAAATACATCATGAAAAAGACATTCATCTTCATCATCTCCATCCTCACCATCACCACCCTGATGGCCCAGGCTCCCGATGGTGGACGCCGTCACCGTCAAGGTCCCCCCGAGCCACCAAAGGTTGAGGAAATGGTCAGCAACTTATCCGCCATACAGAAGAATCGCCTCGAAGGCATCACCGAGAACTGCAAGAAACAAACCACCAAATTGCAGAAAGAGCTTGACGCAATCCGCACACAAATCCGCAATCTGATGATGCAGGACGGCGACCAATCCGACAAGCTCTTCCCGCTTATCGATCGCGAGTCCTCACTCCAGGCCCAGATAGCCAAAGAGATGTACCGCACACGTGTACAGATTGACCAAGTGCTCACCGAGGAACAGCTGACTGAATTCCGAGCCCGCTGCAAAGCCGACCGACAGAAACATCACAGAGACATCAAACTCGAAAAAAAGGAAAATCGCCCTGCAAAAAAGGCTAAAAGACAGTAAACCTTTTTCATATCATCATTTTCCATTTCATTTTCCCGCTGCCCCCTCACCCCATCATAGAGAGGGCAGCTTCTTTTTGTACCAAATCGCTCGCAACACCATCTTCGAATCTATCAACGGCAAACCAACATTCGGCCCAGTATGTAGCATCCGACTTCCCCCTCGTTTTACAATCCTCTTTGTGTGGCTTTATACTATGTTCTACTGAATATTCGGTCTAATAGTCATTTTGCAGGCTGCGACACAGTCTGAATATAGGAGCAGAAGGCGTTTTGAGCGATTCAAAAGGTTTTTGTAAAAATCGGCTTAATGGAATGCGCTAATAGTCATTTTGCAGGCTGTGACATGCCGAAAA
>JAFZPH010000020.1 GCA_017550405.1 Bacteroidales bacterium
AATTGAAAAATGAAAATTGAAATTATCGGGGCGAAGATTTCATTTTTCACTTTTCATTTTTCACTTTTCATTTTTCATTTTTCACTGGCGGGTATGCGGCGGGCGGCACGTTCCAGTTCCCACATCCGCATGTCGCGCCCTACCACCAGCCCCTTGGGGTCGACCAATATCATGAAGGGCAGGTGGTCCACCGACAACTGTTTGAGGAAATGGGCATCCCATCCGTTGGGGTTGTCGTCGATATTGATGGTGAGGATGTCGGCGGCCTTGTCCTCCAGCAGTGAGAAGGCCTGCGTACGCTGGGAGGCACAGATGTCGCACCAGCCTGCGGTGAAGAATATAAGCGTGTACTCCGACGTATCGCGCATTTCGGCAAAGGTATGGCGGCTCTTCCTCGAGTCGAGCCAGGCGAAATCGGGCATCTCGCACCCCTCGCTGACAGCAGGGGTCTGCCTCATCCAGCGGCGCAGCATGGTGTAGTGATACACCTTCTGGGCATCGCCCGTCAGCTTGCCCACAAGTTGACGCACCACCGTCTCGTCCAGACTGGCCATTTGGTTGAAGAGTATGAACGGGATGAAGACCGACGAGCTGTTCTCCTGCACACACTGGCGCAGAAAGGCGTTAGGGTCGGCCGAGGCATTGTAACGCTCCA
The DNA here is from genome assembly GCA_017550405.1 of Bacteroidales bacterium. Lineage (GTDB taxonomy): Bacteria > Bacteroidota > Bacteroidia > Bacteroidales > P3 > Colimorpha. Next base: position 656 of record JAFZPH010000020.1, read on the forward strand.
TCAGATAGCGGTACTCGCTGTTGCTGCGCGAGCCCCTGATGAGGGAGGCCTCAGGACGCGAGGCATTCAGATTGATAGAAACCGACGCGTTCTCGAGGTAGAAGTACAACGGACGCGGCATGGCGGCATGCTCGATGGAGGCCAGCGTGGGTTTGGCCACTTCGCCGCTGAAAAAGAAGCGGCCCTTGTTTGCCTTTGCCGTGTAGCTGTGGCTGGTGGAGTCGCCGTCGAAAACGGTCAGCGTGAAGGTACCCGACAGGCTGCTTCCTCCACTCACCTCGTACCCCTGGGCGACACAATGGACAGACAGCAGCAACGCCGTCAGCGCTGCTACAAGCTTAATACGAACGATAGGTAGAGCCATTCTTCTTATTCGTGCCTCTCACCGAGATGTTTGATTTCACCACCTTGCTCGAATTGTATTTCTTGGTAGGATACATCGTGGCGGAACTGGACGATTTGCACGAGCTGACTCCTCCGCAAACAGCCATCAAACCTACCACCAACACGAGTGAAACGAGAGCCTTTGCATACTTTTTCATAGTATTGTCGATTTGAGATATTAAGTTAATAATCATTTCATTAAAGCATCTCACAAGCACCTGTTGAGACACTCTTAGATTTTACAAAATAACACAAAAATATCCAAACAACCAAACTTTTCAGTATTTTTAATAATCTGACACCATCGTTTCATTATATTGCCAACGATTACTGAAAAGATTCACAACGAGGAGAGATGAAGCAACACTGATACCAAAATCATGTTTACAGATTTTTATCGGAAAAAGTTGTGGTATTCAACAGTTTTTTTGTATCTTTGCAGTTTGGAAATTGTAGAGTCTGGATTGCCCACACAATCTGTATCTATCAGTTATCCACTAAGATAAGTATGGTTTAACAATAAAAAGAACGCAGTAACACACTGCTTTGTGACAATGAATTACCAACGGACACTACGCATTTACGAATGGATTTCGTATATTCTGATTATCGCCGCCACGGTGGTTTACTTTGTGCTGCGCAGCCGGGGTGCCGGTGCGCTGAACCTGACGCTGTGCATCCTGGTGGTGGCCGTTTTCTGCCGTCTGATGATGGAACGGACACGCCGACTGGCTGCCGACGCTGAGAACGACGAATTGAAGAACGACCTGAGACGGTTGACCCAGCTGTATGCCGAAGCACGCAAAAAGGCCGACTCAAAAGCCGAGTAATTATTGAAGTATTTATATCATTATTAATAATTTAAACTCTTTTAACCAATGGCAACAACCACTGATATTAAGAATGGACTTTGCATTAATTTCAACAATGACATCTACACCATCGTCGAATTCCTGCATGTGAAACCCGGCAAGGGTGCCGCTTTCGTCCGCACCAAGATGCGCAGCGTGAAGACCGGCCGCATGTTGGAGAACACCTTCCCCAGCGGTGCAAAAATCGATGTGGTACGTGTTGAACGCCGTCCCTACACCTATCTCTATAAGGAAGGCGACATGCACGTGTTTATGCATACCGAGACCTACGAACAGATTTACATCCCCGAGAATATCATCAATGCTCCCCAGTTCCTGAAAGACGGACAGTATGTGGAAATCACTGTGGCTGCCGACACCGAGACCCCGCTGATTTGCGAGCTTCCTCCTTTCATCGAGACCGTAGTCACCTATACCGAACCCGGTTTCGCCGGCAACACTGCCACCAATGCCATGAAGGACGCCACCGTGGAACCCGGTGTGCAGGTACGCGTACCCCTGTTCATCAAAGAGGGCGAGCGCATCAAGGTGGATACCCGCACTTGCGAGTATGCCGAGCGTTTGAAGTAATCCCATACAGCTTCCGCGGCGGGTCACCGCTGCAATCATGTTGTGGTTATATAACTGTTTTCACAATTCTGCTCAGATGAAGAAGAGAATACTGTTTGTCTGCGTGGCTTTTGTCTTGTTGGCGGGCTGCAATGGCGGCGCCAAGAAGGGTTCGACAGTCACTGCAACATCTATTGATTACACTAAGGTCGAGACTCCGGTTTTCGATGCCGACAGTGCCTACGCCTTTGTGGCGGCACAGGTGGCATGCGGTCATCGTACTCCCGGCAGCGAGGGACAGCGCCGTTGTGCCGACTACTTGGCACAGCAGATGCGCCGTTGGTGCGACACAGTGATTGTGCAAGACTTCCCTGCCGTCCTGTGGGATGGTACCGAGGTACGCGGCAAGAACATCATCGCCACAGTGAATGCCCGCGAAGGTGGACCCGAGGTCGGTCGCGTGTTGCTTGCTGCCCACTGGGACAGCCGTATGTGGGCCGACCACGACCCCGACAAGGCAAACCACCACAAGCCTTTCGACGGTGCCAACGACGGTGCCAGCGGTGTGGGCGTTCTGATGGAGATGGCACGCGCCATTTCCTCCTCCCCCCTCTCGGTCGCTATTGACTTTGTGTTTTTCGATGTGGAGGACCAAGGCACACCCGATTGGGCCGAAGACCGTGTTGAGGACAGTTGGTGCAAAGGCTCGCAGTACTGGAGCCGTAACCCCCACGTACCTTTCTACAAAGCCATCTATGGCGTGCTGCTGGACATGGTGGGCACACAGGAGCCCCGCTACACCAAGGAGCAAATCAGCCGCAACTACGCCTCCGGCATCATGAACAAGATATGGAACGTGGCCGAATCTATCGGCTACGGCAAGATGTTCGTCAACAGGGATACCGACCCCATACTCGACGACCATTATTACGTTAACCGCATGACCAGTATCCCCATGATTGATATTGTGCAGAACTCGCAGGGATGCAGTTTCTTCAAGCACTGGCACACCATGGGCGACAATATGGAGCATGTGGACCGCAACAGCCTGAAGGCTACTGGCATGGTACTTCTGAAAACCCTATATGGCGACTATGGCGACAGCAAGTAGGCTCACGCCAGTCATTATGTCGCTTCTCCTTGCCGCATCCGCCTTGTGTGGTTGCGACAAGGAGCATTATTGCGATGTCCCTATCGGCGACGCCACTTGCCAGATCGACCCCAACTCCCCGCTCTACCCGGGGCTGAACACCATGACAGGGTACGAATACCTAATCGGCGGATACCAAGGATTGGTGGTAATCAGGACTGGATGGAACGAGTTCATGGCCTACGAATGCACTTGTCCCCACGACCATGGCCGTTTGGAGATGGACAAAGAATACGGCAATCTCGTCTTGCGGTGCCCCCAATGCGGGTCGGGATTCAGCACGTTCGGCGACGGGTTCCCCCTCGACGGCAGCTTGACCTCCTGCCCCCTTTACCACTACAACACTTTCTACGACGGGGCAATCCTCTACATCAGCACATATTAAGTCCGGCTTTCCCCTCCTTATCATTCATGAGAAGGGAAAAGCCGGTTGCCAGTTTACTATCTGTAAGAATGACCGATTGTGGCTAGAGCAACAGTTCGGCACACGAGGTCTCGGTCTCGTACAGTTTCAACGAGTAGAGTCGTGTGTGTTCGGGCAGCTCACCTTTGAGCAACGAGGCAAAATACAGCAACAGATTTTCGGCCGTTGGCTGAAAACCTACCTGTATCAGCTTTGCCGGGTAGCCACCCAGACTGTCGCAGGGAGCACTCTTCTCAGCATCGGCGACAGGTAGCACCAGCGCGTGGTCGAAGCGGGCGACGATACATTGCTCCACAATCCTTTTTATCTGACTGAAGTCCATCACCATGCCCGAGTCGGGCAATTTGATTTCCCCCACGTCGCTTTCGGCGGAAAGATTGTCCAGGGCATCGCCCTCCACCGTTACGAAAAGCTTATACGAATGGCCGTGGATATTATGACACTTGCCCTCGTACAGGGGCAGCGCATGAGCCATCTCGAACGTGAATTGTTTTGTGAGCCGCAGTTTCATATTGCATCGATCAATCTATACAGGATTTTCGGACCCCCAGACAAACGGATTATCTGAACATCCGAAAACCCATTCATTCTACATTCTTCCCGTCTCTCGGAAATTAACGGGCGAAACCGACGGGGTGAGCCAACATGGCACGACCGTTCTTGATACCAAGAATCTTGTGGATGGTGTCGTTGTTGATGGCTCCACAGGCTACCGTGGCCAGTTTGGCCGAGGCGCAGAAGAGATAGATATCCTGACTGATGTAGCCACAGTCAACGGCGGCATAGAAATCGCGCACCGACTCTTCTTTGAACATCTTCATCCTGTCGTAATTGGCCACCAGCACCAGCGAAACTGGGGCTTCGATAAAATGGGGCTGCTTGCTGATTTCGGCACGATGATCGCCTTCCACCACCATTTCAAGCGTGTTCTCACGGGCATTGTACAGGAAGATACCATCGCGGTTGAACACATAGATGTCAAACTCTTGCGCGTTGACGGCGGAAGGTACCACACGACGCTGCTCGTCAGGACGGTTGAAGCCGTATGCACTCCACAGAAGGCTGGAGAGGAGCTCGGGCGGGAAGTCTTCGGGACGTATCTGACGGATAGTCTTACGGCTGGTGAGCGCCTCTTTCAACGAAGCATCCATTCCGGGACCCGGAGGGGGAAGCCGACGGGCATCAAGCATCTTGACGCTCTGGACAGACAAGTCTTTTGTGGTCTTTGTGGCTGCCGAAGGCGGCACCTTGGTGTTTTTCTTCTGGGCATAGGCTCCTCCTGCCAACAGGGTGAGAACCAATACCAATGCAAATACTTTCTTCATGACAAATAGGATTTATTGATTAGTTTAACAGCGAATTGTTTATATGCGACTGGCGGATTTTCTCGGTAGCCATCTCGCCTGTGATGCAAAGGGTCGCACCCTTCGCCATCTGGGGCAGGGTGAACATATAGTCGGTCATGATGCCTTCCATGATGGAACGCAGGCCTCGGGCTCCGAGTTTATATTCTACAGCGGTGTTGACCACAGCATCAAGGGCTTCCGGAGCAAAGGTGAGCTCCACATCATCCATCTTGAACAGGGCCTGATACTGCTTCACCAGGGCATTGCGGGGCTCGGTGAGGATACGGTGCAACGCTGCTGCATCGAGGGGCTGCAGATGGGTGAGCATGGGGAAACGCCCCACCAGTTCGGGGATGAGCCCGAAATGCTTCAAGTCCATCGGCAGGATATACTTCAGCATGTTGTGGCGGTCAAGCTCGCGACGCGTCTCGGTGCCGGTATAGCCTATCACGTTCGACTTGAGACGTGAGGCAATGGAACGCTCTATGCCGTCGAACGCACCGCCGGCAATGAAGAGAATATTGCGCGTGTTCACCTGAATCATGGGCTGCTCGGGGTGCTTTCGGCCGCCCTGGGGCGGGACGCTCACCACCGCTCCTTCGAGCAGTTTGAGCATGGCCTGCTGCACTCCTTCGCCCGACACATCGCGGGTGATAGAGGGGTTGTCGCTCTTGCGGGCTATCTTGTCAATCTCGTCGATAAACACAATGCCGCGTTCGGCTGCTGCCACGTTGTAGTCTGCCGCCTGCAACAGGCGTACCAGCACGTTCTCCACATCGTCGCCTACATATCCTGCCTCGGTAAGCGTCGTGGCATCGGCAATGCAGAAAGGCACATCCAGCACCTTTGCTATGGTGCGGGCCAGAAGGGTCTTGCCCGTACCCGTCTCGCCTACGATGATGATGTTGGACTTCTCGATCTCCACCTCGTCGGCGTTGTGGTGCTCGTCGGAATATTTGATACGTTTATAATGGTTGTACACCGCCACCGACAGGGCGCGCTTGGCATCCTCCTGTCCGATGACGTATTGGTCCAGATGCTCCTTGATTTCGGAGGGCGACGGAATCCTGTTCACCCCTGCAAACCCTTTGCCCGCCCCTTTGGCGGAATGGAGTCGCTCCTCGAGGATTCCGTGGGCCTGCTCCACACAGGCGTCGCAGATACAGCTGCCACCGACACCCGAGAAGAACATCATAGCCTCTGCCTCGGTGCGTCCGCAGAAGGAACAGGTTCGTTGGTTGGAAGTTTTCTTAGCCATGTCTTGTATTCTAAAAGCTATAAACAGGTACTATACAATTGATTCTAAATCAGCAGTTCATATCAGCGCATTCTTGTCGGCATCCTGCCGGATGAAGATAAAAAGCAGCAGGGTGAATGCAATGAGCGACGACCCTCCATAGCTGAAGTAAGGCAGCGGGATGCCGATAACAGGCACCAACCCCAGCACCATGCCGATGTTGACAGCGAAATGGAAAAAGAGGATGGAGGCCACACTATACCCGTAGAACCGGGAGAAGACCGAGCGTTGTCGTTCGGCCATAGTGACTAGGTACACCAGCAGCCACACGTAGGCCGCTATCAAAACCAGGCTGCCCAGAAAACCCCACTCCTCGCCCACGGTGCAGAAGATAAAGTCCGTCTCCTGCTCGGGCACGAAATCGGCCTTGGTGATGGTGCCGTTCAGGAACCCTTTTCCCACCAGACCACCCGAGCCGATGGCGATCTTGGCCTGGTCGACATTATAGCCCACACCGCGCGGGTCTTCCACCTTGCCCAGTAGCACATAGATGCGGTTGCGCTGGTGGGTCTCCAGCACCTTCTCGAAGGTAAAGTCCACCGACAACGTGAAGAGACAGCACACCACAAAAAATGCCGCCGTGCGCCAATAGGTTTTCGACGTCCGCTTGGAGAGCCACACAAAGAGGTAGAGCAGGCAGATGACCAGCAGGATGCCCATGAGCAGGTACTTGTTGATAAGCAACGCCGCCACAAAGAGGACAATGGCCAACACGCCAACCAGCAGGATATAGTGCGACAGCCCTTCGCGGAAGAAAGGCAGCAGAAAAGCCAGAAACACCAACGCCGACCCCGTGTCGTGCTGCAACAGAATGAGTCCGGCGGGCACCAGCACCAGCAGTGCCAGTGTGATGCGCGTGCGCGGAAGCGTCAAATCGATGTCGATGGCGCTGATATACTTTGCCACAGCCAGTGCGGTAGCAAACTTGGCAAACTCCGACGGCTGGAACTTGAAAGCCCCGAAATCAATCCACGACTGACCGCCGTTGGTCACCGTGCCGATAAACAACGTGGCCACAAGCAGCACCAGCACAATTCCATAGATGATATACGACCCGTTGGAGAACACCCGCGGATGTATCAACAGCACGCATACCGCAACAATAAACGCCACACCCATCCACAGCAGCTGCTTGCCATGCTGGCGTGAGAAATCGAACACCTGGGCGTGGTTCTCGTCGTAGCAGGCGGCATAGATGTTCAGCCACCCGAACAGCACGATGCCCAGATACAGCAGTATCGGCACCCAGTCGTATCGTTTCTTCTCGGTTACAGGCAGTCGGTTGTTATTCATTATCTTCTCTTGGGCTTCTTTACCCTGCGCGTGAGCGGCAGCTTCTGGCAGGGATTGATTTCGGTGTAATATTTCTCCATATCCTTGCGCTTCACTTCGCCACGGATATACTTCTCAATAATCAGGCTGGCAATAGGCGCCGCCCAGGTGCCGCCGCCGCCCTGCGCGTTCTCCACATACACCGCCACGGCTATCTGCGGCTTCTCCTTGGGGGCGAAGGCGATGAAGACGGAATGGTCGTTGCCGTAGTTCTCGGCGGTGCCGGTTTTGCCGCACACATCGATGTCGGGGATGTCGGCTTTGTGGGCCGTGCCACCGGCGCCGTGCACCACATCATACATTCCCCTTGCAGCGATTTCGAAATACTCACGCTCGATACCGGTATCGTGTTTCTGGTAAAACTCGGGGTTGCGGGTCGAGTCGGGACCGTAGTACCGCACCAGGTGGGGTGTGTAGAAGTAGCCGCGGTTGGCCACAATGCAGGCCAGGTTGGCCATCTGCAGCGGCACCACCTCCACCTCGCCCTGGCCTATGCTGTTGGAATAGATGGTGGTGAAAGCCCACCGCTCGCGGCCGTACCATTTGTTGTAGAAGGCCGTGTCGGGGATATTGCCTTTCTTCACGTTGGGGAGGTCTATCGGCAGACGGTAGCCGAACCCGAAGCGGTTCATGTAGTCGTGCCAAACGGTCAAACCATACTGGCTGTCCTTGTATATGTTCTTGAATTTGCCCTGCTGTATCACACGGCGGTAGGTGTAGTAGAAGTAGGGGTTGCACGACATCTTGATGGCCTCCTGCACACTGCGCGCACTGGGGTGGTTGTGGCATCCAATCACCTTGTCGCACACAAAGCCCGTCCCCGGCGTGATGACCCCCAGATGGAGGGCAATCATGGCCTGCGCCACCTTGAATATCGAGCCCGGGGGATACTGTGCCTGCAATGCACGGTTGAAGAGGGGCTTGGAGATGTCGTTATTCAGCCGCTTGAAGTTCTCGCCGCGGATGCGGCCCACCAACAGGTTGGGGTCGTAGCAGGGGGCGGAGAGCAGTGTCAGCACCTCGCCGGTCGAAGGCTCGATGGCCACAATGCAGCCGCGCTTGTTGGCCATCACCTTTTCGGCATACTCCTGCAAGTCGGCATCTATCGTGGTGTAGAGGTTCATGCCCTCCGTCGCCATGGTGTCCAGCTGGCCGTGCATATAAGGTCCAATCTCGCGGTTGTGCACGTCAACCTGCATGATCTTCTTTCCCTTCACGCCGCGCAGCTCTTCTTCATACGAGGCCTCCAACCCGCTCTTGCCTATATAGTCGCCCCGCTTGTAGTATGGGTTCTCCTCCAGGTCGCGCTCGTTCACCTCGCCCACATAACCCAGCACATGCGCCGCAATGGGCCTGTCGTAGATACGCAATGTGCGCTTCGAGATATAGAAACCTTTAAACTTGTACAGCACATTTTCCCAGCGGCCAAAGTCTTCCTTCGATATCTGCTTCATGAAAATCGAAGCCGAGTAGGGCGAATAGATATAAGCTTTCTCCATACGGCTGAGGAAGTCCTCGCGCGTGATGCCCACCGAACGGCAGAAGAAAGCCGTGTCCAAGTCCTTCACCATGCGGGGGATAACCATCAGGTCGTACACTGCCTCGTTATACACCAGCAACTTGCCGTTGCGGTCGTACATGAGCCCTCTCGCCGGATACTGCGTGATATTGCGCAGCGACTGATTCTTGGCTTTCTCTTTATACTCCTTGTCGAACAGCTGCAACATCGACAGCCGGAGCACAAACAGTACTCCAACCGCCAGGAAGATAATCTTCACTATGCCACTGCGATGTGTGTATTTGTTCGACATTTTCTATCGTACATTTTAACTTGCAAAAATACAAAAAAAAAACGAATTAGACAGATTCCTGTTCCACATTCGCTCGCAGTGGGCAAAACAACACTAACTTCGCTCAGCCTTGCATCCTTACTGTATCCTTCTTGCCTCGTTATCTTTCATAGTGAAGGATAACGAGGCAAGAAGGTTGCTGTATCGATGCTGTATTGAACGACCCTAGAGCGTCCCGCTTAAAAAGAAAAGGACGGCGACTGCACTTGGCGCCTCAACTACACCTTGGTCTTTAAAAATGCTTGCCGGTCGGCGGCGGGGAATTTCTCGATGGCGTAGCGCAGCATGGTGCGGGGCATGGTGCAGTAACGCGTGGCAAGGAACTGGCGCAGACGGGTCTCGTCGCGCTTGCCGGCTTCGCGCAAAAGCCAACCCACCGCCTTGTGGATGAGGTCGTGCGGGTGGTGCAGCAGGATGTCGGCAATGGCATAGGTGTCGTCCAAGCGCCCATGGCGGAGGAACATCATGGTGCTGACGATGCCGATACGCTGCTCCCAGATGGTACTGCCCTCGCGGGCAAGGGTGTAGAGCGGCGCGGCATCGTGGGTGAGGTACCAGGTGCCGAGGATTTCGTAGCAGGAGAGGTCGACGAGGTCCCAGTTGTTCACCGCCGAAAGGTGGTTGAGGTAGAAATCCACACACCTTTGCTGTTCGGTGGGGTCTTTCTTGGCGTGATGGAAACGCTGGACCAAGGCCAACAGACCCGCCAGCCGCACTTCGTGCCACTCCGACGCCAGACACTCCCCAAGGTCATCCCAGCTGCACCCCTTCCAGTGTTCCTTCACCACCGAGCGGGTGATGGGCACCTTGATGCCAAGGAACTTGTCGCCCTCGCCGTACTGCCCTGGCCCGGTCTTGAAAAACCGCGCCAGGTTTACCGCCTCCGCAGCATCTGCCCGCACAATAACACACTGCATCAATTCGTTCATAGTATTCTGATGTTTACTGTTTTCCAACTGCAAAGATACACAATAATTCCCACATGCACTAAAAAAAGGGCAGAATAATGAAAAAACTGCACTTTTTTTAGTGCACAACCGGGTGGAGGACAACCACACAAAAAAAGTGCAAACACTTTTTGTTTAATCAAAAAGATTTATGTAATTTTGCAGTTGTATTGCAAAATTGCATAAATAACACTGTACGCCATGATAAACAGAAAGTTAGAATACGTTATTACGGAAAATTTGAAATATTTCCCTGTGGCAACCATCACGGGACCACGCCAGTCGGGCAAAACCACGCTCATTCGAAGCATGTTTCCCGACCTGCCATACTATTCGTTGGAGAACCCCGACACAAAAGCTATGGCTATGGGGGACCCAATGGCATTCCTTTTACAACACGGCAGGGGCATGGTTCTTGACGAGGTGCAGAATGTACCCGAATTGTTGTCGTATCTACAGGGTATCGTTGACGAACACCGTGACCGCAAATACATTTTGTCGGGTAGCTCTCAGTTTAAACTGCAGAATAGCATTACCCAGTCGCTTGCTGGGCGCACAGCAGTGCTTGAACTGTTTCCCCTCACAATAAATGAGGTCGCTGAAGTTGCATGTTCCTATTCTGTTGACAAATTGATGTTGCAAGGTTTCTATCCTGCCATCTATGCGGGCGACAATATCCCTCGGCTCTTTTATCCCTCCTATATGCGCACCTATCTGGAACGTGATGTGCGTCAACTGCTACAGGTGAAAGACCTATACCAGTTTCAGACATTTCTGCGCCTTTGTGCAGGTCGCATCGGCAGTCTGTTCAATGCTTCCGAGCTGTCCAACGAGGTAGGCATAAGCGTTAATACTGTCCGCTCATGGCTCTCTTTATTGCAGGCTTCGTACATTACTTTTATGGTTCATCCCTATGCAGAGAACTCGCGCAAGCGGCTTACCAAGACACCGAAGCTCTACTTTTACGATACTGGATTAGCCTGTTACCTGTTGGGCATCGAAAACGAGACCCAGCTAAGTTCCGACCGTATGCGGGGACACCTGTTCGAGAATTTGGTGGTGGCCGACATGGTGAAGCGCCGTGCTCACGAAGGCAAAAGCACAGAGTTGATGTTCTATCGCGACAGCAACGGCAACGAGATTGACTTGCTTGTGCCTGTAGGGCAAGCCTTGGAAGGATATGAAATAAAGTCTTCCTCCACATACAACAGTTCATTTGAAAAAGGCTTCCATAGCATCACGGAGCAGTTGGCTTCACGTCTCGCACGCCGCGCCATAGTGTATTGCGGTAGCCAGGAACGCAACGCCTCCCCTATCGAGGTCCTTAACTACGCCTCACTGCTAACTCAAGATTGACGTGTGACCCAAAAGGACAACCGCCCTGCTCCAGATATTATAGTGGTTTTTGATGCAATACCGTACCCTTATTTCTATGAGGGTCTCACCCAATGATTGTAGCGTGTCGACGACACTTAGGACGCGTGGAGACAATAAAAAAGGGCAACCATAACGAGTTGTCCCTTTTGTACTCCGACCGGGAATCGAACCCGGATCTACTCTTTAGGAGAGAGTTATTCTATCCATTGAACTATCAGAGCATATTGAATGTGTTATTGCTTGATTGCTTGATTGTTTGAGTTTTGACGTTGTTTAATTGTTAGAACCGTAGAATTTAGCATTTTGTATAGTTCTTCTGTCTGCGTTTTCATTACTACAAATTTGTTCTCGTCGATATATTTGCTTGAGAATAATAAGTCCAGCCAAAAGTATGTTTCATTTATCTCCTTCAGCGATATAGCTATCTTATGTATGAAGTCTTGGGAACTTTCTGCTCCTAGAGCCTCGCAATAATTTGCTCCTATGCTTGTGCCAGACTTAAGTATTTGCTTAGACATGACGTACTCACCTTTCCCCTGCAATTCATTGCTTAAGGATATAGTATCTAATGCAAATGACTTGCATTTTTCATATATTATTCCGTGAGTTCTCAAGGCTATAAAACTATTCGATATTCAAACAATAACACAATCTCACATTCAAGCAATCTATAACTTTCGTTTGATTTCGATTACCTCATAGGCTTCGACTATGTCGCCGACTTTGATGTCGTTGAAGCCTTCGATGTTCAGGCCGCAGTCCTGGCCGCTGACGACTTCCTTGACATCGTCTTTGAAGCGCTTGAGGGAGGCGAGCTTGCCGGTGTACACCACAATACCATCGCGGATGATGCGGACATTGTGGTTGCGGGTAATCTTTCCGTCCAAGCACATGCAGCCTGCAATGGTGCCCACCTTGGAAATCTTGAAGGTCTCGCGGATTTCGAGGTTGGCGACAATCTTCTCCTGTGTCTCGGGCGAGAGCATGCCCTCGATAGCGTCCTTCAACTCGTTGATGGCGTCGTAGATGATGCTGTATAGACGGATATCGATTTGCTCGGTCTCGGCCATCTTGCGGGCACCCACGGAGGGACGCACCTGGAAGCCAATGATAATAGCGTCGGAGGATTCGGCAAGAAGCACATCGTTCTCGGTAATCTGACCAACGGCCTTGTGGATGACATTGACCTGCACCTCGTCGGTGGAGAGTTTCAATAACGAGTCGGAGAGGGCTTCGACAGAACCGTCGACATCGCCCTTGACGATAACATTGAGTTCCTTGAAGTTGCCAATAGCGATACGGCGACCAATCTCGTCGAGGGTCATGTGCTTCTGGGTACGGAGACCCTGCTCGCGCTGCAGCTGTGTACGTTTGGAGGCAATGTCCTTGGCTTCCTTCTCGCTTTCGGTGACGTTGAAGGTATCACCTGCCTGACAGGCACCGGTGAGACCAAGGAGAAGCACGGGCTGGGAGGGACCAGCGGACATAACCTCTTGGTTACGCTCGTTGTACATGGCGCGGACACGTCCGCTGATGGCACCGGCAACGATGGGGTCGCCCTTGCGGATAGTACCGTCTTCGACAAGCAGTTTGGCAACGTAGCCACGGCCTTTGTCGAGCGAACTCTCCAACACGGTACCCTTGGCACGCTTGTTGGGGTTGCCCTTCAGCTCCATGATGTCGGCCTGGAGGATAACCTTCTCCAGCAGTTCCTCGACATTGATACCCTTCTTGGCAGAGATGTCCTGGCTCTGGTATTTACCGCCCCATTCCTCAACGAGGAGGTTCATGTTGGCCAACTCAGTCTTGATGCGGTCGGGGTCGGCACCGGGTTTATCGATTTTGTTGATGGCAAAGACGATGGGGACACCGGCGGCCTGGGCATGGTTGATAGCCTCGACTGTCTGCGGCATGATGCGGTCATCGGCAGCGATGACGATGATGGCAATATCCGTCACCTTGGCACCACGGGCACGCATAGCGGTAAATGCTTCGTGACCGGGGGTATCGAGGAAGGTAATCTTACGGCCTTCGGCAGTGGTCACCTCGTATGCACCGATATGCTGGGTGATACCGCCGGCCTCACCGGCAATGACATTCGTCTTGCGGATATAGTCAAGGAGCGAGGTCTTACCGTGGTCCACATGACCCATGACGGTAACGATAGGGTTGCGGATGATGAGGTCTTCGGGATGGTCCTCCTCCTCAATCTTGTTGAGCTCGTCGATAACGTCGGCACTGGCAAAGTTGATCTCAAAGCCGAATTCGTCGGCGATGAGCTTGATGGTCTCGGCATCGAGACGCTGGTTGATGCTGACGAATATTCCCACCGACATGCAGGTGCTGATGACCTGAGTGACGGGGACGTTCATCATGGTGGCCAACTCGTTGGCGGTAACGAACTCGGTCACCTGCAACGTCTTCTGGCTTTCCATCTCGTTCAGCTGTTCCTCCTCGATGCGCTGATGCACCTTCTGGCGTTTCTCGCGGTTGTGCTTGGAGGTCTTGGACTTGCCCATGGGGCTGAGACGGGCCAGCGTGTCGCGAATCTGCTTCTCGATTTCGGATTCGTCAATCTCTACCTTGACGACCTTCTTCTCCTTTTTCTTCTTCTTTTCACTCTTCTCGCTCTTGGTGTCGGTGCCACTCTTTGGAGTCTCGGCCTTGCGGCTGCTCTTGCTTGCCGTCTTGGCAGGGGCAGGAGCGGGAGCCTGACCGGTCTCGGGCTGACCATTGACACCATTCACCTTAACGCCCTTGTTCTTGATACGTTTGCGCTTACGTTTCTCACCACTCGACGACTTGGGTTTCTCAAACTGGCTCAAGTCAACCATTCCCACCAATTTCGGGCCTTCCAGCTTTTGGTACTGGGTCTCGATGAACTCAGGTTCTTTCACCGGAGCAGGTGTGGGTGCAGGAGCGGGAGCGGCGGGTGCAACGGGCTCAGGGGCTGCGGGCTGGGGAGCAGGGGCATCTGACTTGGCTTTCTGCTTCGGAGTCTCGGCAGTCTTGACCTTGGAGGCCTTGGATTGAGACTCGGCAGGAGTCTTTTCGGCCTTTGCCGCTTTCTCGGATTTGCTCTTCTTCTTTTTATCGGGACGCATCTTCGTGTTGATGGCGTCAAGGTCTATCTTGTTGATGATTCGGACTTCACCCACCTGGATAGGATTGAAAGCAGGTGCATCCTCCCCTTCCAGAGCTTCAATGGCTGTGGCCTCGGATTCCTGTGCCGGGGCATCGGCTGTGGCCTCGGGGGCAGAAGCCGGTGCCTCCGCTGCGGGGGCAACAGGGGCAACAGGTTCGGCCGCGGGAGCGGGTTCGGCTTGGGCGCCAGGCACCTCTGCTTCATCGGGAGTGACGGCAGATTCGACGGGCTTGGGGGTGCCTTTGGTCTCAATGGGGGACGAGTTATAGTTCTTGATGATAACCTCTTCCGACTCTTCTTTACGTTCGTCCGGACTGGCTTCGACCACCACATTGTTGCCACTTGGGGTGATTTCAATCTTGTCGGCCTGTTCTTTCACGGCACGTTCCCCCTGGAAAGCCGTGGCGACAATATCATACTGCTCGGCGGTAAGACGGGTGTTGGGGTTGGTCTCAACCTGATGACCCTTCTTGGCCAAAAACTCCACCAGTGTGGAAATACCGACATTCAATTCGGTTGCCGCTTTCTTAAGTCGTATTCCTTTGTTTTCTTCTGCCATATTACACTCCTTTTTTATTGTTTTGGACGGTTACCGTCCAGTTATAATTCATTGTCTACAAGTGGTGTACTGCCACAACGGGGTCTGCCCTAGGATAGGGAGGTTACTGCTCGTCGGACTGTGCCTCAGGGGTTTCCTCGCCGGCTTCGGGGGCATCTTGAGACTCCTCGGCCTCATCCTGCTCCTCCTCGGCTTCAGGCTCATCCTGCTCAGCGGGTTCATCCTCGAACTCGGCCTTGAGGATGCGGATTACCTCGTCGATAGTCTCCTCCTCCAAGTCGGTACGGCTGAGAAGGTCTTCCTTGCTCAAAGCAAGCACATTTCTTGCAGTGTCGCAGCCGATATTAATCAGCACATCGATAATCCACTGGTCGATCTCGTCGGAGAATTCGTGCAGGTCGACGTCGTCGGGATACTCATCGCCCTTGCGGTAGACATCGATGTCGTAACCCACCAGCTTGCTGGCCAGCTTGATGTTGCAGCCACCCTTGCCGATAGCCAGCGACACCTGGTCGGGCTCCATAAACACTTCCACCTTCTTGTTCTCCTCATCCACCTTGATGGACGAGACCTTGGCGGGAGCCAGCGCACGCTGAACCATAATGTCCAGACGCGGGGTGTAGTTCAACACATCGATATTCTCGTTACGCAGTTCGCGGACGATGCCATGAATACGGGCGCCCTTGATACCCACGCACGAACCCACGGGGTCGATACGGTCGTCGTACGACTCGACGGCGATTTTGGCACGCTCGCCGGGTATGCGGACGATGTTGCGTATAGTGATGAGACCGTCGTAAATCTCCGGCACCTCAGCCTCGAGCAGACGCTCAAGGAAGATGGGCGATGTACGCGACAGGACAATCACAGGATTGTTGTTGCGCATCTCCACCTTCAGCACCACAGCACGCACGGTGTCGCCCTTGCGGAAACGGTCGCTGGGTATCTGTTCGGACTTGGGGAGCACGAGCTCTATCTTCTCCTCGTCGAGGATAAGAATCTCCTTGTTCCAAGGCTGGTACACCTCGCCTACGATAATCTCGCCCACCTTCTCCTTGTACTTCTGGAAGATGAGGGATTTCTCGTAATCCTGAATCTTGCTCACCAGGTTCTGACGGATGGCCAGGATCTCGCGGCGGCCGAAATCGGACATATAGATGGGTTCCGACAGTTCCTCGCCCACCTCGAAGTCAGACTCAATCTTGATAGCGTCGCTGTAGGCGATTTCCAGATTCTCGTCCTGCACATTCCCGTCCTCCACAATCGTACGGTTGCGGAAAATCTCCAAGTCTCCCTTATCGATATTCACGATAATGTCGAAGTTGTCCTCAGTGCCGTAGCGTTTGGCAAGTGCGGCACGGAAAACCTCCTCGAGGATATGCATCAGCGTCTCGCGGTCAATGTTCTTGAATTCTTTAAATTCCGAAAAGGAATCTATCAGGTCTAATGTCTTCATCTGACTCATATTGTTGTACTATCTAAATTATTCTATTGTTGTTTAACCCGGTGTTTCGCTGCCGTTCAGAAGCGGATGATTACCCGGGCGGTCTTCACATCCTCGTAGGCGAAAGTCAACTCCTGCGAGGGTTCTTTCTTATTCCCTTTGGTCTTGATGGTGAATTGGCTGTCGCCGGCCTCGGTCAGTGTGCCCTCCACCTTCGCACCCTCGAAGGGTTCCACACTCAGCTCGCGGCCCACATGGCGGCGATACTGACGGGGCATCTTCAGCGGCGAGTCGGCACCCGCCGAACTCACATTCAGCTCAAAGTCCTCCTCGTCGCGGTTCAGACTGTTCTCAATGGCACGGCTCACCTCAATACAGTCGTCAATATTGATACCGTTGTCACCGTCCAAATCCACAAAAATGCGGTTGTCGGGCGTGATTTTCATGTTTACGAGGTACTTGTCGCTTCCCTCAAGCACATCTTTTACAATGTCTAAAACCTTGAATTTGTCTATCATAAGCAATAAAAGAGGGGACTCACGTCCCCGCACTTAATCACTGCAAAGATACACATTTTTTTTAACATAGCAAGAAAAAACAATGCTTCACGTACTTTTTGTATCCCTTACTCCCTCTCATGCACACCATTGTTGACCGCGACTCCGCGATAGTAAAGTCGGCCTAATGACCGATTGGAGGGGTATCTGTCCGAGTAGTCCTTGCTCGACAACGAGCTAAGAGACATTGGACCTACACTGAACCAACAGATAGGAAACAGGCCACATGGGTTTTCTCATCAAGTTCTCGGCACTACCAGCGCAGACGATGGGACCCCTTGGAGGTCCTCAGTCCGGAGAGCATCACAAGGGCACTGACTCCCAACCCATAATAGATGGGGTCGGCGGGGAGGCCAAAGAACTTGGCCAGCAGCATGACTGCGGTGCCTGCCACCATGGCGGGCACCACGCGGTTGGCACGGAACCGCCCAGGCAGGAAGAGGGCGAAGCTCAACGGGAAGAGCAACGCCACAGCGCGCAGGCCGAGCGAGAGGAAGCCGAGGTCGTTGATAAAAGTGCCACGCACCGAAAGGGCCACCACAACAGCAAGGGCGAGAATCGCCACAATGGCAAGGCGCGTCTGAACCAGTGCCGAGGAACCGGTGACGGCCACAGCACGGGGCAGGCGACGCCCGAACTGGCGACTGACGCGCAGCTGGCGCAGGTTGTCCACCACGTCGCGCACCAGTATGGTGGCGGCTCCGAGGGTGAGACCGCTACCACACCCCAGTATATTGACCAGCATGGCTCCGAGACAGATGCCCCCAATCCATGCGGGCAGATGGTTCAGCACAAAGGCGGGGAAGGCCTGAAGCGAGCCCTCTATCACACCGATGCCCTCGGGCAGATGCTGTCCGGCGGTTTGGAGTGCGGCCAGCTCGGCGGCGGTGACATAATGACCTCGCATGTACATGCCGACCAGCGTGCAGGCGGCACCGATGATAGGGATGAGACAGGCACAATATATTGCACCCCGGCGGGCTTTGGGCGTGGAGGCGGCAGACCAGATGCCCTGGGCGTAGGTCTGGGTGGTGACCACGCCGAGCATCAGCGACAAGCATCCCCCGATGTCCTTGAGGGCTCCACGTGCCACCATGTTTCCGTAGCGGTGGTGGATGCTCTCGGCATCGGTGATGTCGTTGAGCCCTGCCACCACAGGGTCGGCATAGATAGTCTCTATGCTGTCCATGATACCGCCCATGCCCTTACCCAGATGCCACACCATGGCACCCGCGGCAAGGCTGGTGACATAGAGCAGCACCAGCTTGATGATGCCACCCGCACCGGCGCTGCGTATGCCGCCGAAGAGGACAAAGAGCATGATGAGAACGGCACTGACGACGGCAGCCCACGTCAGGGGGATATGGAAAAGACTGGTGACCATGGCCGACGAGGAGAGCACCTGCGACATTATGCTGATGAAGATACCTATGAGGAAAAGCACCGAGCCGACGGTCTCGGCACGGCGGCCATACTGTCGCGACACAATCTCGAGGAGGGTGGAGCTGTCGCTCTCGCGCAATGGACGGGCATACACCAAGGCAAGCACCAAAGCGCCGAGGGCGGCACCGATGGTGAACCACCACGACGAGATGCCAAAACTGAAAGCCAGCTGCGCCGTGCCGATGGTGGACTGACCGCCCACCAGCGTGCCGAGTATGGCGCCACAGACCATCCACGAGCCCGAGCGGCCGCCTGTGGTGAAGCTTTTTGCGTCCTTCACCTTGCGGCCAGAAAGGACACTCACCACCAGCAACAAGCCGACAGTGAGGAGAATGCCAATGATATGTACAGGTGTCAACATGCGTGGCAAGCTTGAGAAAGCGGCTGCAAAGGTACGCTTTTTTTACGACATGCCAACACTTCGACCTCGACTTTAACGTTCGCGACACCCCACAACGCCTCCTTGTACCTACCTTACTACAATCTCGTCGGTGAAAATCCACGCGGGGTTGCCTGTGGCGCGGTGCCAGACGGGAATAGTGGGCAGGGGGACGGCCTCGACACGCACATACCTGGCACGGCGGCGGAAGAGGGGCGAGGCAATGGTCTTGATTTCGGGGACGGCAAGACGTTCCGGGTCATCGGGGTGTTGCGTGCCGACAAGATGCCAACGCTTGCCGTCGTTGGAGATATAGAAGTTGATAGTCTGCGGAAGGAATATCCAAGAGAGGGGGAAGTAGAAGAAGTCGAGTCGGATTTCGTGGATGGTCTTGCGGCTGCCGAGGTCGACGACGGCGTCGAGGGTGTCACCATAAAAGCCGAGCCACGTATGGCGGTAGTCGAGGATGCCTGCCTTGCCGTCGGTAAGGCCCTGAGCTCCTCCGGCATAATACTGGCTGTCGGGCTGGTGAAGGAGGGTGACGGGACAGTGACGCGCAAGATTGGGCTGGAGGCTTTTGGCTAGAAAGTTGTCAATGTCGGAGCGGTATTCTTGCAGGGTATAGCCCATTTCGTGTAGGATGTTGATGCCAAGGCGGGTACCGTCGGCGATAAAGCGGTCAGTCCGAGGGAGGAAGGTGCTGTCCATCGGCAGGTGACCCGCCATGGTGAGCTCGATAACTGCATAGTCTATGGAGAGTTCAAGGTAGCGGATGCGGTCGCGTACCACCTGGTCGGTGAAGAGGCCATAACGGGAGTGGTATAAGTTGTTGGCCTGTGTGTAGTGGTGCAGACTGTCGTAGGCAGCGGCGATGAGGGCTTGATATTTGGCTATCTGCCCGGGGGCAAGGTAGCCATCGGCGGCATCAACCGGGTAGCCGTAGATGTCCAGCCGCTTGCCGGAGGCGATGAGGGCGCGGTGCATCTCGCGGTAAAGCTCTTCGACGGGTTGAGCTGCCAGCCCATAGTAATGTATGCAGAAGTCGTGCAGCAGCGAGTCGGGGTCGGCATCGACGTTCCACAGCAGTTTGGCCAGCATGTATTCGCGCAGCTCCATCCATGAGGTCATATTGTTGGCACCCGTGCCTTGCTCAAACATCAGGCGTACGCCGTGGTCGTGGAAGTACTTAAGATTGGGTTGCAGCACATGAAGATTGGGGAAAGGGTCCCACATGTTGCGGAATTGCACCACATAGTCCCACACATATAATTGAGATTTGAGAATTGAGAATTGAGAATTAGCTGTCGCACCCAGATATTTTTCAATTTTCCATTTTCAATTCCACATATGGCTGCCCAATCTTCCATGTCGCGGCGGAAGGAGGCTTCGGCAGGGGCGGTGGCGATAGCTTCTTGTCGACCACACTCGATGGAACAGAACATGATGTTGACATTGCTGTCGGGCTTTTCAACATGACCATTCACAGGCTGGGGTGCCCGGCGGGTGAACTGGTAGGCAAGGGTGGAGATGGTCTTGTTGGGGAAACGGCGCGCCACCTGATTGATGAAGTGGATGAGCGTGCCTGAAGGGCCACCATAGAGCGAGTCCATGTGGCGGCACTTGGGGCACTGGCAGACGTTGTAGTTGTCATTGTTTGATACGGACCATATCTGAGCGCCGGGCTGCTCCTCCATCATCTTGGCAAGGTTGGCGCAGAGGGTGTCGAGCACCTCGGGATTGGAGAGGCAGAGCTGTCCGTCGCGCACTCTTCTGCCACCTGTCTCGGTAAACCACTCGGGGTGGCGGTCGAAGTACTTATGCGGCGGGATGAGTTTCTGGAAAGTGTGGACATACATGCCTTCTGCCCAACGGAGGGGACCAGAGAAACGGCTGTCCCAAATATATTGGTTGCTGTCGCCGACACGGATGCGACGATGAAGCCCGTGCCAGTCGGCATAGTCTTGGCTGTGGTGGGGGGTGTAGTACCATATCTCGCGGTAGGCGAAACTGGGGTTGTTCACCTCATCGACAATGGGAATTCCTGGCTGGATGTCTGGAGCGACATCAGGGATTTGGTGGTGTGTCATGCGGTAGCCCTTCAGCTCCAACAGGCGGCAGGCACCGTAGTAGATTGCCTTGTCCTGCAGGCCGTGGATGACTGCCAGCCGTCCGTCGCTTTTGAGGATGAAACCGTCGTCGCAGATTTCGCCCTTGCGGGTGAGGCACCTGTCGGCCAGTCGGGTCTTGCCGACAAAGATGGCAGGCGGCAGTTTGCCGTAATCGGGATTGAAGAGAGAATAAAGCGAGTCGGAACGTGCGGGTTCCTCGATGATGACAAAGTCACTAAAGAATTTGTGCAGCAGTCGTGCCGTGCGGAGCTCAACGGAATCGGCATTGTGCGGGACGACAATCTGCCCTTGGACAGTGATGGGTTCCGGCTCTTGCGAATACTGCACAAAGCCATGACGCTCCGGCCAGTTCTGAGCCAGTATAGGATTGGCAATACCCAACACCATACCAATAGTCAGCAGAAAAGCCTTATAGCGTAGAATGGTTGCCATTGACTGACGTTTTGAGTGACCTGTGACCAGTGAAACGAGCGCTTCCGTATCACTGGTCACAGGTCACTAAAGATCTGGACACTAATTCTTGGAACGTACCGCCCGGATTGATAGCCCATTGTAGCGAAAACTGGTTGTCATCCAGAATTGATTGTTAGAACTAAAATCAAAGCACTTTGCAGTGTACGTAGCATTAACAATAGCATAAACATCATGGCTTGAGTTGGATAATTCCATGTCTTTGTCACCAAGCGTACTTGACCAATAACTGCCATAGGTGCCAAAGCTTTCCAACCAGCCGTCTTGGCTATAGCCTGCTGCGGGCAGGAAGATGCTGTTTCCGTTGCGACCTTTGAAGAGCATACCGGCTATACCGTCAACTGTGGTCCACTCTTGTGTGGTGTTTTCCTTTAGTTCTTTCCATTCCTCTGAAGTCGGGATGCGGGCTCCTGTACCCCAACTGAGTGTGGCTGCGTCGTCTTCCGGCTGAAGGGAGGTGAGATTGTCCACCAAGCCATTCTTGCCGCATTCAGCATTGGTGCAATATTTTAATAGTTTACCATAATCTGTGGATTGCGAAGCATATCTTGATGGTGTCTCAGGTACCCGATCGCCTTCGGTAAACCGATAGGTTAACCAACGGAAGTCACTTCCTCTGCATACTGTATCTCCCCAGGCATAGAAGTAGTTGCATTCTCCTGCCGAAGTACCACCCAAATTGCATTTGCCCCACAACAACCCGCTGGGAAGGCCTAAGTCCACCCAGTCGTTTTTATGTATTTCTGCCAAACTGTCTTGGACAGCATTACCCTCACCGGCTTTCTCTTTTAACACCTGTATTGCACCTAAAATAAGAATAAATGCTGCTAAAATGATAACAAGGACTTTGCCTAAAAATGACAATATTTTTTTCATGATGCTTGAGTATTAAGTTATTAATATGTTTAATAGATTACATTTTCATTGCAAAGATACATATTTTTTAATCATCTAGCAGAAAAAATGTTGTGAATCAGAAAAAATTCGTATTTTTGCAAATGGTTTCGGACTAGTTACCGAGCCAAAAGTATAGAAGCGTTATACTTCTTCTTGTGACTGAAAACCTGAGAAATTTTCAAACGCAACACAAGGTGGGTATAATGGTTCGCGCATATAGCGTGGACTGTTTACAACATCTCAGTTGCAAGGTATTTCTCAGGACCCTCAGTCAAAGACGTGGTATACAGCACCACGCTTCTTTTTATTGTAAAGCTCTCTTCCGGTGCTGGAGTGAGCAAACAGAAGTTGTGCCCGACACGAATAAGGGTAAATAACATGCATCCAGAAATTGACAGAATGATTAAAATGGCACAAAACAGAGGTTCTGTGACCACCGCACAGCGCGACATGATTCTTAACAAGGCCAAAGAGCTAGGCGATGACCCTGTGGAGATTGAGTTTGTACTTTCCGGGTTATCGATAGCTGACACCCGTACAAATCAATCTGCAAATCAAGATGGACATGCATCGTCCCATCAGCAACATAGCTCTGAATCCACCGTACCTGACACGTCAAACAAGACATCATTAATACTTGGAATTGTATCTACGGTAATGGGAGTAATTGGATATGCATCAATAATCCTTTCGATACTTGGTATTGCTGCTGGTATAATAGGCTTGATTCTTTCAAATAAGGAGAAGAAACAGTTTAAAGAAACATACGGTCAAACAAAAAAGAACCCTTATCAAGCTGCTTTTGTCCTGTCTATTATTGGTATCTCTATTTCGGGAATCTGTTTCTTGTTATCTCTTTGATAAATATATTATTAGTGTCCAATAAAAAACTCACATAATTGATACCAATCACATAATCTAATAAATTTGCTGACACTTATTATTGAATCAAGTGATTACTGACAGTATTTATGTTTTTTTATTAGACAAAAATTAATTATTTATCAATTATGCATAAAGATGTTGAACGATTAATTGCTTTGGCTAAAGAAAGAGGATTTCTCACCTTGAGCCAACGAGAACTGATTCTTAATAAGGCTCAAGAATTAGGTGATGACATCATCGAAGTGGAGTTCTTTCTTGAAGACTTAAAAATAGAAGAAGTAACTCCCTCGGACTATTCACATCTAACCATTAACCCCAATGACCA
This sequence comes from Bacteroidales bacterium, assembly GCA_017550405.1. Lineage (GTDB taxonomy): Bacteria > Bacteroidota > Bacteroidia > Bacteroidales > P3 > Colimorpha. The sequence goes on from JAFZPH010000020.1 coordinate 24,418, forward strand.
AGCAACGACGTATTCTGTTCAGACAAACAACCTCAGACAAAATGTGGCAGAATCAAGGGAAGTGCCTGAGGCAAAAAAGAAAGGCAAATGGATTTGGATAGTAATAATCGCAGTAATAGCTGCTGTTGTTGCAATTTTGGCCCTGTCAGTTTTTTCCAAAAATTCAAATTCAGAAAACTTAATTTACAACTATTTCGATAATACTAATTACACCAATTGGGACGACGAACTGACTAAGTATGACAATGGCTTTTCTATGTACATGAGCGAATTATCGTCAGGAAAGCCTATTGATGACGTTGATAATGAATATCGGTGGTTATTGGTTTTGCAAAACAACATTGAAAACGCTGCGATGACTGGCCAACTCTCACCCGAACAGGAGTATCGGTTCAACCAGATACAAGAAAAATATACCAATCAATTAATTATGCTTGGTATAGGAAGTGGTGTAATGAGCCTTTTCAATCAATTGTTAAACTAGAAAAACTAATCGACTGACAATATCAACAAAAAAGCTTGTAGAGCCATATCGATTGAGATGCAAAATTGTATTGAAGCGAAATATATCTACAACCTTCAAAATCCTATGTGAATCGGTTAGTTTTATGCAAAAAGGAGGATGCAATACAGGTGCATCCTCTTTCATTTTTACATTATGATTACTTATTTCTCGTAATCTATCTGCGCTTCTGCTGCAACGGGTATATCATTTTCATCGTCTACTAGTTCTCCGTGTTCGAAGAAATACTCTGGAGCAATGTCAATAGTTCCGTTGCTCCATTCAAGTGTGTCTGAGATGTGGAATTGTTTCAATGTATTCTTGTCTTCCAGTGGTGCGGGTACGGGATAGAGATGATTAATTGTGTTTATAGCACAATAAAAATATAAATACGCCGTTTTGAAGTTGTGATTTTCTGCGAAAATCCAAAGTGTTGGTTTGGATTTTTAACGAAAATCCAAACTAATAAAGCATTATTAAATTAAATATCAGCACATAATGTATAATCGGTACTTAGAGATAGATTCTAGCGACAATTGCAGTGTTTTTTTGTTTGGAGCACGCCAGACGGGAAAGTCAACATACCTCAGAACACGATTCCCGGAGGCCATGTACATCGACCTACTGGACACCAACTTAAGTGCACGATACCGCCGCAAACCCGGCTTGCTCTATAGCCAATTGGCAGGGAATACCGAAAAGCCGCTGGTAATCATCGATGAGATTGCCGAGGTGCCCGAACTGCTCAATGAGGTGCACCGACTGATTTCGGAATATGGATTCCAGTTCATTTTGTGCGGAAGCAGTGCCCGAAAGCTGAAACGCAAGTCATACAACACGCTTGGCGGCAGGGCTTATCCTTGTTACTTCTATCCTCTTGTGAGTTGCGAGATACCTGACTTTGACATAGACAGAGCTGTGAACAACGGGATGCTACCCACTCATTACCCCGCGAACAACCCATACATACGGCTGGCAGCATACGTGGACGTGTACCTTAAAGAGGAAATAAAAGCCGAAGCACTGGTGCGTAATTTAAGCACCTTCCAACGGTTCTTAGAGGTCTCAGCCCTCTCTGACGGCGAAATGCTCAACTACAACAACGTGGCTTCGGACTGCGGGGTTAGCGCAACTACGGTGAAAGAGTATTTCTCGATACTGGAGGATAGCCTGATAGGGTATTTTATACCCGCCTATCGGCACGAAAAGAAACGCCGACTGGTCCAAGCCCCGCGATTCTACTATTTTGACGTGGGCATCGCCAACCATTTGCTGCACCGAAAAGACCTGCAAAGGGGTACTGTTGAGTATGGGCATGCCTTTGAGCATTTCGTCATGCAAGAACTGAAGGCCTACATTGGGTACACCCACAACGAGCAGGAACTCTCGTATTGGCGCACCTATTCAGGGATAGAGGTTGACGCTGTTATTGGCGATGCAAAGATCGCCATTGAGATAAAATCGTCCGAGGAGGTGCTGCCCAAGCACCTAAAGGGTTTGAAAGCTTTTGGGGAGGAGCACCCCGACTGCCGACTAATAATAGTCTCGCTCGACCCAATAAATCGGAAGATTGGGGATATAGAAACGATATACATTTACGACTTCCTGCAACAGCTATGGGCAGGAAAGTTGGTCTAATAGTCATTTTGCAGGCTGCGACACAGTCTGAATATAGGAGCAGAAGGCGTTTTGAGCGATTCAAAAGGTTTTTGTAAAAATCGGCTTAATGGAATGCGCTAATAGTCATTTTGCAGGCTGTGACATGCCGAA
>JAFZPH010000021.1 GCA_017550405.1 Bacteroidales bacterium
AAACATACCTGTCCGTCTCGACCTCTTTCCACTCGTAGCATCCGAGCTCTTCATTGTACACTTGTCGTGTCTGTGTCTTTTGTCTCATTTTTACTTTTGGTATTGTTCCCAAAAGTGTCAACTTTTTTCAGGTTAAGACAGCAAAAACAACAATCATCATGGAAGATATTGAAATTCGTTCACTTATAGATAACTATCATCGTAAGATTAATAAAATATCGCTTCGATTCAAGAGGTATTTATACAATCAAATTAACTGGGATGTCAGAATAATAGGTATAAAAGGGGCTCGGGGTGTCGGCAAAACCACATTGATGCTACAACATATATTAGAGAATTATAAAGATATTGACCAAGTTATTTATGCCTCATTGGATGACTTTTGGTTTTCCAATCATTCTTTGTTTGACTTAATCGACTGGGCATATCAGCATGGATTGCATAGGATTTATCTTGACGAAGTTCACCGATATGCACAATGGCAACTCGCCTTGAAGAACATATACGACAATTATCCTGATGTCAACATTGTTTACACTGGAAGTTCCTTACTCTCTATCGACTATGCAGTTGCAGACTTGTCTCGCCGCCAGACATTATACACACTACATGGACTTTCTTTCCGAGAGTATCTTGCCTTTGAGGACATTACAGAAATCTCACCACTTTCTTTAGATAATTTGCTTGACAATCATCTTCATTATGCGATGGACATTACTAAACAGATTAAGGTTGCTCCATATTTCGAGTCTTATCTTGAGCATGGGTATTATCCATTCTATAAAGAATCCTTAACCGACTTTCTCGACCGATTACGGCAAACCGCATCCATTGCAATCGACATCGACCTACCGTCTATAGAAGAGGTATCGTTCGAGACCTTAATAAAGATAAAACGCCTCTTGGTCATAATTAGCGAACAGGTACCATTTGTCCCAAATATGTCCTCGCTGTGGAAAGAGCTCTCCACCAATAACACTTTGGGCATTCGAATGCTATACGCCCTCGACCGGGCAGGAATCCTGTCACTTGTAACAAACAATATCAAAAACTACAAGCACCTATCCAAACCTGACAAGATATTCTTGAACGATACCAACCTCATGCATGCCCTATGCACCAACGTCAACAAAGGCAGTGAGCGAGAAACATTCTTCCATAGCCAGTTGTCGGTCGGACATGAGGTAAGCATACCCTCACAAGGCGATTTTCTTGTAGACAACACCATTCTCTTTGAGGTCGGTGGAAAAAGAAAGACATTCGAACAAATCAAAGATGAATCCAATGGCTACTTGGCAGTGGATGACACCGAGATTGGGCACGCCCACCGCATCCCCCTATGGATGTTTGGACTACTCTACTAAGCACCGGAGAATGCAATTAATACCTCGTACATATCCTACTGAAAATTTTTGCAAAAATACGCATTTTTTTTCAATAGACATGTTTTTTTGCATCATGTTTTCAAATCCTTTCCTACAGCGATGGCTCTTCGACCCTTATTCGTAGGTGATTTGCTTATGAATACAAAAATCCAATACGTGCAAAAAACTTTAATCTCCTATGTTTTGTGTGCTCAAAATGTTATTCTACCCAACTTTAGATTTCTTAATAAATCAGCATAAACTATTATCAATAGGTCTCTCGTTTCATTCCCACCTTCAAACATCTCAAAAATATTCTGAAGACGTAATGCATTAAGTAATCCTTCTACTCGTTCTTCTACCCCCATTTGAAAGAGCATGTAACGACAACCGTCAACTCCATTTTCATCAGCCAATTCATCTGCCCATCCAAAACCATAACGTTCCCACACAAAATATATTCCCTCGATAAATGTTTGAACAACCTCATTATATTGTATTGCATAGTCAAGGCGACCATCATTCTGTGCCTTATTCCACATTAGACTATTATACCTGTTAAGACTATTTATTATGTCCTTCAAGTCTTCTGCCGAAAAAGGAGCCGTATCTTTTAAATTACTTGCCATATTGAGACGTTTGGTTGGGTTCTCTAATATCTGTAAATTCACCGAAGAACTCAATAATGCGCAACGGAGACAACATTGCAAAACGAATACAGGTCATATTATTGAAAATATTGCACACAAGAGGTTCATTAGGGTCATCCCAATGCATCATATCCGGAAGTCGGCCATATTGGACCCTATCGTTCAATACATCGCCATGTTCTATTCCAAAAATTGGCAAACCAAAACGTTGGTTAATTCCAGAAGGAACATCATCTAATAATACTACAGATAAAGTGTCTTGACTGATTGGTTTTGCCACAATGGTGCAATTGATTGCACCATGACGGATACATTTCCCATTAATGTACTCCTCATACCTTGTCGCCTCAAAAATAAAGGCTTTTTTGTAAATGTCATTCATATTTAAACGTGTAAAAGTCATTTCATATATTCTCTCATCTTCACCAGCTGTGGCTGAATACCATAAGGTGTATGCTTGTATACGGTTACAAAAGCATAATCAATAAAGTTATTTAGGACTACATCAATAGCCGAAATTATTAATGCTTTGCTGTCACAATTGCCTTCAATAGCATTGATTGTACATTTTAAAGCTGACACTGTCATCATCAAATCATTATCAATTATTCGACCATGTTGATTAATATGATCCTGTGTCATCCTCTTCAAAATTTCTTTATTTGAGAACCCTTGTTCATATAAGTCTACTATCGTTCTAATTTCACCCACATAATACTCTATGTCCGTAGCACTGGGCTGAACCGTATTAAGCGAAACGCTATAGCAATCATAAACCAAGCATCTATCACCATCTGGTGAGACAATTGTTTTTGCTGTTATTAAATAACTGCCTTTTGCCGTCTGGATTCTAATGGGCAATCTATCTCCTTCAATTCGGTATGTTACTAATGCCATATTGTTTTTTTTTATAAACATTTCTTCAAAAATCCATTTTATTCAAATGAAAGTAGATGCTATTTTATCTAAATACACCTGCGTTTACAGCAAGCAAAAGATTTTTATAAATAGTTAAAAGCCCTTGTGTTACCTTCCCATCTTTTTCCATACCAGCGAATATGTTATTGCTTCCACTATTTTCTTGCAACCCTTCTATCAAAGTCTCCAAATTTTCCTTTATATTGGATTTGAAAGTTTGATAGGGTAAATACAATTCCCAATCATCCATGATTTCATCAAGTTTACCTATGTCGTAATTTTCCCATGCATAAAACAATGGCATAGACAAAGTATCCATTATCTGGTCAAAACGGTCTGCATATTCTACTCGTCCATCTTGTATCGCACGCGTTCTCATTTGTTTTTTAAACAAGTGCAATACATCAACCAAAGTTTTTATAACCTTTCCTACAGTTTGATCTTCGTTTTCCATAATAGTATTATTAAAAGTTCTCTTCAATGAATATTATTTCCTCACACATTGCGACCAACACTGGTGCTATTTCGTTTTTAGTATCATAATAAAACGTATTCGTTGTCTCCAATCCCTCTTTTATTCCTTCTGCAAATTGTTTTGCATTAGGAACAAACATCATTATGTACGTTGAGATGTCACTCCCGTTCATTTTCAAATCCTCAAACTTACCATAATGGTAATGAATGTAAAGATAAACAATGATGTACTGAAACATATGATAGGCAGCATATGTTTCCTCTCCCATTTTCCTTCCCTCTTCTTTTGTGACACGCACTGTCAGCATTTCACAATATTCATTAACCTTGTGAAACATTGACTCGTACTGTTCTTTTGTCCAAGGAGACTTTCGTCCCATATTAATACCTTCTGCCATGATTATTATTTTAGATTGCCTACTCTATTTGCAGTTTTCGGCTTTTCTGCTGCTGTCCGACCCGCAACAGCATTATACAAAAGAAGCGTGGGTCTGTATGTCTCACATTGTACTTGAAGGTCGTCGGAAACCTGATATTCAAATGTAGTAACAGCCCACGCTATTAGCGTGAAGCCATTATACAACCTTGAATATCTAACTTGAAAAGTTCCGACGTTCTCAAGTACAAGGAAGCATAACGCTTCTATTAAAATACTTTCGGCATGAGCTTTTCGCTCAAAACCGATTGCAAAGATACGACTTTTTTCTCAAATAAGTAAAAATTATCTCTCGAATCGGCAAAAAGTTGTATCTTTGCAGCATGTTTTGGAATTGAATCCCGCTGATAATGGAGATAGACTTTCTTTTGGAATACAATGACCGTAAGCAGCTACGCCAGTGGCTGGAGGAAAACCATGCCACGGCTCATCACTGTTGGGTGGCGGCCTACCGGGGCAAGACCTCTAAACCCGATGCGCTCCCCTACCTCACCGTTGTTGAGGAGGCTCTCTGTTTCGGCTGGATAGACTCTACGCTCAAGCGGTTGCCCGACGGACGACTGGCACAACGCATTTCCCCAAGAAGGAAGAACAGCCATTGGACAGAACGGAACCTCGCCCGAGTCAGCGACCTGGAACAACGAGGCCTGATGACCCCAGCCGGGATACAAGCCGCTGCCAGAAACAAAAACAATTAAAATCAACAATACCATGAAAAGAAACATTATCAAAGCCACCGCTGCCATTCTGTCATTATTCTGTGCCGCCTGCGGCCCAAACAGCAACCAAACCGAACAAGCCGACACAAGTGCCGAGCAAAACTTCACCTCCAATATTGAAGGCGTTACAGTTAAAGACGGCATATCAAAATACTACCTCAATGGAGAGCTCACCATTGATGGCGATGTAATCATCGGCTTACAAGACCGCGCCAGCGAGATGTCAATCGACCTGTTTAAAGGCTCCTTCAACGACAGCCTTCTTCAAGCCCTACTCCCCGAAGGTGGCTCGAAGTCAGCCATCAACGTCTTCCTGTTTAACAACCCACAACATAATATCCTCTTCGACGCAGGACTCGGTGCCCAATCGGGTGGCAGTCTCATGGACAAACTGGATACGCTCGGCATAAAGCCCTCCGACATCGACGCCGTATGCCTCACCCACCTCCACGGCGACCACATAGGCGGACTGCTCGCTGGTGGCAAGGCCGCCTTCCCCAAAGCAACCCTATACCTCTCGCAGAAAGAGTTTGATGCCTGGAGCGACCAAGGCGCCATGTCCAAACAGAACGACTTATGGAAACAGGTGCAGTCGGCCTATAAGGGACGCATTAAGACCTTTGCCGATCGCGACACCATCATTGACGGCATAGTTGCAACCATCCCGGCTCCCGGCCATACACCTGGCCATACGGTCTATCAAGTAGGCAACTGCCTCATTGCCGGCGACATCATCCACTCCGAAGACCTCCAGCTTCAGCATCCCGACTTCTGCGCCAGATACGACAACGCCCCCGCCGCTGCAGTCAAGGCAAGAAAAGAAATTCTACAATACGCATCCACCAACCACCTTCTGTTTTGCGACGCCCACTGCTACGACCACTTTATCCAGCTATAAACCCACTTACACCTAACTCGGAGTAAAAAGAACTACGGCAGAAGAACGTCAAAAGCCCGGGCGAGAAGTTCTCGTCCGGGCTTTGTGTTTATTCCTGTTCCACTATGCGTCACTGCTTGTGGGAGAGTGCTTCCGCAAAGATTTCTTTGCCGTAAGGTGTGAGTGTGGCGTTCGCTTCAAGCCAAGCAACGGGCATCTCGACAAAGAGCATGCCACAGGCATAGCACTGCACACTGTAGATGTTGTAAAAGGCAGTGATGGTGGCTCGATTGCTGTCGATGGTGAAGCCGTCGGGCGGCGGCAGCCGGTGTTGATATTCGCCGTCGATACATTCTGCAGTGTTGCCGTTCTCACGATTTGACGGCACCTCGTCAAGTGCACGAAGCAGCAGCAGGCCGAGGTCGGTGGTATCTATCAGGTCACACAAACGAACAATGCGGTCGGTGGCACGATCAACAATCAGCGTGCGGTAGCCATAGGTGCCGTGTGCGGCAAAGGCCACATTATGCTCATCGTTTACCGAGAAATGCAGCAGGTTGCCGTCCTGCCGCACTTCGCCATTGACTGTGGCATAGTTATGAGGGAAAAACCGCACTGAATCAAGTTTGCGACGTTGGAGTGCATCGCCTTGGGGAAAGAGCTCGTCATCTTCCACCCATGTACGGGCAAGGAACTGCCTACCGGCTTCCTGCAAAGTGGTGGAGGTGCTGTCGCCAAAAGCCATCAGACTGAGCTCGGTACGGACTTGTGATGAGAAACCACTGATGTCGGGCCAGGCAAGCGTGAATTCGTTCTCCACGTCGAGGTATACATCATCAAGCAGGGGAAGCTTTTCGAGTGCTTTGATTTCGAAACAGCTTTTACCTTTGAGCATGTGGATGGACAGGGTCTGAAAAGATTCTTCCTGGGGAGTTGGCTGGTGGCAGGCTACAAGCAGCAGTATTGCTGCAATAGAAGTGAATGTCAACTTTTTCATTGTAGTTATTTATTGTAAAGGTTTAATCAGTGTGCTATTGTTCAGGGACAATGGCAAAATAGGTCAGGGGCTCAGTGTCGGAGGCGTTGATAAGGCTGTGCGAATGGCCTTTGGGGCAGTAGTGGCACTGGCCGGGACTGAGCAGTTCTTCGCCGTCGTCATAAAGGCAGCGGGCCTGTCCGCCGAGGATGTAGATTATCTCGCTACTGGTATCGTGGCAGTGGTAGCCGATGGTGCAGCCGGGGTCGAGACAGCCGAGCATGATTTTGTTCATACCGTCGAAAAAGATGCGGGACTTGGTGTCACCTTCGCCGCCCTTGAAGTGGGGCATGACGCTTAATTCAATGTTTGAGAAATCGATAACCATGGTGTATATAATGTTGTTTGAAAAACAAAGATACATATTTTTTTTGGATGACATACTTTTTTTCGCGCGTGGGCGTTAAGAAGGCTGTTTGAATAACCCTACTAATGTATTGTTATGTTATTGATTGACGAGAAAGAGACTTCGCTGCTGACGGCAGCGGCCTTGGGGAACGGCAAGCCTCCTGAGCTGCCTCCCGATGAGTTTGCACAGAATCTGCACGCTACTGACAGCATCACCCGCACGCTGTCGGACAGCCTGAAGAATATGGATTTGACGGACTTGAAAGGTGTGGTGACGGGCGAGAACACGCTGCTGCGCGACGGGCTGAGGGAGTTGACCGAGATGACGGTGGGTTTTGTGCCCAAGCTGTTGGTGGCCATCCTGATTCTGTGGGTAGGCATGAAGCTGGCGAAGATGGTGCGCAAACTAATCATGAAGGCGCTGGAGCGCCGCAATGCCGAGCCGTCGTTGAAGTCGTTCCTCGGGTCGCTGGTGGACGTGCTACTGAAAGCGATGATTATCATCATGGCGATGGATGTGGTGGGTATCAAGGCCACCTCGTTCATTGCACTGTTGGGTGCCATGGGTCTGGCCATCGGCATGGCGTTGCAGGGCACACTGCAGAATTTTGCTGGCGGTGTGATTATCCTGCTGATGAAGCCTTTCAAGGTGGGCGACTATATCGAGTGCGGCCAGTTTAAGGGGTATATCCAGGAGATCCGCATCTTCCACACGGTGATGCGTCCGTTCAATGGCCGCACGATTGTGATTCCGAATAGCGAGCTGTCGAACAAGAGCCTTATCAACCACACCAAGGAGGAGATTATCCGTCTGGATGTGGTGGCCAGCGTAGCCTACGGATCGGACCTTGAGAAGGTGAAGGAGGTGCTGAGGGATGTTATCGACAGCGAGCCGCTGATTCTGAACGAGCCCAAGCCCCCCGTCGTGGCGGTGAGCGAGCTGGGAAACAGCTCGGTGGATTTGTCGATGTGGATGTGGGTGAAGGTGGAGGACTACTGGACGGTATGGCTCCGCATCCGTGAGAATATTTACAAGGCGTTCTACAAGAACAATATCACGATTCCGTTCCCGCAGGTGGATGTTCATATTGCGAAGGACAGCAGAAGTGAGAGAATTGAGACTTGAGACTTGAGAATTGAGAGTTGAGAGTTGAGAATAACAAGATGTTAATATGTTGCGAGCCATATCAACATATCAACATATCAACTTATCAACGTATCAACATATAAACATATCAACAAAATAAGACTACACTGAATAATGAAGAAGATTCTGATTATATGGGCAGCCGTCATGCTGCTGCTGGCTCCCGGCCGGCTGGGTGCGCAGGAGTCCGTGCAATTGCGCCTGTCGGACTCGGCCTACGCCAGCATCCTCACCTGCGGCGCAGGCAATGAGTTCTACACCTCCTTCGGCCACAGCGCCATCAGGGTTTGTGACCCCGCCATCCATCTGGATGAGGTATACAACTATGGCACGTTCGACTTCGACACGCCGCATTTCTACTGGACATTCACTTTGGGCAAGCTGAACTATTGCCTGAGCCGCACCAGCTTCGACGCTTTCATGTTTGAATACCATGCCGAGGGACGTGCGGTGTGGGAGCAACGGCTGCGCCTGTCGAACCAGGAGGTGAATAATCTGTTTATAATGCTTGAGACCAATTATCTGCCGGAATATCGGTATTATAAATACGATTTCTTCCGCGACAACTGCGCCACACGTATACGCGACATGGTGCGCGACTGCCTTTGCCATCGCAGCCTCAGCCCCGAGTGCACTGCCGACACCAATTGCTCGTACCGCGGCATCCTATACCGCTCTACCGAGCGGACGCTGCTGTGGTGGCGACTGGGGATAGACATGGCCTTGGGTGTCCGCTGCGACCAGCGATGCAGCAATTACGAATACATGTTCTCGCCTTTGGAGATGATGAAGCAATTCGACACTTTGACGGTAAGCGACACCCGCCAGGCTTTGGCCGAGCCTGCCACAGTGCTGCTGTCCGAAACACGCACGCCTCTAGCACGCAGTGTGTCGCCCACGCTGCTGTTTTGGGTGGTGTTCCTGGCCGTGATGTGCCTCACGCTGCTGGAATGGCAGAGGGGTTGGAGCCTGCGCTGGTTCGACCGCACGCTTTTTTTCGTCGCTGCCATATTCAGCTTGATGGCATTGTTCCTGTGGTTCTTTACCGACCATTATTGTACAAAGGTGAATCTGAATGTGTTGTGGGCGTCGCCGTTGTTCTTCTATTTCGCCATCAAGCTTCAGAAGAGCAACCGGGTGATGGTGTATATCCAGCTGGCCATGCTTTTTGCCGCCATGGTGATGACGTTGGGTGCTTTGCCCCAGCAGCTAAATGCTGCCCTGTTCCCCATCTCGCTGACACTGGCTCTACGCCTAATCTCGAACATACGACGGAGGAATTGAGAATGTGTTAACGAGTTAATGTGTTAATGCGTTAATGTGTTAGTCAATTTACGGAATAACAAATTAACGAATTAAATCAGAACCGGAAGCCTGCGTATACCAGCATCTTGCTGTCGAAGACAGAGGAGTGCATGCCGTCGTCGTGTCCACGCCAGCAGTTGTTGAGTGTGCAGATTAGTCCCGCCAGCCAGCGGGGACTGATGTTGTAGAACGCCGCCAGGCGGAGGACTCCAGCCACGGAAAGATGTGTGGCACGGGCGGTGGTCTGCAGGTCGGCGACGGTCTGCCGATAGGCTTCACGCTGCGCCTCTGTCCAGTCGGCCATTGACCCATTGGGGTTGATGTCGATTTTGTTGTAGTACGCCCAGCGCAACATGGGTAGTACCGAGGCGTGAAGCATCCACTTGCCATCGTCCATCACCTTGTTGTAGGCATAGCCAATCCCTACAAGGATATTGTGGCTCAGATGATGGAGGGTGTCGGCAAAATAGTTTGCGATGGTATTGAACTGGTCGAAGAAGTCCTTGTCGAATCCGGTATAGGAGGCAAAGTAAGAGAGACCTGCAATGGCGCTGCCTGCACTGCGCTTCTGCCATGTGGTTTGCGAAATGGCCGAGGCATAGGAGAAACGTTTGGGGTTGAATACGATGTAGGAGTTGATTTCAAGCAATATCATTTCGGGTCCTATGGCAGCCTTGTACTCGCCCAACTGGGGGCGGTCGCCACCAATATCAACCCAATGGATATTGCTGTAAAGGTGACGGAAGTGGTCAAGTTTGATATCGAACCCCACCACGCGTCCGTAGGAGGAGAAGGTGAAATAGAGGTCGGACTTGTTGCTGAGCCTGGGTCCGAAACTGAGCCCCCAGCCACGATAATAGGCCCCCACGGTCAGTCGGGAAGAAAGACCGGTGCTGTTGTCGATGCGGCAGTAGGAGTCGCCGGAAAGATTGGGCAGATGGAGCGAAAGGTTGGTGAACGCCATGGTGCCATAGATACCTGCCACCCAAGGGTATTCGCGAGGGAAATCGACATAGCCGGGTTCATAGCCCTTGAGTTGGGCACGCTCCCGCCAACGGCTGAACCAATTCCATGTGGAGACGAAGAAATTGCGGTGTCCCACCGAGTCGGTCGTCTGTGGGAGGGATGCGGATACGGTGTCCTGTGCCTGCCCGCCCGAAGCGGATAGCAGCATGATTGTCAGCAATATTGCTAGATTATATTTTCTCATATACAAGATGCAAAGTTACATTTTTTTCTTATATTAAACAATTCGCACTGCCCAATCCACAAAAAAAGCGTATCTTTGCATTTTGAAATTTAGAGACAAAAAACATCCAATATGAAGTACAAAGCACTACTCATCACTGCTGTGCTGACGGCATTGGCTTTGCCATCTGCAGCCCAGCACAAGACCGTCCTCTACGACAGCACTTCGGTGGTCATGGAGGAGAGCGGCCTCAGCCATGTAATCAATCATCAGCGTATCCGCGCCAACGACTTTGCCGGGTGCAAGGAGCTTGCCACCGTGAAAGTGGACTACGACCCACTGTCGGCTTACGTCGAGTTCCGCCAGGTGTTGCTGCATCACGCAAACGGCACCGTGGAGGATGTGTTGCTGCGGGTATACGACTATGTCGCCCCGGCAAGACTCATCTATTGGGGTGCCAGCCAGAAGATGGTGCAGATTGGCCATCTCGACCCCGGCGACGAAGTGGAATTTGTCACTTACCGTAAAGGCTACACCTATGCCCTGCTCGGCGAGAACGAAGACGACAAGTACATTCCGCCCATGCGCGGTCACTTCTACGACATCGTCCCCTTCTGGAGCGAGGCACCCGTCAACAAGAAAGTGTATCAAGTGGATGTGCTCACCGAAAAGCATCTCCGTTTCGAGCTGTATAACTGTCCTGCAGACGGTGGATGCCGTGTGCAGATTGACAGCACAGTGAACGGAGACCGCACAGTCTACACGTTCACCAAGGACAACATCACCCCGCTGAAACGCGAGCCAAGGGCTTTGGCCAACAACGACATCCAGCCCAAACTGCTGCTCAGCACCAGTCCCAACTGGCAGGCCAAGTCCATCTGGTTTTACGGTGTGAACGAGGATTACGGCAGCTTTGTCCCGACTCCCGAAGTGCAAGCCCAGGTGAATGCACTGGTGAGGGGTGCCAAAACGGAGCACGACAGCATCGCTATCCTCACCCACTGGGTGGCCGACAACATCCGCTATGCGGGCATCAGCATGGGTCCTGGCGAGGGATACACCCTCCACAATGCCCAGATGAACTTCACCGACCGCTGCGGAGTGTGCAAGGACAAGGCCGGGATGCTGGTATGTATGCTCCGTGCCGCAGGTTTCAAAGCCTACGCCGCCATGACCATGGCCCACGAGCGCATTGACCGCATACCTGCCGACCAGTTCAACCACAGTGTCTGCGCCGTCCAGCACCGAGACGGTACTTTCGAAATGCTGGACCCCACATGGGTGCCCAATGTGCGTGAACTGTGGTCGAGTGCCGAACAGCAACAGGGTTATCTTATCGGTCTGCCCGAAGGGGCTGACCTGGCCTATACACCTGTCTCTGCGCCCGAGAATCACTATGTCCGCATCAACGCCAACACACAGATTGGACAGGACGGAACCCTCACAGGCACCATCACCATCACTGCCGAAGGACAGAGCGATGCCGCAGTGCGTGGAGTCTTCAGCTGCCGCACTGCCGAATGGATGCGCAATATGGAACTTGAACTGCTGAAAATCGCCCCGGCCGCTAGAATCACCAAGATTCAACGCACCGACAACGACAGCTATTTGAAGCAACCTGTCAGCATCACCTATCATTTCTCCATTCCCGACTTTGCTGTGTTGGACAAGAATACCATCATCTTCACCCCACTGTCGGCACGCAACTTCTTCAGCCGCGCCATGTCGCATCTGCGCTTCGACCCCACCCCCGAGAGCCGCACCCAGCCTTTTGCCGATGCCTGCTCGCGCTTGGTGGAAATCAAGGAGACCATCACCCTGCCCGACGAGTACAAGCAGCTGCATTTCCCGTTCGTCAACGGAGTGGCCAACCCCGCTGCCAGCTTCGGCTGCCAGTATTGGATGGAGGGCAACACACTCACCTTTGCTGAAAGCTCGCTCCTTGGCAAACGTGTCTACGACCCTGCCGACTGGTCCAGCTTCCGCCAGGTGGTAGCCAACCAGAAGAAACTGGCCGAGACGCCTGTCATCCTCACCAAATAACCAAGTCCGATAGTTTAAAAATACACACATCATGAAAAGAATATTCTTTAGCATCATAGCTCTGCTGACGGTTGCCACGGTCTTTGCCCAAAACAAGCAACCCGATGCCGAATACAATCTCATCCGTCGCAGCTATCGCACCATTGGCGACAGCATCACTGAGATACGCTTCCACAAAGAGATTGTCCTGCTGCGCAACAGGGCCATCACAGCCTATGCCGACAAGGGCGAGACATTCATCTCATACAACCCCGAATTTGAGACCCTCACCGTGAACGAGTGCTACACTGTCCGTCCCGACGGCGTGCGAGTGAACACCCCGGAGAATGCCTTTGTCTATCAGCTTCCCTCAGAGTGTGCCGACTGCGGCCGCCTGAACCACATCACCGAACTGGCCATCGTACACACAGCACTTGAGTACAACTGCACCATTGTGCTCGACTATACGCTCCGCCGTCGTACGCCGCTGCTTGTCGAACGCTTCAATCTCAGCCAAGACTGCCCGGTGAAACGCTACGAGATACGTTATGCCGATGGTCATACCGATGTACACAACAATATCGCTCAGACTGTGAACGACCCCTACATGCCCGCATCAAAGGGTTATGACGTGGAATTCCAGCTGGGGCCCAAGCCCGTATTCTCAGCCGAGACAAGCCTTCCCGAAGCCGCCAACCTGCTGGCTTCGCTTAAAGGCAACGGCAGCAAGGAATACGTCACCGCCATCCGCGACTGGGTTGTGGACTATGTGACCCTCAATCCTGTCGACCCTGCCCGCGTCAACTACGCCATGACACCAGCGACAGAGGTATTTACCAGCAACTGTGGTACCGCTATCGACAAGACCGGTCTGCTGGCCGCCATGCTCAACCAGGCTGGATTCCGCGCCACTATCGTCGACAACAGTCTCAACGTCTTTGGCGACAAACCGCTCGAGGTTGAAGTGACGATAGAAGGACTCAAATACCGGGTTTCCGCCACCGCCAAGACCCCGTTACTCACTGAGAACGAGAAGGCCGACGCCGCTGCCGTGGCTGCTGCTCCTATCTACGTTGACCGCGCTCTGGAATGGAAACCCGACACCATCGTGGAAAACTACGTACGCATCACCCTTCCCGAAGAGAAAGGGGGACTGAATTTCGACCCCTCGCGCCTCAACGCCTCCCGCACCAGCGACCTGCAGGCCCGCGCCACGACCGAATTCTACCACTATACTATGGATCTGCCCAAAGGTGCCAAACTGATAGGCGGTGACGTGGAATTGGAATACAACCGCAATGTGGGCAGCATCAGCATCATCATCAAACAGAAAGGAAAACGACTGTTGATTACTCGAAGCCTTCGCCTGCGCAAAGCCCTCATCACCAAGGCCGACTATTCCGACTTCCGCCAGCTGATGATTGACTGGTACGGCCACCGTCAACTCTTCTTCAGCCTATGAGCGGGGCGCTATGGGCACTGATATGTGCCGCCCTCTGGACAGCGGGCATGCTCTATTTCGACTACCGCAAGAAAAAGAAATAATTAACGAGGACAGGCTCTTGCAAAAAGACAAGCAGGAGCCTGTTTTTTTATTGAATTTCAAACCATGACCCAACCAACACAATGCAGGCTTCCTACACTCTGCAAAGCCCATCACACCCATTAGGAAATAGCATTTCCCCATGGCGGTTGCAAGGAATAATCAGCCAGCTGTACTAAAGGGAAAAAACAACGCCATGGAACCACCTGCCTTTATACAAAACAAACTATTCCAGGTACCTTTCCAAAGCCTGAGCAAGAAACGATTTGTTTCCATTATGACACAGATTTTTTAATAATCTAAAAAAAAAACGTATCTTTGCAACTTTGAAATAGCACGAATATGAAACGATACATCTTGATTCTCACAGCCGTCTTCGCACTGACAGGCAACGCATTGGCCCAGACATTGGCCTTTGACGACATTGATATGAAGTATGGCTACAAAAACAGTAACGGCATCTGGCAGATACCTCCACGGTACCAAGTGGCCTTTCCGTTCCAGCATCAGGACCGCAAATTTGCCGTCGTGAAATACGACGGCCGCTGGGGTTGCATCGACGAAGCCGGCAATATGATTGTCCGCAACATCTTCCGCACCCAAGAGGAAGCTCAGGAAGCCGGCGACCAGTGGTATACCGCCGAAGAGCCTGGTAAGTGGATCTATCCAGCCGAGAACCCTGCCGACCACAAGTGGGGCTTTGTCAACTACTACGGCCAATGGAAATATGAACCCGCCTACGAGGGCGCCGGCAAGTATTACGGCCAGGACCCCATGAGTTTTGCTCCCGTCAAAATAGAGGGTCGCTGGGGCTGCATCGACGCCAAAGGTATCCTTATCATCAACAATATCTTCGAGAGCATGGAGGATGCCACCGAGGCGGGGCACCAATGGATTGTTGGCCGCCACTACGACACTTGGCGCATCTCTGTCACCAACCCCAAGAACGTCAACCAATGGGGCATCGTCAACTATCTTGGCCGCTGGGTGGTCCAACCCCAGTACTCCATGATACGCCAGTTCCCCGGCGAACATAACTACATCTATACCCAAGCCCTGAAAGGAGGCCGCTGGGGCAATATCGACCGCAATGGCAATGTCATCAGCGATTTCATCTTCAGCCATGAAGATGACTGCGTCTACGCCCTGTCGCAGATCGAACACGGCCGTGACATCGACGGATGGCGCCTTCCCGAAATGCGTACCGACACCAACCTGTGGGGATGGGTAAAAGCCGACGGCAGTTGGGCCATCCAACCGACTTTCCTCGAGGTCTCCCGGTTCCCCAACGACACCGGTCTCTTTGCCACTGCCAAATGTGAGAATGGCTTATGGGCAAGCATCCACGAAGATGGCCGACTGCTCTCCAAGCCCGTCTTCACCCTCTCCAGCGAAGCCGCCAAGGCCGGCAAGGAATGGGATGACAACCAGAAAGGCATCGAAGAAGCCGAACTGGGTCACTGGCTCTACCCCATCCAGGAGCCCAAGACCGGCCACTGGGGCTACGTCGATTTCGAGGGCGAATGGGTCATCCTGCCCCGTCTGGAAGATGCCAAGCCGTTCATCAACACATGGAACAACCGTGTTGCTCCCGCCAAGGAAGAAGGTCGCTGGGGCTGCATTGATCATACCGGCCAATTTGTGGTGAAACCTATCTACAACAACTCCGCCGATGCCTACGTGGCTGCTCGCCAGTGGGGTGCCAAGAAGAAATTCTAATGGATTATATCATCAAGGACGGCACCGTCGTCAACGAGGGCACAATCGCCAAACGCGACCTCTTCATCCACGACGGACGGATAGTCGAGAGTGCCTCGGCACTGCGTAACCCCCAGACCTTTTCGGCCAAAGGGTGCTATGTCATACCGGGCGTCATCGACACCCATGTCCACTTCCGCGACCCGGGTTTCCCCGAGAAAGCCGATTTCGCCACCGAGAGCAACGCTGCGCTTGCCGGGGGTGTCACCTCCGTCATCGACATGCCCAACACCAAACCACAGACCACCACTCTTGCCGACCTCGAAGCAAAGGAAGCGTTGGCCGCCAAGAAGAGTGCCGTCAACTACGGATTCATGCTGGGCGCCACAAACGACAACATCGACGACCTGCTGGCCATCGACCCGCTGCGCTTCGCCGCCATCAAGCTCTTCCTGGGCAGCAGCACCGGCAATATGCTGGTCAACAAAGCCGACGTACTGGACAGGCTCTTTTCTCAAAGCCGCAAACTTATCGTTGCCCACTGCGAGGAAGAGAGCATCATCCAGGCCAACCTGCGCAACTATAAGATGGAGTTTGCCGGCAAAGAGGGAGAGAACGCCTCGTTGCATCCCAAAATCCGCAACCGCGAAGCCTGCTTCGTCTCCACCTATAAAGCTGTTGAACGCGCCCGTAAGTACAACACCCGCCTGCATGTTGCCCACATCAGCACCGCCACCGAGCTATCCCTCTTCAGCAACAAAGCTGTGGACGACAAAAACATCACTGCCGAGGTGACCCCTAACCACCTGTGGTTCGACGACCGCGACTATGTCGAACTGGGCAACAAGATAAAATGCAACCCCTCCATCAAGAGCAACGACGACCGCATGGGACTATGGGGCGGACTTATCGACGGGGTGATAGACACCATTGCCACCGACCATGCCCCCCATACCCTTGCCGAGAAAGAGCAGCGTTATTTCGACGCCCCCGGCGGCATCCCAAGCATCCAGCACTCCCTGCAGATGATGATGGAAGGGCTCTTCAGCCCTGCCGCTTGCCAACGCGAAGACCACAGTGATGTGCTGAACGAATGGCTGCCTTTGATCGTTGCCAAGATGTGCCACAACCCTGCCTCCATCTTCGGCATTGAAGGACGCGGATTCATCCGTCCCGGCTACTATGCCGACCTCGTCGTCTTCGAGCCCGGCGAGACCGTGGTGACGCCCGAGAGCCTGTTGTACAAGTGCGGATGGAGCCCCATCCAAGGACAGACCCTCCACACACGTCTGCGTCAAGTGTTCCTCAACGGCATGCCTGCCGGACAGAGTACCGCCATGCCGTTGCAATTCGTCAAATAAAAAAAACGTCAAATCCATACCTTAAAAACAAACACATCATCCATCATGAAAAAGTTCATCCTGACATTATTAGCCGTCCTCATGGTAGGAACCAGCCTTAACGCCTGTGGCCGCAAGCGCGTCATCGACCCCGAAGAGCTCCCCAAAGCCGCCACCGAACTGGTCCAGAAACACTGGCCCTCCTGCGTCATCGACCTCGCCTATATCGACGGCCGTGAGTACGAAGTGCTGCTCAGCGACGGCACCATTATCGAGTTCAACAACAAAGGCATCTGGAAAGAAGCCAAATGCACCGACGGTCTGCCTGTCACCCTTGTCCCGGGCAACATCACACGCTATGTGGTGGAACGCTTCCCCAAACAGCTCATCATCAAATGCGAGAAGATGAGAGGTGGCTATGAGGTAGAGTTGACCAACGGTCTTGAACTACAGTTCGACCTTCAAGGCCGGCTGACCCATGTCGACGACTGACCCCCACCCTGCAACTAAAAAAAAGAGGATGTCCCAGCGACATCCTCTTTTATTATCCCCAATCGCCAGTTACGGGAAGGTTTAATTGGGGATATACCACCCTATCCCACCCCGAAAAGGCCAAAGACACACTTTACTAACACGATGTCGCACAGCTATTTACATTCCATATACTTTCTATGTACTTTCTATTTATTCTCTACATTATTTCTAAGAGAGAAAATAAACACAAAAAAGGCATTAGGAAACCGAAAACGCTGAAGGATGTAATGTACGCAAGTCCGTCGGTTGTTACTCCTTTGTATGCTTTACTTTATTATTACCTGTATTTTAGCTATTATTTAGGTACAGTAATCAAAGGATAATAAATGGACAGTCAAAGCGTAATGAAAAATATGTGGAAACCCCAAGATAAATAATGGCCGATTAGGGTTAAGGTCAATTATTATGCCTATGCTTTTGTGCTTCCACTTGTTTAGCGGGAGCTATCGCTGGACATTTTCTGCACTTTCTGCAGATATGCGGTATCGCTGCATTGGATGATGAGCATATACACCTTGTCGGGCAGGAAGCCTATGTCCATCGAACTGTCATGGGTAGAATATAATATTTTCCCATCAAGGTCCATCACGCTGACGCTTTCAACACCATCGGCCTTGACCGTCAGTCTGCCCGTTGTGGGGTTGGGATAAACGGTCGGTCTTGTCGCTTCCAATGGCTCAATCCCTACCTGATTAGCCATGACAGCACGGATCATCCACGATTTATCGTACGCCGGATTGCCGAGGTCATACTCATACAAGGGGAACCACACATTGCCATCAGCCGACACCCTGCAGCTGTTCGGGTCGCCGGTATAGACCTCCACCGATGGGGCAAAATCGTACATCGTGGAGAAGGTAACCCACAGGTTTTTCATCCCGTCCACCTCCAAGGCGCCGCAGTCAACACTATTCCAACCGGCATGGCACGCTGTAATCTTCTTCTTGAAAAACAGTGATTCGGGGGCATACGCTCCTCCCTGGTACACGTTCAAGGTAATCGTTTTACGGAAAGCGGTGTCGGTATAGAACTCCACTTCCCTGAGGCAGTTCTTATCCGTCAAAGCCTGTGGAGGGAACACAACGCCCCAATACTTCATACCATCGAGGGTTGCCCCCGTGTCCACCCTGTCGGAGACATAGCTGAGTGTATCGCCCCATTCCCATTCAAACACATGCACCATCATGGTATCATATCCTGTGCCGGCCATGTTGGAAGCCTGCAGCGTGACCCTATAGTCGCCCACCTCGCTCCACGACACATTCACATCCTCCGAGACTGCATAAGTAAAACTACCATTCTCGATATTCCACACATAACCGTAGGGGGAACCCACACAGTCCACCTCGCTCGAAAAGGCAGAAGGACATCCTTTCGCCACACGATTATGGCCATTGATTGAGACCACTGGGACAGTCTCCGTGCCCACAGTTTGAGCGATACCGATGAGATGAGCGATATTGGTTCTGTTATCGGCATCACTATTCAGGTAAAGAGCTATTTTTCGATAATAACCATATTGGCCGACAAACACAAAGTAAGGTACAGCACCTTGATATAACTCGCGGCACACTTCAAGACAACTATTGTTACAGATGATTGGGTAAGGAACCGTACCTCCAAGCGTCCAGTCGTAGTTGGTGTTTCCCTCAGCCATCGTGGAAGCATAGGAGGGATTCTCGAGTGCGATAGACGCCACACGCAACTGATTGGTACCATTGGGGCCGAAATAATCATACAGCCTCGCCAGGACACCCTTCTCATGGTATTTCCAGCAGGGGCCACACAGCAAAGTGAAATAGTCGAAGAGCACACAATATCCCGAGTCGAGCCATGCCTGCAGATCCACGGTGTCGCCATATATGTCCGGAACCCTGAAAGGGGTACCTATATGTACCCAACGACCCTCGTAGGCTTTCTCCTGTTGAGCAAGAGAAACCATGCCTATGAGGCAGAACAGTACAGCAGCCAAGGTCTTTTTCATACTCATCGGAAATAAAAAGGGTGCATATAAAAAAAGGGTGCTTGACAAACATGTCGAGCACCCTGTGAAATCATCTCAACTATTTTTCCAGGCGGATGCGGGCGTCCACTGCGGTGACGTAGCGGGGGTTGCCCAGCAGGGGGTTGAGGTCCATCTCGGCAATCTCGGGGGCGGCCTGGACCAAGGCGCTCACACGGGCGATCTGGTCGGCGTAGAGGTCGATGTTCACGGCCTCCTGGCCACGCACGCCCTGCAGGATCTTATAGCCGCGCAGCTTGGTGAGGGCCTCCTTGGCTTCGGCAGCACTGATGGGTGCCAGTGCGCTCTGCACATCTTTCAACACCTCGATGAAGATGCCGCCCAGTCCGAAGAAAATCTGATGTCCGAACTTCGGGTCTTTGATGGCTCCGATATACACGTCGGTACCGTCGAGCATGGGGTACATCTCCACGGCGTAGGTCTCGGGAATTACAATCAAGCGGTTGAACTCCTTCTCGACGGTGGCGAGGTCTTTCACGCCGAGGGTGACGCCGCCCACATCGCTCTTGTGCAGGGGTCCGACGACCTTCATGACCAGCGGGACATCCTTGCTGCATCCCACCTCCTTGGCGAAGGCGAGGGCGTCCTCGACCTTGGACACCTCGACGCTCTTCTTGCGGCTGATGCCGGCGGCATCCAGCAACTCGTTGTAGTCGGCAATCTCCATGTAGCCGCTCTTGCAGCGTTCGACGGTCTTGCGGATGCGGGCCACATCGATGGCGGGCTGCTCGACGTTCTCGGGCTGGGGTTTGGGAGTATTGTACACCTTGCAAATGGCGTTGCCAAGCACACACTCCTCGGGGAAGTTGATGTTGCCCATATCAATAAACTCCTGGATTTCGTCCTTGACGTTGATGATGGAGGGCAGCACGGGGAAGATGGGTTTCTTGCAGGTCTTCATCTTCTCGTTGAGCAGGGCATACACCTCGCGGTTGGAGAAGAGTCCGGGGGAGCCGAAGATAACCACCGAGAAATCGATGTCGGTGTACTCGTTCTCGACGGTGTCGATGATGTAGCCCAGCTGCTCGGCGGTGCCTGTGGCGAGGAAGTCGATGGGATTGCCCACCGAGGAGCCGCCGAAGAGTTTCTCGAGCAGGGCGGGGCTGGCGGGGTGCTCCTTGAGGCTGGGCACCTCGATGCCATTGTTGCTAAGCACGTCGGTGAGCATGACGGCCGGGCCGCCAGCATGGGTGATGACGGCGCAGCGGTTGCCCTTAATCTCGGGATACATAAACACACCGCAGACGGTGGTGAGCTCCTGACGGTTCTGGCAGCGGACGATGCCTGCCTTGCGGAAGAGGGCATCGACGGCGGCGTCGTTGGTGGCCAAGGCGCCGGTGTGGCTCGAGGCGGCACGGCTGCCGGCGGCACTGCCGCCGCTCTTGATGGCGGCGATATGGCAGCCCTTGTTGATGAGGCTGCGGCTGTGCTTGAGCAGACGCTGCGGGTCGCCGACCTTCTCCATATAGAGCATGATGACGTGGCTGGACTTCTCCGGGTCGAAGGTCTCGTCGAGATGTTCCAGCACATCCTCGATACCCAGCTGGGCGCTGTTGCCCACAGCCCACACGCTGTTGAACTTAAGACCGTTGGTCATGCCGTACTCCTTGATAAACACGGCGGTGGCGCCTGAGCCGGTGATGAAGTCCACACCCTTGGGGTCGAGCTTGGGGATGGGTGTGTCGAAGCAGCCGCTATAGTTGGTGTTGAGGAATCCCGTGCAGTTTGGGCCGATGAGCGAGCCGCCCACAGCGTTGATGCTGTCGACGATGTGCTTCTCAATAGCGGCACCCTCGGCGTTCTCCTCCGAGAAGCCGGCGCTCACAATGATAAAGCCTTTGGTACCCTTCTGTTGGGTCAGCACGTCGACGGTCTGTGCGCAGAACTTGGCTGCGATGCAGAGGATGGCGCAGTCCACCTGCGGCAAGTCCTCGACTTTGGCAAAGCACTTAATGCCCTGCACCTCGGTCTCCTTGGGGTTGACAGCGTACACTGGGCCGCTGAAACTGCTCTCAAGCAAGTTCTTCAAAGCCTTGCCGCCGGGTTTGTGAATATCGCTCGATGCGCCGCAGATTACAATGCTGCGGGGATTTAAAAGTTCTTTTGCTATCATATAAAAGGTTTTATTTTAATCGGATTATTCAGATTATTCAGATAACTCGGATTATTGGATTACTCAGAATCATCAGACTACTCAGAAATTACTTCTCTTTGGGCATGGCGGCAAGGGCTGCTACCAGGTAGTCGAAGAACTTCTTGCTGCTCTCGATATTGGCGCGCTCGTCGGGGCTGTGGGGGCTGTTGAGCGTGGGTCCGAAGGAGATCATCTCCATGTCGGGATATTTGCCGCCCAGCAGGCCGCACTCCAGACCGGCGTGGATGGCCACCACGGCGGGTTCCTTGCCGTACATCTTCTTGTAGGTCTGCTTCATGGTCTTGAGCAGGCCGCTCTCCATGTTGGGTTTCCATCCGGGATAGGCACCCGTGAGCTGGCATTTGCCGCCCGCCAACTCGGCCAGGCAGACCAGCCGCTCGGCGAGGGCCTCCTTGGCGGAGTCGACCGAGCTGCGAAGCAGGGCCTTGATGGTGAAGCTCTTCCCGTTGGTGTACATGATGGCCAGGTTGAGGGATGTCTCCACCAGACCTTCCATGTCCTTGCTCATGCGGATGACGCCATTGGGGGCAATCATGACGGTGTTGATAATCTTCTGGGTGTCGGCCTCGGTCATGACCTTGGGGTACATGCGGACAGGCTCCAGCTTCATGAAGAAGTCGGGCTCCACGCGACCGAGTTCCTTCTTCACCCAGCCGGCCACCTTCTCCAGCTCAGCCACGATGCACTCCTTGTGGGCCTTAGGCATGGCAAAGGTGATGGAGGCGTCGCGGGGGATGGCGTTACGCATATTGCCGCCGTCGACATTGATCAGGCGGATGCCGCAATCGGCAACCCAGCGGATGTGGCGGAACAGCAGCTTATTGGCGTTGGCACGTCCGGTGTTGATTTCCATGCCGCTGTGGCCGCCCTTGAGGCCGCCGATGGTCAGGCGCATGGCGCAATAGTTCTTGGGAGCGGTCTCGGTGGCGTAGGGGATGGCGATGGTGGCGTCGATACCGCCGGCGCAGCCCACATACAGCTCGCCCTCGGTCTCGCTGTCGAGGTTAAGCAGGTACTTGCCTTTCAGCTCGCCGCGTTTCAGACCGAAAGCACCGGTCATGCCGGTCTCCTCGTCGGTGGTGATAAGGGCCTCGATGGGACCGTGTTTGATGGTCTTGCTCTCGAGCACAGCCATGGCGGCAGCCACGCCCAGGCCGTCGTCGGCACCCAGGGTGGTGTCGCAAGCGTACACCCAACCGTCGACAATCTTGGTCTCGATGGGGTCCTTGAGGAAATCGTGCACCTTGCCGGCACGGGCCTGAGGCACCATGTCCATGTGGGCCTGCAGCACTACGGGGCATACATTCTCCATGCCGGGAGTGGCGGGTTTGCGCATGATGATATTGCCCACCTTGTCGACGTGGCATTCGATATTACGTTCTTTAGCCCACTTCACGAGATAATCGCGGACAGCCTCCTCATGCTTGGAGGGACGGGGGCAACGGGTGAGGTTATAGAAATTACCCCACAGTTCTTTTGGCTCTAAATCTTTAATTGTCATAATATTGGTGTTTAATTTATTATCCAAAGGTAACTGCGAAGATACGAAATATTTTTGAATTAGTTGTTAAAATGCAGAAAAAAGTTGTATTTTTGCATCATGAAATGTACGAATTGCCCACGCCGATGTGCCACAGACCGTGTCACCTCCCTCGGTTTCTGCCACGCAGGAACCGAGCCCGAGGCCGTCACCGTGTGTGTGCACCGTGGCGAGGAGCCTCCCCTGTGCGGTGAGCGAGGCATCTGCAACATCTTCTTCGCCCACTGCAACCTGCAGTGCGTCTACTGCCAGAACCACGACATCAGCCGCGGCACCCTCCCTGCCGCCATCATCCCGCGCCATGTGGGCGTCGACGCCATCGTGGAGCGTGTGGCCCAGATCCTCCCCACCACCGAAAACATCGTCGGCCTCGTCAGCCCAACCCATTATGCCGACAGCATCCCGGCCATCGTCGAGGGGCTACACCGACGCGACCTCTACCCAACAGTGGTTTACAACACGGGCGGCTACGACAGCGTGGAGGCCCTCCGCGCCCTGGCCCCCTACATCGACATCTACCTGCCCGACTTCAAATACTCCGACCCGGTGCTGGCCGCACGCTACAGCCACGCCCCCGACTATCCGAAGGTGGCCCTCGCCGCCCTCCGCGAGATGTACAGCCAGAAAGGCTCCGCTCTCCCCACCGACGAGCGCGGCCTTGCCTATCGCGGCATTATCGTACGCCATCTCGTCCTCCCGGGGCAGGTGGAGAACAGCCTCGGCGTGGCCGACCTCCTGGCCGACCTCTCCCCTAACCTCCACGTGGCCCTCATGGCACAGTACTTCCCCACGCGTGCCGACCTGCCCGACCAGCTGGGACGCACGCTCACCCCCGACGAATACAACCGCGTAGCCGACCACTTCTACGAGGTAGGTCTCTGCCGCGGATGGGTTCAGGAGCTAGCGGCAGAGGCATGCTACCGTCCCGACTTCAGCCTCGAGGAGGCCTTCGAGTCCGCCGCTGCGTCCGACCCCTCCCAAGCACTACAACAAGACAACAAAACCCTGTAACCGAAAACAAAACCTCCACACCATGCCAAGCAAA
Source organism: Bacteroidales bacterium (assembly GCA_017550405.1). GTDB lineage: Bacteria > Bacteroidota > Bacteroidia > Bacteroidales > P3 > Colimorpha. The sequence continues at coordinate 24,364 of JAFZPH010000021.1, forward strand.
CCCCATAGCCGTTATCTCGATGACCCTCTCTTCTCTTTTGCCAACAGCACCATGGCGCTGCTCAACACCTCCTTCTTCAACCACGAGCTGGCCATGGCCCTCAACCACGCATACAACCTCAAGTTGCGACGTATCGACGACTGCCCACTCGGCAATAACAATTACCCCTGTTTCATCTTCCACGACCCGTCCACCCGCCTTACCTTCGTCATGCTCGACCGCTCCCCTGCTGCGCCCATGACATTCCCATTCGAGAACTACGACAAACTGCTCATTGTTCGCGGACGCGACTCGCGACAGTTCGTGCAACAGCTCTACGACGACATCACCACCCGCCGCCCCGAACCACTAGCCGATGACCTCAGCACACACCACCACTGGCAAAGCCTCAACCAGCTGCAGGAGGGCATTATCGATGCCGCCATCTTCACCTTCCTCCCCAACGGGCAACCTGCCGACACTTCGCTGTTCAACGGCCCCGCCACCGCCATGCCCCGCCGCCTGCAGACCTACCTGACCCGCTTGCGCCACTTCCTCACCACTGTGTTCGCCACTTTCGAATGGGCACTGACCAATCCCGACGAGCTCGAGTAACATTTGGTCACCTCTTGTCACGGCACTGCACCTTCGGCTTGTACCGTGTTATTACGTGTTATTAAAGGTCTCACCTCTCCGAGGTGTTTTTTTTCGCTATTCCACTTACGAACAACCAAGAAGTATCGGAGCAAAGGGCGGCGGACAGGGGGAATCCATGCTGCCTAAAAGGGTCTTTCGGCAGCAGTTTGTCAGAAAAAAAGAACATACGTCATATTTTTTTTGTATTTTTGCATTTTAAAACGCAGGCAGCGTTTGTCTGCAATTATTTAATACACTACCTCATTGCCTATGCAACTGAAGAATATAATCTTTGCCACTGTGAAGCACTTGCCGTTGCTGACGAAGGTAACATTGATGCTTGTGACGTCGGCACTGATACCCCTGATGTTCCCCAGCGACGGACAAGGAGAGCACTACGACTATGCCGAGGGGAGCATCTGGCGCAACGCCGACCTGGTGGCCCCCTTCGATTTCGCCGTGCAGAAAACCACTGACGAAATGGATCAGGAGTTGGCCTCGGCCATGGCCGGGTTGACGCTCTACTACCACTACGACCCCAACGCCTACGGCAAGGCGGTGGAGCAGCTAAACGCCCTCACCTCGACACGTACGGGCATGAATGCCCGCCAGATGCGCAACACGGTGGACAGCATCTATTCCGTGGGCTACCTGCAAGTGCCCGACGACATGCCCGACTTCGAGAGCCATACCTTGGTGCTGCTGGACGGCAACATCGGCTCGGAGCATTCGACAAGCGAGTTTGTCTCGCCAAAGGACGTGAACAACATACTGCTGCGCGACAGCGTGCTGGTGCCGAGCATCGTGTACGATGTTAACCGCACGAAGCTGGAGCTCGATTCGCGCATCTCGCAACTAGTGACGTCGGCCGGAGTGGTGAAGCAGGGGGAACGCATCATCGCCAAAGGCGAGACGGTGACCACTGAGCGAGCCCGCATCATCGCCTCGCTGGAGCAGGCCAACGACAAACTGTTCCGCGACAACTATCATCCCTGGGGGCGCTATCTGGGACAGCTGATGCTGTGCATCATCTCCTTCATCGCCCTGTATATGTTCTTGAAGAACACCCGCCACCCGATACTGGAGGACAACCGCAAGGTGACCTTTGTGATGGTGCTGGTGCTGCTGGCCTCGGCAGCCACGGCGCTGGTGACGAGCCAGCGGCCGGAGATGGTGCTGCTGGTGCCGCTGTGCATCGTGCCTATCATGGTGAGGGTATTCTTCGACATGCGCGTGGCACTGTATGTGCATATCATCACCATCGTCATCCTGGCCAACATGGTGCCCAACCCCTTCGAGTTTATCTTCTACCAGCTGATTGCAGGCATGATGTCGATTGTGACCGTGCGCAATTTCGAGAGCAGGAGCAAGTTCTTCCTGGTGAGCGCCGTGATATTCTTGTCGTACTCGCTGATTTACACTTTCGGCGTGTTGAGCCAGGAGAGTACGCTCGAGGGCATCACGGTTGAGCGCTACCTGGTGTTCTTCCTCAACGCCTTGATTACGCTGCTGGCGTACCCGCTGATATACATCTTTGAGCGGGTTTTCGGCCTGACGACCAACCTGACGCTGATGGAGCTGTCGTCCACCAACACTCCTGCCCTGCGCGAGCTGTCGCGCCATGCCCCGGGGACATTCCAGCACTCGATGCAGGTAGCCAACATCTGCGAAGACCTGATTAACGAGATCGGCGGCAACTCACTGCTGGCCAAAGTGGGCGCCCTCTATCACGATATTGGCAAGGTGGAGTCGCCCCTTTTCTTCACCGAGAACCAGAACGGAGGCTACAACCCCCACGACGAGCTGGACAACCGCGAGAGCGCGGCCATCATCATCCATCATGTGCATTCGGGTCTGGAACTGGCCAAGAAATACCACCTGCCTGTTTCGGTGCAGGACTTTATCCGCACCCACCACGGCACCACCATGACAGGTTACTTCTATGCCAAACAGCTGAACGAGCATCCCGACGAGCCCATCAATGCCGCCGACTTCCAGTATCCCGGCCCCACCCCCTTCTCGCGCGAGACGGCCGTGGTGATGATTGTCGACAGCGTGGAAGCCGCCTGCAAGAGCCTGCCCAACCACGACAGCGAAGCCATCAACCAGTTGGTGGACCGCATTGTGGACAGCAAGATAAACCAGCACCAACTACAGAACTGCGACCTGACATTCGGCGACATCACCCGGCTGAGAACGATGTTGAAGGCGAAGATGCTGAGCATCTACCATGCCCGTATCTCCTACCCGGTCATCACACAGGAGTCGCAATCTGCCAAACAAGCAACAAAGTAAGAATGAAACAATAATATCAATAAACAATATGAAGAAGAATATCCTGACTCACATCGGCGTAGTGGTGGCGATGCTGGCCATCTCCGCCATCTACTTTATGCCCATCATGCAAGGAAAGGCCCTTCCGCAAGGCGACCTGCAGAAATATGAGGGCATGGCCAAGGCTCAGAAAGACTATCATTCCGCCACAGGCGAATATTCGACATGGTGCCCCAGCATGTTCAGCGGCATGCCCGGCTATCAGATCACCAACAGTCCGCAGCATTCGGTGTTCACACCGTTGAAGAATATCCTGTCTCTGCAGGTGTTCGGCCGCCAGAACGACATGGGCGTGCTGTTCCTTTATCTGCTGGGCTTCTATATCGCCCTGATGGCACTGGGCTTGAGTCCGTGGCTGGCCCTGCTGGGCGGCCTGGCATTCGGGCTGGGCAGCTACAATATCATCATCATCGAGGCCGGCCACATCACCAAAGCGTGGGCCATGGCCATGATGGCCCCGGTGCTGGCAGGCGAGATGCTATGCCTGAAGGGTGCCGGACGGCTGAAAGAGGATCGCCGCAAGGGTGTGAGCATGCTGGTGTGGGGCGGCATCCTGTTTATGGTTGCCCTGGGGCTGCAGATAGCATTGAACCACATACAGATTACCCTCTACACGGCCATGGGCGGTGTGCTGATGGGTGTGGTGTATGCCATATATGCTGTAAAGGACAAGTATTTCGGCCGTTTCCTCCTTGCTGTGGGCGTGCTGGCCGTGGGCACTCTGCTGGCGCTGGCCTGCAACACCCGTCACCTGCTGGTGAACGAGGAGTATATGCAGTATACCATGCGCGGCGGCAGCGAAATCACTGTCACCCCGCAGGACCTGTATGGCAAGGACTATCCTCGCAACAACAATTCCAACGACAAGGGACTGGACATCAACTATGCCTTCAGCTGGAGCTACGGTATCGGCGAGACCTATACCCTGCTGGTGCCTGGCGCCAAGGGCGGCGGCAGCATCGAGCCAGTGAGCAAGAGCAGCGCCTCGTACAACAACTTCCGTCAGGAGAAAATGCCGCTATACTGGGGCGACCAGCCTTTCACCAGCGGCCCCGTCTACTTCGGTGCCATTGTAGTGTTCCTGTTCCTATTCGGCATGATTGTAGTGCGCGGACCTGAGCGGTGGTGGATTCTCGCTGCCACAGTGCTGGCCATCCTCCTGTCGTGGGGTCGGAACCTGATGGGATTCAACGAGTGGATGTTCAACCACCTGCCCCTGTATAACAAATTCCGCACACCGTCGATGAGTCTGGTGCTGGCCAATGTGCTGGCGGTGCTGATGGGGGTGCTGGGACTGCGCGAAGCAACCACCATGAGAGAGAATGGCGACACCAAGCGGCTGCTGCGGGGGCTCTATATCTCGGCCGGTGTGACCGTGGGCGGTATACTGCTCGGCCTGCTGATGTGCGGCGGATTCACCTACAGTGGCATCGGCGACACAGAGATGGCACGCCAGTACGGCGACCAGTGGCCGATGATTCAGGACATCTTTGTAAAAGACCGCAAAGCGTTGTTTGTTAGCGACTCTTGGCGTAGCATCATATTCATACTGCTGGCGGGTGTCACCCTGTGGCTCTATCTGAAACGCTGGGCTGCCAAACCCAAGGCGGTGCTTCCCGTGGTGGCCGTGTTGGCCGTGCTGACCGTCATCGATCTGCAAGGAGTGAACAGCCGCTACCTGAACAGCGACAACTATGTGCGCAACGCCCGTATGCTGGAGATGCAGCCGGCACAGTACGACCGCGACATCGACGCCATGGCCATCCAGGCGGGAGACCAGGACTACCGCGTGCTGAATCTGGCAGTGAACACCTTCAACGACTCTAAGCCCTCGGCCTTCCACAACCAAGTGGGCGGATACAGTGCCGCCAAGCTGCGCCGCTACCAAGACCTAATCGACTTCTATATCGGATACCAAATCAACACGAATGTGTTGAACATGCTCAATACGCGCTACATTGTGATGAGCAACGGACAGGTGACCCGCAACCCCGATGCATTGGGCAACTGCTGGTTTGTCCGTAACATCAAGCCTGTGGAGAGTGCCAACGACGAGATCACGATGCTGAAAGACCTTGACCCCGCACACGATGTGGTGATTAACATCCCCGAGATGGGCGACAAGTTGCAGGGGCTGCCGGAGCCTTGCCTGAAAGGCTTGAATGGGCTGCCCGTGGACAGCAATGCCACCATTGAGATGGAGCATAAGCATCCCGCCGACATCAACACCCTCACCTATCGCAGCCACTGCGGAACAACCATGCTGGCCATCTTCAGCGAGATTTACTATGCTCCCGACTGGAAAGCCTATATCGACGGCAAACCTGCCGAATATCTCCGCGCCAACTACATACTGCGCGCCATGGTCATCCCCGAAGGCGACCACGTCATCGAGTTCCGCAATGAGGCTCCCACCATGCACAGGCTGGACAACATCACACTCATCTGCTCCATTGCCACTGTGCTGATTATCGGTGCCACCCTGTTTATCTACTACCGCAGACGAAAACAAACTAAGGTGACAAAATGAGTACAATAAATAATACTCGCGGAGGTTCTCCGCTGATTTCAGTTATTCTCTGTACCTACAACCGCGACAAGTACATCTACAATGTGCTGAAAAGCGTTGCCGAAAACGACATGCCCCACAGCGAGTATGAAATCGTTTTGGTGAACAATAACAGCACCGACACCACCGAGAGCGAGTGCAAACGGTTCATGGCCGACTATCCCGACATCCGTTTCCGCTATTGCGTGGAGACAAACCAGGGGCTGTCGTATGCCCGCAACTGCGGCATCCGTCAGTCTGCAGGCGACCTGCTGGTGTATGTGGACGACGATGCCACAGTGAACAAGGAATACTTGAACACCTATGCCCGTTTCTTTGCCGAGCACCCCGATGCCGTGGCGTCCGGCGGTCCCATCCTGCCGGTATACGAGACCGAAGAACCCGCCTGGATGACCCACTACACCCGCCAACTCATCACCGGCAAACTCTATCTCGGCGACCGCCAGCGAGAGTTTCCCCGCGGGGCTTTCCCCGGCGGCGGCAACGCCTGCTACCGTAAGAGCGTCTTCGACACTATCGGCCTGTTCAATGTGGAGTTGGGACGTAAGGGCAACAGCCTGATTGGCGCCGAAGAGAAAGACCTCTTCGACAAAATGACCACCAACGGCATACATTTCTATTACCTGCCTACCGCCATTCTCTACCATATCATTCCACCGCACAAGCTCACACAGGACTATTTCGACCGGCTGACCTACGGCATCGGCGTAAGTGAACGATTACGCACACTGCAGATTTCGCGCAAAAAGTATCTCAACCGCCTTGCAAAAGAGGCTGTGAAATGGGGAGGGACACTGGTGCTATGGTGTTCGTATGCGCTGCGGCTGCAGTTTGCCAAAGGCAACAAACTGGTGGCCTTCCGCTGCAACGTCACACGAGGACTCCTGACACCCCAGAAAAGGAAGCCTTGACACATGTATTATTCATTTTAATATCAGTTATACCACTCATTAAAAAAAAAGTTGTATTTTTGCAAAACGCCCCAAAGGCATATTAACCCAGTTAAACGTCTGTAACGACATGTTACAGAACTAATTCTAAAAACAATACACCATCAAAATGGAAGACCTGAATCAAAATGCAGCAAACCTCGCCACTGAGGAGAACGTCGCTAACGACGAACTGCAAACCGTTGTCCAGCAAGAAGCTCCCGAAGCTGTTGCCAACGACTCTGACACAAACAACACCACAACAGAACCCGAACCCGTGGTTGCCCAGCAACCGGAACAGGAGGAGACGGCTCATGCCGAAAATGAGACAGAGACAGAGCCTGAAAGCGAACCCGTAGTAGACTACACCACTATGGGACGTGAAGACCTACTCGCGGCATTCAACGAACTGATGAACGACGACATCACACACATCAGGAACCGTGCAAGTGCCATCCGCAACCAATTCAACCTCCTGAACAAGGAAGCCGAAAAGAAAGCTTTCGAGGCATTCCTGGCCGAGGGTGGCAACAAGGATGACTACCATCCTGCCAACGACAGCGTGGCCGAGGCATTCTTTGCCGCCTACGACGTTTACCGCTCGCGCCGACAGAAGATGCAAGAGCAAATCGACGCTCAGAAAGCTGCCAACCTCGAGGCTAAGAAGCAAATACTTGAAGAGCTCCGCATCCTAATCGACAAGGACGAGGAGACCCTCAAACAGACATACGACGAATTCAATGCCATCCAGGACAAATGGAAGGCCATCGGCGAAGTGCCTAGAGACCAGATGAATGACCTCTGGCAGAATTACCACTTCCTCATCGAGCAGTTCTTCAATAAAGTGAAGATAAACAAAGAACTCCGCATGCTTGACCTGAAGCGCAATCTGGAACAGAAGATTCAACTGTGCGAGCGTGCCGAAGAGCTTATTGTCGAGACCTCCGTGGTCAAAGCCTTCAAAGCCCTGCAGGAGCTCCGCAACCAATGGCGCGAGATAGGCCCTGTGCCCGCCGAGCAGAACGAGGAGACCTGGCAACGCTTCAACAACGCCGCAAACCAGATTGACCAGCGCCGCCGCGAGTATTACGACCAACGCAAAGAAGAGCTGGACCAGAACCTGCTGGCCAAACAGGCCCTTATTGAAAAAGCCACCGAGCTCACCCAGGAGGCACCCCAGTCCACCAAGGCTTGGAACGACACCACCGAAGCCCTCGACGAACTGCTGAAGCTGTGGAAAAGCATTGGCCCCGTGCCTCGTGAACAGAACGAGACCATCTGGAACCAGTTCAAAGGCATCATCGACAAGCATTATGCCGACAAGAAACTTCATTTCGGACAGATGCGCGACGAGCAGGCCGAGAACTACAACAAGAAACTGGATCTCTGCCTCCGCGCCGAAGCCATTGCAAAACGCGAAGACTGGAAGAAAGCCACCGAGGAGCTGCTCCAGCTCCAGGCAGAATGGAAAGCCGTTGGACCCACCAGCCGCAAAGTGAGCGACAAGATCTGGCACCGTTTCCGCAGCGCCTGCGACGAATTCTTTGCCAAGAAAGGCGAATTCTTTAAGGACATCCGCACCAGCGAGAACGACAACCTCACCAAGAAGACCGCCATCCTCGACGAGATAAAAGCCCACCAGTTTGGCGACGACAAGGAGGAGAACCTCAATGCCATCAAGGACTTCCAGCGCCGCTGGGCCGAGATAGGACATGTTCCCGTCAAAGAAAAGGACCGCATACAGAAAGAGTACCGCTCTCTGCTCAACGGCATATTCGAGCAGTTGAAAATCTCTGCCCGCGAAGCCGAAGAGAACAACTACCGTGAACGCATCCGCAACCATGCAGGTTCGAACAACCAGCATTTCATCGGAAACGAGAAGAACCAGTTGCTTAATCAAATCGAGAAAATGCGTTCCGACCTCAAGCTGTGGGAAAACAACCTTGGTTTCCTTGCAAACAGCAAACAGGCCGACCTCTTGAAGGAGGAGTTCGAGCGCAAGATGGACAACACCCGCAAACAGATTGCCCTTCTCGAAGCCAAGCTCCGCATCCTGAACGAAGCATCCGAATCCAAAGAGCAAGAATCAGAAACCAAAGAATAGACTGTGAATATAAAAAGCATCGTGCTAAAACACCCTGCACGGCATAGTGCCGTGCAGCAGAGATCAACTCCATTACGATACTCTGTACCATTCATTATTCTATTCACACTAGGCGCGTTTCTATACACAGTTCTTGCAACAAGCTGCAAACAATCACCTGTCGAAGCGGTCAATCTGCACCGCTTCGACAAGGTGCTTTTTGACACCCCTGTCTCGCAGCTCCCACAGACCATAGTACAACGCCGCAACGAATTCAACACCGACCTTCTGAACCTCCGTCCCGACGACCCCGAGTTTATGAATCTCCTTATGGGATTTGTGCAAGACCCCACCATGCGCGACATCTACCGGTTGGTCGACAGCACCTTCGGCGACATGCATGATGAAGCCGTAGCCCTGGGTGGAGCCTTGTCGCGCGCAGAGGAATTGTGCCCCACAATTCGCTACGACAAAGTGTACACCTTCCTCTCCGGCACCTTCAACTACGACATGCGCGTAGGCTGCAACAGTCATGAACTGATCATCAGCCTAGACCAATACATCCTGCCTTATACCGGCAAGTATAACTACTTCAACAACCCTCTTTACCTTGTTCAGCAGAGCCGCAAGCAATACATGCTCACCGACTGTATGGCGGCCATCGCAAGGCAATATACCGTCATTCCCGAGGACCACGAGATGACATTGCTCGACTATATGGTTTCAGAAGGAAAAGCCATCTACTTCGCCCAACAGACACTCCCCGGCACACCCGACAGCATCCTGCTGCGCTACACAAGCCAACAAATGGACTGGATGGTGCATAACGAAGAGCACGTCTGGGCATACTTGATGCAAAGCAAGTTACTTTTCGAGACCGACTACATGCGGTTTCACAACCTCATCGACGATGCGCCCAAAACCAACGCATTCCGCGACTCATCGCCACGCACCACCGACTATATCGGTTTCCAGATTGTATCACGATACATGAAGAATACTAACTCCACTATGCAGCAGTTACTCGAAGAGACCGATTCACAAAAAATCTTACGTCAATCAAACTATAGACCCAAATGATACCCCCACGAAAAAAAGGTTGGATTTACACCAGCAACATATATGCCTACCTCTTCAGCAAAGCCCTGTTGGCGCTCCTGTTGCTTTGGGCAGCGCAAGCATTCTTCTACTTGGCTAACACCCGGATATTCCACGTTGACGGTCCTGCCGAATGGCTGGGCATAGTATGGGGCAATCTCATCTTCGGCATTGCCACCATCGGATGCCTGATGCTCCCCTATTTTGCTGCCAATCTCCTGCCTTTTAAATTCAGATGGAACAAACACTACCACCGACTCACTGAGATACTCCTTTACTACGTCCCGGTGCTGTTTATCATCATCAGCGACATTTGCGATGCCTCCTACTATCAATACACCTATCGCCGCCTTACTGGCGAGATATTCCAATACCTTGGCATCAGTGGCAACATGGGTAGCCTGTGGCCACACTTCCTGGTCGACTACTGGCACTCCACCCTCTTTGGTTTGATACTTATTTTCCTCACCTTTTTCCTGGGGAACAAAATACGGCTTCGCGGACGCAACAAATATCGTAGCCACAAAGCCAACGACATTGTGGGTCTAATCCTCGGCACGGCAGTGGTCATCTTCCTACTGCGTGGCGGCTTCGGGAAAAACCTCACCTGGAACGACACCACCAACTACTGCCAAGCCAAAAACAGCGCACTGGTCACCAATAGTGGATACAATATTGTGCGCACCTTCAACGGAGGCACGCTCAAAGAGACCAACTATATGGATGACTCCAAAGCCCAGGCCCTCTTCAACCCGCTCTTCCTGCCCGACACCACTATCACTGCTCAGATGCGCACAGGTTGGGCAGCCAATGCAGGCCACTATTATGTTACCGACAGCACGGGGAAAAAGAGCACACTTTGCTACAACAACGTCGTTGTCATTGTCCTCGAGAGTTTCTCGCAGGAATACATGGGGTGTTATAACCAAGGCATTATGCCTTCCTTCACTCCTTTCCTCGATTCGCTTGCTGCCCACAGTATCGTCTACCAAGGCCGGGCCAATGGCAAGAAATCCATCGAAGGCATACCTGCCATATTCAGCTCACTGCCCACACTCATGCCCTTCCCCATCACCATGAGCGACTATGCTGAAAACGACCTCCGTTCCCTCCCCTCGCTGCTTCGCGACAACGGATACCACACTGCTTTCTTCCACGGCAGCTACAACGGCGTTATGTCGTTTGACAAACTCTGCTCACGCATGGGATTTCAGGATTACTATGGACAGAACGAGTATATGGCCGACCGTCTGTCTCGCCAGTCCGACTACGATGGCACCTGGGGCATATTCGACGAGTACTTCCTCCAATACATGTCCCGCCAGTTGTCCACTTTCCAGCAGCCTTTCTTTGCCGGAGTCTTCACCTTGTCTTCACACCACCCCTACACCATGCAGCCTGACCGTGTGGGCCAGTTCCCGGAAGGACCCCACCCCCTCTGCGAAGTGGTGTCGTACAGCGACAATGCCCTGAGAAAATTCTTCGATGCCGCACGCCAAACCGATTGGTATCCCCACACGCTTTTCCTCATCACAGCTGACCACAGCGGACAAGGACTCAGCCGTACATATAACGATTACAATGGATGGTATCGCATTCCTATGATTATCCACCTGCCCCAGGTGGACGACACTACCGACACCCACGTACGCTATAATCGGCTGATGCAACAGACCGACATTATGCCTACCATCCTCGACTATCTCGGCATCCCCGCCAAGACTGTCTGCTTTGGCACCAGTGCCTTCCGCAACCCTGAAGGAGGATGGCAGATTGCCTATGGCAACAGCTATCACCAACTTGAAAGCGCCGACGGAAAAATCGCTGTCCTCACTCACGACAAAGAAGAAGGCAACGGCAATATAGAACTACTTAAAGCTATTGTACAGCAATACAACAACCGTCTTATTAAAAACGAAATACACTGACATGAAGAAAAAGATGCTCGTTATCGTCAACCCCATATCGGGCGTGGGACGGCAAAAAAAGATAGAACGACTGCTCAACTCCAATCTGAACCTTGACATCTACGACTACGAGGTACGCTACACCGAGCATATCCACCATGGCACCGAGCTTGCACGGCAGGGAGCCATGGAGGGTTTTGATGTCATCACAGCTGTAGGCGGTGACGGCAGTGTGAACGATGTCATCGCAGGCATGCACGGCAGCGATGCCACTCTCGGGATTATTCCCTGCGGCAGCGGCAATGGTCTGGCACGTTGTATGAAGATACCCCTGACACCTGCATTTGCCATCCGTGTGCTAAACCAAAACAACGAGGGTCTTATTGATACTATCATCCTCAACGAGCATTACTATATTGCCAGCATTGCCGGTGTGGGATTCGATGCCTATATCGCCCGCCTGATGAAGGCAGCCAAGATGCGGGGATTCTCAGCCTACCTCAACCTCATTCTGCGCGAATACCCTTCATACGAATCGAAAGATTATACACTTGTCATCGATGGAAAGGAAATCCGGCGTAAGGCATGGTTCACCACTTTCGCCAACAGTAACCAGTTTGGCTACAATGCGGCCGTGGCTCCTCAAGCCAAACTCGACGACGGGCTTATCGACATCAGTATTGTTGACAAGATTCCCATCGAGCACCTCCCTGTCACCGGTCCTCTGGTCTATGCCAACCATTTCGAGCTCAGCCAACATGTCGAGATGTTCAAGGCACACGAAGTCTTTGTGGCAGGCAATGTCGACAAATGGGTCAATATCGACGGTGAAGGCGAGAACGTAGGCAACGAACTCCACTTCGTCAACCACACGCGTAGCCTCAAGATATTGAAACGCGACATGAAACGCGCCTTAATCTCACCCCAGGCGGCCGAACAACTGCAAGTGGTAAAAGAACAGTTGGGAATGACCCGTAACCAACTGCTCCAAAAAAAGAAATAGTCATGTCGAAGAAAAACAACCCTCGCAATGCCGTGGGAGTGGTATATTCAACCAACCCCGACTACGAATACCAATACGACAATCCTCCCCAGGCCGAGACCCTGCCTCCAGCGGCTCAGAAATTACGCGTACGCATGGAACGCAACGGACGTGGTGGCAAGACTGTCACTGTGGTATCTGGCTTTGTTGGAACTGACGACGACCTCGACGAACTTGGGCGGACACTCAAAACCAAATGCGGTGTAGGAGGCAGTGTAAAAGACGGACTAATCATTATCCAAGGTGATTTCCGCGAACGTGTCGTCTCCCTTCTCCAAGCACTCGGTTATCCTGCCAAATAGCGCCTTTCAACCCAAATTAGTCCCAACTACCTTCCTCCCCGACCCATACGGGCATGGTCCGACCCCTCCGCAACGTCCTCCCCTAGTCTCCCCTGCCCCACCGCAGTGCCGGGAAGTTGCAGCGGACGACACGCCACAACCCACTTGGGTCGTTCAATCCCGGCTCGATGTTGCCTACTTCTCGGCTTGTTATCCGTTACCATGTCGAGTAACGATGCTATAACGATACTATAAGGATGCAGGATTGAACGGCCCCTCTCCATAGCGAGGGGGAATCGTTACTGCTCCACGGCGCAGGGCGGGTTGGCAAAACAAGGTTTGGGGCAAGGCTGATTCCCGTGCATTGCACGGTTCAGCAGTTAAACTGTAGGTTTTTTCTGTTTCCTGACGACCGATTTGAGTACCGCGAGTAATCCTGTATCTAATCAAGGGAACAAGGTCATCGTTCCATCAGAATAGACTGCATAATTGCGGTTCATCAGCCAGTCGCCTACATTGACATAGGTCGATTTAGTGCCATTGTCGGCGGTAATTTCCCTGACAAGTGGAGTATGCCGGTGTCCGAATACACAGTAGTCAAAGTGTTCTTTCTCCATTCGCTTGCGGCAATAAATGACTATACCTTCACGGTCATCGCCTTGATACTCAAAGATGTTGGGGTCCTTTCTGATATGGCTTTTCCTACTGCTTCTACTCCACCCGGTAGCCAATCCGAAGGTCATCCATTCGGGCAGGATGGAGAAGAGTCGCTGGTTCAGTCGACTGCGGAAGATGCGCCGAAGACAGTCGTAGCGCTTATCCTGATGTCCTAATCCGTCGCCATGCCCAACAAGGAAGCGTTTGCCGTCAAACTCCAATACAGTGGGGTCATTGTGCATGGTTATCTCCATCTCGTCTTTGAGGTAGTCGAACATCCACATGTCGTGGTTTCCCACAAAGAAGTGTAGCTCGACCCCTGCGTCAGCCAGATTGGCCATGCGTCCGAGTAGACGGACGAAGCCTTTGGGGACGACATATTTGTAGGTGAACCAGAAGTCGAACATGTCGCCGAGGAACACCACTTTGGCGGCATCTTCTTTTATGCGGTCGAGCAATGCGCAGAGCTCCCGTTCCCTTTCCAAGGTATCGGGGCCTGCCCCCAAGTGGGCATCGGTGATGAAATATAGCTTGTTACCGGGCATACTGGAAGCGGGTGCGCTCGACTTGGTTTTTGAAATTCAGTGTATGGGGGTTGTCCGGCATGCTTTCCTCCAGTCCCTCGAGCACGGCTTCATAGAACTCAAAGCTATCCTCAGTGTTGATGAGAGGACGATTGTTGAAGGGCTTGTACAGCGCAATAAGGGTGGCCAGCGAGCCGAGGTTGTCCTGGATGAAATGGACGACATACTGCTGTTGGTCGGCAAAGGCATCGAGATAGAGCGAGTCGGTCTGCTTGCGTGCCGCATCGTAGTCGGCCTGGGTGATGGCCCCCTCGGCAAGGAGTTGCTGGTTGTGCTGGTCGGTAGAAACGATGTCGAGCAGTGTACGGCTGCCGTTGTTGGTGTAGTCCTGCAGCTGCCACAACAGCTGCGATTCGGCTCCGGCATTCAGGTGATAGGTATAGGAGAGCGAGTCGTAATCGCCTTGTATGTCAATCTTCTCTCCCATGTCGGGAAGTAGCACGATATAGTCTGATTCGCTGACGTGGACATTATAGAAGGTCTTGTACGGCATTGCATAGCGGAATTTGAAGTGCCCTTTGCTGTCCAACTTGATTGAGTCGATGAATAGACGCGACTCTGGTGTCATTTCTTCTATGTAAATCATTTTCCCTGCACCTCCATTTAAGGTACCGGTGATAATAATATCGTTCTTGTTGCCACACGAGGCTAAGAGTAATACTGCTGTGAGGGAAACGAAAAGTAATTTCTTCATTATGGTTGATTATATAATTATCTGTAATATCATCTCAGAGATGAGGTACTGTATGTATAAACATAAGGTCGGCAATGGCAAGGGCAGCCATGCTTTCAACAATCACCGGGAGACGCGAACTGTGGTCTCCGTCATGTCGCCCTTGTGGTGCCACTTGTTTCAGCGTACCGTCAGGACAACGGCAAACCATACCGTCGGGACGTGTGACAGGAGGATGGAATCCGACATGAAAGACCACAGGCATACCATTGCTAATACCGCCCTGAATGCCGCCACAGTGATTGGTTGCTGTCAGGTTCTCGCCTTGCCCTTGACTTACCCATTGGTCTGGATAATTTTCGGCGGACAAACGCCAATCATCCATCCCTTCCCCCATGGTAAAGGCTGAAGCCGAGGGGATAGAGAGTACTGCGTATGCCAATCGGGCGTTGAGACGGTCGAAGACATGTTCTCCTACTCCAGCCGGAAGTCCATGCACCGTACAAGTGATGATGTACCCCTGATGGGTGGCCTGAAGAGTGACCCCTTGCGTACGGAGCCACATCTTGGCGATTGCACCCGCTACAACACGTGCTGCAGTTTCTCGTCCCGATGCTCTCCCCCCGCCACGATGATCGCGGAGGCCGTATTTCTGCATGTATGTATAATCCGCATGTCCAGGACGACAACAGTCGCGCAAAGCATCGTAATCCTCGGAGTGGTGGTCTCGGTTGTGAATCACAAAGGCGATAGGAGTGCCAAGTGTCTTTCCATCAAGGAAACCGCTAAGCCATTCCACTTGATCGGGTTCTCGGCGTTGAGTGGTATCAGGAGAAGGAGTGTCGCCCTCCCGTCGACGCTTTAGTTCTGCGTCTACCAATGAAGCATCTAACAACAACCCGGCTGGGCAACCGTCAATGATTCCCCCTATGGCTGGGCCATGGGATTCACCGAAGGTTGTCAGCCGGAATATGTTGCCAAAAGAATTCACTTATTTACGGATTACCTGTATGCCTCCGTTGTTCTGGTTTGTGGCAGGAAGAATATCAAGCAATTCAACCTCGAATATCAGCGTGGAGCCGGGAGGAATAGAACCTACAGGCTGTTCGCCGTATGCCAGATTGTGAGGGATATAAAGGATGTACTTTGAACCCACATCCATCAGCTGCAGACCTTCGGTCCATCCGGGGATAACCTGGTTGAGGAAGAACTCTGCGGGTTGACCACGCTCAACACTGCTATCGAACACTTTTCCGTCCAGCAATTTGCCGGTGTAGTGTACCTTTACCTTGTCTGTAGCTTTGGGTTTCTTACCGTTGCCCTTCTTCTCAATCTTGTACTGGAGACCGCTCTTGGTCTGATACACCGATTTATTAAGGGCGTTCTCTTCCAAGAATTTCTTACCGGCAGCGATGTTATCATCCTTTCCGGCCATCATGCGTTCCTGTTCTTCGCGCTGACGTTTTTCAAACTCTTCCTGGAAACGGTTCAACAGGGGACGCATAGTGGCTTCGTCCCAACGGTTCTGTCCTTTGTAGCAGTCAATCATCGACTGTCCTGCAGCCTCGCCGTTGATGCCGAGATTCTGCTGCATCCAGTTCTGGTAAATATCCTTTCCTATAGCATAAGAGGCTGAATCAATAAATGTTTTCAGCTCGACGGGACGATACATATCGTTCATCTGCTGCTGTTTCTGGTAGCTTGCCAATGTCTCGTCAAGTGCTTTCTTAGCAGCCTCATAGGCATCGGCTTTCTGTTTCAACATGTGGTAATCGGCCTCGCTCATAGTAGCTTTGCCACGTTTGATTGTCACCTCTTGGGCTGTTGCCATGGCGCCTACGGCCAGGGCTGCCAAAAGAATCATTACTTTCTTCATTGTTGTATGGATTATTGGTATTATTAAATATCTATTTTGCACAATCAACATTAATGCCAACCGGAAACAACTCGGCTGACATTAATGTTGTTGATGCCTGAGTGACTCAGGATTGTTTTATTTGTATTCCTTAGGGGCAACACCGTCAAGGATTTCCTTGCCGCAAATGGCCAGAGCCAACATCTCATTCTCACCCTTATAGACTTTCACAGGGGCAATCCAACTCACGCGGTCGGTAATCATCTGCATCCAAGGTTTGCTGTAAGCGATACCGCCAGTCAGCAGGATGGCATCCACCTTACCGCAAACCACGGCGGCAAGACGGCTGATCTCCAACGAGACCTGATAGCAGAATGCGTCAACAAGCAGCTGGCACTTCTTGTCACCTGCCAGGGCTTTCTTCTCAACTTCATAAGCATCGTTGGTGCCCAGGTATGCCACAAAGCCACCTTCTGCGGTGACAATCTTCTTCAGCTGAGCCTCGGTATATTTACCGCTGCAAGCCACTTCGATAAGTTTGCTGGCGTTGATGCTCCCGCAACGGGTGGGTGAGAAAGCTCCCAATCCGCACAGTGCGCGGTTCACTTCTACGCAACGGCCATGCTCATGAATACCCACGCTCACACCGCCGCCCATGTGGGCGATGATGAGGTTGAGATCCTCGTAGTGCTTGCCCAGCTCACGGGCATACAGCTTTGCCGTCATCTTCTGGTTGAGGCAATGCCATATAACACCTTCACGCTGCGGGTCGAGGTCGAAAATGGGATGACCCGTAATCTTGGCATAGTCGGGACGCTCATCCACAATGCCGGGATCTGCAATGTAAGCACAAGGCAGACCGATTTCGGTGGCGATGGAATCACTGATCAGTGCACCCAGATTGCAGGCATGCTTGCCTTGGATACCGTCGTGGCACTCCTGTTTCATCAGGTCGTTTACGCGATAGGCACCGCTTTCGCACGGGCGGGTCAATCCGCCGCGGCCCATCACTACGGCAATCTCGTCAGTACCCACACCGTGGCGTTTCAACATATCAAGGATTGCACCCTTGCGGTAGTCAAACTGGTCAGCCACTTCGTGGAACTTCTGTATTTCCTCGATAGGGTGTGACAAATTCTCGGTGAACACTTCTGTCTCCCCCTCATAGATAGCGGCCTTTGTTGACGTGGCGCCGGGGTTGATTACTAAGGTGTATTTCTTCGTACTCATAGGTTTGATATATTATTCTACAATGTTTTCAATACTCTATTACACATGGCAAAACTTAGCCACTTCATTTTGCAAAGATATGAAAAATATTTTGATTCTTGCATATTGTGGCTAAGATTTAACAAAAAAAACTTCTGATTATTGGTGCCGGCTCCTTTTCAGCAGATAGGGAAGTAGAACTTGCTCCACACCCAGTCCAACATCTACTGGTTGGTAGTCAATATGGTACTGGATGGCATGGCGTTTTATGTCCGCTGTCTCGCGGAGCATATACTCATGATACTTTTCCATCACTTCGCCCGGCTGGACTTTGAGATGCCTACCTGTTTCCAGATCGATGAATTCAGTGGGGCGATTGTCGAAATCGAACTCAATTTCCAGCGCATGATGGAGCGTGTGGAACAGCAGCACCTCATGCTTGCAATGGCGCAGATGGCGGAGCGCATCCATCAAAGGATCCCGGTCCGAAGGCTTCACAAGTGCATCGGTAAATATCACCACCATTGAGCGCCGGTGCAGTCGCTCGGCGGTAAGATGCAACGCCTCGGTGATTTGTGTCCCTCGGTTCAAGCCGGTCTTCGACGTGTCCTTCTCTCGCATCGAAGGTTTGCATCTCAGTTCCGATTCGAGAATTTGAAGCACATATTGCTGGAAAGCCCGGCTGCTGCGGCAGTCTGTCTGCAGGTCAATACCCTCGCTCAGCAGCGACAACCCGAAAGCATCGCGCTGCCTTACCAACAGCTCGGTCAGTACAGCGGCCGCATAACAGGCAAAAGTCAGTTTGTTTGGATGGCGCAGGTCGCCCTGTCCCTCGGTAGGCAGGAGCATCGAACTGCTGTGGTCGACGACCAGTTGGCAACGCAGATTCGTCTCCTCTTCATAGCGTTTGACAAACAGTTTGTCGGTACGGCCGTACAGCTTCCAGTCGATGTTGCGGGTCGACTCTCCCTGTGAATACTGCCTATGCTCGGCAAACTCGACAGAGAAACCATGAAAAGGACTTCTATGCAAACCGGCGATGAATCCCTCCACCGTCTGGCGTGCATAGAAATCCAGCGACTTGTATCTCTCTAAATCCTCAAACAATGCGGTTAGAGCAGGCTGTCGATCTTATCGGTGAGCGTCTTTTTCTGCACAGCCCCCACGCTCTTGTCCTTCAACTCACCGTTCTTGAAAAACAGAACCGTGGGCACGTTGCGGATACGGAAACGGGCTGTGACACTGGGGCACTGGTCCACATCGGCCTTGCAGACCGCGGCGCGCCCTTCATAGTCGTTTGCTATCTCCTCAACCACGGGGGCAAGGGCTTTACAGGGTCCGCACCATGTGGCGCCAAAATCAACCATTACTACGGCGTTGTTCTTCAACACTTCGTCGAAATTTTCTTCTGTGATAGTGATTTCCATAACTATAAATTACTTTTTGTCGGTTTAATGATGATGCAAAAGTACACAAAAAAATCGTATCCTACCCACTCCTCCTCAAAAAATATTTTTTTTCCACACCTTTGCCGCTGTTAATATTTGTTCCATCAACAGGTTGTATGTGGAAAATTATTTTCTGACACACATCTGTTCGAAAAATCCTCTTATTAAATTTTGCCATGAAAGAAAATATGTGTAATTTTGCAGTTTATTAAATGATAAAATGTATAGTGCTAACTGCCCTTTCGATATGCTTTTGGATAATCAACGCCCTCCCTCCAGCCTTTCGTTGGGCACAGCACCAAACACCTTAGGACTATTTCATCAAACCCAATGAAACGACTCTTATACACCATCGTCATCCTGCTGCTTGCCGCTCCGGTAGTCAATGCGCAGAACCACCATGTCAACCAGGAAGCCCTCGACATGGCCGACCAATTTGTCACCAACTACGACAGCCTGCTTAACAGCTATGTGATAAGCAAATACTCTTCTACTTCGCGGCGCCACCATGCCAATATCAACACCGACTATGCTTTCGACCAGATACCCGACTCCGTCATAGCCAAGCGTCTCGCCTCCATGCACACCGTCATCCCCATGACCTTCAACCAGGAGGTACGCGCCCACATCCGCATGTACCTTAACCGCATGCGCAACCGCCTCGATGTGATGCTTACCCTCTCGGAGTATTACAACCCGCTGTTCGAGGAATCACTGGCCCGCTACGACGTACCCGAGGAGCTGAAATACCTCACCATTGTCGAATCCGCCATGAACCCCCAGGCCACCTCCCGCGTCGGTGCCGCAGGTCTCTGGCAGTTCATGTACACCACAGGCAAGAACTATGGCCTTGAGGTCAACTCCGTCATCGACGAACGACGCGACGCCTACAAATCATCCGACGCTGCCGCCCACTACCTCCACGACCTCTACAATGTCTTTGGCGACTGGCACCTGGCCATCGCCGCCTACAACTGCGGCCCGGGCAACGTCAACAAAGCCATCGCCCGCAGCGGCGGCAAGCAGAACTTCTGGCAAATCTACCCCTATCTCCCACGCGAAACCCGCGGCTATGTGCCTGCCTTCATCGCTGCCGCCTACATCATGAACTTCTATCCCGAACACGGCCTGCACCCCAAGCGCGTCACCATCCCCCTGCACACCGACACCGTGATGGTCGAACGCAACATGACCTTCGCCAATGTAAGCAAATATATAGGTATCGACATCGAGGAGCTCCGCGGCCTCAACCCTCAATACCGTGCCGACTATATCCCCGGACAGAACGGTTCCTATCCCCTCTGCATTCCCACCAACAAGATGAACACCCTCATCCAGCATGCCGAGGAAATCTTCCGCGACAGCGAGGACTCTCTCTCCGCAGCCCCTGTCGTCGTGGCTCCTGCCGAACCACGTCCAGTTGCCAAGAAACAGAGCTCCTCGTCGCATCGCAAAAACGGCAACGTCTATCACAAAGTGCGCCGCGGCGAGAATCTCACCTCCATTGCCGCCCGATACGGCACCACGGTACACAATATCAAGAAGCTCAACAATCTCCGCTCCGACCGCATACGCTATGGCCAACGGATAAGAGTGAAATAGCCGCCTCCGTCACTCCCTGTCAATCACAATACCCCTCCGACCATGAAAAAGACATTGTTGCTCATCTGGCGCATCATACGTAACAAATACGTCGCCGCCACACTCATCTTCCTGCTCTTCTACATCTTTCTGGGCGAAAACAATGTCCTAGTGACCCACCGTCTGCAGCGCGAAGTGTCCGAGCTGAAGAAAGAGGCCAAACTCATCGAGAAAGGCATCGAGCAGGACAGCATCGCCGCCGTCTCGCTTATCGACAACCCCGAAGCCATCGAAACCTATGGGCGCGAACACTACTACATGAAGCGCCAGAACGAGGACATCTTTATCGTCAAAGAATGACCACCGCCATGCGCCACCGCCTCTCCCTCCCACTGCTCTGCCTTGCCGCCATACTGATGTTCGCTTCGTGCGAAAGCGTAAAACGTTTCCTCAACCGCGACCTCGAGGAGGAGGACTACTCTCTGGGCGAACTCTACGTGGACGAATACGTCAAAGAGGTCCCCTATGTCCCAACGGTCTCCGAGGAGGCACGACGCTCCGGCAACGTCAATGCCCTCGGTATCGAACGCGGTCCCAACGACAACGAGGAACTCTACAACGCTATCCAGACATGGATGGGTACCCCCTACCGTTACGGCGGCAACGACAAAAACGGAGTCGACTGCTCCGGCTTTGTAGGCCACATCTACCGCAAGGTGTACAACATCAACCTGCACCGTGTGGCCAACGATATGCAGGAGGACGTCACCCTCATCTCCAAAAGCGAGCTGAGCGAAGGCGACATCGTCTTCTTCACCAACAGCAAGGGACGGGTGTCGCATGTAGGCATCTACCTCAAAGACGGGCTCTTTGTCCACTCCTCCACCTCCCGCGGAGTCATCATCAGCCGTCTCGACGACAAATACTGGAGCAAGCATTTCTACAAAGGTGGCCGCAGGCAATAAACACCCCCACCAGTGTACTACCCAGATAATAAAGAAAGAGCGGGCACTTCATCCGAAGCACCCGCTCTCTTACCGCACCGAAGCCTTTACTTCTGCTGGGGGTTGTAGAAGACGAACTGGTCGTCAATCACGTCGATGATAATCGTGTCGTTGGTCTTGATTTTCTCCTCAAGAATCTGGCGCGACAACTCGTTCAGTATCTCGCGCTGGATAACACGCTTCACCGGACGGGCGCCCATGGCCGGGTCGTAGCCTATGCGTGCCAGGTGGTCGATGGCCTCGTCGGTGGCAGAGATGAGAATCTCATTCTTCTCCAACATCTTGGCAGCATAGTTCAACTGTATCTTCACCACCTCGCGAATCTGGCTCTGTGTCAGCGGACGGAACATCACTATCTCGTCGATACGGTTCAGAAACTCCGGTCTCACCTGCTGTTTCAGCAGTTCGAGCACGGCATTCTTGGTCTCTTCAAGTTCATAGTCGCTCATCGAGCTGCCCTCCAGCCGCTGGCGGATGACATCGCTCCCCATGTTCGAGGTCATGATAATCACCGTGTTCTTAAAGTCGGCGGTACGGCCCTTGTTGTCCGTCAGCCGTCCGTCTTCAAGCACCTGCAGCAGTGTGTTGAACACGTCGGGGTGCGCCTTCTCTATCTCGTCGAAGAGGACAATGCTATACGGCTTGCGGCGCACAGCCTCGGTCAGCTGGCCGCTCTCGTCGTAGCCCACATATCCCGGAGGCGCTCCGATGAGGCGCGACACGCTGTGCCGCTCCTGGTACTCGCTCATATCTATACGCACCATCATGTCCTCATCGTCGAACATCACCTCGGCAAGGGCTCGTGCCAACTCGGTCTTGCCCACGCCCGTGGTACCGAGGAAGAGGAAGGAGCCTATCGGCCGGCGGCCGTCGCTCAGTCCCGTGCGGCTACGGCGTATGGCGTTGGACACAGTGCTGATGGCCTCGTCCTGCCCCACCACACGCTTGTGCAGTTCGTCTTCCAGATGGAGCAGACGCTCGCGTTCGCTCTGCAGCATCCGCGTCACAGGGATGCCGGTCCATTTCGACACCACCTCGGCAATCTGTTCCGAGTCGACCTCCTCATTAATCATCGCATTGTCGGCCTGCATCTCCTTCAGCTGCTGCTTCAGGTCTGCCACATGCTTCTCGGCCTCCTTGATGCGTCCGTAGCGCAACTCTGCCACGCGGCCGTAGTCGCCCGAACGCTCAGCCTGTTCGGCCTCGAACTTATAGCTCTCGATGTTCTTCACCTCCGACTGGATACTCTCCACGATGGTCTTCTCGCTCTGCCAGCGGGCCTTCATCTGGTTCCGTTGCTCGCTGAGGTCGGCAATCTCCTTGCCCAGCTGTGCCAGCTTGTCGGTGTCGTTCTCGCGCTTGATGGCCTCGCGCTCGATTTCCAACTGGCGGATACGGCGCTCAATTTCGTCCAGCTCCTCAGGCACCGAGTCAATCTCCAGACGCAGTTTGGCGGCGGCCTCGTCGATCAAGTCGATAGCCTTGTCCGGCAGGAAACGGTCGCTGATATACCGGTGGCTCAACTCGGCGGCGGCAATGATGGCCTCGTCCTTGATACGCACCTTGTGGTGAACCTCGTAACGCTCCTTCAGTCCGCGGAGGATGCTGATGGTGTCGTTCACATCGGGCTCGTCAATCAGCACACTCTGGAAACGGCGTTCCAGTGCCTTGTCCTTTTCGAAATACTTCTGATACTCGGCCAGGGTGGTGGCGCCGATAGCCCTCAGTTCGCCGCGCGCCAAGGCAGGCTTCAGGATATTGGCTGCATCCATGGCCCCCTCGCCGCCACCGGCACCCACAAGGGTGTGGATCTCGTCGATAAAGAGGATAATCTCGCCGTCGGCCTCGTTGATTTCGCGTATGACGCTCTTCAGCCTCTCCTCGAACTCGCCTTTATACTTGGCGCCAGCAATCAGTGCGCCCATGTCCAGACTGTAGATGGTCTTGCTCTTCAGGTTCTCGGGCACGTCGCCGCTCACAATGCGGTGCGCCAAGCCCTCGGCTATGGCCGTTTTACCCACACCGGGCTCGCCGATGAGGATGGGGTTGTTCTTGGTCCTGCGGCTGAGGATTTGCAGCACGCGGCGTATCTCCTCGTCACGTCCTATCACGGGGTCCAACTTGCCAGCCTGCGCCAATTGGTTCAGGTTCTTGGCATACTTGTTCAGGGCGTTGTAGGTCTCCTCGGCGCTCTGGCTGCCCACCTTGCTGCCCTTGCGCAGGTCGGCTATGGCGGTGCGCAGACCCTTCTCGCTCACGCCGGCGTCCTTCATCAGGCGCGACACCTCGTCGCGACCCGACACTAAACCCAGCAGCAGATGCTCGATAGAGACAAAGTCGTCGCCCATCTCCGTGGCCAGTTGCGTGGCTTTCACCAATGCCTGGTTCGCGTCGGAACTCAGATACTGGCTCCCGCCGCTGACCCTCGGCAGACGGTCCACCAGCGCGTCAATCTGCTGCGACAGCCTCGGGATGTTCACCTCCAGCTTCTTCAGCAGGAACGGAGTCACGTTCTCATCCACACTCAGCACCCCCTTCATCAGATGTCCGGTCTCTATGGCCTGATGCTGACGGGCGGTGGCTATCTCCTGTGCCTTTTGAACGGCCTCCTGTGCTTTGATTGTGAATTTGTCTAAGGTCATATTATTTGATTGTTTGATTGTTAATACTCAATTACCTCAATCACCCATATCAAAAAAGATACCACCCCGACAGCCACTGACAAAATGTCACCCCCCCACTGCGTGGAATTGAGAATTAAGAATTGAGAATTGAGAATAATCGCCCGACAACTCTCAATTCTCAATTCTCAATTCACAATTAATCCCCAATCGGTCATTAGGTTTCCCCTGCCCCACCGCAGTGCCGGGAAGTCTCAGCGGACGGTACGCCACGACCCACTTGGGTCGTTCAATCCCGGCTCGATGTTGCCTGCTTCGCGGTTTGTTATCCGTTGTCATATCGAGTAACGATGCTATAACGATACTATTACGATGCAGGATTGAACGGCCCCTCTCGGTATGTGTTAACAAAAAAGAGAACGGAGGGCGGCATGCTGCCGTCCCCCGTTCGGGTGAATTGAATGAAACGTACTTTCTGTTTATTTCTTCACCACGCGCTGGCTGTAGGTGCCTTGGGGGGTGATGACGCGGAAGAAGTAGACACCGCTCTCGAGGTCGGCGATGTTCACCTCATGTTCGGTGGTGGTGGCAATCACACGGCCGGCGATGTCGAGCACCTCCACACGGCTGATGTTGTCGGCCAGCACCGTCACCTTGTCGGTGGCGGGGTTGGGATAGACGGCCACGGGAGTGCTCTCCAGCGTGCTGATGCCGGCATTGCCCTGGTCGGCGGTGGTGGCCTTGATGGCCCAAGAACCCTCATAGCTTCCGCCGCTGGCGTCGATGATGTTCATCCAGGTGTTGTTGAGATAGACCAAGCAGCTGTTCGGGTCGCCATTGTAAGGACCGTAGACCATGGGGTACGGCTTCGAGCTGGTGAAAGTAATCCAGAGGGGCTGGTGCTGGTCGAGTGCCACGGCTCCGCTGATGTTAATCGTGTTCCATGTCGATTCATTGACATGGGTGGTGCGGGTGTAGATCTGGTTGCCGGGTGCGTTCTCGCCGCCCTGGTACACGGTGAGGGTGATCTCGTCGTTGTAATTAGAGAAAATCTCCACACTCTTGAGGAAGTTTCTGCCCACCATCACGGTGTCGGGGAACTTGACGCCCCAGGTGATGGTGTTCTGGGTACCGATGGCACTCTCCACCTCGCCGCTGAAATAAGTCATCGTCGGGCCGAAATGGTAGTCGGTCACGTTCACCACAAACGTGGCGGTGGTGGTGCCGTTGGGGTTGGTCGCGGTCACGGTGAGGGTCTTGCTGCCAGTAGAGGTGAAGGTGATGTTGATCATCTCGCCGTCGGCTTGCTCCACGTTGGCGCCCTCGATGGTCCAATGGACGTTGTTGTAAGGCTCGATGCTGCCGATAGAAGCGTTATACGTGAGGGGAAGACCCTTCACAGCGTTGGTGCGACCGGAAATCTCCACTTGGGGCGCGGAGCCGGGGCGGACGCGGTTGGCGAGCATCTCGGCCATGTGGGCGTTGCAGACAGCCGTGTCGAAAGCCGAGATACCGTCAGGCTCGCCATAGATGGCGCGGCAACGGCCAGTGTAGCCCTCGATATAGGCCACAAAGGGGACTGCATTGTTGTAAATCGACTGGCAGGTGGCAAGCGTCGAAGCGTCGTCGATGATAGGAATCGGGAACGTGCCGCCCATCGTCCAGTCGCCCTGGGTGGTACCCGAGTAGCCACTGCCGCCCGAACGGCCGTAAATCTGGTCGGTGGTGTTCGTCTCCTCAACCTCAATCCAGAGGACGCGGAGCTCGTTGGTACCCTCACGACCGAAACGATGGTGGTAGCCCTCGAGGATACCGGCACGGTGGAGGTTCCAGCAGGGACCGCACCAACAGCAAGAGTAATCAATCACCACACAGTAGCCGGAGTCAATCCAGGCCTGCAGGTCGATGGTGTCGCCGTCGAGAGTGGTGGCCACAAACGGCTGGCCGATGTGCGACCACATGGCCTTGGCGTCAGCCTTCGGGGCATTCACCGACGCAAACTGGGCGAAACAGACCGTGCTCATCATCAAAGCAGCGGCAAAGAAGATTTTTTTGAACATTGATAAAACGTGTCTTGTTATTGGCCATCAGACTCTTCGGCTTTAAAAAATGGTTAATAATAAAATTGTTTCACGATGCAAAGATAGCACATTTTTTCAAACCAAAAAGAAAAAAACACTCATTGAATTCGTTATTTCGGAAACTTGTCAATTACAATCTCCACGTATCACACGTTTTTTCTCCACGTATCTCGCGTATCACAAGTATTATCTATACGTGTAATACGCGAGATACGTGGAGACCTTGCGTGATACGTGGAGTCCCTTTCTCAATTCTCAATTCTCAATTCTCAACTCTCAATTCTCAATTCTCAACTCTCAATTCTCAACTCTCAATTCTCAACTCTCAATTCTCAACTCTCCCCCTCGCCTTGCTCTCGAGCTCCATCCTGCCCAGGCGCACGGTGACACCGAAGCTGATGTAGCGCGAGCTGTAGCGGGTGGTGGAGTTGCTGGAGAGGTAGGGGTTGGTGTTGGCTGAGGAACGCGAGTAGGTGTTGAAGACATCCTTGACGTTGAGATAGAGCGACAGGTGACGGTCGAGCAGGTCGGCGCTCACGCCGAGGTCCGTGGTGAAGAAGGGGTCGTAGCTGCTGAGGAAAGCGATTTGCCGGGTGGTATAGTTAACGTTGCCGAACACCTGCAGCACATTCCACAGCTTGCCCCACACATTCAGCCGCAGGCTGCCGGCCCAGAGGTTGTCGTCCACCCACTCGCCCGGGCGTAACTGGCTGTGGTAGCCCATGTGTACGGCGCGGGCCGACAGGCGCAGGTTGAACATGGCCGTGGGGCGATAGGTGAGATTGAGGTCGGCACCTGCGTTGTGGCTGCTGCCGATGTTGTAGGGCTGACTGAAGGAGACCTCGCGGCCGTAAACGGGATGGTAGGCCACATCGACAAGGGCACCCGCCTCGTCGGTGTTAGCCTTGTAGTAGAGGTCTATCCCTACCGAGCCAAAACCCTCGAAGAACTTATTCCAACCCCCTTCGAGGTTGTGGGTGTGGCTGGGAAGCAGGTCAGGGTTGCCAATCTCGTAGCTCTCGCTGCTGAAAATGATGAATCGCGTGAGGTTGGGAGCCGAAGGCGTGGAGGTGCGGAGGGTGTAGCTGAGCGAAAAGTTGTGCATTGAGGGGGTGTTGTAAGAAAGATGGACCGAGGGCGTGGGGACGAGGTAGTTCTCGTGCGACACTTCGGTGGTATAGCCCGTGTAGGTGGCCGTGCCGGTGCTTTGTTCCAGCCTCAAGCCCACCTTGGCGGCGAAATTGCCGAAGTTGCGTTTGAGGGTAAAGTAGCCGCCAAACTCCTCATAGCGGTACCGCTTGGTGTAGCTCTGCAGCGTGTCGCGACGGTCGCCGGGCAGGGTGTCGCGGGTGTAGGTGCGTACGCTTGGGGTGTGGTAGTCGCCGGTTAGGCCCGCCTCCAGCTCCCAATGCTCGGCAAAGGGCAGCGAGTAGCCCACTTCGGCAGAGAGACCTACGCCACCTTTGTTGATACCTAAGTGGCGCACGGTGTAGTCGAGAGTGGGTTGGCTGAGGTACTGGCGTTGCTCAGTACCGTCGGAGGTGTAGTTGAATCCATTGGCAGCGGTGCGAATCCACAGCATCTGCCCCTTGTCGTCGAGACGATGGGAGAAATGCAGCCCGCCATAATAGCCCACTTGGGGTATGGACGATGTGCCGGTGGAGCGATAGCTGTAGTCGCCCGGACCGTAGATGCGCTCCTGCCACTGCATGTCGACGGTCGACACGCCACGATACCACGACGGGTAGGCCCCGCCCCAGAAACTGAGGGAACGCATCGTGTCGAAATCGTAGTTCCCGCTCAGGTAGAAATAGCTGCCGTGCCTCCAGTTGTCGCTATGGCTGGTGTAGGACTTGACGGTGGAGGTGTCGCCCTGCGGAGTGAGCAAGGCGGAGCGGCCCGACTGGTCACTCCACGTGTGGCTGTAGTCGTATTCGGCATAGAGGTTGATGGTGAACTTTTTGTTGCTATAGACATACGAGAGCCACGGTGACACCTGCGGGCGATGGTTCCCCGTGGCACCGATGCTGATGAACTCGTTGCGCAGAATCTTCTTGGAGGTGATGATATTGACCACAGGACCGCTGCCGCCGTAGCGGGCAGAGGGGTTGGTGATAACCTCGATACGGGCAATGCTGTTAGCAGGGAGGGTCTTGATGTACTGCCGCAGATTCTCACCGCTGAGGTTGGAGGGGCGGTCGTTGATCCACACTTCGACACTCTGCGAGCCTCGCAGGGTGATGTTGCCTTCGGCGTCCACCTCCACACCCGGGGCGTTCTGCAGGGCGTCGCTGGCGGTGCCGGTCTGCACACTGGGGTCGTCAGCGGTGTTGTAGATATTCTTCTCGCCGTCGACTGTATAAAGCGGTCGGTCGGCGGTAATTTTCACCTCTTCGAGTGCCTTAACCGAAGGCGAGAGGTAGAAATTGGTGTCGGAAACGGTGGCGGTGGTATCCTGCGAAACCCTTACGGTGTCGTTGACCTGGGCGTAGCTTACGCCCGCTACTGTCATCAGTGACAGCAGCAAAATGATTTGCTTTGTCATAATATTATGTGGTTATTTTATTGTTATAATGGTATTTGGAATATGAAAACAATGGGTGTCGAGCGTGTATACGCTGCGAGGAGTATAATACTGGTCTGTGGTGTCGCCGTCCTTGTTCTTTTGGACAATGCAATCAAGAGCGATGCGGCCATGGCGGTCGGCGATGAACAGCTGGGGCGAGCCTTCGTACTGGCAGTGGAAAGGACGGTCGGAGTGGAACATGCTTTTTGCCCAGGGTGTGAACACCCCGGTGTCGGTGTGCTCCCAAGCGGGGTTGTAGTGCATGTAAACGTCCTTCATGTCATAACCCAACGAGGGGAGCAGGTCGCGGTAACGCTGGGCAAAATGGGCGATGTTGCCAAGGGTATCTTCCACCAGGTTGCCTACGGAATCGGGGATTAGGCGGTGAAGCCAGTTGAAACCCGCCACAAGATAGAACCTCCACAGTGCGGTGTCGCGGTTGGCGTACATCGCGGCCAACTCGTTGCGGAGGTGTTCGAGGCAGGGCTTGCACAGGATGTCGAAGAAATAGACCACCTTGTTGTGCGTTGTGTCGCTCTTGACAAGTCGTGTAATCTCGTCGGTGGTGAGCATGGAGGACTCCACAGCCTTCACCTGTTCGAACGACAGCACTGGCTTGTCCTGTTCCTCGGTCGGGCGGTTGTTGCACCCGACAAACATGAGCGCAACAACTGTCAGAAGTGTGATATGCTTTATTACTTGTACCATGGCTTTTAAGGTTCTATTTGTTGGGCTAACGAGTCGGCATATTGTTTGTTGATGGCCTTCAGTGTCACTTCCAGAATGAAGCGGTCTCCCTCCATCAGGGGGTTGTAGTAGCTGGTGGTGTCGTAGAGTTGGCGGGCGTTGGGGTTGATGGTGTTGTTATCAAAGTGCCACCCTTTGTAGAACTCCCTTTCGGTCTCACCTGATTGGGTTTTGTACTCGTGTACGGCTGTGAAGTCGGAGACAGTGGTCGAGCCCAGCAGACGATTCTTGTTGCTCCAATCGACGGGACACTCTGAACCGTAGGAGACCGTCACTTGGGGATAGATGGTGTCGGTCACAGTGCGTATGTTAAACTCAATTATCTCGTCACCCACTTTTTTTGTGTTGGAAACCGTAACGGTGTCAATGCGGTAGCGGTACATGGGCAGGCCTTTGAGTGCCTTGACTATTCCTTCGATCGGGTCGGCGTTGACAAAGCGTAGCTTGATGCTGTCGCCGTCGCAGTGGAGGGTTTCGAGCGTCATGTCGAGCCACGGATTTCCTGTGCTGTCAAAGAGATGGAGGCCGTTGTCGTCAATCGTGTAGGAAAAGAGCTGCGCGCTTCCTGCTGTGTCGCGGGAAAGCATGTGCAGCCGTCCGTCGCGGTGGAAGCAAAACAGACGGTTTTCAAGTCCCATGAACTTATTGCATTGGAGGGTGGGTTCGGCAGGGTTGTCCGACTTGAGTTCAATGGAGCTTACTTCGTAGAAGCCTTCCATCGTTTGACGTGAGACACATCCAGCCAGCAGCACCACAAACGCGATGGGCAGCACGACGAGCGGCAGAAGCCCTCCGTGGCGGGAGCGGCGCCGTGCCATCATGGCGATGCGTTTCTTCACCAACGAGTAGTCGAAAGTGTTGCCTATAGCGCTATATGGTTTACCGCTCACCTGATGGTAGAACAACTCGGCATAGGCGGCTCCGCTGGCCGTTGCCAGCATCGCATTGTCGGCCTGGTATTCATGCACACGCTTCAATTCACGCTGGTAGAGATAAACAAACGGGTTGAACCAAAGTACTACTTTAACTACTTCGCTCAACAAGAGGTCAAGCGTGTGACGTTGGCGCACATGTACCATTTCGTGTCCAATAAGCTGCTGCATCTCGGTCGGGTTGAAGCCGTTGCGGCCAAAGACGATATGTTTGCCAAAGGAGTAGGCTGGAGTGTCGTCATTCAGTACGCTGACCTTGACACCGTCCTGCATCTTGTATGGCAGTCGGACAAGGCGACGTTGTAGCCTTGCCAGCCTTAGGGTCAGGAGTGTCATCGTGACGGCAAGACCTATCCAATAGATGATGGGCAGAATGTCCATCACTTTGTCGAGGATGTTCGGAGTGGTCTCTCCCTCGGACAGGCTGATTCGTCTCATTCCGTTATTGTCTTGAGTAAGCTTGATTTCCGACACGCCACTTTTAGTATTGGAATAAGTCATAGCCATGCCGTCAGGCGTGGTGTTGTAGGCCAACTGAGCCGTTTCTGCGGCATCGTTGCCGTCATAGTTGGCCTGCCGTAATAGGGGCAAATGGATAAGGGGAAGCAGCAGTGACAACAATAGGGTACCCAGCAAATAGTAGCGCACCATGGTGAAGCGGGTTTCTCGCCGCATCAGCAGCCAGTAGGAGCCGAAAAAAAGCACAGTGCCAATGGTGGCAAGGAGGAGATATTTCATTGCTGGTCCTCCTTACCTTTGCGCTTTTCTTCAATGATGCGGCTCAAAGCCTCCAGTTCCTCATTAGTCACCTCTCCCCCATCGAGGAAGAAGGAGACTAACGAGGTGTAGGATGAGGAAAAGTAGTTCTTCATCAGCGTACCCAGCATCCTTCCCTTGTATGCCTCGCGACTGACGAGGGGATAATACTGGTTGTTGCCGTTGAAATCTTTGTGACCCACATAGCCCTTCTGTTCAAGGATGCGGATTTCGGTGAGCACGGTGCGGTAGGCGGGCTTGGGCTCTTCCACGGCGGCGGCAATGTCGCCCGCAAAGCCTTTGCCTACTTGCCACACGGCTTGCATCACTTGCTCCTCGGCCTTGGTGAGGGTGTTGGTGGTTTCTTGTTTCTTTCTAGCCATACATTATAGTGTTAAAGATTAAACCATGGATGAAATATTTAATCACCTCCAAAACGGCAAAGAGGTAATAATATTGTGTATTGATGATTATTTTTTTAATCCAAGCAGTAGCAATAATTACAACAAGTTGAACAATAGATGTATATAGATGTAAAAAAAATGAACCGAGGCAAATTATATAGTGTATTTGTTATGGGAAAAGATGTGTTTTTGGGTGTAATTTGCTTATTGCAGGCTAAAAAAAGCAGGGTTTTGAGGCCCTGCTTTCATGTTATAATTACGTGTGCTTTATTCTTCCGGGTAGCCGTCGGGGTTGTGGCGTTGCCAGTTCCAGCTGTCGCGGACCATGTCGTCGATGCCGTATCGGGCTTTCCAGCCGAGTTCTTTTTGGGCTTTGGCGGGGTTGCTGTAACAGGTGGCGATGTCGCCGGGGCGTCGGGGACGGATGGTGTAGGGTATCTGCACTCCGTTGACGCGCTGGAAGGCGTTGACGATGTCGAGGACGCTGTAGCCGTGGCCGGTGCCGAGGTTGTAGACGGCGAGGCCGCATCGGCGCCGGATGGCTTGGAGTGCGCTGACGTGGCCTGCGGCGAGGTCGACGACGTGGATGTAGTCGCGCACGCCGGTGCCGTCGGGGGTGGGGTAGTCGTTGCCGAAGATGCCCAGCTCGGGATGTTTGCCGACGGCCACTTGGGTGATGTAGGGCATGAGGTTGTTGGGGATGCCGTTGGGGTTTTCGCCTATGGTGCCGCCCGGATGTGCTCCGACGGGGTTGAAGTAGCGGAGGAGGACGACGTTCCAGGCGGGGTCGGCTTTCTGGATGTCGGTGAGTATCTGCTCGAGCATGCTTTTGGTCCAGCCGTAGGGGTTGGTGCATTGCCCTTTGGGACATTGTTCGGTGATGGGGATTTCGGCAGGGTCGCCATAGACGGTGGCACTCGACGAGAAGATGATGTTTTTGCACCCATGGCGGCGCATCACGTCGACCAGCACCAGTGTGCCGCTGATGTTGTTTTCGTAATACTCCCACGGTTTCTCGACACTCTCGCCGACGGCTTTGAGTCCGGCGAAGTGGATGCAGGCGTCGGGATGGTGCTTGGAGAACACTTTCTCCAGACCCTCCCGGTCGCGGATGTCGGTCTTGTAGAAGGGTATCTCTGTCACGCCGATAATCTTCGCCACGCGCCGCAGGGACTCGGGGTTGGAGTTGCTGAGGTTGTCGACGACTACGGCGGTGTGGCCTGCGCGGTAGAGCTCTATCAATGTGTGGGAGCCGATGTATCCGGCTCCGCCGGTAACTAGGAGGATCATTTTGAATTGAGAATTGAGAATTGAGAATGTGGGAATGTGTTAATGTGTTATTGTGTTAATGTGTTAGTCGATTTTGAATGTGTTATTGTGTTAGTCGATTAGCGAATTAACGAAATAACGAATTTAAAGGTCTCACTTCTCAATTGAACAATCCCAACCATAGGCCTTTGGGGAATATAACCATGAGGAAGAACAGTATGGCAACAATATAGAGGCATAACCTCACGGTTGTGTTGAGGATGCGGTACCACATCTGTTCGGGGCCGTCACTTTTTCGCTGCTCATACTCTTTGGTCATGTCAGAAGTTTCAATTGAGAATCGTTTTTAATTGAAAATTGAGATTAATTACAATCTCCACGTATCGCACGTAGTACACGTATTGATAATACTTGTGATACGAGAGATACGTGGAGAAATAACCATTCACACCCTCTACCAGGCGAAGAGGGGACGGTTCTGCATCATTTCGTTGACTTGGCCGGTGATCGTGGCGCGGACGGCCTCGTCGGTGGGATGGCAGAGGACGGTGTCGATCATGTCGACGATGACGGGCATGTCGTCTTCTTTCAGGCCGCGGGTGGTGATGGCGGGGGTGCCGACGCGCAGGCCGCTGGTCTTGAAGGCGGAACGGCTGTCGAAGGGGACCATGTTCTTGTTGACGGTGATGTCGGCGGCGACGAGTGCATTCTCGGCTTCCTTACCGGTGAGTTCGGGGAACTTGGTGCGGAGATCGATGAGCATGAGGTGGTTGTCGGTTCCGCCGCTGATGACTTTGTAGCCTTTATTGACGAAGGCTTCGCACATCACTTTGGCGTTCTTCATCACCTGCTGGATGTACTGGTCGTAGCTGTCGGTGAGTGCCTCGCCGAAGGCGACGGCCTTGGCGGCGATGACGTGCTCGAGGGGGCCGCCTTGTGTGCCGGGGAAGACGGCGCTGTCGAGCAGGGCGCTCATCTTCTTGATTTCACCCTTCGGGGTGGTCTTGCCCCAGGGGTTGTCGAAATCTTCGCCCATGAGGATCATACCGCCACGGGGTCCGCGGAGGGTCTTGTGGGTGGTGGTGGTGACGATGTGGCAGTATTTGACGGCATTGTTCAGATAGCCCTTGGCGATGAGGCCGGAGGGGTGGCTGATGTCGCCCATGAGGATGGCGCCGATTTTGTCGGCGATCTCACGCATGCGAGCCCAGTCCCAGTCGCGGCTGTAGGCGGAGCCGCCGCCGATGATGAGCTTGGGATGGTATTCGAGGGCTTTGCGCTCCATGTCCTCGTAGTCGACGGTGCCGGTCTCTTCCTTCACTTGGTAGCCGACCACTTTGTAGTTGATGCCGGAGAAGTTGACGGGGCTGCCGTGGCTGAGGTGGCCGCCGTGGTTGAGGTCCATACCCATGAAGGTGTCGCCGCTGTTGAGGCAGGCGAGGAAGACGGCCATGTTGGCCTGTGCGCCGCTGTGGGGCTGCACGTTGGCCCAGCAGGCACCGTAGAGCTGCTTGGCGCGCTCGATGGCGATGGTCTCGCTCTGGTCGACAATCTGGCAGCCGCCGTAGTAGCGTTTGCCGGGGTAGCCTTCGGCGTATTTGTTGGTCATGACGGAGCCCATGGCTTCCATCACCTGGTCGCTCACGAAATTCTCGGAGGCGATAAGCTCGATGCCTTTGGTCTGACGTTCCCTCTCTTTCTGGATGAGGTCGAAAATTGCGGTATCTCTTTGCATATCAATTATGTATTAAATGAATAGTATTATTTTATCATTCTGCAAATATACGCTTTTATTCTCAATAATAAAAAAATTGTGTATTTTTGCAGAAAATATCTATTTTGACCATTATGAGTAAAAGGTTTGTAATAATGTGTGTTGCAGTGTTGCTGGGCACAATGGTTTGCGAGGGGCAGGTGCGCGGAATGAAACGTTCGTCGCGCTCGATACAGGGTGCGGCGGCTTCGGTGAAACGGAACACGCCGCGGATGGCGACTGCCTGGGTGGACGCCACGATGCGCGACATGACGCTGAGGCAGAAGGTGGCGCAGCTGATGGTGATACGTGTGCCCTTGGACCTTGAGGGCAAGCGGCAGCGCGATTTCGAGCAGCTGCTGAGGGAGACGGAGGTGGGAGGCGTGTGCTTCTTTGTGGGGACGGCGCGAGAGACGCTGCCCCTCATCAAGCGGTTCCAGTCGTTGAGCCATGTCCCCCTGCTGGTGTGCATCGACGCCGAGTGGGGGCTGGGCATGCGGCTGAAGGACTGCTACTCGTTTCCGCAGAACGGGACATGGGGCACGCTGCCGCCCGAGATGGACGGCCTGCTGTACGACATGGGACGCGAGATCGGGCTGCAGTGCCGCAACATGGGCATCCACGTGAACTTTGCTCCGGTGGTGGACATCAACAGCAATCCGCGGAACCCCGTCATCGGGCCGCGTTCGTTCAGCGACGACCCCAGGCGCGTCGCCTCGCTGGGCATCCAGTATATGAAAGGGCTGCAGAGCCAGGGGGTGATGGCAGTGGCCAAACACTTTCCGGGTCACGGCGACACGGAGACCGACAGCCATTTCGACCTGCCGGTGATCAACCACACACGCGAATATATGGACACGGTGGACCTCTACCCTTTCCGCCAGCTGATAGAGGCGGGCGTGGAGGGCGTGATGACCGCCCACCTGCAGGTGAACGCCTACGAGAAGGAGAGCAACCGCCCATCGTCGCTGTCGAGCCACGTGGTGGGCGACCTGCTGAGGAAGAAGCTTAACTTCAAGGGGATGGTGATTACCGACGGGCTGGACATGAAGGGCGTGACGAAATACTACACCAATGGGAGCGAGTCGCTGGCCGCCCTGATGGCAGGGAGCGACATCCTGCTGCTGCCGCCCGATGTGCCGGTGGCCATCGACGCCATCTGCTCCGCCGCCAAGGAGGACCGCGACCTGCAGGACCTTATCGACGTGCGCTGCCGCAGGGTGCTGCGCAGCAAGTATTACCACGGCTGCTCCGACCTGCACCCCGACCGCTGGCATGTGCCCACGAAGGAGGACAGTCTGCGCTGCGACTCGATAGTGCGGGCACTGGCTACGGCCACGCTGCCCAGCATCGACAGCATAGCACGCGACGGCATCGAGAAGCGGGCTTACCCCGGGTGCCAGGTGCTGGCCATGCAGAACGGTCGGCTGCTATACCGCAAGGCTTTCGGCCACCTGACCTACGACAGCAACTCGGCCCCTGTGACCATGAACACGATGTACGACATCGCCTCGGTCACTAAGATGGTCTCCACCACGCTGGCAATGATGAAGCTGGTGGAGACGGGCAAGGTGAAGCTGAACGACCCGCTGAGCCGCTACCTCCCCTACCTGAAGCACACGGACAAGGAGAAAATCACCATACTGCAGGCGTTGAGCCACATGGGGCGCCTGAAAGCCTTCGACACCTACTGGAAGAAGGCGCAGACGGCGGACGACCCGCTGGCCAGCGTGATAGAACAGGTGACGGCCACTCCGCTGCTGCCTAAGACGGAATATGTGTACAGCGACCTTGGGTTCATCCTGCTCGGGCAGTTAGTGCAGCAGGTGTCGGGTCAACGGCTCGACATCTTTGTGCATCGCCATTTCTACGCCCCCATGGAGCTGACCCATACGCACTACAACCCCACCGAGCACGGCATTGATTCCAACCTCATCGCCCCGACCGAGATGGACGACCACTACCGCCACCGCCTGGTGCGGGGTGTGGTGCACGACGAGAACGCCTATGCGATGGGCGGTGTTTCGGGCCACGCCGGTGTGTTCAGTACGGCCGACGACCTTGCCAAGATATTGCAGATGCTGCTCAACGGCGGCACCTACAACGGCAAACGCTATCTGAAAAAGGAGACCATCGAGATGTTCAACCAACGGCATTTCGCCATGCAGGGATGCCGCAGGGGACTGGGGTTCGACAAGCCGCTGATGCACAGCACAGGCGGCAGCTGCTGCGACGAGGCGTCGCAAAGCAGCTATGGACACACCGGATTCACCGGCACCATGGTGTGGGTGGACCCCAACTGCGGCCTCATCTATGTGTTCCTCTCCAACAGGGTTCATCCGAACGCCTCACCCAACAAACTGGCGCAGATGAATATCCGCACTCAGATTCAGAGCGAGCTGTATAAATCGCTCAAGGGCAAGACCAAGGGTGGCGGCGTGGCCAATTTCGGCAACTGAGTTGTCGCAGATGCTGAGTGCTGAACCCGACGGGTGCCAGTTGACGGAAACGGCGCGTCATTTCATCCCGCGAGCGGTTTTGATTTGCTCGTAGGCTTCGTTTATCTTTCGGAACTGCGCTTCGGCGCTTTTCTTCACTTCCTCGCCCATGTTCTCCACTTTGTCGGGGTGGTATTTCATGGCCAGACGGCGATAGGCTTTCTTCACCTCCTCGTCGGTGGCGGAGCTGTCGAGACCCAGCACTTTGTAGGGGTCGGAATAGCTGGAGGATGAGGCGTGTGAGTAGCTGCTGTTGGAGTATCCCCCGCCGTCAGCACTGCCCCGGTTGCGGGAATGGGAGCTGACGTGGCGGGTGAACATGGAGATGTAGTCGCGCTGATTGATGCCGAGCCTGAAGCTGATGGCCCTCATGAGGGTGTTCTCGGTGGTGGTGTAGGAGTTGTCGGTCACGGAGAGCCCAAAGAGAAAGTCGACCATGTGGTAGCGCGTGGTGTAGTCGGTGTTCTGCTTGATTTGCAGGCACACGGCATCGATGTCGATGTAGGTTTCGGGTTTCACCAAGTCGCGGAGCATGCCGAGCAGCATTTTCCCTTTCTCCTCGCCGTAGTTCTTGGCGAGGAAGCGTTTCACATAGTCGAGTTCGGAGCGGTGCACCGTGCCGTCGGCCTTCATCACCGAGGCAATCAGCACCAGCAGGGCGACGTCGATGTCGTCCTGAGTGCCGGTATTGTGAAAACGACCGTTACTTTTTTTGTGCGGTGTACCATCATTACCCATTGTGTAATTGCTGTCGCCAAGTCGGCTGTTGAACCGAGGAATTTCTTGGGAAGCTCCCTCTATCGAGCGTCCGATAAAGTATCCCAGCAGGGCCCCTATAGGCCCTAAGGTGACCCAGCCCAAGCCGGTGAATATCCATTTAGTTACGCCCATGTTCGTTATATTATTGAATGATTAGTTTTTGTGTGGTGGTGCCTGCAGATGTGGTGAGTGTTACGAAATAGACTCCCGATGGCAACTTGTGTGTGTCGATAAGGCACCGGCTGCCGGACACACGGTTTCGCACCAGCTCGTGTCCCACGGCATCGAGCACTGCCAACTGGCAATCGTTCCTGTCCGAAACGCCCTGCGCCAGCTGCACCTCGACACTCGATGTGGCGGGGTTGGGGTAGAGCAGGAATCGCGAACTGCCCGGGGTCTGCGCTACGGGTTCCTCGACACCATCGTTGAGGAATTCGACCGAGAAGGAGCAGGTTTTGCCGTGCTCGGAGATGTCGTAGATGCGGAACAAGCGTTCGGGGGTGCCGTCGGCGATGTAGGGGTGCGGGTCGGTATCGGGACCGAAGGATGTGCGGCCTTCCGCAGCGGAGAAGAGGGACTGGTTGACCATCCCGTTCACCGAATCGACACTGCTGCCCGGACGGAATGTCCAGTAGGCATTGGGGTGGGTGGAGAAATCGTAGAATGCGTTACCGCTCCACACGATATTCCGCGACACCGTGTCCATCCAACGGCCTATCACCAGCCCGCTGCCGGGCAGGGAGGACTCGAAGGGGTCGCGGGAATAACGGTACTCGATGGTGTACCATTGGTTCGTATCGATGGACGACTTGATGTAATACAGGTTGTTATCGTCCGAGCTGCCGACGCTGGATACCACGTAGGTGCCATTCTGGGTGATTTGTTGCGGCTCGTCGGTCAGATGGAGTATCTTGTGCTTGTAAATAGCCGAAGGGTGGCACATGTGGCCGGAAGCCATCAAGTCATACGCCACGGGAATCACATCCCTGTGATTGTTATAATGGTACAAATCGGGAAGGCCGATGGAATGACACATCTCGTGGCAGAAGACCTTCGACGAGAAAAGCTCCTCGCCGGAACCTTCGAACTCGAAATTGAATGCGTTCACTCTTTTGCCGTTGATGGTAACGGTATAGCCCACCGAGTCGTGGGGGAAGAACTCCATGTGGGGCCACAACAGCTGTCCCCAGCCCTCCACGTCGCCTTTCACGATGATGGACAGGTTGTCAATGTCGCCGTCGCCGTCGCCGTCCAGCATCTCACCGGGTTCGACTAGATGGAGGGAGTCGACATAGCGAGCGATGCGTGCTATCAGCTGCGCCTCCAGCATCGGGATACCCATCTGGGGGTAGGGCTCGGTATAGCCGTCGGGATTCTCCGCGCTGTAGGGACGGAAATGGCTCCGTGGGAACGGGTCGGTGTATGAGGTAATGATGCCGCTGCGGTGCTGTTTGGCATAGACGGTGTTGTATTGCAGATGTCCATACGACATGGCATTGAAAAACTTTTCGACACTTGTCGACGAAAGCGAGAACATGTCGCGGAACCTGAGAAAGCTTGTTCCAATCTCACTGTCGCCACGGAAACGGACAAACACCACCAGATTGGTCAGGGTGCGGAAAGAGGTGTCGAAGATGTTGAAATCGGCGTCGTTACGATGTTTCACGTCCTCCATGTAGTAGGTCCTGTCCACAGTGATGCCGGCATAGAATGAGTCGAAGCTGTACTGCATCAAAGCCATATAGGAGCCAGGCTCCAAATCCAAGGGATAGGCAAAGCTGCACCACACCGTGTCGCCCGGAGCAACTGTCACACGACGGCCGTCGACACAACCGTAATACCCGCCTTCAGGTTTATAGATATTCACCCCGAAAAACATGCTGCCCACACTGTCGCCCACGTTGGTGATACTGTATTGTCCCCTGATGCTGTCGCCACGCTGGAAACCAGAAGCCTCCAACGTAAGGTCGTTGCCCAGCACCAGATGAGAGTGACCCGGCTGCAGATTGAAGACAGCATACTGCATCGAGGTAAAATCATACTGCGTCAAAGGCCGCATTGCCGAGGTTGAGTAATAGCCGTTGCAATTGCCGTCCCAACCCCAGTTGACATGGAAGAGGCCGTTGGTGTCATATCCGTCAAGCACAAAGGCGTGTCCTCCCTCCCTGGTGCCCTCGTCGTCGTTGCGGTACGATTGCCCTGCATACAATACAGGCCGGCCGGCGGC
This sequence comes from Bacteroidales bacterium, assembly GCA_017550405.1. Taxonomy (GTDB): domain Bacteria; phylum Bacteroidota; class Bacteroidia; order Bacteroidales; family P3; genus Colimorpha. The sequence continues at coordinate 64,846 of JAFZPH010000021.1, forward strand.
AATGTCGTTCTTGACCATGTTGTCCCACTGGGCATTTGAGAAGTTGCTGCGGAATTCCACATGGCTCTCAAAATTGTAGTGGAAGAAATGCCTCATACCCTCAAGGCAGGTCGGCACATTGGCACCCGAGCTGCCTTTACAGTCGGAGTTATAATGCATATTACTTGCCACTCCGCAATGGAACAGCAGTTTCGCCACAGCCACCACCTCCGCATCGCTGCTGGTGGCGGTCAGTTTGTTGGGCATAATGGAGTAGTCGTATGTGGCCGAATCGAAAACAGCGCTCACCGTGCCGTAGCGCCAGCAGGTGTCCTGCCCCTCGTAGGTGTAGGAATGCTGGCCATAGCCTTGATGGGGGTATTGCCAATAACGCATAATCTGTCCCATGGACAGGGCCACACACCCCACCGTGGGATGGCCTTCGAAACGGGCCATCGTGGTGTCGGCGGCATAGGTACTGTCCTCAGGCACCATGCTGTTGTAGCCGTAGCGGTACTGGTTCCACTCTGTCACCAACAGCGGGGCCACACTGTCCGGCAGCCCGTCCTTGGGGGCGGCAGACACTATGCTGGCAGCCAGGTCGTGGTCCATTGTGTCCAGCTGCGCTATCTCCCTTTGGTACTCGCCCAGCATATACTTTACATTATCGGGCAGCATGGCGGAATCGATTCTGCCTTTGGGGGAGTAGCCCAGCACCCTGCGTGCACGGCTGTCGTCGCCCACAATCACAAAACCGCCTCCCTCGACATTGAAGACGGCAATATGCTCCAATCCCTCCACCGCCACACGGCTGACCTTGGCCGACTTCTCGGCTTTCATCTGCAAGGCCCACAGCCTTGCATTCTCCTCCATCTGGCGGGGGCTCAACTTCTGTGCATTGGCAACAGCAAACAGCATCATTGCCATAATAAAGAGACTAAACGGTTTCATGGCTATTGTCAATTTTTGATTTCTACAATGTATCCTTCCTGTTTCACCCCCTTATCCGGCTCGGCGGCAGTGATGGTGAACTGCTTTTCTGGCACACCAAGCTCTTTCAGGTGGTGACGCAGAATCTTGTTGCGGCGATCGTGGTTTTCGGCCTCCTTGTCGCTGGCTCCGGGTCGGGTGGCAAGCGTGAGCGACAGCACCACATTCTCATCCATCTTGGCAAGGTTGGCCACCTTGTCTATCTGATAGAACTGCTCCGAGGTGAAATCATGCTCCTTCGGGTCGACGGCGATAAACATATTCCCCTGACCGTCCACAGCCATGCTATCCAGCGCACGTGCAGGCGAGGTGACCACTTTCACTATCAGGTTGCCAAGCGTCTTCCACACCAGCTTCATATAGTTAAACTTCGGGTTATCGATGTTGCCGCTCACCGGCACAGGCAGCATCACCTTCTCGTCCTTGTCTTTCAAGATGTACAATGCCGCCCTCACAGGTAGGCGCAACTGGGGTTTCACATCCTCTCGCTTCTCTCCCAGGTTGGGCTTGAAAATGTCGATGCGGTTATCGCCTTTCAGCTGACTGTTTCGGATGGTGTTAAGACTCGTGAAGCTGAACACGCCGTCGCTGAACGGCATGCCGAAATAAGCCACCATGTAAGGGCTGAGTTCCGTCAGTCTGAAATTCTTGATGCTCAAACGCAGGCGCTGGTTCAGTTTCCAGTCCGAAATATTCCCCTCCCAGTCCACCATGGCCTTGCCGCCATTGGGCAGCGTGGCAATCATGCGGGCGTTGTTGTTCCCGGCGGTTGTGAGATTGGTGGCCTTCAGGTTCAAGTCCGTAACGGGGAACTCGAACTTGTCAGGCAAGGTGTTGTCGACAAAGGTGAAGTCCACCCCTTTCACATCCAACACACCCACGCGGAGCCGCAGCGGCGCGGGAGCTGCCGCCTGTGCCGGTTTCACGGTGTCGGTGGAGGGTTCGGCGGCAACGGTGTCGGCCACCGTCTGGGTGGCCAACAGACGCGACAGGGTATTGGTGCTGTCGGCAAACAGCTCGTAGCGCATCTTCAGGCCCTCGATTTCAAGGCGGTTGATATCGTATACATTCTTTCCGGGGACTATCTGCTGTGCATCGATGCCCAGATGGTGCAGTTTGGCCACCGTGCCCAGTTCCTTGTCGCTCAGTTCGACACCGTTGAGGTTGGCCTTCACTTTCAGGTTCATATCCATCAGGCTGTCCAGTATTCCCATAGCCTTGGCTTCCAGGTCGAGATGGCCGCGCAGCTGGTCGACATGTGCCACGTTCACCACATAGGGACGCACCTGGTCGAGGGCGAACCCCTCCAACCCCAGCGTCAGATCGAAATAGTTGTTGGCGGGATTCATTGCCGCCTTCACACTCAGACGGCCTCCGTCATCGAAGGCCAATGCCAGTCCGGCGTCGGTGTTCTCACTCCCGCCGATGGTGAAGTCGGGCACCGCCAGATTCAAGTCGTTCATGCCCCAATGGCTCTGCCGCTGCACATCGTTGTAGTTGAGCTTGCCACGCACGATGTGCATGTCGTGCAGGCTCACCACCCAACTGCTTGGCACGGTGTCTTCGGGTTCGTCCACATCAGTCGAGTCCTGCTGGAAATGCTCTATGATGCTGGAGAAATTGAACCTGTTGCCGTCGTGCAGCACCTCCAAATCGAGTCCGGAAAGGGTAAGATGGCGCACATACACCGTCTTGCCCAGCATACGCAGCAGGCTCACCCCCACATCGAGGGTGTCGAATCCCGCAAAGGTGCTTTCGCCGTCGTCCTCATACACGGTGAGTCCCTTCACCTTGACATGGCCGGTGAAGAGGTTCACCCCCACACCGTCGACATTCACCTTCCGGCCAAGCAAATCCTCGCCGTGGTTGTTCACATAATTGCGTGCAGCACATCCACCGAACAGCGTCCCGCACAAAAATGCCAGGATGAGCAACGCCGCCAGCAGCGCCAAAACAATCCCGACAATTCTCACTAACTTTTTCATATTCTAGTTGTTAATACATTCAGCCTGCCCTGTTCCGAATCCCGGACAACGGCACAAGCCAAGATGCAAAGATACGAAAAAAAAAAGAAACAACAACATTCCGTCGCGGCAATGTTCCTCTTTGTCGCACACCGCTACCGCCGCACCCCTCCCCTGCTCCATACGCCTGCACATAGGCGTGCAATTCCCTCGACAAAGAAAAAAACATGATACTCCGAAAAAAAAATGTAACTTTGCACTTTGACATATCTATGGATAAACCCACATAGTCAACAATACAACATATTAAACATCAAACGAATAACCCATCCATAAAACACCCCTAGGGAGCGGGAACTGCACAACGAAATCCGCAACGTCGCCAACCCAGCCCCTATACAGACAAAGAACAACAACCCCAAAACAGAGAACCATGAATAACGTCCTCAGTAAAAAAACAACCATCGCACGTACCGCGATTATCGATGCTGCACTGCTGGCAGCAGCCTGTCTCATCCCCACATTGTCGCACATCACGGCACTGCCGCTCTACATGCTCAACCCCATGCTGCTGGTGCTCCTAGCCGGAATGCTGGCTGTGCGCAGCCGCACCAACGCCTTCCTGCTGGCCGTGTTGCTGCCCGTCGTCTCCATGCTGGCCGTGGGCATGCCGACACCGCTCAAGGCGCTCTGCATGGCCGCCGAACTGCTCACTATTGTGGGCGCATACACCACCCTGCAACACTTGTGGAAGGCAACTGCTACACGTCCATGGGCTTCGTTCGCAGCCATCGTGGCCGCCATGCTGTGCGGCAAAGGCGTTTATTACGCCCTCAAGGCACTTGTGATAGCCCCCGCCGCGTTGGTGACCACCCCCGTCGCCACACAAGTCGCTGTCGCACTGGTGGCCGCCGCCCTTTTCTGCACGGCCCAATATCTGATTGCCCGCAGGAAATAACCTTTACCCTACCGATTATGAAACGTCTTATCGCTTACATCATGCTGGCCGCCGGCCTGTCGTCGTCGGCACAGACAGCGTTGCCCGACAGCACGCAGAGCGTCGCGCCTTACTTCTCGGTGAGCGCCGACACGCGCGTACGCTTTGCCCCAGGGAACCTTCAGTACCAGCCGCAGACGCACCTGTGGCGTTTTGCATCGGAGCAGACCGAGACCATCGGCTGGCAGGAGAGCTACTCATACCCCAAATACAGGGGATGGATTGACCTCTTCGGCTGGGGTACGGCATTGACCCCCAACAACTTCTCCGACCGCGACAACGAATATGCTTTTGTCGACTGGGGGCTCTTCTGCGGACTGCCCACGGGCGAGGGACGGCAGTGGCGCACACTGAGCCTTGACGAATGGACATACCTGCTGAGCCGCAGGCCCCACGCCCGCCGGCTTTATGCCCTGGCCTATGTGTGCGGGCGGTACGGCCTGATACTGCTGCCCGACAACTGGCAGCGTCCGAAGGGCGTGTACATGCGCACCGGCCCGAAAGAGGAGGGCACGAATGCTTACGATGCCGAGCGGTGGAAATTGCTGGAAGCCGCCGGAGCGGTGTTCCTCCCCGCCGAGACACGTCGCGCAGGGATACAGTCCCAAGGCAGCGCGGGAGCATGCCACTACTGGACATCGACCCCCCATCCGAAACAGGAGGGACAGGCTTTGTACCTGCTTGTTGACCAGTATCTGCCACAGATAAAACCGGCTCCACGGTCGCAAGGGCTTTCCGTCCGCCTGGTGCAAGACATTTAACACCCCTTGCGTCATGACCAATGTAGCAGTCATATTGGCAGGCGGCACGGGTTCGCGGATGGGTGCCGACAGACCCAAGCAGTTTCTCCCCATCAACCCCGGCGACCAGTCGCCGCAAGCCGAGACGGTGATCGAACACACGGTAAAGGCCTTCGAGACCGCCCCCACGGTGGATGAAATCACCATCGTGGTGCATCCTGAATGGAAAGAGTATACGCGCCTGTTGGCTCAACGCAACGATTGGCACAAGGTGAAACGTATCATACAGGGCGGCGACGAGCGGTATATGTCGAGTCTCAACGCCATAGCGGCCCACCTTGATTATCCCGACGACACCAATCTGCTGCTGCACGATGCCGCCCGCCCATGGGTAAGCGGGGAGGTGATTGCACGGGTGACCGAGGCGCTAAAGAGCCACGAGGCTGTGGCCGTGGGTATCCCCTCGACCGACACGGTGTGGGAAGTGCGACAGGACTTCGACCGCGACTTGAGCAAATTCATAGCCCGCATACCCGAACGCCACACCATGTGGCGTGCCCAGACCCCACAGGCCTTCCGCCTGCCCCTGATACGCGACGCCTACCAATGCGCCCTGCAAGACCCCCAATTCCACGCCACAGACGACTGCGGCGTAGTACGCCGCTACCTCCCTGGCACCAAGATAATCATCGTCCCCGGCGAAGAACAGAACCGCAAGATAACCTTCGCCGACGACCTGAGGTAACAAATCCCTTATAGGTCAATCAAATCATCGGGATACAACCTTTTTGCATACCGCTATCGAAGGAGGGTGACAGTCCCTGCCATAGTACGTTTGCCATTGGGGATTTTATCTATACGATAGACAACCCTGTAAACATACGTACCTTGCTCGCACAAAACACCATTCAAGGTTCCATCCCATGTTTGAGTAAGGCCATCGAATTTGGCAATTCGATTGCCCCAACGGTGATAGATAGAGACCTCAGCCTCTATTATCCCCGGCGAGCAAAATATACGGAAATGGCTGTTTGCATCCTGCAAAGAAGGTGTAAAAACATTCGGAGCCCATATAGCAACCGAATCGACAGGTGTTTCAGGTTCAATGGGAATAGGACGACACGTCTTAGTGTGGAATCTAAGAATGGCAACACTATCGGCACCATGAACATTGTATTTCCGGACGATAGCCACACTATCGTCCTTGAACGAAACATTCCTCCACAAGAAAGGCAGGAGCGTGTCGCACACTACAGTATCATAAATCAGCGTATCATTATACCATACTTTAAGATTATAGACATTGATGCTATCGCAACCATAGACAGTCTGATTAGCGAAAGTGTCATTCACCACGTCACCATAGTAGATTCTACCACCAAATGTTTTGGGCAACGCATTCTCTACGCATGTATCATAGTAGACCCTGTGGAAATCGGGTCGGATATGGAGAGTGGTACATAGTGTATCATGAAGTTGAACAGCAAGGCCTTGCTCATTCGTATCGGTATAGCTGATATAAGCACATACTAACCGATCCCCCAAGGTGGTATAAACATGGCTGGCCGGATTGGAAGATGCTGTTGCCCCGTCTCCAAAATCCCAATCGACAGTGAATGGATTAAAATCGGAACCTATGCGGAAGGATACTGTGTCTTTAATACATACATCGAATCCATGGAGAGAGAATCGAGCGTTGTTTTCATTTACAAACAGTTCAAACTCTTTCTGCAACAGTTGGCCTGCAAACCCTAAGGGATATCCATAACTTACGCGATTCCCCGAGCCGAACAGAAAAGCGACAAAACCCGTTGAACTATTATCTACCAAAGTGTGTGAACCTTGATTTAAGGTTCGGCGGAAATAGGAATATTGAGGATTGGAAGCCACTGGAGAAAAATAAGCAGACACTGAGACCCCATCCAGATAAATATAGGGGACGGCATCGTTGTGGCAGATTACATTTATCCAGTGGGAAGTAATATTACTTGTTGCAATGACAGGGAAACTGATACTACTATAACATTGCTCAAGGGGTGTTATGGTGGTCATTGCCGGGTCGCCGGCCCCTGCCCCATTGAAACTGGAGAAATATTGATAAACGACAGCAGGTTGGGATGTTTCAATATAGTCAGAGGTTTGAGTGGATGACATTCTGTATTGGTAAGTCTGAGAATTAGCCAGTGTAGCTACAACACTTCCATTGACGGAAACGGCACAATTATCATTCTTGGCTGTGATACGTACATAGTCCTTCAACGACAATCTCGAAGCAGGGACGATGAATTTCTTTCCCCAACACTCAATAGGAGTAGCTTGCTCGACCACATGGTCGCAACTTGGTCCATCAGAATAAGACGGTATGTATACACAAGCGTCACCATTAAATACAGCAATCTTCTTGTTGTTCAAAGCAGTGATACGAGTTCCTGATAAATCGCCAGGCTGCATACTACGAACCTGTAGCACCTGTCCAGCATGCAAAAGTGTCATTGTGTAAGTCTGACCTGCATGGTAATTCCCGATGATGTCACCGGAAAGTGTAATAGAAACGGTAACACTATCCTCAGCAGCTACGATGGCAAACTCGGCGCTATAACGATCGGAAGGGAACGTCTGGACAATATAATTAGAACCAAGCACTACAGTAGGCAAGATGTTTGCATAGTCGAGATTAGGATAACCCTGAGTAATGGAATAAAGAGAAATTGTATCGGTAGATGTGACATGGAGTCCAGTGTTTGTCACGGCATTCGATAAAGTAGTATACGCCTGACTTAAAGGAATATATAACCGATTACTCATTGAAGGGTCTACTGAAAAAGTTTGACTCCAACCTGTATTGGGGTTTGATACAGTAGCAGAACAAGGGGTATGACTTGTAGCAAAAATGCTAAGAGCTTGTGAGTGCATTGTAGTATCTATATTATCCATAAAAGTTAACCAGAAATCAGTCCCCATCGTACTTTGCCCCAAAGCAAAACGTGGTGTGGAAAGTGCACTTATAACCAATATAATAGAGAGTATGTGGTATTTTGGTTTCATGATGCAAAGATACAAATATTTTTTTTATCTGAAAAATAATAATGACATATGGGAAAAAATGTGTACCTTTGCAAGTCAATAGATACAATGTGGGGTTTATTAACTACCTGAACAGACAAACAAAAAGACAAACACATGGAAAAGAAAACCGTATATGTAGGGATGAGTGCCGATATGATTCATCCCGGTCACTTGAATATAATCAAAGAGGCCTGCAAGTTGGGCACGGTGACGGTTGGCGTACTGACCGACGCGGCAATAGCAAGTTACAAACGCCTGCCTTATCTGAATTATGAACAACGAGCAGAAATAGTTTCTAACATCAAGGGCGTAGACAAGGTGGTTCCTCAGTCGACTCTGGATTACGTCCCCAATCTGCTTAAATACAAGCCTGACTATGTCGTTCACGGTGACGACTGGAAAGAGGGCGTTCAGCAAAAGACGCGGCAACGTATTATCGAGGTGATGTCCGAGTGGGGTGGCAAGGTGATTGATATTCCCTATACAAAGGGGTTCTCATCTACTGCCATGAATCAAAGGCTAAAAGAGATAGGCACCACTCCTGAAATTAGGATGAAACGTCTTCGCCGATTGATTGCAGCCAAGAAGATTGTGAGGATTCTTGAATCACATAACGGACTGACGGGTCTCATTATCGAAAATACAAACGTCATGATTGACGGTATGAAGCAGGAATTTGATGGGATGTGGGCCAGTTCACTTACCGATTCGACCAGCAAGGGCAAGCCCGATATCGAGGCGGTAGATGTTACCACTCGTTTACACGACTTGAATGACGCTTTGGAGGTAACTACCAAACCCGTCATCTTCGACGGCGATACCGGCGGAAAGGTTGAACATTTTGTCTTCACCGTCCGTACTCTCGAGCGTTTGGGTATTTCTGCTGTGATTATCGAGGACAAGGTCGGTTTGAAACAAAATTCTTTATTCGGAACAGATGCTGTACAGACTCAAGACAGCATCGAGGGTTTCTGTGCAAAGATACAGGCCGGAAAACGGGCACAGGTTACTGAGGATTTCATGATTATCGCCCGAATTGAAAGTTTGATAGCCGGCAAGCCTGTAGAAGATGCACTCGAGCGTGCCCACGCTTATGTACAGGCTGGCGCCGACGGAGTAATGATTCATAGCAAGAATAAAGACGGTATGGACATTAAGGAGTTCTGCGAGCGTTTCCGCCAAAAGGATATGAACACTCCTATTGTGGCAGTACCCACTACCTACAACCAGTTTACCGAAGATGAACTGGCCTCCTGGGGCATCAATGTGGTGATTTATGCCAATCACTTGTTACGGAGTGCCTACCCGGCTATGTCGAACTGCGCCAAGTCCATCTTGACCCATGGCCGTAGCCTTGAGGCTTCAAACGACTACTGTATGCCTATTAAAGAGATATTGGAATTGATCCCTGGCACTAAGAAGGGTTGAACTATCACTAATTTTGTTTAGTTATGATTTCTCCTGAGTTTTTTATCAATACTCTATCAGAACATGGAGTGGATTTTTTTACAGGTGTGCCTGATTCTTTGCTGAAAAGTGTTTGTGCATACATTACCGACCACAAGGACAGCAACCATCACGTGATTGCCGCCAACGAAGGCGGTGCTGTCGCCCTTGCCACGGGCTATCATCTTGCAACCGGCCACATAGGATGTGTATATATGCAGAATTCGGGGTTGGGGAATGTGGTGAATCCTTTGGCTTCGCTCACCGACCGAGAAGTATATGGTATTCCTATGCTTCTGTTGATAGGCTGGCGCGGAAGACCGGGGCAGCATGATGAACCTCAGCATGTGAAACAGGGTAAGATTACTACAGGTTTATTGAATGTCTTGGGTGTAAACTATGAGGTTTTGAGCCACGATGAATCAATCGCCGCACGACAGATTGAACATGCGATGGACGAGATCAAGTGTCGGAGAGATGTGTTTGCTTTGGTTATAGAGAAAGACACTTTTGAACCATATACGCTACAACAGTCAACCGAAAACAATCTTTTGCTGGGAAGGGAAGAAGCCATAGGACTTATCGCGGATAGCATTGAGCATGATGCCGTAGTGGTAAGCACCACGGGCATGATTAGTCGCGAACTATTCGAGTACCGCACTGCAAAAGGAGAAGGCCATGAACGGGATTTCCTCACCGTGGGTTCTATGGGTCACGCGTCTCAGATAGCGCTGGGTATCGCGATGCAGCATCCCGAACGGAAAGTGTACTGTTTAGACGGAGACGGCGCCACTATTATGCACATGGGTGCCCTTGCCATTACTGGCAGCAGAAAACAAAAAAACTACGTTCATGTTGTGCTGAACAATGGAGCACATGATAGCGTAGGTGGTCAACCTACAGCAGGGTTTGACATAGACCTTGTGCAGATTGCCTTGGGGTGTGGATACATGAAAGCCTTGCGCATTGACAGCCGTGACGAATTGAACAATCTGAACAATATTTTAAAAGACATTGAAGGTCCCGTATTCGTTGAGATTCGTGTGCGACGTGGCAACAGAAAAGACTTAGGCAGACCCACCACCACTCCGTCGGACAACAAGACGGCCTTAATGGATTTTTTGATGAAAGAAACTTCCAAGAAATGAGCCAATACATTATCTGGGGCATAGACAATCTTGGCATCCTTCCGCCTGTTCAACATGGGATGAAACCGATGCTGGTGGCTGATGCTTCTTTCCCCTATCTTAACATCCACAATAAAGTGGAACAATATCTGCATGCTCAAGTGCTATTTGACTCCTTTGGTCCGAATCCTCTATACGAAGATGTTGTCAGGGGCGTTGAATTGTTTGAAAAAAACGGTTGTAATGCGATTGTAGCAGTTGGGGGAGGGAGCTGTATCGATGTGGCAAAATGTATTAAATTATTCAGCAAACTCCCACATGGTAGCAACTACCTACAGGCAGAATGGACCGATAGCGGAATCCCCCTGATAGCCATCCCCACCACTGCCGGTACAGGAAGCGAATCGACAAGATATGCCGTTATCTACTATGAAGGGGCTAAACAGTCCATATCCCACCCAAGTATCATCCCCGATTATGCAATACTTGAGCCTGAAGTCCTTTCGACCCTTCCTCTGTATCAAAAGAAATGCACTCTTCTAGATGCCCTATGTCAGGGCATTGAATCTTGGTGGTCCATCAACTCGACAGAACTCTCTATCTATCATTCGTCTTTTGCCGTGTCAACAATCATCGAGAATATGGAGAACTACTTGAATGGTGGTGATTTACTGTCAACGCGCTTGGTGATGAATGCTGCAAACAGGGCGGGTCAGGCTATATGTATCACCCAAACCACTGCGCCTCATGCTTTCAGTTATAAACTAACTTCCATCTATGGCCTTCCTCACGGACATGCCGTGGCGGTGTGTCTCCCGGCTATATGGCAGTATATGTTGTCTGGCAAGAATAGTTGCATAGATAATAGAGGATGGAACTATGTACAAAGGCTTTTCGAGGCAATCTCGCAGGCATTGCACTGCTCCAGTCCTCAAGATGCTATTGATTGGTTCCAATCGATGCTTGTAAAACTTGAGATTAATCCTCCTTTGGCCAAAGCCCGTGAAAATGAGCTCAACCTGTTAACAGAATCCGTAAATCCTATTCGACTTAAGAACAGCCCTGTGGCGATTGACCGGGATGCGGCTTACAACATATATAATTCTATCCTTCAATGAATCGAGATCTTTTCGTCAAAATAGCCATTAAGCTGGGTATTTATCCTCAGATGATGAAACTGGACAACCGAATCCAGATGCATAAGCAGAATAAAGCTTTTTCCGTTTACGGACTCCGCACATTGCAACTTGCGGACGAAGCCGCCTTACAAACTCACTGCCGTCTCTTCCTCACTTTCGGTACCCTTCTCGGCGCCTATCGCAATAAAGGATTCATCCCATACGACTGCGACCTGGACACAGGCATGCTTTATAGCGACTATAATGATAACTTCATTAATGCCATGGAGCAAGCTGGATTAAAACACATCCGTCGGTATTATGTAAAGGCGACCAATCGCATCTGCGAAGACAAATTCGACTATAAAGGCGTACATATTGATGTACACTATTATTACAAGGATGAAGAGGGGAATCTTTATTGTGACTTATGCTTGCCTCACGAAACCAATGACTGGCGAACAGCGAATATGACTGACGGCTTTCCCTCTATCATTCGAACATGTCCAGACACTGAGTTAGAGAGGCACTCATTTCTTGGAATAGAATGCTTTATGCCCACAAAAACAGTGGAATGGTTAAGAACACTCTATGGTGAACACTTTATGACACCAGACCCCAAATGGTCAATGAACGACCACAAACAGCGTTCACAATCTCGAGGCGAACGGCTATTCAGAATCGAATATCGCTAATCATCTTTCCAAGGAAAGGGCTCAATTCAGCCAGTGGCGGGGATTGAGGGGGTCTTTGCCGCACCATAGCTGGAAACTGAACTGGGAGGTCGGCTCATCCGACTGGTAAACTGTGCCCAGGCTTTGCCCGGCAGTCACTTTCGCTCCGGCACGTACACTCACTGTTCCTAACCCTGCATATACGGTCAGATACAGGCCGTGCTTGATAATGATACCGCTGCTGCCGTCAGGTGCCTCGAATATTCTGGCCACCACGCCCGCTGCCACCGAACGCACATTTGCTCCCGGAGCACAGTTGAGGTCGATGCCCAGGTTGCGGTTCTGTCCACCCGATGCACGGGTATAGAGGCCGTACTCTCGGGCTACGGATTTGTAATGGACGGGCCATGGCATCCGTCCCTTGTTCTGTGCAAAGTCGGAAGAGAGGGCATCGCTGGGGGTAGACGTAGACGTTTTGCCTGTTTTCCCCGTTTTTGAAGTGTTGCTTGAAGTAGAGCTTTTTGCCACTTCGGCATTGATAAGCTGTTGAATCTGCTGCTGAAGTTGGCGTTTCTGCTGCTCCTTCTTGTTTATTTGCTGCTGCAAACTGCGTTCACTCTGCTGACTTTTATCCAGACTGCGCTGATGTTGTTGCTGCTCGCGTGTGAGAGCCTGCCGCTGTTTACGCTCCTGCGCAAGGAGTGTGCTCTTTTCGTTGCGCTGGCGTTGAAGATCCAGGTCGATGTTTGTGAACAGCTGCTCTCTCCTCTTGATGGCTGCTGCCTGATGTTTACGGTAGCGCGAGTACTCCTTGAAGTACTTCATCTTGAGGTAAGAAAGATTATAGGTGGTGTTGTCGAACAGAAGTGTGGCGGAGTTCACATTGCCGCGAAGGCCATAAAGCGTACGGACAATGAGTGCGTACTCAGCCTTCATGCTGTCAATTTGGCCGCGAACCACCCGCAGGGAATCCTCCGTGCGGGTGATTTGGCGGTCAAGATGTGTCATCTGACTGTTGATATTGTTGATAAGCTTGTTGCGCTCGTCTATGCGCTGGTTAATGAGTTTTATCTGCCGTGTACGGTTTCGGGTGTCTTTCCGGGCTTTGCCCAGTTCCGAGGTCAGCCGCTCGATTTCTTTCTCTATGCGGGCCTTGTCGCGTTCAAGCTGTTTCTTGCTCTGTCCCGAGGCAGCAGGAGCAGCAAGGGCAAGAACAAGCAGCATGGGAAGTATTTTCTTTACAACAGTCAGCATGTTTCTAATTTTCTAATAGGTTTAATTCCAGTTAAGGATGCGCTTGAAATCGTATTCCTCGGGGTTGGGGACATACTTCTTCGCAGCCTCGTAGTCGGCGGGAGTGATATAGTCCATAATATCGTTGATATAGGACTGCACCTTGTTGGTGTTCACATTCACCTGACGGGGAGGTATCTTGCCAGTGGCAGGATCCTGAAGGTCTTTCAAATACAACGGCGACACATTGCCTTGGTGGTCGGTATAAACCATGCAACCCGTGCATCCCTGATTGAAGAGCGTGTGCACACCCATGCCCATGAGTGAGCAGTAGGTAAGGTCGAAAGCGATGGGAGTATGGCAGCGGATTTCGTAGCCCACCTCGACGGGACGGCTCTTCACCTTCAGTCCGAGCTGCTTCACTTTGCGCTCCAGCAGGTCGTTGAAGATATGAGCCTTGGACACCTTGCCCAGTTCGGGGTGACCGTGTTCGTCGTAGCTGAAATGGATGCCGGAGTTCTTAATCTCCTCGTCGGAAAGGCTGTGGAAGACGCCTTCCGAAATCATGGCGGCACCGTAATTAATACCCATTATCTTACGCTTGATGATGCAGCTGACCACCATGTTGATAATCTTGTCGACGGTAATCTCTGTCTTGTTGAAGAATTCGGGGATGACCACCATGGGATAATGGCAGGCACCGGCGATACCGAGGGCAAGATGACCAGCCGAACGGCCCATGGCAGAAACCACAAACCAGTTCTCCGAGGTGCGGGCATCCTCCATGACGGCGGTGCAAATCACCGTACCCTGAGCCTTGGCGCTGTTGTAGCCGAAAGTGGGCGAGCTGTTGGGCAGAGGCAAGTCGTTGTCAATAGTCTTCGGCACATGGATGTTGGCGATGGGATAATGCTTGCTCTCCAAGAACTTGGCGATACGGTTTGCTGTCGAAGCAGTGTCGTCGCCACCCACGGTGACAAGCAACTTCACATCGTTATCCTTGAAGAAAGCCAGGTTGAAACGTTTCTCAAAGTCTTCGTCAGTAGGTTTGAAGCGGCTCATCTTGAGAATGCTGCCACCCTTGTTGAAGATTTCGTCGGCCGTAAGGAAATCGAGTTCCTGCATACGGGGTTTGTCGGTAAAAAGAGCGCTGTAGCCGCCATGCAGACCGATTACACGGAAGCCGTCACGCAGAAAGGTCTTGGCAACAGAGGCCACAACAGTGTTCATTCCGGGGGCAGGACCGCCACCTGTGAGGATTGCTATACTTTTCATGTTGTGTTTGTGGTTTTGATGATTAATATAATGAATTGTCTTTTATGCTTCAACGTATGATGTCGCCCAACTGTTCCGGTGTGACTCGTATGGTGACAGGCTTACCCTGTGGCTGGCGATACTCGTACTCCACGGTGGCTCCGGCCTGAATGATGTGTCCAGCCATGCGGCGTCCCTGTCCAGAGCGGTAAGCCTGGCGGATCCCCTCTTCCAGCGACTTCCGGCTGACAGTTGTTTTCGAGGCGCGTGAACCGCCTTTCTTACCACCCTCGTCAATCTTCATCTTAGTGCTGTAGGTATAGTGCAGCACAAGGGTGGCAGTGTCGAAACGACAATCCTGCAACGTGGTGTAAGCATCCACGGCAACCGGACAGGTGCTGCTTACCTCGTCGGCGATAATACGCAGGTTCAGAACAGGGTCGTCGATGCCTGCGGCACCACGCTCAAAAACCGTCTTCCACATCCATGGCTGGATGCTCATCACCAACGAGTCGGTTCCCACTTCGTTGCGGTAGACGTGCCGCAATGTCACCCCTCCCTTGTACGAAACAAAGGCTAGATGATTAACCGTATCGTACACAAGGGCCATCGCACGGTCCTTGCGCACCTCGTCCATGCTCTCGGTGAGGTATTGGCGAACCTCGGGCCACCCCTCCATACCATACTGATAGACCGTAGTCATCACCCGTGCCGAATCGTTGTAGCGGCAGGCGACCATGGTCTCCCCCTCTCCAATCATGTGGGGCAGCGTCTTGTTGATATGTCGTGCCAGTCCGGCGATATATATACGGGCCTGCTGATCGAGGGGAGGCATCAGCGCCTCAGCCAACTCAACGGGGCCGAAAGAGAATGCCGCCACCCCTCTGCTGTCCTTTTCCTTCTGCGGCAGCTGCACAGCCACACGCAGCGTAAACTCATGTTTGACCAATGGACGCAAATCCCAAAGCGGATTATGGGTCAAATAGTGCAGATACCAGTCGGCCTCCTTGGTCATCTGTCCAACTTCCAAATCAATCGTCACACGCAGAAAACGGATTTCCTCATTTGAATACACTTGCATGATGGAGAAATGGTTGGCTGTATCGTGATAGGGGAGAATCGCATTAAAGTCATTTACCACCGACTCAATGTCAGCCAACATCTCCTGCAACTCCGGGTCGGGTTCCTGCGCCCGCATCGGAATCACCCACAATGCAAATAACATCAAAAACAAACTAATCTTTCTCATATATCAATTTGAATATATCGTCCAACATATCCTTGTGAGGGCAAGCCGATGTATCGGGACAGACTTTGAGCGGGGCATTCTTCAGCATCCGCTCTGCCAAGGCAATGGCTTCGGTGTTCAGGCTGTCCGATGCAATCTGCACCTCGTCGATTCTGCCTGCCTCCTCGTCAACGGTCAGTGCCAAGTCCACCTCCCCCCAGTCATACTGGGCGTGCCGCTGAGTGCGGAAGGTCCTCCAGCGTCCATACTTCCATTGGTCACTGGCAAACTCGTCGCGGAGCCTTGTCACTTCAGGCCGGAGAGCTATCTCGTCGAAATCCAGCCGCTCTGCCTTCCCGTATTCTCGCTCGAAAGCATCTACCAACAGCGGTTTCAAGGCCTCGGCGTCGATACTGTCCACCAGCTCCGAAAGGTTCACTATACGTGATTGCACCGATGCCACGCCGTGCTTGTGCAGCTTGGCGGGCTTGGCAATCAGGTAGCGCTGCAGCTCCGCCACATCGGTACGGATAAGAATCGTGCCGTGGTGAAGCCTGTTGATACCGCCGCGCGAAAAGGCATTGCCCGAGAACTTGCGTCCCTCGCACAGCACATCGTTTCTCCCGCTCACCTCGGTGTGCAGCCCGAAAGCCTCCACGGCACGCTGCATCACGCTCAACTGGCGTGCCACATCGTATCCGGCGTCGGGCACCACAAACGAGAAATTCAGATTCCCCAAATCATGGTACACCGCACCGCCGCCTGTGCGCCGACGCATCAGGTAGCCGCCATCAGCCTCCAGCCGCTCCACATTGCACTCGGCAAAAGGGTTCTGGTTCTGCCCTATCACCACCGTGCGTCTGTTCTGCCATAAATACATCAAGGCCCCTCCCACATCGGGCTGTGCAAGGAGATAGTTCTCAACGGCCAGATTGAGATAAGGGTTAGACTGATTGCTTACTACTATCTGCGGCATAATCGACTTCCATTCAAATAATCCAACAAGTTACAGCCCCCCGACACGGCGGCAAGTCATCACCTCCGGCGGTTAGCCGGCCTGTCACTTCAAGATGCAAAGATACAACTTTTTTTTGTATTAAAAGCCAAAGATGACGGAAATAAAATTAGGAGCCTGCGACAAGTGGTAGTTATTGCGGGCGTAGCTAATCTCAAAACCTTTCACTCTTAGGCCGATACCAAACGAGAACCCCGATGTGTTAAAACGGTCCGCCGCCTTCATCTCCACCATCTGACGGTAGCAGTAGCCCAGTCGCAGAAACAATGCTTTGCGCAGGGTCAACTCAATACCCACATTCACGTGCCTCCCTGCATTGTCCAGGATTCTCACCACATCCGACTGCTTTGTCACCTCGCCCGTGAAAGGGTCGCGCACCGAAGTGGGGTTCAGCGGGTCTTCGTAAGCCAGATTCCACCGCTGCAGCTCGGTCAGTGCAAACAACAGCCTGAAAGGAGCGTCCTGCAACTGGTACGAGCCGGCCACCGACAACTCGAAAGGCAACCGCTCCACATGTCCGTCAAAGGTCGCAATCTGGGCGCCGATATTCCGTCCCATCACCGTGGCACAGAAAGCGCTGTCGGCCGAAAGGTAGGTACCCGCCAGGTCGATGCCCAGTGCAAAGGCCGTGTAGCTCTCGTAATGCGACAACACCGGCTTCAGTGCGGCGCCGATATACACATGCTCCCCTACCCTGCGGCCCCAGCCGATGGTCAGCACATAGTCCGCTGCCGAGAACGTACCCGTGGGCTGGTCGTACTCGTTGTATCCCTCAAAGCGGCCATGGCTCGCAAACTGCAGCCCGAAGGCAAAACTCCCCGCATGCTTGAAATGTTGTCCGTACACCACCGAGCCGAAATTTGCCAGGCCGAACATATTCACATAGCCCAACGCCAATTGTCCCGACACGCTCTCCGAAATCAACGAAGGGTTGCCGAGGCATAGACTCACATCGTTCGCACCCACGGCCAGATAGTCAAACCCCAGTCCCGCGGCACGCGCCGAGAGCGGCATGTCGAGCACCGACAGCGTCGACATCCCCGCCACCTGCGCACGCGCAGCACACAGGGCGGAACACAGCATTATCAGGGCTACAACTTTCTTCATACAGGGCAAGTCGAGATAAAAATTGAAAATTGAAAATTGAAATCATCGAGGCAATGACTGACCCGCCTCCGCGAGGTTTCAATTTTCAATTTTCAATTATCTATATTGTCATCAATTTTTGTTGCGCTTCTTGTTGCGTTCGTGGCGCATCAGATGCTTCGGCTCGAGCGACATGCGGTCGGTCTCAAGCAGCGAAGCCACGCCCTCGTCCACACGGCGGTGGGCCTCGCAGGCCTCGCAGTGGCAATCCTCGTGATACTCGCGCGGCTCAGTGTAGGTGGTAATCACACCCTCGAAGTTACGGAGGATAATCTTATTGGGGCTCTGCGAGATGATGTAGGTGGGCATGACGGGGGTCTTGCCGCCGCCACCGGGAGCGTCAACCACAAAAGTGGGCACGGCATAGCCGCTGGTGTGTCCGCGCAGATTCTCTATTATCTCGATACCCTTGCTCACCGGGGTGCGGAAATGCTCCAGACCCATGCTCAAGTCGCACTGGTAGATATAATACGGACGCACACGGTTGCGCACCAGTTCGTGCATCAGTTTCTTCATCACATGCACACAATCGTTCACACCGCGCAGCAACACGGTCTGGTTGCCCAGCGGAATGCCTGCATCGGCCAGTTTGGCCACGGCGGCCATAGCCTCGGGGGTCATCTCGTTGGGGTGGTTGAAATGGGTGTTCAGCCACACGGGGTGGTACTTCTTCAGCATGTTGCACAGGTCGTCGGTGATACGCTGCGGGCAGACCACAGGGGTACGGCTGCCGATACGCACAATCTCGACATGGGGGATGGCGCGAAGACGCGAAATGATATATTCCAGCTTCTTGTCGCTCACCATCAAGGCATCGCCACCGCTGAGGAGCACATCTCTCACCTCGGGTGTCCGCTCGATATACTCCAGGCACTTCTCGATACGGTCCTGGGGCGACTCGTCATCCTTCTGCCCTGCAAAACGACGGCGTGTGCAATGGCGGCAGTACATGGAGCACATGTCGGTGATAAGAAACAGCACACGGTCCGGATAACGGTGAGTAAGACCGGGAGCGGGAGAATCTTCGTCCTCATGCAGCGGGTCGTTCAAGTCCGCGGGGGCGATATTGCACTCGGCACCCTGCGGGATGCACTGACGGCGGATAGGATCGTAAGGGTCGTCGGGGTCGATTAGACTAAGATAGTAAGGCGTGATGGCCATGCGGAACTTGGCAAGGGCTTTCTTGATGCCCTCGGCCTCTTCGTCGGAAAAGGTGAAATACTTGCTCAGCTCCTCGTAGGTCTCGATACGGTTCTTGACCTGCCATTTCCAGTCGTTCCACTGCTCATCGGTGACGGCGGGAAAGAGTTCTTTTCTGCGGTTGACTTTCATAAGATACGATGTTTATTCCTTTATATGTCAGCACAATAGTTACGCACGTACATAACTATATGCACCTTAAACACGATGCAAAGATACGAAAAAAAATCCAATTTCAAACACAAAACTTACGCACATTTTCCCACAAACAGTTTCATCTGTGTCCCGACGCCCACTCCCTGACTTCGTTCAATCCTGCATCCTTCCTCCATCAATCGTAGGTCGTTATCCTACCAATGAAAAAGGAACTATCGGATAACGATGCTGTAACGATGCTGGATTGAACGAAGTTAGTCGTATTGAGTAAAAGTGTTGCCGACATCCTGTCGGAAGGTGTACGCGGGTGCAGCGGCGGTGTAAGGTTCACCTTCGCGCTGTCATGCACCCGTCTTCACCATGCCGTTGTCGTAGCCGCCGTTTTGGAGGGTTTTCTCCCCTTTGTGGAATTTGCGGCCGAAGTCCATCTGCCAGGTGAGGCCGAGAACGAACATGTTGCCGTTGTTGGCGGTCCAGTGGGTATGATGATAGGGATGTACGGCGCTGAGGCCGATGGTTTCGTAGCGGTAGCCCTCTTTGTTGAACGGGCAATGCCAGGCGAGCATGGCGGTGAGGCTCTTGTAGCGGTACTGCACATAGAGGCTCTGCGCCATTTCGCTCATCGTGTAGGTCTCGGCGTTGAGCGTCCATTGGGGCAGAAGGGTGAAGTTGGCGCCTGCCACAAAATTGTTCCAATAGAACTGCGCATTGGCATTGGCGGTGAAGTTGTTGCGGGTGTGGGAAAAATCCGACCCCTTGGAGACATAGTGGTAATAGGTGCCGTTCAGCGACAGGTTCAGGTGGTTCCACAGCCCTCTGACACCTACCTCTGCGAAGGCATAGGGGACATACCAAAGGTCGGCATTCTGGTAGGTGAGGACGAAAAGGTCGCGTACGTCATCGTAGTGATAGACATCGAAATAGGTATGGAATATGCGCATGGCACCGATAGAGGAAAAGGCATAGAAACCGCTGGAGTGGTTGTAACGTAACAGGAGTGCGTCGCGGAGTTGTTCGCTGGGTTTGAGGTCGGGATTGCCGATGGTGCCTTCGACATCGTCGGTTTGCTGGAAGACTGGCGAAAGGGCGGCAAGGGTTGGCAGCATGGGTGTGTACTGCACAAAGGCGGTGAGGCTTAGATTATCTGTGGCACGCCAGTTGAGACGGGCGGTGCTGAGGTTGCGGAGATAGGACTGGCTGTTAGTGCCGTCGGTGACGTTGAGCAGTTTGGCACCGGTGCCAATGGAGTAGCCTATGTCGCTGCCTATTGCACCTTGCAGTTCGGCGTAGAGGTAGGCGTTGTCCTTGGTCATGGCAGAGGTGGTGTTGTAGAGGGTGTAGTCGTTCTCGGCAAAGTTGTGCTGGTACTGAAGGCCTGTGCGGAGGGTTGTCGTGCCGAACTGCTTGCTGTATACACCTTCGCCGCTGAGGGCGTAACCGTGTCCGTCGATGTGGGTGGCGTAGGTGCCGGAGGTGTAGGTGAGGGTGTTGTCGTAGAGGTCGGTGGCGTATTCGCCCACCACGTTCAGTTCCACCTTTTGGCCGTTGGGCATGCGGTGGGTGTAGAAGAGGTCGAGCTTGGGCAAATTGTCCTTCTGGTAGCTGTGCTGTTGCATGGACTGATTGGTGGTAACGCTGCGGTCGGTCTCGGTCATTGTGCCGGTGGCGTCGAGTGTCTTGGTGAAGAAGTTGTCCTGCAGCGAGGCGACAAACATGGTGCTGTCGTTGTGCTGGTAGGTATACTCGGCATTGAGGGTGTGGTCGATGTACCAGAAGGGCATGTTGGTGCGCTGGCTGCGGGTGACGGTACGGGCTGGGTCGATGTAACTGTCCTCGAGTTGGTAGGGCACTTGGTCGTAGTTACGGTAGCCAAGGGTGTACTCCAATGCAAACTCGCTCTTGCCCTTGTGGTAGGAGCCAAGCAGGTAACCGTTGACGAAGCCGGTGGTCAATGCCGACTGCCCCTGTGCCATGAGGCTACCGCCGTCCTCGCGCTCTTTGAGTATGATGTTGATGATGCCCGATGCGCCGCGGTCAAGGTAGCGGGTGCCGGGATTGTTGCTGTATTCCACGCGCTTGATTTGTTCGGCCCGGAGGTTGGCCAACCGTGTCAGAGGCACCTCCTTGCCATTGATTTGCAGGATGGCCATGCCGCCGTCAACGGTAATCTGCTGCAAGGCCACATCCACTTTCAGTCCCGGAAGCTTCAGCATGTCGAGGAGTACCAGAGTGCGACCCGCCGACTCCACCTCCTCTGGTTTGGGCAGCACCACATAGCGGTCTACCTGCTCGGTGGTGCGGCTGGCCGTGACGCTGACGGCATTTAGTTGTTTGGCGTCCAAGGTCAGGGCACCGAGGTCGCCCGCCTCGCAGCGGACCACCAGCCGCTCGAATCCCACCGACGAGACCTCGACGCGGTAGGTCCCCTGTCCGCAGGGAAGAAGGAAGGCACCATCATCGGCAGTGGTGGCACCGGCCAGCACGCTGTCGCCGTCGGCATTGTGCAGCACGACATAGGCGAAAGGGACGGGGTTGCCGTCGGCATCCAGCACACGACCAGCAATTTGTAGTTGCTGCGACTGAGCCGAAGCAAAGGCCGCAGTCAGGAGAAAGAGTAATAGAACAAGGTGTTTCATGACAAATGCGAGTTTAGTCGATATTTCATTTTAACACATATACAACGCGCGAGAGGCGAAAATCTATCATCCTGTCGAAAAAAAAGTTTTGAAAGGACGGGGAAGACGATGGTAAGTGGGTGGTATCAATACTCGAGAGTGTAAAAAAACCTGCGGGAAGGTCTCCCCTGCCCGCAGGTTGGTGTGTTTGTCGGACTAGTCAGACTAGTCGGACTGGTCGGACATTATTAGGCATACAGCTCTTCGAAGATCTTGCGGAGCTTGGGACTCTCGCGGAGTTCCTGGAGGGTGAATTCGGCGTGGCCTTTGGTGTAGCCGTTACCCATAATCATGTTGACATCGCTGCCGATACCTTCGGCACCGAGGCTGGCTTTGGTGAAGCTGGTGGCCATGCTGAAGAAGTAGACGATACCGTCGTCCTTGGTGCAGAGCACAGCGGTCATCTCCTGGTCGGGGACGTTGACGCAGTTGATGGTGACGTCGGCCATCTTGCCGTTAGTGAGCTTCTCGATGAGTTCGTACACCTGGACGGGGGTCATGCCGGCAGCGGACTCGACGATGTCGCAGAAACCGAGGTCCTTGATACGCTGGGTGCTCTTGGGGCTGTTGGCAATGCCGATAACCTTACCGGTGACACCTACGCGCTTCTTGGCCTCGTAGCAGCAGAGCATACCGCTCTTACCACCGGCGCCGAGGATGACGACGGTCTGGCCATACTGGCAGAGCTTGGCGGTCTGTGCAGGAGCACCGGCCACGTCGAGGGCGGAGAGAGCCAGCTTT